>JAWBBW010000001.1:0-165507 GCA_038824035.1 Desulfurococcaceae archaeon
AAGAAAGACTTAGAGAGAGGTTTCATACCAGATAAAATAAGGTATTTAGGGGTGAGGGAGTGATGGTTGTCAAGACAATCCCTGAAATACCCGTCAAGAAAGGTGAACCGGCCTATAAAATATGGATCTTTGAGCCGAATTGGAAAGGCGAGATACCATTGAATTTTAACTTGAGGCAATTAGCCGAGCAAAAAAGGCCAGCTTTGCTACCAGGTCACAGAATGTGTGCTGGTTGTACAGCGCCATTGGTCGTCAAGTTGGCTAGTTTCGCTTTCAGAGGCCCAACAATAGTTGTGAGCCCCACTGGATGTCTAGAAGTGTCGACATCGATATATCCATATACGAGCTGGGCCGTTCCATGGATGCACAACGCTTTTGAAAACGCCGCGGCGACTGCAAGCGGTATTGAGGCGGCGATCAAGGCCTTGAAGAAAACGGGGAGATTGCCATATGATCATGTTGATGTAGTCGTGTTCGGAGGGGATGGCGGTACATATGATATAGGTTTCCAGGCATTAAGTGGTATGGCTGAGAGAAACCACGATGTGCTCTACATATTGTATGATAACGAAGCATACATGAACACGGGTATACAGAGATCTGGTGGGACACCTAGATTTGCCTGGACCACGACAACCCCCATAGGTACTGTTATACCTGGTAAACCAGAGTGGAAGAAACCGATAGCAGAGATCATGGTGGCTCATAGAATACCATACGTGGCGACGGCTACACCAGCGCACTGGATGGATTTCATGAAGAAAGTGCGTAGAGGGATAGAGGTGAATGGGACAGCGTTCATACATGCGCTTAGTAGCTGTGACAGGGGTTGGAGACATGAAACGGACATATCGATTGAAGTGTTGAGGAAAGCTGTAGATACGTGTTATTTCCCACTATGGGAGTGGACTCCTGAACAAGGATACATGTTAACTGATAGAAGCCTTGTCATAGCGAGAAACCCACAGCTCAAACAACCCATAGAGAAATTCCTCGAAATACAGGGTAGATTCAGGCATTTGCTGAGGCCCGAGAACAAGGAGCTGGTTAAACATATACAGGAATATGTAGACAAAATGTGGGAAGACTTGTTGAAAAGGGCTAGTAATGCTCCGCGGTGATTTAATCAATCAGTTTTTTAAAAAGCACGTGTTTTCTAGGAAACACCTCTTCATAGGCATTGGTTCTCACCTTAGGAGTGATGATCAAGCTGGGTTAGTGCTTTGTGATAAATTGATCGAGAAAGGCATGGATTGCTTAAAATGTGAAGCTGGATTGGAGATGTGTATTCATGAAGTGTATTCGAGGAGGCCAGAGGTCTTGGTAATATTTGATGCGGTGATCTACCCAGGTTGTAGCCCCGGGGAAGTCGTTATAGCCGATGAAAAAGCCATTAAAAAAGAGACTAGTATTGTAACTACACATTCCATTTCATTTGAAACTATCATGCAGTTTTTGAGATCCACGGGTGGTGTTGAAGAGATATATGTCGTTGGCATATGTCCAGAGAGAATTGACCTGGGACTAGAGATCTCCGAGAAAGTCGCTCATTCCATTGAAAAGCTGGCAGGGATCATCAATTCACAATGTTATATGTGAGTACGAATGGTAATAACGGCATCAGGCCCAGTGCCTTGAATAGTAACTTATAGTGATGGTCGTAATCACTTATAGTTAAGAAACCAAGTTTATTAATAACGTGGGCAATGTCCATGGGTAATTGATATAAATTGTTTTTACGTACTAGATCGACCAATGAGCGCTCCACTAATAACTTGCCATATATGTTCTTTTTGTATATTTTAACGTATTTTGCGAGATCCATGTTTTCTAAGCATTTCGCTAACAGTGGCGATAGATTAAATATATGGAAAAGACCTCCCCCTGTGTATGGTTTAACCAAGGGGACAGAGTCACCGTGGAAAACTATCTTTGAATAAACCACGGGTTCTCTCAGGGGGCGGTGAATAGGTATCAGCCCTCCGAATATACTCCCCAGACTAGTGATCCTTATGCCGGCCTTCCTAGAGATCTTGTGAAACAAAGTCCCGGGACTAGTGACTGAGCCTGATGTGATACAGCCAATTATAGCTTTATCGATATCCAATGGTACAATCCAGCTGAAAAAACCAGTAATATCCTTTGAATATATAACAAATATTGATTCATCATCTAGATTTTCAACCCTAGCCATAACCTGGATTCCAATGAGGTAGCCAGGGGTTGTTTTCGAAAACACTTTTCTAAACAAGCTTGAAGCACCATCAGATGCGACAATGACCTCGGGTTTCATCACCTTGTCCAGCATCTTTACACTGAAACCGTGATAAGGCTTCGCCCTAACACCTGTTTCCAACTTATGTCCCCGGGATTCAGCTATGCTTGCCAGAGTTTCCTCTAGAAGAGGCCTGTTTATATGGAAAACAGCCTTTTCCTTGAAATCGATAACCTTCCTGGACATTTCACTTATGAATGTTATTCTGCTATACGATTTATCTATGACGTGGTTTGAATACCTGGATATAATGGTCTTAGTTAAGTAACCCACTAAACCGGTGCAATGTAAGGGCAACCCAATTCTCCGATGTTCCTCAATTATCAGTACATCTAGGCCCTTGATCTCAGCTGCCAGTGATAAACCGGCTGGCCCAGCACCTATTATTATCACATCGTGTTTCATTGCAAATCACTACAGGGATGGATACAGCACATCGTTTTCATTAATAGGTCATCGACAACTATTTAATTATTAATAAAATTCTGGGAAAAACATGTTGATTTATTCCACTAGATAAACGAATTTCATTTTATTCCTCGTAATCTCTACTAGCTATTTTCACAGTGAAGGAACTGGCTTTTAATTCTTTCACGATGTAGTGATACGCCTTCATGGGGTCTCCTTTGGACCCACATGTATATACATCTACTGTTGCAAAACTGTACTCGGGCCAAGTATGCACACTGATATGGCTTTCAAGTATCACTGCTATGACACTGACTCCGGGCGATATTCTCCAAGCCTTTACATCTAGTAATGTAAACCCGCCTATTTCCACCGCTTTTCTCACTATTTCGACAAGGCGTGCTTCATCCATCAATATCGAGGGATCACATCCATATAGCTCCCCATATACATGTCTACCCACAACTTTCTTGCTCATTGCAATAAGCACCCCTTGTTTTCACTATAAAAATACCCCCTTGGAATCTTATAAATTTTCCCCCTTCCCCAAGCCATTCATAGCGATGACACTTATATTGCGAGGACCTGGTGAAAGAAGCCCTATGAGGGGGTTTAAAAAAGAACTATGCGAATACCTATTCCTCCAGTTCCAGTGGTTTCTCCATGGGGGCCGCTTTTATCCTCTCTCTTATAGCATTTATGACCTTGAGCGCCTCGTTGTATTCTACGTGAATCCCCTTTTCCATTAATTTCCCCAATTCCTCTGATAACGCGTTTTCAAGTGTTTTGTCAACTAAAACAAGCTTTGTTTTCTCGAATATAGCTGGGGTTGGGTCTAATACAGCGGCTTTTTTCAACACGGCCATGGCCTCATCTACTGGTAGGACGATGGCTATTCCCGCTTCTCTTTCATCCATTTTAACGGAATATACTACATCGCCGTCAAATGTCTCTCCTAATCTCTCAACCGTGTATTTCACAGCCCCCATCGACAACTCAGGGGCCTTTACCACGAAGGCCGCTATAACCTCGTTCACTTTCTCGCTTGGCAACCTCTTGAACGCGTCTACTCTTAGTGTATCCCATTTCCAATTTATCGACCTGTTTGCCTCATCTATATCGTACTCGATAACTATTCTAACAACATCTAACTTATCTAATTTCAAGCCCTCCGTTAGAAGTGTGAATAAAGCCCTGTTCAACATGCCAGCGAAAAACGCTATTCTCCTACCCCATTCCTTATCTTTTTTAACATATTCCCTTAACTGTGCATATAAAGTCCTCCTCACCTTGTCGGCATATCCAGCCGCGAATATCAGCCCCGTACTTAATCTGGGCATATAAATCCCAAGTTCTAGATATCGTTAGCACTAATATAAATACCTAGTCCACGAGTATCCCACAGGGAAAATTTAGTATTAAAACGTCTTTTCCACCATACTAGTACAGGGTGGTTGATTGACACAGGAAATAGTTGATTTAACAAATGAAGGCCCGGGATGTAGTGATAATCCTGTTTCAAGGCTCATTAAAATCCTCAGAGAGGGTTCCACACAGGTTTTAATTAAGATAAGAAAGACTGATATTCCATTTTCCTTTGCCAAAATATTCGCCAAGAGATATGGGTACGAGGTATCCTTGATCAGCGAGAACGAAGACGAATACCTGCTTGAGTTTCAAAAACAACGAAACCAGTAGATATTCCGTATATACCGTTTCAGCTCACATTATGATAAAAGGGTTCACGCAGGGCCCATGAAGTGGCCTATAACAATTAACAATATCAATATTGCTAACACTGATCTCTCGGCACGACTCCTAGAGCAAGTAAGCTAACACTATTTAATCACGACGACATATCTAGATAACAGGTGTTTTTAATTGGGTATTGATGACCTGAATAATATCGAGAAAGCCGTGGAAATGCTTAAGAAATATAATGAACTAAGCTCAGATGAAATGAATGATCTATATGATATACTGGACACGCTTTTCAACGAGATTAGATCTAAATATCTTGACACTTTATGGAATCCCGGCGAAAACATTGAATTATTCAATCAATTACTAGATCTAGCCATAACCTTATTAGGAAAACGTGAGAGGAGTTTACAGGAAGATCTCGTTCTGATAGCACTATTAGATCTATTTGCGACAGATCTACACGACAAGATATTCGGGTTTGTCGAGGAAACAGAGGGAACATGATGAAATCAATCCCATGGTTAGTATTTCGAATCAAAACATTTTTATTCTAAAAACACACCAATATTTAGTTAAGCCAGGTGTTATTTCATGTTATCGAAACACCCATTTGAAATACCGAGTAAGAAACTGAGTAGAGAAGAGGTCGTGGAAGCTCTCAGGCTCTCCATAATCGCGGAATTGGATGCAATTAACCTATACCTGCAATTGGCCAGATCTATTGAAGACGAGAAAATAAGAAAGGTCTTCGAAGACATAGCACGCGAGGAAAAAACCCATGTAGGGGAATTCCTAGCGGTTTTAAAAATGCTTGATAAAGAGCAAGTGGAGGAGCTTGAGAAAGGGTCTAAGGAAGTAGCCGAGTTGATGGGCGTTAAATCAGTAAATAGCAGCGATCTCGGCGACAAGTCAAATAATGAAGTAGAAATGAACGATGTCTTTAAATCGATCAATAGGAAGGTATTGGAGAATGTGGAAAAGACAAGGATTTTCAGGAAATATATTCCATATGTCAAGAAAGGCCGTGGTGTTGAGTCAACTGTAGTGGAGAGAGTGAGTGAGAAAGGCATAGAGAGGTCCATATTACCGCTGTGTGAGCTTTCAGTTAAGTTTAAGGTGACTCAGAGATCCATTGATCAATTCATTAGAGAGCGAGGTGAAATAGACTCGCCCGATCTACTCAGGGCAAGTCTCGAGCTGGCTACCATGGAGGATAAGGCAATACTCGAGGCCATTATCAATTCACCGGATATATTGAAGTTATCACTATCTAATTGGGAAGAGCCCGGCAAATCCGTCCTAGACATTGCTAAGGCGGTGGCAGAGTTGGTTAAAAACGGGTTCAGCCATCCATATGTCTTATTCTTAGATCCATCGAGATATGTGATGCTTCTAACGGTGCATGAGAGGACGGGTATTACCGATCTCGAAAGAATTAAGGCGCTTGTAGATCATATCGTTGTAACGGGTGTCATGCAGCGTGATCAAGTGTTAGTATTGTCAGCTACACCTGATGTAGTGGACATAGTGTATGGGCCTGACACGGAATTGGAATACATGGGGCCCGAGGACGGCTTACACGTTTACAGGGTATATACTTCACTGGGAGTGCGGATTAAACAGGGTAAAGGAATAGTCCTGTTAAAAGAGGGATAGAGAATATGTCCACGAACATCATCGATGAGTTGGCTAGTTACTCCAAGGCCGAGAAAAATTACTCAGAGGAGCTCATGAAACTGGCTAATGAGATCAGACATCCAGTCTTGAAAACCCTTTTCGAATCCATAGCCAAGGACTCTGATAAACACAGCATGATCTATGCTTCAATATGTGAATTACTCACCACTACACAGCCGTTTATAACTGAAAACGAGTACAGGGCCATTGCTAATGTGATTGATAGACATATAAAAATGGAGGAGGAAATGTTAAAGGCCGCAAACAGGATATTCAGCTCAGTCGATGATCCACGTGTGAAACTACTCATAGCCGCTATAAGAGAGGATGAGGCGAAGCACCACGCACTGTTGATCGCTATAAAGAACAATATAGCGAGAAAAGAAGTCCTGAGAGAAGAGGATTTCTGGGACTTGGTATGGCGTGAAAGCCCATGGCATGGTGCTCCTGGCGGTTAATGCACATATCCATGATTAATCTCGCTTAGAAATGGTTTTTCAACCACACATCCTTTTCTAGTGGGAAATGGGTAAAGATTTATTTACATAGATTTTAATAGAGATAAAGCCGGGTGATGGTTTTTTGAGAAAACCTGGTAAAGCAGATACTTTAATAGCTATCCTGGCCATAGTGGCCATAATACTTATAATATACAACGTGGCTACACCACCAGTGGTCGAGAAAGTGGTGGAATACGGCCTTGTACGGATGAGTAGTGATAAATTCCTGGTAACCATTGATACTGATAAAGGTGGTATAAGGGAGATAATAAACCCCGGTGATAGGTATCAAACAAATTTCGCAGGCAACGAGGGGAATAACAATTTCATCAGGGATGGCGTGGCTAAACACCTTGGCGAGATCTGTATTAAGTATAGGCCACAGGGAATGAAAGAATGGCGACGCATATGCCTATCGGAATACCATGCATTGAGAAAAGGCCTCTCCATAACCGTTGAACCAAACCATGTCGTATTCACATATGATATATCGACAGATCTCGGCGGGAGAAGCGTCAAGGTCCTCGTTGTTAGAAAAGAGTTCTTAATAGATTCTACAGGCAAGTTCATATGGAGATTTTCAATTAGAAACACGCATAACATCCCCATGGAGATCGGCGAGATCTCTATTCCTTTATCCTTTAATTTGCAGTGTGATAGCCAAGAGGCATATGATAACAGGGTGTTAATACATCCATTCATATCAGGCCACTCCTCGTTCATATACTTAACACGGCCAAATGGTAAGCCACCTTTCCTATTAGTGACACCCGGTGACGATACTTATTTCGAAGCCATAACCGGGATGTGGAGTCTTGGGCATTTATGGCAACCACCACCAGTGCTCTACTTATATGCAAAGGCCAATGAAGATTCATGGAAAGAGTGGTTTAATGGGTATAGCTCGCTTTTGTTACAACCTGGCGTTGAAAAACCATTTAGAATAGACTTTGATTGGGTCCAAGGATATGAGGAGATCCCAGAGAAACTGTATGAACTGGGAAAAGTTGCTGTTAAGAAAATAATACCCGGCATGGTTGTCCCACTTGATCTCGAGGCATATATTGTCTTGAAATCGAAGAAGACAATCAACGACATATACATGGATGGCGATGCACAAATAGAGTTGATCAAGAGAGAAGGGGATCAATATGTATATAAATTGAAATTTAATACAATAGGGGAACATGTCCTCAGGATCAAATATGGGGATAAGGAATGGGTTAATTACCCATTCTATGCAATAGAGAACATAGAGAGCTTATTTAGGAAAAGGGCAAAGTTCATTATACAATACCAGAGAATTACTGATCCAAATGATATACGCCAATACGCCTTCTTGATGTGGGATAGCGAAAACAAGACAGTCCTAGACTCTGCACCACCACTACTTGATTTTGGCCCTGGTTGGCCAAGACCGCCGAGATCATGGATGAATGGATGCAGCGATGAAATAGGCTTTGCCGAGCCATTAACACTCGCCATTAAAAACCTGTATCATCCTGATGAAGAGGAGATCAAGGCATTGGAGGACTATATATGGAAATTCCTATATGGTAAATTACAGGACCCTGAGACATTTGGAGTTAAACGATGGATATGGGATGACCCACCACCCGGGTATTGGCGATCATTTAATTATCCACATGTTTTCAGTATATATTACTTGATGTACTTGATAGCTAAGAATTACCCAGAGCTAGTTACCCGTAGTCCGACAGAGTACTTAATGCTAGCCTATAGGACAGCCATGGCTTTTCACAGTGATAGCTTAGTGGGGTCAGCGTGGCGTGTCATAGGGCATATGGGGCAGTGGACACTTCTGAAAATACTAGATGCATTGGCGGAAGAGGGTTTCAAGGTTGAATACACGTTCTTAAAGGTCGCTATTACGACAACGGCGAGGTATTTTGTCGCGGTTAGATATCCATATCAATCGGAGTTTCCATTTGACACCACTGGATATGAAACCGTGTATTACTACCGTAAATGGATGGGCAGGACTGATCTTGCCAATGACACCGTGGACATACTTCTAGCCACATTACACCATGTGCCTATATGGTGGTGGTATGGTGCTGATATAAAGGGAGTGGGAGGTTATTACACACCATTGAATGCCAGGCCCCTGTTAGATGCTTTTGAGAGCATTAGACCCGATTATCTCCTATTGAGAATAGGATATGCTGGCTTATTGGCATATCTAAGCCAATTACATCCTACAGGCGAGGCCACAACTGGGCCTGATTGGTCTCCTGATGGCACTTGGGGACATTATTTCAACTCCAAATGGAGTAATGAATATGGAATTGGCTTATACCCATTAATGGTTGGTTTAAAATCCTACATAGTACAAGACGAGGACATAGGCCTTGTCTGTTTTGGTTGCAAGGTATCTGAGACGGATAACGTGTACGTTATTCAACCACTTGATGGAGTGAGAACACGTGTATCAATATTGCCATTAAGGGCTAGTCTCGAGGTAGTGAGAGGCCGTATCAACAAGCTATATATCACCAAGTCGATGGAACAGGTATCGCTAGAGATTGAAAGGGCGCATTCAACAGTCAGGAATGTAATGATCAGCATTAAAGGGCTTGGACCAGGCACGTATTCTGTATACGTCAATGGAGTGCACGTGGAGAGTGTTTTATGTGAAAAAGAGACATTGAACATCAACATAGATGTATACAGTGATATATCAAATGTGGTGATCACAAAAATTGGTTAATAACGTTGAGGACATCGGGGTCTTTTAACACATGGCCAGTGGCGATCAACACAACTAGGTCTTTTTTATCAATAACCCCCTCTTCTCTTAGCCTTAAATAACCAGCGAGCGTTGCTGCACTGGCTGGTTCTACACCTATGCCCTCATATTTCGCGAGCTCTACGAGTGCCTTAGCTATCTCATGATCGCTAGTACTCACGAATAGCCCATTGGACTCCTTCACAGCTCTCAGTGCTTTTAGCCAATTAATAGGCCTACCTATCTTTATAGCTGTAGCTATTGTATTCGGCTTATCCACTTCGATCAATTGTTCATCACTGGATCTCCACGTCTTAACCAGAGGTGCCGCCCCCTCTGCTTGGACCCCTATCATTTTCGGCAATTTGTCTGCCAAGCCACGTTCATATAGTTCTTTAAACCCCTTCCAAATGGCCGATATATTGCCGGCATTGCCCACGGGCACAATTACGAAATCCGGTGCCTCGCCTAATTCGTCGATTATTTCAAATGATATGGTTTTCTGGCCTTCCAGCCTCCACGGATTATAAGAATTCAATGGATACAAGTCTCTATTCCCCTTAGCAAACACCTCTGTAATAGCTTCTTCTAATGCATTATCGAAAACACCATCGATCTCCCTGATCTCAGCACCATGAAGTATCACTTGCAACATCTTACCCTTAGCCACATTGCCCCTTGGCAATATGACTACGCATTTTAAACCAGCCCTCGCGGCATAGGCTGCAGCTGATGCAGCCGTATTACCAGTACTAGCCACGAGCACGCCTTTCACGCCAATGTATTTAGCGATCGTCACACCAACGGTCATACCCCTGTCTTTGAAACTACCAGTAGGATTAGCCCCTTCGAATTTAAGATAAAGATTATGAGAATCACTAACTCTCTGTAGATTTATGAGTGGTGTTCCTCCTTCATTCATAGTTATTGGTTTCACGTCCTTATTAAGTGGTAATAATTCTATATATCTCCATACCCCGAATCTCCTCCTCCTAGCAATTTCCCAGTCTAACACGGCATCACTGGGTATTATCACATCTAGAAGGGAGTTGCATTTATTACAAGTAAAGACCCATGGATTAGCATCGAATACCTGTCCACATCTAATACATTTCATCAAGGTATTTGCCTTGAAGATACTCTTACCTAGTCTGTTTCCATAGAGACACCTTATTGTTATACAAGGATACCGGGGGTTAAAAAGCAGTGTCTACGTAGTAGGCTGGCATTGCCTATTTCAATTCTTTTAATACATCTTAATGGCTTCAACAGCTCTCTCGACAGCTTCTCTGATATCGGATATGTCTATTCCATAGAATCTTAGTTTACATTGGCTTATGGCGTTAATCACGGCATCTACAACGTTGTTCAACGATGTATTCATGTCTAGTAAAATCGTTTTCAATCTCTCAAATTCCTCTTCGGGCTCGAGGAAAAAATCCCCTGTGAGTAAGACACCTTTCACAACATCGCCACTTAGCTTGATACATATCTTAATCAATTTCCCTCCTGGATGTTTCTTCTCTCCACAATAAATATTCATCCCAGACACCTCTCCATGTCCTTCACGGCCTCCTCTTGTCGTTCATCGGGGATAGCTATTTCTATGAATGAATTGATCTCCTCTTTCGACAAAATATCAATGAATTCATCTAAGCAGCCGAGATTCCACTTAGCACTTGAATACTTCGTGCGATAAAGCTTGATCGCCGTTTTCAGGAACGGGATATCAATATCAACTCGCTTATAGCTCATCCCAAGTTTCCTAGCTATGTTACTCGCTATTAGGTTGTATAGTGTATCAATATCCACTTTTTTACCCAATACCTCTCTCAGGGTTGTCACTCTCTTAGTCCTGCTCTTAACGTATTTCTTGTCACTAACCTTTTCTCCCGAGATCTTTAGAACGCTTTGCAAAATACTAAGATCTGATGAGACCAATAAGGATCCATGTACAAATACCCGGTCATGACGTCTCGACGCCGCCATTCCAGATATCTTTAACCCATCAACCTCTATGTCATTTAATGGCCTGTAATAGGCATTTACTCCTAGTTCTCGTAGAGCCGTGGCAACAGATTCTCCAACGAGTTTGAAGGCATCTTCGAGCCCGAGTTCATAGCCGGGTAAAGTCAATGCGTAGTTTATATTTCCGAGATCGTGATAAACAGCCCCGCCTCCTGTAAATCTCCTAGTTAATTTAATGCCGTGTTGAACTGCTACATGGGCGTTTACCTCTAACACGGAACATTGAAAAGCGCCTATAACCACTGCTTTGTCATTTCTCCAAAACCTCAGATATGGGGAACGTGCTTCGAGGAAAACAGCTTCTTCGAAAGCTATGTTGAAAAACGGGTTCACGGGCCACTCGGCGATGAAAACCCTTAGTTCATTATATATCTGGTTTCCCAGCATGTCTTTATAATAATCAACTCTGTATTTTATAAACCTAATATCAAGCGTAACTTATCTTTGCCGGTAAATACGTGTATAAAGCTGTGATCGTAGCGCTTAAAACTCTGTAGGTAATTGAAGATATAGGGGCTGTCATGGGGAAATATCGTATACCCTGTGTAACCATAGCATTACTATCTATAACATTGCCATTGGCCATGATAGCGGTGTCAATACTTATGTCTCCGTGGTTTAATATATACAACAATGCGTTGAGCGATCTAGGCCACGCCGTTAGACGGAGCTCCGCCCCGGTATTCAACCTTGGGTTAGCTACCGGTGGTTTCTTGGTATCAATATTTGCAAGTAAATACCTAGTTATCACCTCTAAAACACTGGGCATAGCTGCGTCTATATCTGGTTATTTATTAATGCTAGTTGGGTTATATGACCAGGTATATAATATGCATGGAAAACTACACTATTACGCGTCAGTTGCGTTTTTCTTAAGCCTTGCCTGTTTACTATTGATCTACGCCGCCGTAATCAAGGATAAGTTGAGAAAAACGTTGGCAATAACATCACTAATAGTAGCTGTTATCACGTGGTATTTACACCTGGAACTGGGTATACCCAGAGGAGCTGCCATACCCGAGTTGGTGTCAATATTCGCTGTTATACCGTTTTACATGGACTTAGTGTTAAGGCAGACCTGTAGAGAGATGTGAACACTATGAATATGTATGGTTATGGTGATTTTTTATCCATGTTCTCCGCGCATATCTTGCCCAATAACTCCCTGAATTGATCTGGCCTGGTGAAACCGATATCGACTATGTTTTTAATGCCATATCCCCTTATGGCTATGTCAAGGGCTTTGAATGGGGGGCACGAGGTTTTCTCAATGTCGCGGATCCTGTTGATCAAGACGTTTTGCAAGAATTCACCAAATCTCGCGTCAACACTGTCTGCTAAGTGTACAATTAGTCCTTCTAAGGTCGAGAAAGGCACTAAGCCATGGACCTCTGTAATAGCTCTGATCAATTTATCCGGAGCATTTCTCCTCGATAACTCTGCCACAACGGCGTAGTCATGGCTTAGATACCAATCATCCCGTGCTTTATAGCCACCATTCACTTCGTCCACGGCGTATTGATAGTACTTATAGATATCATGGAGTAACGCAACTGCGATCACAAGGTCTTCATCTAGTTGTATGCCATAGTGTTCACGATAGATCCTTGATAATTGGAGAGCTATCTTTACGACAGACAAGGTGTGAAGAATTAACCCACCTGTGAAGAAGTGGTGTTTCCTGGGAGCAGCTGGCGACGTGTATATGTCGATCAACGGCTTGGCGTTTGTGAATGTTAATACAGGGGTTTTCAATATATCTAATACTACGTTCCTAATTTTCTCGTCCCTTATGTTTTCAGCTATTTTGATCAATTCTTCCATCAGCCAACACCCTGTATACATCTCATAGCTGATAATTAGCTTATTTAAATAAATCCATGATCTCTGGGGAGAGGAATTTGACTAAATCCCTTGTGTTGATTTTATATAGTCTGTTCAAACTACCACCTCCACACAATATCTCGTCTTTCTCCAGGATCGCGGGGTCCATGATCACCCTTAACCTCTTCACTTTGCTATCAAGTGGGGTTACAGCCCCTATTTCAACTCCTAAGACCTCTTTAACCTCGCTTGGATTAGCCAACGCGATCGACGTGTTGAGCGTTCTCGACGCCTTTTTAAAATCTATTCTCCTATCACCTCTTACTAAGAACACTATATATCCTTCTCGCGTTTTCGCCAGGATTGTCTTGACTATGCTTGATGGAGGCTCATTACTCAGGGTTGATGCCTTTTCAACTGTCTCCACAGTGTCGTTGAATTCCAGTAGTTCTACCCTAAATCCATCTATTTCTATTTCGCATCTTCGTTGCAACAAAACACACCGTTCACTGATTTTTATATAGTACGTAATTATCAATGTATTTTTATCCTAAAGCATTGTTTTAAGCATAGAGGTGTAGTGGATGGACAAGGTGTTCATAGTAGGAGTTGGTATGACCAGGATTGGTCGATTCTTCGATAAACATGCAAAGGACTTGTTCTCCGAGGCTTTGTGGAAAGCAATAGAAGATGCTGGATATGTTAAGCCACAGGCAATGGTAATCGGCAACATGACTTCTAGTGTATTAATGGGGCAGGATAGTCTAGCGGCATTACTAGTCGATCACGCCGGCTTCCGAGGGATCCCGGCTTTCAAAGTAGAGGCGGCGTGTGGTAGTGGCGGGGCAGCACTCTATGCTGGTTTTGCCCTGGTTAAATCAGGGATTGTTGACATAGTCGCAGTTGGCGGTGTCGAGAAACTTACAGAGGCCACAACAGAGGTTACGACGAGAGCACTGGCCCAGGCGGCTGACGCCGATTTCGAGACATTCTATGGTGTTACATTCACTGGCTTGAACGCCATGATTGCAAGGCTATATATGAACGTGTTCGGTTACAGTGATGAAGACCTCTCATTATGGCCTCTCAAAATGCATGAATATGCGAGTTACAACCCGTTTGCACAATTACCGAGAAAGACGAGTTTAGAAGAGATAATGAAAAGCCCCATGATAGCCGAGCCCATAAGGTTATTCCATGCCGCGCCCATAGGTGATGGAGCGGCAGTGGTATTGTTGGTCAGAGGAGAAGAGAGGGCCAGGGAAATAGCCAGGAACAGTGGGAAAGACGTGTTAGTGGAGTTATCCGGGATAGGACTAGCAACAGACAGCGTGGACATAGCGTCTAGGAATAATATACTATCCATGGAGTCCACTACCAGGGCTGCACAAGAGGCGTTGAAACAAGCAGGCATAGGCATAAAAGACATTGATTACGCAGAAGTCCACGACGCCTTTCATATAACGGGCTTCATGGCCTTGGAAGACCTTGGATTCGCGCCAAAGGGGATGGCACCCAAGTTGTTCAAAGAAGGGTGGTTTCAAAAGGGATCTAAGCCCGAGGTCAATTTCAGCGGTGGATTAAAGGCACGCGGTCACCCAGTGGGTGCTACAGGTATATATCAAGTCGTTGAGTCAACTATGCAATTGCGAGGTGATTTCCCAGGCTATAAGGCCAGTGAACCGGAAATAGCCCTTGTGCACAACATAGGGGGTGTGAGTACAATAGCCTCAGTGGCTGTATTGAAACGGGTGAAGTAGTTGAGTAGTCATGAGGAGTTATTGAAGAAACTAAGCGAATATAGGGAGAAATCAATTATAGGCGGTGGCAAAGACAAGATAGAGCAACAGGTTAAGAAGGGCAAGTTATGGGTCAGGGATAGGATCAATAGATTACTAGACCCTGATACCTTCGTGGAATTGCGGTGGATGGGGATAACAAGATCTACTTATTTCGGCCTGGATAAGATGAAATTCTATGGAGACGGGGTTGTAACGGGGTATGGGAAAATAGATGGTAGATTAGTACATGTATATGCACAGGATTTCACAGTGATGGGGGGTAGTATAGGAGAGATGCATGCAGAGAAAATCGTCAGGACAATAGAGATGGCCATTAAAACAGGGACCCCGGTTATTGGTCTCTACGACTCCGGTGGTGCTAGGATACAGGAGGGTGTGGCATCACTACATGGTTGTGGAAAATTGTTCTACGCCAATGTGAAGGCAAGCGGAGTTATACCCCAAATAGCCGTGATTCTCGGGCCATGTGCAGGTGCGGCATCATATAGCCCAGCCCTCATGGATTTCACGATCATGGTTAAGGGTGCATACATGTTTATAACAGGCCCCGAGGTGGTCAAAGCGGCCACAGGGGTGGATGTCACATTTGAGCAACTTGGCGGTGCAGATGTTCATGCATCTACAAGTGGTGTCGCTCACTTTGTAGCGGAGAATGAGGACGAGGCATTCATGCTTGTCAGGAAACTCCTTTCATATCTACCTAGCAATAACATGGAGGATCCTCCATATATACCAACCGATGACCCTGTGGATAGGAAACTGGAGGAGCTATATGAAATAGTACCGCTTGATCCCATGAAACCCTTCGATGCGAAAAAAGTCATCTCATTGATAGTTGACAATGGGGATTTCCTAGAAGTACATGAACACTATGGCACATCCAGTATAGTGGGTTTTGGCAGAATCGGCGGATACACTGTGGGCATAGTTGCTAATCAGCCAGCAGTTAATGCTGGCGCAATAGACATAGATGCCAGTAATAAGATAGCGAGATTCGTCAGATTCTGTGATGCATTCAACATACCCATAGTGACACTCGTGGATACACCCGGTTTCATGCCCGGAGTTGACCAAGAACATGGAGGCATAATTAAGCATGGAGCAAAGATCCTCTATGCATATGCTGAGGCAACGGTGCCTAAGATCACAGTGATCATGAGAAAAGCGTATGGTGGGGCATACATAGCAATGGGCAGTCTATCATTGGAAAGCGATATAAACTACGCATGGCCTACGGCTGAGATAGCTGTGATGGGCCCTGAAGGCGCGACCCGTATATTATACAGGAAAGAGCTGGAGAAAGCATCTGATCCCGAGCAGTTCTTCAAAGAGAAGTTAAAGGAATATAGAGATCTCTTCGCAAATCCATATAGAGCGGCTGAACTAGGCTATATAGACGATGTAATCGACCCGGCACTAACCAGGTTAAAGATATATGAAGCCCTAACTGTGCTGGTCAATAAAAGAGATATGCCAAGTGTCTTCAGAAAACACGGCAATATCCCATTGTGATGAATTAAAACATTTTTCTATTATGATTGCCTTATCCTGGCTATTTTATCCCCTTTGTTGATACTCATACCTGGCTTCACATAGATTTCTTCTATCACACCTTTCAAATGCGACTTCACCTCTATGATCATCTTCATGGATTCCAATAAAGCGATCACATCATCAGTGTTAACTGCCATGCCCTTAGTTACCTTGATCTCAACGACCCTCCCAGCTATGGGTGAAACTATGACGCCTGGTTCTTGGATGATTGGTGCCTGTTTCTTCTTCACTTCTTTGCTGACAGATACCGGGGTTATTTTCTTGACATAGGAATGCAATAAACCTATGTACATGCCTTGATCTCCATATATTATCACTGGGTATTCCTCGTTGTTTATCTCTACAATATATCTCCCATCACTGATGTTCCTCACCTTGATCTTATATATGTTTCCAGTCGTCAAATCCTTTATCAATATATTATCCTTGTTCTTATCCAGCACTTCCAGTTCTATCTCATTCCCAAAGAGTGTTAGAACCCTGTAAAGCCTTGACAAGGTTTCACTCACCATTGATCAGCAACGCCAACCCTCCTCATCTTTCAGACACGGGTTCGCTCATCACTACCTAGGTATTAATTAAACCAGGGCTATTAAAAGTCACTGAACACTATCTATATAAGTTATCTATAAAGGATTCTTCTCAGAGATATAGAGTTGGGGCGATGTTTTTGATAGATTTCCATCAAGTAAAATTAAGGAGAGAGGAATTCTGGGGCAATAACCCTGTTTACAGAGCTATTTATGAGAGATTAGTGAAACAGGGATATCACCTAATAGGCCTACTCGGCGCTGTCAAGAGATGTCATTGGTCAAGAGAGGCCATTATTAGGCATAGATTCTGCTATAAATGCCTATGGTATGGTATAGAGAGCCATAGATGTATACAGATGACCCCCGTCGTGGCATGGTGTTGGAATAGATGTCTTCATTGCTGGAGAATACAACCAGAGGATATAGGGATGCACTGGGATGATACTAAGCCACCTGTGATAGATGATCCAGAGGTATTGGTCGAGGAGAGTATAAGGGTTCATAGACAAATCATGGCTGGTTTCAAGGGTAATCCAAATGCCGATCAAAAGATGGTTGAGGAGGCGATAAATCCCCGTCACGCTGCTATAAGCCTGGCCGGAGAGCCCACTTTATACCCATTGCTCAGCGATCTGATCTACGAATACCATAAAAGAAATATAACGACATTTCTCGTAACACGTGGAACAAGGCCAGATATTATCAAGAGCCTCGTTGTCGAGCCGACTCAGCTATATATAAGCATGGAGGCATGGGATAAGAGGTCATATGAGTATTTCAATAGGCCAATAGTTCCACGGGCATGGGAGCTTTTCCAAGAGACACTCGAATACATACCCAGCGTTAGATCACCAGTCACGTTCAGGATAACATTGGTAAAGGGCTTTAATGACAATGAAGAGGCCATACGCGGTTTCGCAAAGATCATCGAAAAAGCACAGCCCACCTATGTCGAAGTAAAAGCATACATGTTCCTAGGTGTTAGTAAGGGCAGATTGAATAGGGCCAATATGCCATCGCACTCAGAGGTGAGAGAATATGCCAAGAGATTAAGCGATCTAGCGGGCTATATGTTACTCAGCGAATCTATTCCAAGCAGAGTTGTATTGTTGAGTAGGGTAAAGAACCCGATTAGGCATGGTAAAGGATGTCCGGATGGAGTTAAGCATCCCGAGAAATATGCAAATGTCATAACAGAGGAATACGAAGAAGCCTATTCATAGTAGAGCCTTATTCTTGAATACAAGTCTCCTTCTCAAACCTGAGGCCTATTAAACGAGCATTCCTAACTATGCCTATCTCCATGCCGAGTGTAAACACGATTGATTCTATCTCACCGCCTCCCTTAACAAGTTTGTTGCAAACCCTTGTATGGCCATCTATTACGTAGTACTCATCGCCGAATTGATATGTCAATATTGGATCAACACTTGATCTCCTATTCAAAGCCCCCTCAGCCTTATATAAAACCTGAGTAGGGATCAGCCTTGTTATCTCTAGTTTGTCAAACCACACCTTGGCCAATGTCTTATGCACTAGTTCGAGGAACCTTATAATATTGACCATATGTCTCCATGTCAGGAGTTCTAGGGGTGTGTCTAATGGATTTAGAAGTTTTACATCGATAATGCTGTACTGGTTTATCGGCCTATATGATGGTATGTTGATTACGAAAGCCGGTGTTTTCTCTCTGATCCATGCATATACTAGTGCGCGGTGATGGCCATCTATTACATAGAGTTTACCGGCATGTCCCATAATGACTATGATTGGCGCGGTGTATCTCTCCAATAAGGTTTTCTTTAGGACTAGGCCTAGTTTATCGCTTTCAAGGTATTCCTGAGTGAAAAGCAGTGATGTTGGATCAATATATCTCTCCCCGATCAATCTTGCATCAGGGTATTTATCCCTTAGAAATACCAGGAAATGCTCCAATCTCGTTATAACGTTTCTCCTAGTAGCTAGGATTAATCTATGGTGATTCAACGAACCTGTATTCTCTTCCAGCGTGAAGAACCACCATTGCCTCCTTTCTCAATTCCTCTAACAATATCTTCTCGAAATGTGTTAATTTATCCAATTCAGCTGTCCTGATGGGGAACTTGGATCGGAACTCCTTGTAGAACTCGGCATCCACCACTAGTGAACCTATTTTCACGATTTTCCCCTCTATGATTAACCTATCGAGGATATTGCCCAATTTGCTTAACGCCTCATTATAACTCATCACGGGTAATTCCATGAATACATGCTTATGATCTGCTTTTAATCTATTTCTCTTAAAGGCCTCGAGTGCTTTCACCATCTCCTCCATCGATTTCTCGAGTTTTAATATTCTATCTTCAAGTGTTCTTACCTTGTCAACAAGCTTGTTGAATTCATCGGTATTAATACAAACGCGTTGTTGTTCGGTGCCTGTTTCAACGCTCTGAGGTATACCTGGTTCTTTTTCCATAGCCTTCTCGAGTTGATTTGCAGGCTGTGATGGGATCTCCTCTTTCCCTGCTTCAAATGACTTTTCCATCGTCTTTTCTCCAGATATATATTCGAGGAGTTTGATGCCTCTTCCCGTCAATATATATCCTCTCCCCGTCTTCTCCAAGTAACCGGAGCTTTTAAGCCTATACACAACCTCCCTGATCCTGGCTACGCTTATATTAAGCATGCTTGATAACTCTTTAAGAGAAAGACCTGGATTATCCCTTAGGATCTCTAGTACTTTGAAAGTCAACGTCTTTTTACTCACTATTATCTCCTTGGCCCAGAATATCTTATAGATTCTATTGTTTATAATTTTTATAATCCTTGTAATCTCTGATATATCTAGCACTGGTGGGTGCTGTGAGTAAGTTATTTGATGAGGAAACAGTTAATGAATTAAAAAGGATATTTTCATCACTCCGGAGGGATTTGAAAGACATATTAGTGGTTGAGGAGACAAGTGAACATGGCATAGTAAATAAGTGCCCAACATGCCCAGAAGCGGTGGAACTTGCTCGCGAACTCAATTGGATTAGTGATGGTAAACTAGTTTTTGAAATCCTCTATGGAATCGATAAGGCGAAGAACATTAGACCCAGGTATTTGCCAGCATTCATATATGATACAAAGGCCAGGAACATTAGGTATTACGGATTGCCCAGTGGCCAGGAATTCGCACCATTCATATATGTTCACAAGTATATATCAGATGGGGCCAAGTTAAGCCCAGATCTAAGCGAAGAGATAGAGTCCATTGAAACACCACTACACATTAGGATTTTCGTTACACCTGAATGCCCGTATTGCCCAATAGTGGTCGATTTCTTGAACCAGGCTGGTGTGATCAATTCAAACCTACTCATTGATACCATTGAGGCGTTTGAACACCCCTATGAAGCTGATAAGTACATGGTTCAATACGTCCCCTTCATAGCTATAACCAGGATAGAGGACTATGAAATATATGGAGCACGCCCTGTTGAAACCATACCAGGTTATTTACCTCCAGAGGATATTGTCGTGGTGTTGAAGAGGGCTGAAAGGAAGATCAGGCAAATGTATAGATAGGCCATATCAACCTGGTTTTAAACCACCATGGTTAATATAGAAGACATTAGCGGGATGACCGAGGCCCTCCTGATTGATCGATGAGATGTTCATGGACCGGGGGACCGCTTAACAACTATTGATCATATCATATATTACCATACCTCTGGGTTTATAAAACGTTGTCAATGGATCAATTCGAGGGATATAATGGCCATTGATTCAACTATTCATAAGCGGGCATCTCAATTAGATGATATGATCATCGAGAAATACGTGGAGTTTCTCAGGACATTGAAGAACATTGAAATGGAGATAAATACTGGTGATTTTGATAACCAGGTCAAAACATCCTTGCTCAATATTATAGGCGAAGTAAAGGCGAAAATACTCAACGAGATATGCTCAATGGAAAGACAAGATAATATATGCTTAAAAGCCCTTGCTACATGTGTAAAGACATGATTGTTTACTTAAGGGGATAAATTAGAAGATGAGTACAAAGAACTGGGATGTAGAGATATCTAGAGAGCTGTATGGAATAAGGCACAGCATTAGAGGCGATGTAATAGACATAGACGGGGATGGATACCTTGTTGTGAAATTGGGTGATAAGGATATACGTGTCAAGGACATCATGGATAAACACGGCTTCGACATAGCATACATAAGGATATTGCCATTAATAGATAAATCCATGAAACTCGTCCATGAAACATTCACCACGTTGGCAAGGGTTCATGGATTCAAAGGCGGATTCATCCCTGTATATCCAATGAAAGTTAATCCAACGAGAATAGTGGTAGAGGCAATTATGAGGTATGGAGATAAGTACAACTGGGGGTTCAATGTTGGTTCACCTGGCGAGTTAGAGTTATTAATCGAGATCTCCGAGAAACATAATCCAAGGCTATTGATATACGATGGCGTAGTTTCAGAAACAGTTTTGAATGATTTAATGAAACTCGTGGAGAGAAAATGGCATATCATAGTGGATATTGGGAGTGAACGCGATATAGAGCTTTTATCTAAATACCCTGACCTGGAAATCGGCCTAAGGATCAAGCCTTTATTCAGGACAATGGGTAAATGGGCTGATTCCACTGGATTGGGCAGTAAGTTCGGTTTAGCTTTAAACACATTGTTAAGACTCAAGGATGAATTCCAGTGGATAATGGAGAGATCAACGCTTTTACACATGCATGCCGGGTCACAGATATACAGGTTACAGGACATAAAGAGCTTGTTTAGAGAGATAAAGTCGATGTTCACGGAGCTTAGGAGAATAGGCTTTAACAACATAAACCTAGTAGATTGTGGAGGTGGCATGGCATATCCATATTTTGACAGCAGAGAAGGGAGCTTTGAATCGCCCGATTATAGTATCGTGGATTACATCAACGAGATGATCAAGGCGTTTAACGACATATCGCCACCACCTACACTCATATACGAAGGTGGTAGATTTATAACAGCTTCGCATCGAGTGGTTGTAGCGAGAGTCATAGATGTAAGACCGTATTATGCTGAGCATAAAGTTGGCGAATATAATGGGCTAAGTAAATTAATAGAATCCGCAAATACCATTGAGGATATTAAAGACTTATTACTACAGCTCAAGTCTTTCGTTAGGAAAAACGGCCTTTTCAAGAAATACACTATTGAGAGAAGAGAGATATTTGAGGAATTCACGACATATGTAAAAGATGATTTAGCGCGGAAACTGAGCGAGCTTATCAAGAAAAATCCACATGAGATCAGGAAAGTCCTCGAAGACCCCGATCTACGTAAACTCCTCATATCCCCATCCAAGAGATTCCTTGTCAACATATCCATTTTCGCCGATATACCTGATAATGTCTTGGTGGATCAATATTTCCAAGTAGTGCCGGTTCAAAGACTGAACGAGAAACCCGATGTATTGGCAACCATTAGTGACCTCACATGTGATAGTATGGGCGAGTTCAAAGTTTTCATAAGCAAGGTTAATTCAGATATCCCAGCACATTACTGGTTCACCGAGATGGATTCGAAGTTGATGTTTATACCCGGCGAGATCATAAAGCTGCATGGAGTTCCACTACATTTATTAAACAAAGATGAAAGATATTATATAGCGTTCCTAGATACAGGTGCTTACCAAGATCCATTGGCAATGAAACACAACTTGATATATGGCGCTCCAGAGATCATAATAGATCTATCTGAGAATGGCGTTGAGATACGTGTCGAGAAATGTAAGAAACCGGATTGACACCTAGATTAATTCCCCTAGGACACTTTTAGAGGAATGTTTAATTATCCTGGTATTTACGATGCTGTATCTGGGTATTTCACCGGGTATTTTAACAGCTATTGGATAGCTACCGGGGAATCTCGCGATGCTAAACCCTCTACTATACCCCTCAACGTAGAGATAGTGTAAAACGGTGCCTTCTGGCACAATTCTCTTTAACATCTCTTTGTCGAATAAGTTCATAACCCTGATTCTATGGCTATGAAATAGCCTTTTATGTCTATTGATCACGTGGAATACGATGTCACTTCTTAGCCAAAGCGGTGTATTGGCCAAGACACTTACTTGCCTTATATTAACTCTCCTAACTAATAAGCCCTCTTTGAGTATTTCCTTTAAGTACTCCTCATTTATCTCATATGTTTTCCTGCTCTCACCGGGCAACCCATAGAGGAGATTTATGCCTGGGAGTAGATAAGGTAAATTATTCCATCCACGAATTTTGCCAACTTTGTTCACTATTCTTATGGCGTTCAAGGCTTCATCTGGGTATACCTTCAGGTTATTAGACTTAACCACATCTGGGTCAAACGATTCAATACCAAGTGCCGCTACATCACCAGGGGTGTTATATTTAATGATGATCTTAAGTGCCTTGATTGAGATTTCAGGGTGTTTAGCTATTGTGCCCGGATTCACGTTATCGATGTGAAGTGTCGCCAGGCCTGGTGCCACATGCCTGATGCCTCTAAATAGTTTTTCCAACGCCTCTGTATTCGGTTCTGGAAATTCCTCTTCACCTATTTTAGAGGCCATATATGCCAATATATCTGGTTGCTTGCCGATCCTGATGTGTCTGACACCCAGTTTATACAACTCCTCGATTTCCCTGATCACGTTCATAGGCTCCCTCATTATGGGTCTTCCATATCTTGGCTCTATGCAGAAACTACATCCACCTGTTATCCACCTAGGACAACCCCTATATGTCTCTATCTCGACTATCAGGTTTTTGCCAAAATTAGGATGTTGTTGAACTATCCTGGTCCCGAGTATGAAGAATTTCTCAACCAAGTCATCATATTTATCTCTCAGTAAATATGGTCGTGCTTTTTCAAAACCATGTTTGATCAACTCATCCAGGTATATCTCTATATCTCCAGTTACAACCTCATCAAATAATGCCCTATACCTCGATGGATCTATGGCTAATCTCCCACCGCCGATGCCAATGCCATATCTGGCTCCAGGCCCGCAGAGTATTTTCTTCTTATCTCTTAGTAGGAAAGCTATTCTCTCAATTTCATGGGGCTTTATAGGCGTGCCACCTATGTATTTCCCCGGTACTTCTGACCCGGTTATTATGATTACAAGGTCTGATCTCTTGGCATCGTTTAGGAAACCGCTTAGATCGTTTCTTACCATGTCTATTGTCCAATACCTGATTCTGGCCTTCTTATTGTTACTCCAGATAGCACCAGCTATTAGTCTTGGATAGGTATTTATATATGGCGGAACGCCCAGACCAGCTGGCTCATCTGTGTAGCCATCTAATATCACCACATCATTCAACATCACTCTGCAACCCCCATGCCGAGTGTTCAGCCCAGATCCTACAAGTGCCCTCGGAGCTAACCATGCATGGGCCATAAGGATTCACAGGAGTGCACGTTTTCATGAATAATGGGCACTGGGTTGGCTTAACCAGCCCTAAGACTACCTTGTCACATAGGCAACCAGGCAATTTATCATCACGGTACTCAACACTCTCTACTTCGAGGTGTGTGAATAAGTCGTTTTTCGCAAAGACCTCTCGGTGCTTTACACCACTTCTCGGTATCTCCCCTATACCTCTCCAATAGCCATTGACCGGTTCATAGACTGTTTCAATGGCTTTCTTAGCATAGACATTGCCCCATGGTTTCACAACCCTTGAATACTCGTTGATAACCATGGGTTTTCCACGCATCATTTTCAAGATGTAGTACACGGATATGATCACGTCTAATGGCTCGAAACCAGCCACTACAACTGGTATCCCGTGTTCTATTGGTATAAACTCCCAGGCATTTGAGCCTATGATTGTGGATACATGTCCAGGTGCTATTATGCCATTGAGACTTATCTGGGGGTATCTATCCAATAGATGTCTCATCACGGGTGGAGTATATCTGTAAGCTAGTAGTAATAAGAGGTTCTCTGGCAATATACCTAACATAGTGGGTATAGCTGTGGATGGCATGGTTGTTTCAAAGCCAATGGCGAAAAACACGTTTACCTTGCCCCTATTTTCACGTGCATTTCTCAATGCGTCGGTAAAACTATAGACCACTTTCACATCTCCGCCTATGGCCTTAGCCTCCATGAGATTCCTTGGATATTTTAACTTAGATCCAGGTAATTTGAAAGCATCTCCATATGTGAGTATGGTGAATTTTTCATTTAAGCAGAGATCTATTAAAACATCGACATAGTAACCAGGCGTTATACAGACCGGGCAACCAGGGCCCGGTATTAATTCGATCTCTGGGGGTAGAACGCTTCTTAATCCATAATGAGTTATTGTCCACTCATGTGTTCCACAGAAATTCATGATCCTCACTTTCTCTAAGCCTCTCTCCCGCTTAACCTCTTTTAATTCTTGTTTTATCCTTTCGATCAATCCCTTGGCAAACACCTTGTCTCTAAAAACCCTCATTTCAACATCAAACCATTTTCCATTATTTGGTCGTTATCATAACTGGGTTTAATTTATCATCACAATGTCATTTAAACACTTTGTTTAAAGCCAAAGCAATTAGTTTTAAGCTATGAAACGATAGATTTTGAAAACCGATATGGATAACCCTAATTTGACCCAGTAGACATGGATTCAACCAGATTAATTAATCATAGAAAAAATTTATAAGTGATTTTAAAGAAGATAATCATGGGATAGATCATGGAAATACCCGATCTATGTAGTATATATGACATACGATTCCTCGTCAGGAGAGGTATCGTGATCACCCCGCCAATGCTTAAAACCCTTGACGCCATAATAGTGCTTAAGCGCGCGACAGCTGATGAAGTGGCCAAATACACTGGAAGAGCCAGGACAATAGAATCCAGGTATTTGGCCAAGTTAAACAAGGCCGGGATAATTGCCAAGATCAAAGAAGGTAGGAAAGTATATTACATAGAACCAATAAGCGCTGTCAAGGAACATCTGGATATATATGGTGATAGCATAACCCCGGAACAATTGGCACACATGATAAGTTTACCAGCCGATATAGTTAAGCTAATTATAAATTCGCTTAAACAGCCTAAACAAGGCTAGATCTTTACGTTAATCACAATGTTTATTTCTTTCGACGAGCTCGATGACTTGAATACTAAGTATACCTTTGAGACATCACCATTAGCTCTACGTAATCCCTCTGCAAATGCCTCTATGAGGCGGGTTAATAGCAATGTCCTGGAAACAGTGCAACTACTTGCCACGAACCTATCTATTACAGCCAAATCGTCTTCATTGATCCTGAGCGATATCATGCGTTTCCGCGGTTTTAATGGTATCTCTATGATATTGACTGGTAGATTCAACGCATTTTTCTCGACTTCAACCATGTTAATCTCCTCTATAATCTCTACTGAAGCAAAATTAATAAGCTAGTTATATCGAAAACAATTTATCTAATAATCTCAACATTTAAATAAAACAATCATGTTCTTCACATAAGCCATATTTATTGATATGGAAAAATTATACGACAAAAATATAAAAGTGGTGTCGAACAAATTATTTACGTGGCCTTTGCAACGCCCCCGGAGGGGTTGGGATGAGCAAAGGCTCTCTCCTGGGCTCCCATATTTGTTTATTAAGTTGCCATAAGAGATGAATAACTTGGATAAAATTTGTGATAGGTGAAGGTGGTTTAGCAATTGTTGCGTAGATTGATCTTGGATGTATTATTTCCAATTCGTGGTGTATCCATAATAGACCTGGCTGATTCATTGCTAGTACTGAGTGGTGTGGAATCCGTTAACATAACTGTCAAGGAAGTAGATGTCGATACACAGAACATATTAGTGGTGATCGAAGGTGAAAAGATCGTCTTTGACGATATCAAGGAGGTTATTGAGAAAAAAGGTGGCGTGATACATAGCATAGATCAAGTAGTTGTAGGCAAGAAAATAATAGAGCCCCCACACTATCTCCTGGAGTGATGGAGAAATGAGATTAAGCCCGTTGAAATTACTTGACAACATAGCTACACAGTCAAGAATAATCATAGTGGGCAATAAGACATACGTTGTTAAAAACTATAGCAATGAGCTCGGTTTACTGAAATGGTATCTGCTGAATATCCCAGCTAGGGGTATTTATCCTTTTAAAACAGCGCCACTTACTAGGCTGAAAAGAGAAATAGAGTACATGAAGAATGCACCTGATTATTTCAGAAAACCTGAAATACTTCTCATAGATTACACAGATCTAAGCGTTGTGAGAGAATACGTACCTGGAGAAACCTATGGCCCAGATTCGCCGCCTTTTATACACAGTTACATGGGTATGAGGCTTGGGCAATTACATAGATCTGGATGGGCACTTGGAGATGTAAAAATATCCAATTTCATATACACAAGTAGCGGGGATATCTACATCATTGACGCTGAACAAGCGACTAGGGAATCAAACACTAGATATTATGCATGGGATCTGCTTGTATTGTTGTCCACTTTGACAATTGATGGTTACAACAAGTTCTTGGTAAAGGCTAGTGGTTATACGAAAATGATTAAAGATCTATTGGAGGGTTATTTAAAGGGCGGTGAAGACGTCGCGATAAACGTGATAGAGATGTTGAAAACACTCGATGAATTCAAACTAATTGAATACCTTCTCATACCGTTTCCATATAACTATTTGTTGATAAGGGTACTGGATAACCTGAAACATGTGGACTAGATTCTACTTAAAACCCTAAACCCTAATTTAGAATTTAAAGAAATATTAGGATAACACAGTGATGATTTACCCCCGGACCCGAATAGTTAATGACGAAAACATACCCGACTGAGGTATGACCATGTATATATTGATAGCCGGGGATAGCCACGTACCGGATAGAGCTGAGAGGATAAACCCGAGATTCAGGCAATTGATTGAAAACTGGTCTCCTTGGGAAATGGTGTTTTTCACGGGCGATTTAACTGGCATGGAGGTTTTTAATTGGCTTAGATCTATTAGTAAAGCCCTTTTCATTGTGAGAGGCAATATGGATGTGCTCACATTTCCCCAAAAAGTTATCTTGGAGATTAAGGGGTTCAAGGTAGGAATGATACATGGAGATGGCATATATCCGAGAGGGGACACAAAGGGTTTATCGAAAGCGGCTTCATCACTTGGAGTGGACATATTGATATCTGGTCACACTCACTCAGATTTCGTGAAAACAAGCATTACGGGAGGTGAGCTATTGCTGAACCCGGGTTCTCTGACAGGTGTATGGGGTGGTGGGGGAGGTAGTTATACTCCGTCTTTCATGGTGCTCGATATGGGTAAGAACAAGTTGGAATTACATGTGTTCAAAATGGAGCTCGGCGATATCAGGAGAGAGATATATAGTATTGAGAGAATTGGTGGAAAATGGCTCATCTCGTTCGTCAAAGAGGTAAGATTATGACATTCCTCCACGGTATCGAGAAAACGATCTCTTGTCCTATCGTCACGTTAAGGGTATTAGGGAAATAAGCAACAAGTGATAATTTCCCAATCCTTATCCTGGCCTCGATCCGATCTCCTATAAACATTGCGGATTCCACGACACCTCTTAGAACCACATGATCCTCCCTTGCATGTTCACCATATTTTATTATCTCAGGCCTTATCACGACAGCAATGCGAGATGATGGCTTATCCTCAAATGGCGTTATGCCTTTAATTACAACATTGTGTAAATCCTCTATTCTAACCATTACGATGTTTTTTTCACGGCCAACTACCTCTCCGCGATAAATATTGCTTCTCCCCAAGAAATCCGCTACGAATAGATGTTTCGGCTTAAAATATAGCTCTTGCGGTGTTCCCACTTGGATCACTTTGCCCTTGTCCATGATTGCTATTCTATCGCTAATGCTCATGGCCTCGGCCTGATCATGAGTAACGTAGATCGTGGTTATTTTTAGTTCACGCTGTATTCTCCTGAATTCCTCTCTCATCTCAATTCTTAACTTGGCATCCAGATTACTGAGTGGCTCATCGAGAAGTAAAACCCTTGGTTGAACCACCAATGCTCTCGCCAATGCCACTCTTTGTTGTTGTCCACCACTTAATTGTAAAGGATATCTATTTTCCAAGCCCTTTAACTTGACCAATTCCAATACCCACTCAATTCTCTCCTTGATGTCTCTCTCTGAAAGCCCGAGCTCCTTACGTTTAACCCTAAGTCCATACGCTATGTTCTCATAAACGGTCATATGAGGCCATAATGCATAGTTCTGAAAAACCATTACAGCGCCTCGCTTATACGGTTTCAAATACGTTACATCTTCATCGTCGAAATATAACTTACCCTTATCGGGCAATTCAAACCCCGCTATTATTCTCAACGTGGTTGTTTTGCCACAACCACTGGGACCCAGTATTGTGAATAGTTCTCCTTTCTCTACGTTCAAGTAGACGTTGTCCACGGCGATGACTTTGCCGAAGTACTTGGTGATACCCTCTAACATAACCCGTGTCAAGTGGCACCCCCGATTCCTGATGTTACAAGGCATATTCAGCTTAAATAATTGGCTATAATGCGTGGTGTCGAATCTACACATGCCTGATCAATGAACAGGTTTTGGTTATAAATAATTAAGACACCGCGTATTCTAATTAAAGGGCTGAGTCATGAGCAAAAGAGTTAAGGGGTTTTCACATGAAAGAGACCTGGTTCGGCGATTATGGGAATATGGATTTGCCGTGATGAGGGCCCCAGCTAGTGGTAGTAAGGCTAAGAGAGTTAGATACCCAGATATAGTAGCGATATATAGGGGTAAAGTAATAGTGATCGAAGCAAAAACAATGAAAGAAGATCGACCTCTTTATATCAGGGGCGAACAAGTCGATAAGTTATTGGAATTCGCCAATAGATCTGGTGGAGAGGCGTATATAGCTGTTAAGAAAATAGGTACCGGTGAATGGTTCTTTATCCCTGTTGAAAAACTAGAGAAAACACAGCAAGGTAATTACAAATTAAGCGTAGATCATGTGCACGAGGGGATTAGGCTAGAGGCATTGATATCTGTTGTGAAGAGTGCTCGAAAGTTAACGGATTATATGCAGAGAGAGCATTAATCCCGTGTCACCAGTTTTACGTTGACTCCGTATTTTTCTCCAAGTTTCTTCAACCTATTTATCCTTCGCTTATATGTCCTGACAAGGTCTTTCCTTATAATAACAGATATGCCTTCCTCGTCTATCTTTATATCTGCTTGTGGTATAATGTTCCTGGCTTTCTCCAAGAGCTCTTCTCTATCGCCACCGCGATGTCTGAGTTTCTTAACAGGGACAACAACTGTTTGTTCGCCGAAAGTGTATATCTCGTATTCTAGTTCATTTGTCAGGAAATCCCTTACTTCAATCACTGGCCTCGTTAACTCGGCCTCTTTCAATCCAGTAGGCAATTTAACTGTCATCCTGATCTCATAGACCTTGTCAACTTGGCCATTTTTAATAAATATCACCGTATCTATGATTGACGGTATCATACCTAGTTCCACTCTACCTATGAACCTCTGTATAGCGTCTATTGGAGATGTTGCGTGTACAACGCCGATCATGCCTATCCCGGCTAATCTGAGATCTGTGAATAGTTTGAAATCCTCGTCATTCCTCATCTCGTCGAACACTGTGTAATCCGGCCTGGATAACAACAATATGTCGTGAAGCTCTCCGATATCAGCATAGTTCTTACTGTATTGTGTTACATCAGCTGGCAGGATCATGTCTCTCGGCGATTCAATTGTTTTCACGATCTTGTTCATCCTCATATAGTACTCGGCGAGTGCCTGTGCAAACGTTGTCTTGCCCATACCAGGTGCCCCGGCTATCAATATGCCCTCAGCCCTCTCATTTAATCTCTTAATCAGCTCTGGTGATAGGTTGTAATCTTCTAGCCTCAGTTTCTTCAAGGGTCTTACAGCCGTGATCTCCCATCCATCACTTAACGGCGGCCTAGTTATGACTATTCTATATGTACCTAGTTGAATTATTGTGGAACCGGCTCTATCTATCTCTATGAATGCGTCGTTTCTCCTTTTCGCCTCCTCTATGATCTCGTTGGCCATTCGCTCTATCTCCTGTTTCTGCAATGGCTTATCACTTAGTTTCACAAATCTCCATTCACCAGGTCTCCCAACTTTTGCAACTGGAACGGCATTCTCCTTTAAGTGAACACTCATGGTGTTCTCTCCAAAGTATTTCTCAAACTCCAGTTTCTGGCTTTTCTCGGGCTTTATGTACATGACACGTATACCGAGTGCCTTTGAGACTGTGTACTGGATGTTATCACTAGTTATCAACGTGGCATCTAGTGATAACGCTGTATCCCTGATCAAGGCGTTGATGTTGTTTACGAAATCTTCGTTGTTATCCATGAACCTAGGTCTTTCACCGACATATTCAAGTGTTATGATTCCTTTCTCATGCATCTCTCTGAGTCTTTTAATCTCCTCTAAACCGGCAAATCCCACAACTTTGCCTTTATTCGCGTATTGTTCTAGAAGATATATTATAGCCCTGTGAACAGCTATTCTACCGTTAATTACTCCTTCCGATACAAATTTGGATACCAAGCCCTGTACTAAGACACTGTAGTCAGGGACATATACCTGTTCTCCAGCTAATTTATATATCACTAAACAACCCCTTTCGAACATAGTACATGTATTTTACATGTATTTACTGATAAAGAAAACATTATACCTGTTTTTAAACCTTGCATATATATTGAATCTATTCCCGCTTACTTTAATCATCGTTGTTCGTATTTATTCCTAGATCTCTCCAGAAACATATCCACTATCTCGCTGAACGATGGGCCTTCCACTATTTTCACTCTGAACTCAACTCTCACCACCGGCTTATTCACCCTTATAAGCCTAGTTATATCAGATGGAGTGCCCAGGACAACTGCATCAACGGGCATATTATTGATCGTTTTTTCTAGTTCTTTTAATTGGCTGGGATTATAACCAGTACTTGGGAGAACTGGGCCTATGTGTGGGTATTCGCTATATATCTCCTGGAAAAACCTAGTGGCATATGGCCTTGGATCTACGATCTCCGCGCCATATTTCAACGCCGCTACATAGCCGGCTGCGTATTGTAAACCACCATGGGTTATGGTTGGTGAATCCTCAATCACGAGGACTTTTTTTCCTTCTATTATCGATGGGTTATCAACTACTACATCACTAATGGCGAGGCAGATCACGGCTTTGGGGTTCCTAGTTAATATGTTTTTCTTTATGGTATCCACTGCCCCTGGCTTAGCTTGGTCAACCTTGTTCACCAAGACAATGTCAGCCATATATATGTTCATCTCGCCGGGAAATGCCGATATCTCTATGCCAGGCCTCATGGCATCGGCAACGGTGATCATGAGATCAGGCTTATAGAATGGCCAGTCATTATTACCTCCATCCCATAGTATGATGTCATTCTCTGATTCCACAATTCTGAGTATGTTTCCATAATCGACTCCAGCGTAAACTGAGAAACCCAGCCTGAGATAGTGTTCATACTCTTCTCTCTCTTCTATAGTAGCGCCGTATTTATCCAAGTCATCAATACTCCTAAAAACCTGTACAGCCGATTTCTCCAAATTACCATATGGCATTGGGTGTCTAACTATTCCGGTTTTCAACCCTCTTTTGCTAAGCTCTAGCGCTATTTCCCTGGATACCGAGCTTTTACCTGAACCAGTCTTGACACCTGTGACAGCTATTACTGGTTTAACGCTTTCAAGCATAGTCTCAGCTGGGCCCAGTATTTTAAAGGTCAAACCCAATGACATGAGTTTGGATATTAGCTGTCCGAGCTCCTGGTACGTTAGATCGCTGAACGCTAGTATGGCCTCTTCGACTCCATAAGTCTTCACAATCGTATCTAGGTATTTCAATCCTAATATCGGGATCCCCTCTGGATACCCAGGCCCGGCAAGGGATGGAGGATATCTCCTACCAGCTATGCCTGGTATTTGGGTCTGTAGAAAGGCCACGACGTGGTAATCAGGGTTATTTCTAAAATAGATATTGAAATTATGGTAATCCCTTCCACTGGCACCTATAATCACGACTTTCCGCGGCATGATGACACCGATTAAATATAGTAGACAAGGCTTATTAAGTCAATTGATCTAAAGAGGAACATCATAATACATGATGCATTAGAGTAATGGGGATAATGTTTTGGTTTTAAGAGCACTTAGAAAGGGAAAAAAGAGGTCAATTAAAAGTTCAGGTCCTTTAATTTCTCGGCTATTTTTTCAAGCCTTTCCAACATAATCTTTCTCTCAACACTGGCAACCAATCTCCTTGTTGGTATCACAGCATCTGGATTAACACTTATGCTGTCTATGCCCTCTCTTACCAAGAACTCCACTATCTCTGGGTACACGCTTGGGGCTTGTCCACATATACTCACTGTTGCACCTTTTTTGTGAGCCCCTCTTATTATCATGCTTATAGCCTTTAACACGGCTGGATCTCTCTCATCGAAATATCCCATCTCTGCCAATATATTGCTATCTCTGTCAGCACCAAGAACTAGTTGTGTCAAGTCGTTGCTTCCAATACTAAATCCATCGACCAGTTCAGCGAACTCCTCTGCGAGCAATGCTACACTTGGGACCTCAGCCATGATCCACACTTTGAAGTCCTTAGTTCTCTTTAATCCCTCCTCTTCCATGATCTTTAGTAAGCGTTTGACCTCCCAGGTTGTCCTCACAAATGGCAACATGACCCATACATTTATTAAGCCAAACTCTTCTCTTACTTTCCTAATGGCCTTTAACTCCAGCCTGAAACCTGGTTCATACTTGGGGTGTATGTACCTGCTAACACCTCTCCAGCCAATCATTGGGTTTCTCTCATCTGGTTCGTATTTTTCACCACCCTTTAATCCTCTGAATTCATTTGTTCTGAAATCACTGAATCTCACTACTACCGGCCTTGGATATATGGCCTGAGCTACTTTAGCTATTCCCTCGGCTAGCTTATTCACGAAGAAGTCTTGTTGACCAGTGTCGATCAAATACATTGGATGATATCCGATCCAATCTGTGAATATGAACTCGATCCTCATTAGGCCTATTCCGTCGAATGGAAGGTCCTTGTATTTGTCTATGGCATCTGGTTCACCAAGGTTCATGTAGATTTTAGTGGCTGTCACAGGGTATAATGGTAATAGTTGCTCTGGGCTAATACCTACAGCCGCTACCACGCCGGCCGCAGGAATGGCCTCCGTCTTCGGCTTCGCCAACTCTTCAACTATACCCTCATAGATGACTCCCTTACTACCATCAACTGTGACCTCTGTACCTGACACCACGGCCTTTGTCGCATTGCCAGTTCCAACTACACATGGTATACCTAGTTCACGGCTGACTATTGCGGCGTGGCTTGTCATACCACCTTCATCTGTGACTATTGCAGCGGCTTTTTTCATTAATGGTACCCAGTCAGGGTCTGTCATCCTTGTTACGAGGATATCGCCCTCTTTGAACTCTAATGCCTCAGGGCTCTTGGGATCAAATATCACCCTGGCAACGCCTGCGCCTATACCAGGACTCGCAGGTAGGCCTCTTGCAAGCACCTTGGCCTCAGACAATTTCACCACTTTTCTACCAGTAACCTCGGCTGGTTTCTTAGCGGCTTCTTTTGCTTTCTTAGTACTCCACACAGTCTCGGGCCTTGCTTGTACTATGAACACGTTTTGCGGGAACGGTAGATCCAGGTCTACTGCCCACTCTATGTCCATATGTCTTCCATAGTGTTTGTATATTAATTCGCCTAGCTCTGCTAATCTAATAACCTCCTCGTCTGTTAGCGAGGGCTTTTCGGGATGGGCGATCTGGACCAACGGTGCTTGCGGTTCTACTCCCTCCTCTGCAACCCACTTACTTTGTTCATCTTCCCACTTTAAGTGGATGTTTTTACCTATACTTGGATCAAACGTTATCATGTACGTCTTCTTGTTAATTCTCCTCTCGACGATATCAATACTCTTCCTATCAACTATGAACTCATCCGGAGTTACTTTGCCACCAACAACAGATTCTCCGAGACCCCAGCTACTCTCTATGACTATTACGTTCTCATCCCCTGTCACCGGGTGTAATGTGAACATAACACCAGCTGCCTTGCTATTGACCATTTTCTGAACCGTAACACTCATATGTGTTCTCTCGTGTGGTATCCCTTGAGCAACTCTATAGAATGTTGCTCTCGCTGTGAAAAGGCTTGCCCAGCATCTCTTAACATGTTCGACGACTTTCTCAGCGCCGTAGACATTGAGATATGTGTCTTGTTGTCCAGCAAAACTAGCCTCGGGCAAATCCTCGGCTGTAGCACTACTTCTAACAGCTACTCGTAATTTCGCTGGATCCATGTTCAACCTCTTAGCTAATTCATTATAATACATCTTGATCTCGTTTTCCACCTCCCGTGGCATTGGCTGGCTTAATATCATCTCCCTTATTTTCCTAGTGGTTTCCTCCAATTCCTTGGTGTTATTTACATCGAGTTTTCTCAGCATATCGTAGATCTTCTGGCCCAACCCGGTTTTCTCCATGAAGTATTTAAATGCATACGCGGTGACAGCGAATCCAGGAGGCACTGGTATTCCAGCTGCCATCATTTCTCCTAGATTTGCATTTTTGCCACCAACTAATGGGACATCTTCCTTCCTCACTTCCTCTAACCAGAGCACGAACCTGGTTTCTTTGCTACTCATTAAACCACCTGAAAAGGTATCCTTCTCGATAAGGGTTATAAAAGTTTTCTTTATACATAGAAATACAATATATATTGAAACATGTCATTGTCCTGTATTTTTCCCAAATCTCTTCGACGATCTCCTAGATATCCTGTCGGCAAGGTCTTTGACAACATTGTAGTAATACCATGCATGTCTCTTAGCCATGTCAATTCTCTCGCTTGAACGTATTCTATGTAACAATGGGTATTTCCCAAGATAGTTCTTCACTCCTTTTTCACCGAACTCAACCAACGCTACCGCTGTTAATGAATGGATTAAGGCCTCGTTTAATAGCTTGTTGACGAACAATTCCCGTTTCTCGTCGAAAAACCTAGTAGTATACGTGGCGTTTACGAACTCCTCGGTAGAAATTATCTGTCTCAGTAATGGGATATTAGTGGACACTCCTTCAATCCTGAACTCTGCTAGGGCGTTTCTGAGCCTCTCTAATGCTTTCCACCTATCCGGGGACCACACTATTAACTTGGCGATCATGGGGTCGTATTCCCCCGATATTGTAGATCCATCGCAGACACCTGAATCAACCCTGATACCTGGTCCACTGGGTTCGTGATAAAATGTTATTTTCCCTTTAGACGGCTCACCTGTGATCGGGTTTTCGCTGTAGATTCTGACCTCTATTGAATGGCCATGTCTCAGAATGCTCCCTTGCTTTATATCAAGTACGCCGTATAAGGCTATTTCCACCTGTTTTTTCACTATATCTATCCCAGTGATCATCTCGGTGACAGGGTGTTCTACCTGGATTCTCGTATTTATCTCCATGAAGTAAAACTCCCTTCTCCTCAGATCAAATACGAATTCAATTGTGCCGGCATTTCTATACCTGAGTCGTTCAGCCATCTCAACTGCATAGTTGTATAACTTATTACGCTCATTATCAAATAATGATGGACTAGGGGCTTCTTCAATTATTTTCTGAAACCTCCTTTGAATACTACATTCTCTTTCAAACAAGTGAACGATGTTATCCCCATCACCTAGTATTTGTACCTCGATGTGCTTAGAGATAGGTATGTATGGCTCAACGAAAAGCCTTGGATCAGCGAACGCGATCTCGGCTTCTTTCCTGGCTACTTCGAGTGATTTCTTTAGCTCTTTTTCATTATACACTATCCTAACACCCCTACCACCACCTCCTCCAGCAGCTTTTATTATCAATGGATATCCATGTATCTTCGCGAATTCGAGCACTTCGTCGAAATCTTTGGCCTCGATCCACGGCAAAGTAGGCACTTCTAGTCTCTCGGCAAAGATCTTCGAGACAATCTTATCCCCAGCCATTGCCATGATGTTGGGGGGAGGGCCAATAAATATCAAGCCGTTTTTCAAGACCTCTCTAGCGAATTCTGGGTTTTCACTCAGAAACCCATAACCTGGGTGTATAGCCTCGGCACCCATATCGACAGCCGCTTCCACGATCTCGCTTATGTTGAGGTAGCTGGATACCTCTCTGTCCTCCACTAGGAAACGACGATGCAAAGAGTTGGAATCGCTCTTTGTGTATATGCCCACAGGCATGTAGCCGTTTTCTAATAGGGTTTTAGCGATCCTTATCGCTATCTCTCCTCGATTAGCGATCATTATCTTGACTGGCATTGCATCCCCACTGGTCTTGAGCAATACTTTGTTTTCCTATGCAAAACATCATAAATAAGCTTAACTGACGGCTTGGCTCTCCAGTTTCTTGATCAATTCTATATATATATTGATCGCCCTCTCTATATCTGATAATTCTATATACTCATTTGGCTTATGGGCCATATCGGTTGAACCGGGTCCATACGCTATCGCTGGTATCGCCTTGTTGCTATAGTACTTTAGATCTAGCCCGCCACTACAAATGAGCTTACGAGGCATTGTACCGATTTTCTCAGCGATCACGGTTTCAAGGGCCCTCACTATGTATGAGTCCTCAGAGGTATATGCCGGGTCAGATTTATCTACAATCTCGACTTCAGCCTTAATGCCGATTTCCCGGCTAATCGAATCGATGAGTTCCTTTATCTCAACAACTACATCATCTGCTTTCTCCTCTATAATGAGTCTCCGGTCAATACTGAAACCCGAAACACCGGGCACGATGTTGACAGCGCCAGGGGAGATCAGGAGGCCGCCCGCCGTTATAGATGGCTTTGATGCCTCAGGGTGTTCATAGCTATGTTTACTAACCCTGCGATCCAGTAATAGCTTATACCTATTGAGAAACTCCTTGGCCAGTGTTATCATTTTCTCGAATGCATTATCTCCAAGCCATGGCACAGATCCATGTGCTTGTTTGCCAAATGTCTTCACAACGGCCCATACATTGCCACGGTGACCTAGATATATGGTGTCTATGCCTGACGGCTCAGCTATGACTACCCAGTCTGGTCTACTTCCAAGTTGATTAACGAGATAACCGGTTCCACTAACTCCGCCTATTTCCTCGTCAGGGACAAGAACAGCCTCGACGACTATCTCGGGTTCTCGGGTTTTTTGGGCGAAATATATTAGTGTTGCCAACACAGCTGCTATCCCCCCTTTCATATCACTAGAACCTCGTCCATATAACCTACCATTGCTTATAACCGGTGTGAACGGATCTGTTTCCCACCCTTCACCTGGGGGAACCACATCGTAATGGCCATTGAACTGGAGCACTTTGTAGCCATGTCCTATCCTGGCCAATAATATGTATCTAGGTCTCTCAGGGTGAAATTGCTTGGGCAAAACACTAGCCAAATACTCATCAGGCACTCTGTGCACAGTGACGTGTATTCCGTAGTTAGATAAAAGCTCCCTGTAATAATCCACGGCTGCCTCGTACTCCTCTCCGAGCACAGTCTTATACCTTATACTATCCAAGAGTACCTTGATGGCTATTTCCACTACGTTCTTGATATCCACTCCATGATCACCTAGTAGAGAACCAGTGGATTACGCGCGATTAATATGTGGAGGAGGTATAAAAAACGTCTATTCAATCTTCTCTATATATATGATCTGGACAGGACAAGCGTTTGCAGCATCCTGGGCACAGGACACTAAGTCCTCTGGTATAATGCCGACCGCTATATTGCCACTTTCTCTGAATTTCTCTGTTATCTGTGATTTGTTATCATCGGGATTCATTTCAAACACGTCAGGACATATGGAGACACAGACCATGTCAGATATGCAGTTCTCTCTGGGCTCTATCTTTACCCTGTACTTAGCCATGTTCTTCACCACTAAATAAGTAGGGAGATGTATAATAAAAAGCTTTCATCAGCTATGCGGGGCCCATGTCATTTCTACTCCTTTCCAAGGTTCCTCATCATCAAATCTACAATTACGATGTATCAAGTTATTTAAACTACCTAGTTTCCTTGATAAGTACGGAGGTCTTTTAACTACTTAAAACACCATGTCAACTCTTAAAATACGATATATAATACGTATGCAGGCCTTTCACGATCATCTCAACTGCCACGCCGGCTATTATCAGCGCCATGAATCTCCCGACGGCTCTGACAGTGGATAATTTAAGGTACTTTACCAAGTTATCGCTGATTTTAAGTAAAAAGAATGAAAAACCACACGCTGTCAAACCAGCTATTAGCACTAGCACTATGTTGAACGCATCGCCAGGCTTAGCCGATGTCAATAACAATATTGTTGTTATGGTCCCAGGTCCTATTAACAACGGGGTCGCTATGGGGACAACAGCTATGTCGGATGGGTGAACACGCTTTGTTCTAACCTCGTCGCCCAACATATCGAGTGCTATGGTTATCAACAAGATCCCTCCACCAACTCTCAGCCCAGCTATGGATACATTGAATGCTTGGAGAATATAGTGGCCAGCCAGTGTGAAGACCAATACTATCAACATACCGGCGATCCAGGCTTTCTTAATTATTTCCTTTCTTTTATCCGCGCTGATCGATTGTGTGAGGGCGAGGTATGTCGGTATGACTGAAAACGGGTTCATGATTGCAAATAACTGTATGAAATAGGTCATGAAAATTAAAATGATGTTTACTAATGTCTCGAACATAGGGTAACCCTATTAAATGCCTTGGTTCTATATCACGAAAAGAGCTGGTTTTAATGGAAGCGCTCTCTCAGCCTTTGGTATATTCCTGGCTCTCGCCTCATCTTCCCACAGGATCTCTATATCTAGCCCTAGTTTGTTTTTCAAATAGCTTACAACATGCTTGTAGACCTCGTATTCTCTCTTACTACTAGTCTTCAATATGTTTGTCAAGTCAATTTTCTTCAACGAGTTATAGGTATCCACAATCTCCATTTCCCTCCCCTTTAATCCATAACTAGTCCTCATGATGTCTATTATCACCTTTAAAGAGGTGTTTTGAACTATTGATCTCGCGATTTCTCGTTTCCACTCTGGTGCCACTATTATATAGGCCTTGCGAGGAGTTGTCTTGATCAACGATATTATCTCCCTTAGATCGTTTAGGACAGACTCTACGTTATCCACAATTATGTCGAGCTCCTCGTCCACGGGTTCCTTGATCACAGGCCACTTTGATATCGATAATATATCGGTGTAGCCTAGCATGGAATTTATCTCCTCTGTTAAGTGAGGTATGACAGGGTTTAACACTGTTATCCAATCTCTCAGGATCTTTCTCGTGCCTTGAACGTATTTATCACCTACCATGTCCTTGTACTTATCTATCAACGACAATACATCGAAGAACGCCTTCTGCACATATTCCCTGATCTCCATTTCCTCTATTGCTTTCGTGGCTTCTTTTATTTTAGCGTAGAACTTGTCCATGAACCAGGTTGTATATATGTCCTGGCTCTGATTCGTCGATAACTCGTCGACCTCTATGGCCTGTTTCGCCATGTTTACGAATTTCATGAGACTATCGATCACCTTTTCAACCTCGGCCTCTCTCCAGTCAAGAACGCTATCAAGGTTTGCTGCCCACGCCATGTAGATTCTGAACAAGTCAGCTGAATATAAATTAGCTATGTCACGCAATGGTATGACATTGCCCTTGCTCTTAGACATCTTAGCACCCTCTCTTATCACTGTTTCATTGAGAGTGATTTTCCTGGGCACGTATTTCTCGGGGAATATTGATATATGGTGGAGTATGAAGAATGAGAGATGGTTTGATATATGTGGTATCGCGGTATGCCTGTGGTCTACGGGATACCAGTAAGTGAATTCCCTTCTCATTTTGTCCAAAACCTCTACGGGCACCCCAGCTTTAGATGAGATCTCGGCTGGATCGCCTATACCCAGGAATACATAATCAAATACCTCAGGGGATAGCAACGAGGGATCTATGTTGTTTTCCCTGATCAAGTGAACTATGGTGTAAAAGGCCATGTAAATCGTCGAATCACTTAGGCTCTCTATGATCCACTCCTCGTCCCATGGAAGTTTTGTACCTATTCCACGTTTCCTTGCACATGGCCTCTTGTCGAGCCAGTTCAGTGTGTCGAGGAACATTTTCTTATATTTCGCCGGTATTACCTCTATTATGTTGTTCTCCAGGTATTTCCTGGCCAGATCTTTGAGCCATTTCAAGCTGTAATTCAAAAACCATTGTCCTTTTATTTTAGCCACTATTATCTCTCCGCCTGATCTACACCAAGCCTTTCTATTCAATTCATAGAATGGGATTGCTAATCCATTGCTATAGAGCCTATCCTTGATTTTCTCCCTGGCATCTCTCACCAATAGCCCCTTGACATCGGGGTCATCTACAATCATTATGCCATTATAAAATTGCTCCCTATACACCTCTCTTGAAACATCTTCTAACCTGGGATCTAACTGGGATTTAATGCCCAATCTCTCAACTACCACTTGGGCGTGATGCCCTGTAATGCCGGGTACATGTATTATCTTGACAGGCTCTATTGCGTTGACAATTGATTGATCAATCCCGTATTTCTTAAGCAATTCTGGTTTATTCTTCAACTCGATGAGAGCTACGTAGTCGTAGGGCGCATCGCTTGGTTCTGAGTAGACAATGCCAGTAGCGTTCTCCTCGTCGACGAACTCCGCTGGCAATATTATAACTTGTTTTCCAAATGGTGAGACAACGTATTTGCCGATTAATTCTTTGCCCTCAATTATTTGCGTGATTTTTATTTCCTCTTCGGGGTGTTGATACTGGAACTTCATAAACGCCTTCTCAGATATCAGATATCTCTCTCCATTCCACTGAAACACTACGTATTTCGCCGATGGCTTGACCCATATGTTTGTAACACCGTATATGGTTTCTGGCCGAAGCGTCGCCGCTAACAAGTATTCATCGCTGTCGACTAGTTTGAACTTAACAGCAACGTATTCAACCACTTCGACTGGGTTGACATCAGCGTCTTGGATATCATCCTCCCCCTCTGGTTGTTTGTGAAGCAAACAGTACGTAACCACGTGATCGCCCCTAGTAATCAGGTTCTTCTCCCATAATTTCAGATATTGCCACGTGATAAAGCGCTGATAAATAGGCTCACCTGTGTGGAATTTTCTACGCCAGTCAATGCTGTACCCTAATGCCTCGAAATCTGCCTGGACCCTTTCAGCAAAGAAAACCGCCAGGTTTAACGGATCTTTAAAGGATTCAAGTATTTTCTCTACTTGAACAGGGTCTTGTACATAGTAGCTGATGTATTTCCTGTAGGAGTCAATGGTCTTTTGATCCCCTCTCGCGATCATTTCTGAGACAGCTAGTATAGGTGTTCCGGTTATGTGAAAAGCCATTGGGAACAACACGTTGTATCCACGCAATCTCTTATACCTCGCTACGATATCGCCAATTGTATAAGTCCTGCCATGCCCTATGTGTAGAGGGGCGTTTGTATAAGGGTATGGAACTGTTATGAAATACTTGGGCCTATTCTCATCGGGCTCAGCTTCGAAAACCTTTTTCTCCCTCCATATGTTTTGCCATTTTCTTTCAACATTCCTCAACCAGGCTAGAAACTCCTGTCTTCTCTGAAAACTCAATCCATACACCCTGGCTTGTCCTATCCTTCATGTCATGTTTAGTTATTAAACATGAAGAAGCATTATTTAATAATTCTTGAAATAATACTCACTATACAGCTCGTGTGATTAGATATGGCCAAGCACTGGATCGATGAATTAGCCGATGCCCTTTACGAGAAACTGCTGAAAAGAGGAAAAGAGATTTACGTGTTCAACGGGGGTTTATCGGTATCTGGGCTTCAACATGTGGGTAGATTACGAGGCGAGATAATAATAACGGAGACCCTTCGAAAGATATTAAGCGCGAGAGGTCTTAGGATAAAACAATACCTCACGCTATATACACAGGATGCTTGGAAAGGCAAGGAATCGCAACTAAGTGTCTTCGAAAAACCAGATGAAGCATATAAGTACAAGGGCTGGCCATTGATAAGGGTCCCAGATCCAAAGGGCTGTCATAAAAACTGGGTAGATCATTACTGGGAGGATTTTGGCCCATTCATCAAAGACTTCACAGATGGCGAAATAGAGGTGATCACGACCACTGAGCTGTATAATACAAGGTTAAAGGAATTTGTCAATATAACATTCGAGAAACGGAGAGAAGTAGTCAAGACCGTTAACAAGTATAGGGGTAGAAAGCCATATAGCGATGACTGGATACCGTTTGAGCCAATTTGTCAGAACTGTGGTAGAATAGACACGACAGAGGCGATTAGGATTATAGACAAGGAGACAGTGGAGTATGTTTGCCAAAACTGTGGATTCCGCGGAGAAGCCAAGATCTCTGATGGGAAATTAATGTGGAGAATAGAATGGGTAGGTGTTTGGTGGGCGTTGAACGTGGATTTCGAACCATATGGAAAGGACCACGCGATGCCAGGTGGCAGTAGAGATAGTTGCGTAGACTTGGCTATCAATGTCTACGGTATACAGCCCCCAGAGGGATTACCCTATGAATGGGTAGAACTGAGGACGCCAGAGGGTAAATTAGCCGATATGGGGAGTAGCGATTTCATAGGGTTCACGCCCAGAGATTGGATCGAAGTAGCCCACCCTCATGTGTATAGGTTTATGGTGTTGAAGACACCGCCTATGAAGAAATATAATGTGGGGCTTCACGAAATCCCACAGTACTATAACCTATACTTCAAGGCAGAGAGGATCTATTATGGATTGGAAAAAGCGAAGGACGATGAAGAGGAGGTTTTGATGAAGAGGAGCTATGAACTTAGCTATCCAAGAGGAGGGCCTCCACGTGAAATGCCAGAGCAAGTGTCATATACGCATATAGCCATATTGGCTCAGATATTATCGCCAGATAAATGGGGCAATGAAGCATTGTCGCGATTGAGAATTAGCGGCCACATATCAGATCACCCGACTCAATACGGTGTTCGCAGGATCTTGGAGATGTTGCCGAAATCGTATAAATGGGTTGAAAAATATTCACCCCCTGATATGAGGTTTAAGCTAAATACCTATGAGGAGACAGCGTTATTCGCCAAGAAAATACCTGGCGATTTCAAGGAGATATTAGTGAAAATATATGAAAACCTAGCTGGTTTATCTGAGTGGAGAGAGGATAATATAAAGAACGCCTTAATGGATATAACTAAGAACATGGATTCCACCACTGTCAAGAAATTCTATGAATACTTCTACACAATATTTGTTGGAAAAACATATGGACCTAGAATAGCCCCGTTCCTAGCCCTTCTCAACAAGGAAGAGGTCCTCAGATACATAAAAACAGCCTTGGAAAACATGACTTATTGATGTTCTGCATTTCTACGAGGATGTCCTGGCCATGGATGTCTCAGTGATCTTGCCAACATATAATGAGAGAGAGAACATAACTAAATTGATACCTATGATAGCGGAGGTGTTGAGAAATTACAGATATGAAATAATAGTTGTAGATGACAATAGCCCTGATGGCACAGCTGAAATCGCGTTAAAATTGGCTGAGAAATACCCAGTGAAAGTGATTAAACGCCCATCTAAGCTTGGATTAACCTCGGCGATTTACGAGGGGATATCGAATTCCTCGGGGAAGTACATAGTAATTATGGATGCCGATCTACAACATCCACCAGAGGTTATACCATCTTTGATCATGGGTTTGGAACGATGCGATCTCGTTGTCGCATCTAGATATGTAAAGGGAGGTATGGTCACGGGTTTCCCTATCCATAGGAGACTGATATCCAGGGTCTCGATATTGTTGACCCACATACTCGTTGAAAGAACAAGAGCGGTTAAAGACCCTGTTAGCGGGTTTTTCTCCATCAGGAGAGAACACGCCCTTAAATGGAAACCATTGGTCCCAACAGGGTATAAGGCCCTAGTGGAGATCATCGGTTCATTGATTGATCTGAGCATATGTGAGGAGCCATACGTATTCAGAGCAAGGCCTGGTGGTAGATCAAAGTTGTCGTTAAAAGTGATCCTTGCATACATTGTAACACTAGCCAAGTTGAGGCCTCTTCGCTTCGCTATGCTGTGTTTATTAGCAATAATATTAATAGCAGTGATCCTATATATTTCACTATAGTTTTTAAACCACCTCTGTATAGAATAGAATGGCCTTATGCATGGATTACACTATTACAGCCTCAGTGAATGGCGATCTATATGAACGAAGAGTGGAGCCTATCTGGGAAATATAATCCACATCAGGTCGAGGAGAAGGTTTTGAGATTCTGGGATGAGATCAAATTATATGAAATGATTAAGGCAAGGAATGCGCTGGGTAAAATGCAATTTAACTTCGTGGATGGCCCTCCCTACCCATCTGGTGACGTGCCACATCTAGGTACAGCGTGGAACAAGATATTAAAGGACATGGTGTTGCGATATTGGAGAATGAAAAACTACAAAGTATTTGATAAACCGGGTTATGATTGCCATGGATTACCAATAGAGGTTAAGGTTGAACAGAAGCTAGGGATAAGAACTAAGAGAGAGATAGAGGAGAAAATAGGTATCGAGAGATTTATAGAAGAGTGCAAGAAACTCGCATTGACAAATCTACAAGCCATGACGAAGTGGTTTAAGGAATTAGGAATCCTAATGGACTGGGATGACCCGTATCTAACCCTCAGAGACCAATACATCGAGGCAGAGTGGTGGTTGGTTAAGAGAGCGGATGAACTGGGATTACTGGAACAAGAGCAAAGAGTTGTATACTGGTGTCCCAGGTGCTCTACAACGCTTGCCGAGTATGAAGTGGAATACCATGAATTAGAGGATCCAAGTATTTACGTAAAGCTAAGGGTTAAGGGCCTCGAGGACACCTACCTGGTGATCTGGACGACGACGCCATGGACATTGCCGGCGAACATGTTTGTGATGATTAATCCAAATGAGCCATATGTCAAGGTCAAGGTTGGTAACGAGACATGGATCTTGGCCAAACAGAGAATATACAGTGTTATGAAGGAGTGTAATATTGATAGATACGAGATATTGGAGGAACTGCCCGGGTCAGAGCTAATTGGTTATGCATATGAACACCCGCTCGAAGACCTGGTGCCTCTTCAAAGAGAACTATCAAAATACCACGTGGCGTATCCAGCCCCAGAATATGTATCCATGTATGAGGGCTCTGGAATAGTGCATGCCGCGCCTGGGCACGGTTTTGAGGATTTCGAGATCGCCAAGAGGTATAGGATAGATCTGATCGCGTGCCCTGTCGACGAAGAGGGGAAATTCACAAAGGAAACCGGTAAGTACAGTGGAATGTATGTTAGGGATGCTAATGAGCATATAATAAGTGATCTCAGGGAGAGGAAAGCACTCATATGGGCTGGTTCAATCAAGCATAAATACCCTGTTTGTTGGAGATGTAAGACGCCCGTAATACTCAGGGCGACAACTCAGTGGATCATAAGGATCAGTAAGTTGAAAAACAAGATCGCTGAAGAAGTTAGGAAAGTGGATTGGATCCCTCCATGGGCGCTGGATAGGATAATGAACATGATAGAAAATCTGCAAGACTGGGTGATATCTCGTCAGAGATATTGGGGGACTCCATTACCAATATGGCTGTGTCCGAATGGCCATAAAGTGGTGATAGGTCGTTCAAGTGAATTGGAGAAACTAGGTGGATTTAAACCAAGAGAGCTTCATAGGCCGTGGATAGATCAGGTCGTTTTAAAGTGCCCAATATGTGGACATCAAATGAGGCGTGTACCCGATGTAATGGATGTGTGGTTTGATAGCGGGGTTGCGTTTTATGCTTCCAAGGGTCATCCCGATGAACTGGGCTCGAGTGATATCGTGATGGATTTCATAACGGAGGGCCATGACCAGACACGTGGATGGTTTTTCTCATTGTTAAGAGCCGGCGTATTAGGATTCAATATCGCCCCCTATAAGGTTGTGCTTGTCCACGGCTTTATGCTCGATGAACAAGGCAGAGAGATGCATAAAAGCCTGGGGAACTACGTTGGAACAGATGAGGCTATATCAGCTATTGGAAGAGACCCATTGCGATTATGGCTCGCTAGCAACACTGTATGGGAGGATGCCAAGTTCTCGTGGAGAGAGTTAAAGGAAACAATAAGAGATCTCGATATATTATGGAACACGGCTGTGTTTGCACATACATATATGTCCCTTGATAATTTCAACGCAGAAAACTATGCATTAAAGGATTACGTAAACTACCTGAGACCTGAAGACAGATGGATTATGAGTAGGATCAACGCTTTGATCAGCAAAGTAGACAAATACATGTCCCGATACGAGATACATGAAGCGGTTAGATCCATAAGGGAGTTTTTCGTGGAAGACCTAAGTCACTGGTATATAAGGATTGTGAGGCCAAGAGTATGGGTCGAGGAAAATGTACCGGACAAGATTGTTGTCTACATAGTTCTCCACTATATCCTGGATAGACTAGTGAGGCTTCTCGCGCTTGTAACACCGTTCATAGCCGAGTACATTTATCAAGCAATGTTCCGTAAATACCATAGCGAATACAGCGTTAACTTATTGCAGCTCCCAGAGGTGGATGAGCAATTCATAGATACGGAGTTGGAGAATAAAATGATGGTTGTGAGAGAAATATATCAGGCAACATCCAGGGCTAGGTCAAAGCTAAGACTCAAGTTAAGACAACCCATTAAAAGGCTCTTGGTTTATACAGATGACCAGCTCGTGATCGACGCTATCACGTCACTCATAGAGGTCATTAGGCAAATAACCAACGCTAAAGAGGTCTCAGTGATGAGGACGGCCATGATCTCCGATATAATAAGGTATAAGGCAGAACCGCTTCACAGGGTTATTGGACCTAAGTACAGGGATTTAGCGAAAAGCGTGATAGAATATATTGAAAGGAATAGTGAGAGCATTGCAAGGGATATATTGGAAAAGGGAGTTCACAGATTCGTGATCGACGGCGAGGAGATAACATTGACGCGTAACGAGGTGAACATAGTTCCATATTACATGGAGGGCTATAGTGTGGAGGAGTGTAAATGGGGCGCTGTAGCCATAGATACAAGACTGGGGCCGGATGAGATAGCCGAGGGATTAGCTAGGGATATCGTGAGGAGAATACAAGTGATGAGGAAAATCATGAACTTATCGCTCATGGCCAAGATAATAACACTGATCGTGGCGCCGGAGGATAAGCTCGAATTAGTGGATAAGATGAAAAACTATATCGCGGAAGAGACAAGGAGCAGTAAGATCATACTGACAAAGGATAAGAACATGGCTGGCACGTTGGGCGGATTAGTGGAGACATGGGAGATAGATGGAGATGAGTATATAATAGAGATAAAAGAGGTTTGAATATTTCGATCAATGAATTGATCGAGGAAGCAGGGGCTTTAAAATAGCCGTATACCATATCAACAAGATCGCATGACAATGGTGATCCCAGTAGTGGGCATATCTCGGCGTGAATGTTAAAAATCAGGGATGTATTCATTGCTTTAATGGTGTTAGGATAAATAGAGGAATAATTGAAGGCTCTCTGGGCTATTCCCTGGGCACTTTTACACTTGGGATTTATCTTTTTTAGAGAAATCAAGTATATTTTTCTTCGCGGATTCCGAGATTATCCTGATCTCTGATCTAAACCCCCTCGTGGATATATCTGTCACTTGTTCTTGAACGTTCTTTGACCTTATAACCCCTCTTAGCACATCCTCAATGACTCTTCTATATTCATCGAAATCCACATTCTCTATTAAACACTCCTCGTAAGAAATTATTGTCTCGTGGTTCCTCTGATCTAAGCGGAGACGTATCTTGCAATCGCCGGCTTCGATCAAGCTATCATCGTGTGTCACGATGATCACTTGTCCCTCCAATCTTCCTATCTCCCTTAAAACACTCTTCAATCTATCAACAAGCTCTCTGCTAAAACCAGTAGTTGGCTCATCGAGTATGAGGACAGCTTTTTTCAACATCGGGGAATATTGTCTCACAGTAGCGTTCAGGGCCAATCTATATGCAAGGCTAATTGCTATGTCCTGTCCCCCGCTCGGAGATCTGAGGTCATATGTTCTCTCACCTATCCTGATCCTGGGCATTACCGAGAGATCGTCGCCTATCACCACCTCTATTGGTTGATCGGGTATTAGCAATGCTAGGAAATTGTAGAAAAACCCCCTGAAAGTTTCCAACATGATCTTAGATATCTCTTTCTCAACTATATCAACCACATTATTGATCTTAGCTAGTATGTCCCTTAGCCTATGTAATTTCTTGGCCTGTTTCTCAAGGTTTTCAAGTGATTTTTCCAACTCCACGATGGATAAGAGTTTATTCTCAAGCACTTTGATATCGGCACTAATGCTATAATATTCCCTGGATAATCTCTCTATTTCCTTTCTAATAACATTGATCTCCTGATTCACTTTTTCCAATTCTCCCTCGATCTCCACTTTAGATCTTTCAATGTCCTTTAACCTGTTCTCAACGCTTTTAAGGGATTCGAGTTCTTCCAACGCTTTCCTCAACTTATCCAACATTACCTCGGCTTTATCGAGTTGTCCCTTTCTCTCTTTAAGCAAATTACTTCTCTTGCTTAATTCCCATATTTCGTCCTCAACGACATTTCTCCTTTTCCTGAGATCATTGATACGTCCTCTCAACGACTCGATCTCATGTTGTACATCTTTCAGCGCCTTCGAAAGGCTTTCATATTCATTGTCAAATTGTTTTAACCTAGTTTCAATATCTTCCATCTCCCTTGTTATCTCGTTTATCAAGGCATATCCATGTTCATGTGTGATTGGTTGTTTACAGACGGGGCATTTGCCGATGGCTATTAGCTCGTTGACCTCCTTGAGGTCTCTTTTCTTCTCATCTAGGCGTGCTGACCAGTAACTTATATCTCTTTGCTTACTCATCAACATATCTCTAAACCGTTTCTCCTCTCTCTCTTTTTCAGAGAGCGTTGATTCCAATTCGTTCATTTCCTTATCAATCATCGCCAATTCTTCTCTCAACTTGGTTATTTTAGACTCGATCTCCTGTTCCTCTCTGTTGATCCTCTCTCTCAGATTACTCAGATCATGTGGGCTCAGTTCAACGAGATCACCCAGTTTGCTCAATTCTTTTTTAATCCTTTCGATCTCTTCGTTTATTTCAACTCTCTTCTGGATAAGTGCTTTTAACTCTGATTCCATATCCCTGTATTTATCGCGATCGCTTTCGAGTTCCTCCCTTCTATTTTCTAATTCAGATAGTCTGTTCTCCAGTGCGATTATCTCGTTTTTTATCGAGGACAATTTTTTCTCTAACTCGTTTTTCTCTCTGTTGATCTTTTCTTTATCCAATTGTATTAATTGTTGTCGATAAATTTCTATCTTGTTATCGATACTGCTGATCTCCTTGTTCAACGCCTTGCTGATCAATTTTTCATAATTCCTTCTGAACTCTCTATATCTCTCTAATCCCAGCGCTCTCTCGATGATCTCTCTTCTTTTCTCGCTATCCAACATGAGTATTTCGTGTACATTGAACTGGGGGGCGTAGAGTACATTGGTGAATAACAGTGGTTTTCCTTTCTCTACTTCTCTTATTTTCAATATCTCCCGTATTCTCCTATCCATCTCCTCCTTGGAACTGTATGGTTCATATCTCTTCAATTTGATCTCTTCGCCCTCGATCTCATATATCTCTATCCTGCCTCCACGCGACTCTATCCTATCACCTACTCGTACAATTGTTCTCTCGATTAGATATAACCTATCCGCCTGGATCAATAGTCTGACCTTTCCATAATTGCTCCCAGCTCTTAACAGATCTTCTCCAGTTGGATACGCGAATGCTTCGAATACCTCGTTCCCATGCCACGATCTGGGCACAAGCCCTAGTAAAGCGAAACTTATCGCCATCAGTATACTGGTCTTGCCACTACCACTTGCTCCATGAATGGCTATAACGCCCTTGTTGGGGAACACTATTACGCTATTTCTATAGCTCCTGATGTTCTCTAGGTATATGCCCAGGATCCTCATTTAACCCGCCATGTCCATTAGTAATTTGGCCACATCTCCCTTTATCTTGCCTAGCTCCTTTCTCCTATTCCTAATGGCCATGATGTTGTCTGCGTACTCGAACCAAGCAGGTATATATATTGGCACAGGCTCCTTGATCGGCAGATCAGGTGTATATAAATAGCCCTCTCTATCGCCGAGATATGGTAGCGTCTCCACAGGTATACCGATGTCCCTGAAGAACTCTATATCACTCCTACTCCTCGTTCTCAACACTATGTATGTGTTGAAATTAGCCAGTAATTGCTTCTCGATAATAGTGGCTAATTGTGTTATGGCAATTAAGCCTATTTTGAATTTCCTGCCCTCTCTCGCTATCCTCGCGAACACGTTATATGGGCTTGTAACTTTATCAGGGCTGAGGTATAAAGGCGCCTCTTCCGAGACTATGCCTATTGTGAAACTACGTGAAGACTCCTCCACTCCTTTTTCAAGTCTGTTTTCAAATAATCTCCTAGTTATCGTCAAGTTGGCTAGGTCTGCTTGCACGTTGTCTATCCTGGAGACATCTATTACAACGATATCCCCTTTCTCAACCCATTCAATAACGCTATCTATGCTGAGCCCAGTGTAACCCGGTATTTCCAATTCCTCGCATATAACTTTCCATTGATAATTGGCTGTACTCACATTGAATGCCTTTCCCAATTTCTCTACGAATAATGAGAGGAAACAAGCCAGGCCATCAGGGTCTTTCAATAAAGGAGATGTCTTAACAACACTCAACGAGTCGTCTATGATATATATGGGTTTATTACTACTTGTTCTCTCAAGTTTTATTCTCCAATTCAGTTTCAGTAAAACAAGTCTCCTTAAAACCCTTGAGATCCTCGCATCTATCCCCCTATCAACGAGGATCCTGTGAAGTCCTTTTTTATAATCCCTTTGTTCGCCTACGCCCTCATACCTGATCACGTTATCGACTAGTATAGGTATTAATGCTATGGCGTTGGCTGTGGCCTCATCATTCCGTGTTATGAATAAACCAGCGTTTTTAATCTTCCCATCTTTCTCTAGTTCTTTAATCACGTGGATCACTATTGAGAGAAATTCATCCATTTCGCTGATCCTCTCGAGGCTGATGTCGCCAAGCCCGGCAAAGTCCTGGAAAAGCACACTACTAGCATCTAGTGCTGTTTCATATAGCCTGAAACACCCATGTTCACTAGCCATTATATCCCTGTCCCTCCTGGCTGTGACAAACCTAATAGATTTTATCTCAACATCGTGTATGTATTGATTCGAGCCTATGGCCTCCAGTAAATAACCTATGAAACTATCCGGCGTAAACCCCGCTTCTGGGACGTATTCTCCGTGCCTATCTATGATCAGCCATCCCATCTTCTCGGTGGACTCTAATGCGTATTTGAGCAAGATCCCTTGAATTCCACTGGTTTTACCAGAACCCGTTTGCCCAGCAACGAGCACATGTTTGCTCAATATACGTGGAAGGTCTAGCCTAAATGTTGCATCGGGGAAATGCTTCTCCCTTGCCAACTCCTTGTTATGAGCAACACCAGATCTCAGTATCGCCACTGCCACACCTTTTTCACTAGTTCTTGTCCCTATCTCTCTCATTATATTTTTCGCGTCATCATCGCTATTCGTCAATAGATATATAGGTGTCATAAAGGATGGGGGCTTAGAGGCCTTTGTGAGCACTTTCTCGTTCGCGTTAACGGGGATCAACTCTAGGAATAGGCTTGCCTGGATCACGACATTTCTCTGGAATTTCATTAACTCTGGTTGTTGAAGAGGTTCTATGCTTCGAACGCTTATCGGTAAAAAGCCCTCGAAGCCAACTACATTCATTATAATCACTCTGCCATTTCTCTCAATTGTATACAGTAGATCGCCATAGGATGGGGTATAATTGTCATTGGTGACAGCGATAAGCGCTCTATCGTTTGACCATCCATATGTTAACCCTATTCTAACAGGCATGTGCTCACCTGTAGCCTATTCTCATTCTCTGAGTACTCATAAACATATATTCGAGTGGATGCCCTATAGTGCCCGTGATCTCCCTTATCACTTGTACAAAGCTCTCGGATATATCTCTAAAGGTCTCGTTTTTCAATCTAACCATTTCATCGACCTCCATGAATCCATGAGGTAATTGGCCGATCACCGGTGTTCTATACAAGAAGATCTCCTGTGAAACCCTTGGTATGGTCTTGCCTAGTTCTGATGCCAATTTACTATTAAACACCACCATCCCCCTTTCAATGTTGATCAGAGGTCTTTGGATATATTTCTCCAGGTGGAAAACGGTATTTTCGCTAGTCGTGATCGGGAACCTGGTAACCCATATATCGTTTCTTGGGAATATCAATTTATTGAACAAATTAATGGTATCCATGGCCATGTCGACGCCGTACTTAATCCTTATGTCCTCTATCACCGAGGAGGCTTTTTCCACTGATTCCTCATCTACGTAGCTATAGAGACCTAGATCTACTCTTCCCACGTTACCATAGAATATCTCCCTGGCACGGGCGAATGAGGTGAACTTGGTTGTCTTGGTGAGACCCATTACATCATTTAGTTCATTTATCAAGACATCTCTATCTATCCCGGTTATTTTCTCAAGGACGTTTAATCCATCAAATTTAAAGGATTTCAGAGATCTCTTCACGCTAAACCATCTGATCAATGTGCCGTCTATAACGCATATAGGCTTTTTCAGCAAAAACCTCTTCAATTTAATCCCATAAGCGATCTCCATGAGCCCCTCCACATAGTTCACGAATTTCTTGAAATTACTCATTAATTTCAAGCCAGATCCCGATGTCTGTTTATTCAACATAGCCGTTATCTCCTCAGAGATCCTGGGCGCGGACTCGGGCCTGATTAATACCGGGTTTTCATCGACAGGTATAAATCTGATTACGAATTCTGAGCCCTTCTCCCCTTGAACCCATCTCCCATATACGAAGTAGGTCTCATAGGGAGGCATATCACATATTTCATGAACATATCTCACACGTCCTTCCTCATCTCTCACACATCCACCAATGTTTATGATATATAGCACTGAGACATCTGTCTCCACGTTGTTAAAGCCAGCATCTACAAATACTATGGGGGCCTCTTGTTCGCGTGGAACGAGTGGTGAGACCTTGTAAAACGCCCTATAGGCCTCACTTCTCAGCCTTATTAATTCGCTTTCACGGGATTTCACGAAGTCCTCTCTCATCTTGATCGCCACTTCTCTAATTATTTCAAGGATCTTCGAGCTCATTTCTCGATCACCTCTTTCATCTCCCTCAAGATCTCGTCTAGTAGTCTTCTATAATATGTTTCATCGGGTTCACTGGATTTGGGCAAACTCAGTTGGTCAATCAACCACATCGCCTTATCCACCATGCTCGAAAGACCTTGCCTAGACAATATCTCTTTCACGATCTTCTTCTCTATTTCAAATATGGAATCGCCTGTTACATGTACGTCGATTACAGGGCCCTCGCCTAGAAGGGCGCTAGCTATACCCATAGATCTACCCGACCTAACCCTGATCATCACCTTGTACCTGTTCTCCATCTCCGCGATTTCCCGGTGAAGTCTGGCATCGGGTAGTTGTATACTCCTGGCTCTTACTATAAACACCTTGTATTCATTGCTCATGTCCTTGACCTTGCTATTTACTTCGATCAAAAGGTCGTTGACATTGATATGGCTAGACTCTATCAGAGCTACTTTTGGCACGTTATCAAGTTCCAAGGCCTTAACCAAGGGCGGTTCATGTGAGAGATCAATGAGGAGCACTCTACGTGATATACCTTTTTTAGCTAATTCATATGTCTCCTCCATGTCGTTTAAATCCATTCCTAAAGGCGCCCCTGAATATGCTATATTGCTCTTAAAGGCCTTCTCCAAGGGGATAGGCATATGTATGTGCCCGAGCGCAACGTATTTCGTGTTACTCGGTAACTTAGCCAATAAGTCATCGCCCTTGATACTCAGCTTGCCATATCTATGATGATATGATGCGGGGTCGAAACCGGAGAACTTCACGCTCATATGTGCCACGACCACTGTGTCATGTCTATCCCCTTTACCATTAATTCCCTTGAACCTCACTTTACCCTGATCAATGTATTCGATCTCCTTGCCCCCCCTGAACCCGGGGATTCCATAGTAAACGACATTGTCCACAAGTAGTGGCAATGAAATCATCCACCCCGATAACTCCTCGTACCTTAATAGCCGAATTAACCCGGATTCGTCAAGTAATTCCAATATCCCTTTTCTATACCTCGAGTTATCATGATTACCGGGCACGACCACTATTTCTTTCCCATTATCTCTGAGGTTTCTCAAGATCTTTATTGAACGTATTAAGAGGTCATAATTGTCCAACACGGCTTTGTCAAACATGTCCCCGGCTACTACGAGTGTTCTCGCATCGAGACCCATGACTTTCTCCGCTATTTCTTCTAAAACATCTATATAAGCCTTGCCGAGAAATGGATGCACTGACATCGCGCAACCAATGTGTAAATCACTTGTATGTATGAGCATTTAGAAGACACCTTGATTTCTAATTTCTAATAACAGGGTATATTAAAGGAGGCTCAAATCGATGTATTGGTATATTTGATTAGGAAGATAGGCCCTAAGTAATTGTTCATGGGGATTAAAGACAAAAAACCTTCAACGGGGAATAATCTACTCGGTCAACTTGTAATCGGGCACCACTGGTGGTAAGCGGGCTTTTTTCGCATATATCGTGCTCAGCAGATAGTGTAATCCCAGTAATAGCGCCACGCCAATTGCTAATAATATAACTGGGTTTATTAGCCCCATCGCGAACATGATGTACAATACTATGCCAACTAGGCCGGCTAATAAAGCGTATGGCAACTGTGTCTTGACGTGATCTATGTGATCGCAACCGCTGAACATGGATGACATGATTGTTGTATCGCTTATGGGGGAACAATGGTCTCCGAATATACCACCGCCGAAGACTGCACCTATTGCCGCGAACATGATCATATATGCTATCCAATCCTGGCCTGGGTAATGGATAAGTGCTAGTTTCCACGCCATGGGCACTGCGATGGGCATCATTATTCCAAAAGTGCCCCAGCTAGTGCCAGTGTTGAACGATATGAACATCGATACCATGTATATTATCAATGGCACGAGTAACGCTGGTATACCTATGGTCAACGCACCGTGTACAACGTAATCGGCTGTGCCAAGTGTATCGACAACAGTCTTAATGGTCCATGCATGTAGTAATATCGCGTTGGCGTAGAGCATCAAGTACATGCCTTTAACAGTATATCTCACACTATCTCTTAGACTGGCGTTTCTACTGAGCAATATCCAGGCAAGGGTGAAGAAATACGCGGCAAGCGAGGCCCAGAACAACGCCTTGGCCGCATCACAGTACTCCAATGCCTTGGCAAAACCAACCTCCCACCAGTGTTCTACGCCGATCTCCTCCATAGCCGCAACGCCGCCGGTGTACCACAGGCCCAATATTGCTATTGATATGAGCAATATCGCGGATATCACGAATAACCAGCCCGAAGCCCTCTTACCCGTGACAGGTTCTCTACCGAGTACCTCTTCAGTTGGCATGAGGGGTGTGGCCCCATCTCTTAAAACCTTTCCCTCCTTAACAGCCCTGTGTTCAGCCATCAGCATTGGGCCGAAATGCCTCCTCGTAATGCTGATCCAGAACACGAGGATGATTGCCAGTATTGAGTAGAAGTGATATGGCACAGCGTTAAGCCATGCATAATATGCCGCTATATCTGGCGCTATCGGTATCCCACCATTTGCAGCTTCTTCCTGCAATTTGACGATTGCATCGTTGATCAACGACACCTCGTAACCTATCCATGTAGAGACCACGAATAAGCCAGCAACAGGGGCTGCAGTGGAATCCACTATATAGCTGAGCATCTCTCTACTGATTCTGACCTTGTCCGTGACAGGCCTGGATGCATTGCCAACCACAATCGTGTTTGTGTAGTCATCGAAGAATACTGTTAAACCAAGAACTGATGTTATTATGCTTGCTGTTCTCGAAGATTTAATGCCCTTTATAATTGATTCAGCCGCTGAGTGCAGGGCGCCTGAGGCATATAATAAACCAACCCATGCACCGATGACGAAGTCAAATAACAATATAGTGGCATTCCATGAATTAATCGCGTTCTCTACATACCATTCAAACACCTTTAATGAAGCTGTTATGGGATTATATGCGGCCACCATTAACGCGCCTATCCATATACCTAGGAATAAAGATGGTAAGACCTCGCCTGTGACCATGCACAGGGCAATGGCTAGCAATGGCGGTAATAATGGAAAGGTGATGTACGGAAACCTCTTATCCTTGGGCATGAACTCAGCGTGTGGTGGGACATACGCGATCAGCGCGATGATTATAACGACTAGCACGATGATCCACTTGTACGGCACACCTTTCCTTGTCAAGAACCCCACCAAGTAGACAATATGTGGCTTAAATTTAAAATCATTTACAACTAGTTAATCAATAATATATAGTTATACATACCATGAAATAAGCATTATAGTTTGGTAAATATACATGATTTCCAAACATCCCACGACGGCGAAGCCGCAGAGCCGTGTGTATTACTGGTCAATGGTAGAAGAGCTGGGCAAGTGACCAGGACAGGGTGAGCTCTCAGTTAATTAGGTTTACCAGGTGATTAACACATCAACAACATCATAGAGCACATCAATATCGCTTAATTCTAACAAGGCCGAGCTTGGATCTCAATGTATATAGAGTGGTGTAGTTTTCAAGATCAATTCTATGTTACCCACTCGGATCTATTACCAAGCCGTAGAGAAACAAATCAAGCATCCCCCATGGTATCCCAGATCTAGCTAAATAAAGCCCAATCCGGTTTTGTACAGGGCTTCGAAATTTCTCCTTTTCATGAATATACATGGATCTGTAGCCCTCACAATAACACCGTGTGATATAATAGTAGCTAAGCATAATCCTATTTCTACGAAATTTAACGGACTCTATCACCCACGTACTCGTGGTTTATGTAATATCTCTGGAAATATCATTGTCTTTTCAACACTGGCTAGAGATCGTGAAGCAGAGTATAGAATTGATCATTAATTAGAAGTTCTTATTATGTAATGATTGTTGAGCCGGGTTAGCATTAACTAGAGGTTCTATGAGGACCGATCTATGGGGCCGCGGGGATTTGAACCCCGGGTCACGGGGGCCCAAGCCCCGCATCCTAGCCAGGCTAGACTACGGCCCCCTTTAGAATAGAAATCACAGAGCGGGTTTTAAATCCCTTCTTCAATCGATCTCTTGGAATCGACCCAGTGTTAGTTAAATACTTTGTGCGCGATGCTCTTATACCTGGATATATTCCTCGTTTCCAATGGATCTATGCCTCTCAAGCGAGCTAGTTTCACGCTTGCTAATCCGATAATTAATGTGCCGTAAATCAGCTTTTCAAGGAGATTACTGCCCCTGAGTGCTAGTCTATAGGTTGATAATCCAAGATCTCTATAGATTTCATCCATAAACTCCACCAATTGAACACCCACTTTATCATCGGGGTCCACGATCTCCAGTACACAGTGATCCCTTGTGAAAGGTTTTTCATAGCCAACGATATCGTTATGCATCCATTCAGGTGCTATATCTAATTTAACTAGTGTTTTACTGTTCTCGTTAAACTCGTTCTTGCCCCTGGTCGCCAGCGATTCCAATGGGACATGAGTTGCTATTACAAGTTCTCTGTGTTCTCTGTAGATCCATGTTGCCATTTCCTCGGAGATCTTGTAAATGCTTTCGAGGCCTTTGTTGAGAAACACTAGAGAGCTTTCAGCTGTTTTTTTATCGACAAGTGTATAACCACTAGTATCCAATAACCCCAGTATCCTGTAGAGCATTACCGGCAATGCCGCCCTAGGAGCCAGGCCCTCGGGGAGGTCTATGTGTAAGGCGCCTTTATCGGCGAAGTATTTCTTCAATAAGCCACCACTTGAAACTGTGACCACGTAGGCGCCTCTCTTTATCGCTTGACCAGTTGCTTTCAAGGTCTCAACAGTATTGCCACTATAGCTCACTGCTATGAAAAGCGTTTCTGAATCCACGAAGCCAGGTATCACGTGTGATTTCACCACGTATACTGGATACTTGTAATTGTTGTTTGTGATAGCTAATGTGGCTATGTAGTCGCCTACTATGCCGCTACCACCCATACCTGCTATTGTGATTTTATTAAAACCCTTTTCAATACCGAACATAGACCATTTATCCAGCGCATCCTTGATCAAGCCTGGCCATGACATGTACATGGATTCCATTTTTAATCACCTTTCCTTATTATATGGGTTGTTGATAATAATGCTTTGGCATACCTTGTCAAATGGGCGCATACATCATGATCCTAGATATATTGACGAGGGGTAGAGTGATCGTATCTTGTAAAAATATGAATTTAAAGATAAAGCTCGCATCGATCCTCATTGATCACCTATTAACACGTGGATACGAAGTATTCATTATTGATAAACACCTCGTTTTAACCAGGTATTTGCCAGAACACATAGCTCATAGAGTGAAGATACTTGAAAACCCTGTGGAAAATATGAGAGGCGGGAACGCCTATGTACTTGTGTTCGAATCCCCCCGATCAGTCATTGAGATACAGGGATTTGAAAGGATTATCGTGTTTACATCTACATTGAGAAACATGCCTAGATCTCTGAAAGGCTTCAACACCGTAGTCATAAAGACTATTTCAAACAACACGTACTCTTTCCACGATGTCGAAGAAGGCATTAAAGTGAGATTCTCAATCATGGGCGATGAGATAAGGGTTATTGAGAAACCAGGAGGTGCATTTGGAAAAGCACTGGAGATCTTGGAGAACGCTATGGTCGTTTACGGGGAGTTAACGACAAAGGATGCGATAAGATTGATCTCGAGAGAGCTTGGTGTTAGCAAGGAATTGGCTAGAAGGATTCTTGGAAAACTGATCGAGGATAAGTACATAAGGATATTGAAAGGGAGGATCTCACTTGTATAGGAGATCTCTAAGCGTTCTCAAGGGACTCATCGAAATATACCTTGAGTAAACCGAGTTTCTTAAACACAACATTGATGTAGTCATCTACGATATTGCGTTGAATGCCGGATCTCTCGATTTTGGCCAACACAACGCTTTCTACAATTGAGTATTTTTTATACCTCTCATTCAACTCCCTCCAAGGGATCCCTGAAAAGGCCTTTGCTACTTGGTTATCAATAGGTAATACCCCTTTCAGGAACATGAGAGAGATTATTGGATACCCTATGTACCCTCTGTATATGGTGCCGTTGTCATTGCTGTAAACACGGAACATATTCCCTCCCTCATCGATCAAGACTACTTTGTATTCTCGCTCACCTCCACTAGATTTCACAATGGCCTTGGTGGATGAAACTGGCTTAACACGTCCATCGCTGAGAGCGCCAAGGGCCTCCATGACCTTTATACGAGGAGGTTTAGATAATAACTTCAAATACAATGTCACCTATTTTTTCTTTAGAACAATGAAGGGGTTTTCGGATAAAACCTCCCCTATACCCTCTATTCGTTGCCCAATGCCGTATTTGATGTATTTCTCTAATAAGTCCTTTTCGATTTTAACGTAGAAATATGTTTCATTGCCATTTACCGAGCCATACGCGTAGATCAATATTTCGTTAAAACCCGGTAATTGCTCGAAACCTATAATCACCCCGGAGAAATATATCTCGCCCATCTCTATACCACTTTATCCACATTAATTCATGCTCATTAGTATTAATCACAGCGAGCAATATATAAGTTATCGTGCCAGATAGGCTTTTATATAAGCTATATCAATATAAATTATAATGACATGGATCTAAATGGTGATGTGAATTGAGTGAGGCTATAAGGGAATTAGAGCTCAACACGGGGATTATAATAGCCGGTGCTTATGCCGATAAAGTGCGGAGAACAGCGTTTGCACAGTTATCCGATTTAATCAAGCAGAACAAGGAAATCGCCAAAGAGGTGGCGAGAGCCACGGCTGAGTTAAACATGGTGTTATATCATATACTGGTCGAGAACCTGAAAATAGAGAAAGGCGATGCTGTGAGGATAAGGATCAAGTATATATATGACAGTGCTTCGAATAAATTGAAATGGAAATACGATTCACTGAGAGTGGAAGTGTTTAAGAGGGTCCCGGATGAACAAGTGGCAGAGATTACCAATAGAGTGATGAAAGAGAAACTCGAAGAAGTGCAGAAAGCGTATGCAACAGGCCCCGAGGTCGTCGAGGAGAAACCAGTTGAGAAACGAGAAGTAATTGAAAGATTAGAGAAACCAATGCCAGAGCTTGCCCCTGTGGACGTGTTGCAAAACGTGGCTTCAGTGGACATAGTTGGAGAAATAGTTACTGGTGGTTATTTAGCGAAATTATCAAGAATGGATGGAGTCTCAATGGGGTTGGTATCATTAACTCCTAGTGGTGAAGACGTTGTAATAGATGCAGTTGTCCTCGTGGAGAACAAGGCGTTCAGGTATATGGCTAGGACTTCCACTAAATTGGATATATTGATTGAAGAGCCTGGTAAAGTACTGGAAATACTTAAGGCGAGTAAACCAACCCAGCTAAGCAAAGAGGAGGCTAGTAGATTGATCAACGAGAAAATGCAGTCATTGATCTAAGTGTCGACCTAGCCCTCGATATCACAGGTGTAAAACCCCCGGGAAAGTGATGTATGCTTTACAGGTTCTTAGCTATAGCAATGTACCTGGCTCATACCTTGGTGTTTATCTAGAGGAAAAGGTCAGCCCCGCGCGAGTACTTCATCCCCTTTAAAGGGTTTTACCTGCCACGCGTCTTCATCCCCATGGTATTGAGCCCATTTTCCATTATTTCAGACAGCACACCAATTTAGAATACCAGGTCTTTTGGCTTTAATTCCTTTGCCATGGGAGTTGTGTTTAAGGGAGTTTCAATGCCTAGGATAGATATCGGGGAGGCTCCGCCGGGCATTCTGGATCTGAGTAACGAGGAGATCCTGAGGGAATTCGAGTTAACACTTGAAACTAGCGGGGCATCCAGGGACACTATTAAGTCGTATATGGCGGCTGTAAGTGATTTCCTATCATTCATTGGTAATAAGCCATTGAGAGAGATCACTGCTAGGGATATATTGAACTGGAGAAATGATAGATTGAGAAATGGGTTCAATAACTCCAAGACAATGGATAGATCTAAGTGGCAGGTCACACTTCACTATTACACTATCATGTTGCGGAGATTCCTGAAATGGCTTGGACTGGATATCAAGGTACCGGGCGTTAAAAAGCCACAGGCGAGAATTGATGTCCTCAGTGATGAGGAACTTCAATCACTTCTACGTGTTGCCAAGAAGCCTTTGGATAGGTTAATACTGAGTCTCCTGATAAGCACAGGTCTACGTAGCAGGGAGCTATTGGAACTGAGAGTGGAGGATGTGGATTTTAATAGACAGGTACTGAGAGTGAGGTCTGCTAAGTATGGAAGAGAACGCTATGTGACAGCCACTCCAGAGGTATTTGATATGATCGATTCTTGGATCAAATTAAATGGACTGAAGCCCGGTGACAAGTTGTTCAGCTTGACTTATAGCGGGTTATACAAGAAGATAAAGACCTTGGCCAAGAGGGCCGGCATAGATACAGCCAAGATAAGGCCACATGTATTGAGACATACCTTTGCCACGTTGGCTATTAGAAAGGGGATGAGCCTGCCAAGTCTTCAGAGACTACTAGGACATAGTGATATAAGGACTACTCAGATATACCTACACTTGACAATAGATGATATAAAGAGAGAATATGAAGAGAAATTCGCAGACACTAATATGGTTTTAAATCGCTGTATCAACTGCAACAGGGAGATACCAAGAGATGCTTCGTATTGTCCATATTGTGGCATAAATCTTGGCATTAGTCGAGCCGCGTTATCACAGGCATAGATATGGCTTAGGTGTATTTCTACGTGTCGAGAAATCTCGCGATCACGACTCTCGGTATCAAGTCGTAGTTAGGGTTCCTATTTCTATATATCTTCACTAGCTCTTCACCGTCCTTGACTGGGTATTCATCGTTATAGTTTGATAATATGTTTTCCGGGCTATTATCAAATAAGATCACATATACCGGGTTCACAGGGATACTCCATTTCTCACCTGAGTAGCGTATTTCAAGGAGCCTCTCTAAGAACTCCTTGTCATCAACATAGGATTCGCTTATAACGGCCCTGTAGTATTGTGATATATAATGTGCCACCGCTATCGCCACTAGTTCACTTCCTTTATAGATCTTTATGACTGAGATCTCGCTGTGATCCTCTAGTACGGCATGGGGACCATATACAATCACATAGCCGTTATCTTGCAGTTTCTTGATAAAGCTATCGAGATCTTTCACATTGATGGACTCGAACACGGCATTCCTCATAGTAAATACCTCTTTATAAGCACTTTACCCCCGAAATGTCCTTACATCTCAAATTGGCAAATTATTTTTATAAAACAAGAGGAGTTGGAAAGATGTATACAAAGATGATTGAAGACGCTGTTCCAGGTACTAGTAGGGAGAGAAGAGTAGTTGACACTGTATTGAATGAGTTAAAAGAGAATGCCGATTGGTCAAAGAGAATTGAAATACCCATTGTGAAATGGGAAAACACGTGCAGAGTTCTTGTGGATGAGTTTGAGAGGGAATGTAGGACATTGCCCTATAGCTTATCAGCCGAGATCGATGGTAAGCCTCGCGTAGTTAACGATATAAGGGAGCTCAGAGAAGAGCGAGATCTAAGCGACAAGATTGTGGTAATGAGATATCCGGGCAGGTACATTGATTTGAGAAAAACGATCTACACGGTATTGGCGAAATCGCCGGGCGCGTTAATACTTGTCACGGATAAACAGGGCTTGTTGAGAATAAACACGGTGTTATCAACTCCTGGATTCACATATCGGCCCTCGGTTCCAGTGCCTATCCCAGTGATATGTGTTGACAAAGCACTAGGTGAAATGATAAAGAGAGCTAATCGAGTGGTGGTGGAGACAAAATCGTCGATCAACGATGGAGAAGGCATGGTAGTCGTGGCGGGAATCAATGGGAGTGGAGAGGACGAGATACATGTGACTTCTCATCATGATCACTGGTTCAAGGGGGTGGGTGGTTCATACGTGGGCTTATCAGCCCTTTTGAAATTATCTGAGAGAATTAAGAAAGATGATGCCAGTGGTTTACACAACATTGTCTTGATCTCGTACACTGCAAGGGATATTGGTGATAAACTATTCACAGAATATCACTACACGTGGGGTGAGAGATATCTCCTAAAGATATTGGATAATAAAAAGAAACTGGAAAATGTGAAATACGCCGTGGCTATAGGGCCCATTTACCATGATAGGATCAATGCTATCGCTCATCCATGTTTCGAGAGAGACCTCCGTGAAATGCTCAGAACCGGGTTTATAGACAAGATCAGCCGTAATCACGTATTTCACGAAAGTTTACCATATATTGAGAAAGGCATACCGGCCATAACATTGACGACTATTGATGACATTGCATTTGAAATACATAATTCAAACATGGATAACGAAGAAATCATTAATTATGAATATCTTGTTGACAGAGTTGTGGAAATCGTGACAAAGTTAATAAAACTCTCCATACCTGACAAAGGCCTTGTCGCCAATACCGTGGAATACGTTAAGAGTGAATTAGAGGAAATACCGTTAGAGGCTAAGATCAGCGTTTCAAAGCTAATGGATATATCCATGGAAAGCCCGAGACGTGGTTTACATGCATTGACGAGGATTGGATATGGGCTATTTTACTCCACGTGCCTAGATCGCGATGGCCACGATTTTACGTATGCCGGGTTATTTCCATGGATAGAGTTATTACATGGCACTGAATCGGTCAGGAAAACGAGTGAATGCGACGAGGTGATCTTAGGCGATGTTGAGGGCTACGGTATATACCTGGTCAAAGGTGCGATAAGGAGTTTAGCTGTAGATTATTTATTTAATAAACTGACTGAAAGATATATTCATGAACTGGGCAATAGGGTTAACAGGTTTATAATGCAATTTCTCTGTGAAAAGACAATATGTGGTGAAACAAGTGGCGTTGAAAAGCATAATGATAGATAAATACGAGAATTTCCCGGAATGGTATCACAAAGTGTTGAAAGAAGCCGATATAGTCGACATAAGATACCCGGTCAAAGGGATGATAGTGTGGAAGCCATATGGGCTTAAAGCACTGAGATTGATCCAAAGAGAGATGACGAATCTACTGGAAAAAACAGGTCACGAGGAGGCATATTTCCCAACATTGATCCCGGAATCCGTTTTCTCCAAAGAAAGGGATTTCTTACAGGGTTTTGGAGGCGAGACATTCGTAATAGAGGGCACGGCTACCAAGAAACTTGGAGAGAGGTTTTTCGTGAGGCCTACAAGCGAGACAGCGATGTATTACATGTGGAGCCTTTGGATAAAGGGACGCAAAGACCTGCCCTTGAAACTATACCAAGTCGTTAACGTATTCAGATATGAGACAAAGATGACTCATCCAATACTGAGAGTCAGGGAAATCATGGGGTTTATAGAGGGTCATACAGCCCATGCCACGGCGGAGGAGGCTGAGGCACAGATCAAGGAGGCAATAGACATCTATAAGCAGTTCTTTGACAGATTACTGATACCGTATTTCATAGTTAAGACCCCGCCTTGGGACACCTTTGCCGGTGCCGAGTATAATTACGATTTCATAACGGCTATGCCGGATGGAAAAGGCCTCGAACTTGGAAGCGTAATAAATCTTGGGCAAAAGTTCGCGAAGGCCTTTGACATAAAGTTCATGGATATAGATGGAAAAGTCAAATATGTGTATCAAACTTGTTATGGAATAAGCGAGCGTGTATTGGGAGCCGTGATAGCTATTCACGGCGATGAGACGGGTTTATTTTTCCCACCAAGAATAGCTCCTATACAAGTAGTAATTGTCCCCATAATGAAGCCAGGCGAAAACGATATAGTGGATTACGCTGTTAAAGTGAAAAACTTCCTGGACAGTAATGGGATCAGGGTTCACATAGATGACGATCTTGAGCGAACACCTGGATGGAAATACTACTACTGGGAGATGAAAGGCGTGCCAACCAGGATAGAAATAGGTAGAAAAGAGCTAGAGACCAACACTGTTACAATAGCTAGGCGCGATAAAGGGCCTAAGATAACTGTTCAATTAGATGAATTACTAAACTCCATTGAAAAAACATGGAGAGAGATAGAGCACTCATTGAGAAACAGAGCGCTAGAACACTTGAAGAAAATGACTTCTTTCTTCGAGAAAGACAAAAGCGATTACAAAGGGCTTGTGATAGCGCCTTGGGATGGTTCACGTGAATGCGCGGAATTGCTTGAGAAAGATACCGGTAAACCGCTACTTGGCGAGATCGTGGAATCGCCAATAGACCTTGGCAATCCACGTAATAACTCAATTTGTTCAAGTGGTGAGGCGAACAAGTACGCTCTTCTCGGAGTTACATATTGATCTTGATTCCCTGAATTAAGTTTTTAACAGGGATATGAAATTATCTATGTCAGTGGTTATCTAGGTGAACTATATGAGTGAATATATAAAGCAATTGAAAATACAATTAGCTAGCAAGATAGAGGGGATCAGGTTTCAAGATATCTCGGGGCTAGAAGTCAATTTGCTGAAAGAGGGATTCCCGCCGATCAGGGTGAGAGACGAAAAAGAGTATGTGATCATCGCAATAGGCAACAACACATATAGATATGATAAGTGGTATACGAAACCAGAGCACTTAGCAGAAACTCTCAAAGTATTTTACCAGAAACAAGGGTGACTACATCCTAGTAAGCACAATGTTATTCGCTTTTTTTTTCCACGTGGAAACACCTATGGATCTTATAATAGGCCTCGAATTCCGAAAGATATATCCTCTCGCCATCAATGCTGATCCTATATTTGAATAAGGGCGCGTCCAAGACCAATGACTCAGCCTCACCGCCATCCAATGAGACATTGAAGCCGTATTTCCTCGAAAGCTTGATCAAGAGCTCTACGTCGTTTTCATCGATCTCCTTGCCCAGCAATGCGTGAGGTATGCCCATCGACGTTATGGATATCAATGTGAACTTTATACCATCTCTCAGTAAACTCCTCACATATTCCTCTTGATTCAAACCCCAAAGCGGGTTGTATGTATTTAGTCCAACCCTCTTGGCGATCTCTGTAAACACCTGTCTCTGGTAATTACTTATAACAGCGCCCGTTACCACGATCTCAACGTCATATTTCTCCTTGACTCTTTTCAGAATGGTTTCAAGCGCTTTTGCCTCGTTCGAGGGATCACTCACTCCGATTGTTTCAAGTGGTAGTGAAAGGGATTGTGATTGTGCACTGAGCACGTGGAAAACTGGCTGGTGATATAGCATTGAGTACTTGTAGAGCGGTATCACTGTTGTCAACGTTGCTATTTTAAACCCCTTTTCCACTGCTTTGTGAAGCGCGTAGACAGAGTCCTTGCCCCCTGTGAATAACACGGTTGCTTTCAAGTCTTTGGCCCCCTGGGTAATAAGTATTGAAAAGGCGATTTAAACACAGGGAAAGATATGAAAATAAAAGTGGTGATCGACGATAAATCGATGTCGAAAAAGCTGATCTCCAAGCACGCGCTCTCTCTTTTCGTGGAGAGCGCGGATATCTACCTATTGTTCGACTTAGGAGTAGATGCGGGTTCATTGGCCCATAACATCAGGGCACTGGACATCGATATTGGCATGGTGGATTACGTGGTGATTTCGCATGAACATGCACCACATTATGGGGGATACTCATATCTAGCCGAAGAGATACCGTTAGCTAGGATCCACATACCTTATGGATCGATGGAATCACTGGGCCGGTTACTCGAGAGAAACGGGCTAAGACCGGTTGAGATGAGGGGATGGCTCAAAGTAGGCGAGGACGTGTTCATAGTTGGGCCTTTCTTCGGACCTCCATACGAGCATTTCCTCGTAGTAGATCACGATAAGGGCCTTATCGTGGTAAGTGGGTGTATGCATCCAGGTGTATCCGTTTTGGAAAAGATCTTGGAGAAAATGCCCAAAGATATATATATGCTCATAGGTGGATTACACTTATCCAACGCACCGGACGATATATTGGATAGTCGAATAGACATGTTGATCAATAGATATGGAGTGAAATACGTGGTGCCACTTCACTGCAGTGGTGAGAGGTTTATAAATAAATTGAGAGAAAGATATCGGGATAGATTACTTGAGGCGACAGGTGGTTCCGTGATCACAGTTTAACGACTTACAGTATCTAACTAGAACGCTCTATAAGTTTCTCTAATTTGAACTCCAATGTGTTTTCCCCTCTATGAGCCCTGTAGAGGGCATATAACACCGGTTCATCAGATTTTTGCTCATAGATCCCGATTACTAGTAGTTCTTCGCAAAACCTCTCATTGGGGAATAATTCACATCCCCTGTTCTCTAAGAAAGACGCTTCTAGGCCATATGGCTCAAGTGTCTCTGACAACATTATAGACAACCTTTCTTTTAACATGTCGAGTAATAGGTCCATGAATTCTCTATAGGCCCATCCACTGCCCCCTTCAACCATGATCCTGATGTTCAACAATCTCCTAAGGACCGAAATGTCAATGCTCACCGCGCTCACCGTGTTTGCTCAAGTATAGCAATATGAGGAGGGCTGTTTTCATATCGCGTATCTCGTTTTCGATCACCATTCGATATGCCTCCTTTATGTTCACTTTGAACGTCCTTATTATCTCGTATTTCTCGGGCCTGGCCCCCTTGTACACTAAGTCCTTGGCATAGAAGAAATGCAATAACTCGGTGCTGTAACCTGGGGCCGGCGTGAACTCCCCTATTTTAACTAATTTACCTGGGTAATAACCTGTCTCCTCTAAGAGCTCTCGATACGCTGCCTCCTCTGGTGATTCACCGCTATCTATGACTCCGGCTGGTGCCTCGATTATGAAGTCGTTTAATGGCGCCCTGAATTGCCTTATCAAGAGCACTTCTTCCTCACTTATAAACGGCAAGACCACGACTGCTTGTGGAAACACGACTATATCTCTTTCAAATATACCGTTATCCGCTTTTTCATATAATCTCCTGACCACGTTGAATCTCAACCCCTTGTACAGTGTCTTTTCCTCGATCAACCTAGGTGAATCCAAGCTAATCGCCTCGCTAATAAATAGGAAAGTCCAAGTATAATAACTCATGGTGAGGGCTTTGCCCAGGTTCTGGTTTGGGCCAGCTGGGAAGCCTATAACGATGAAAACAGGTGATATATTGAAAGCACCGGCTTTTCTCAGAGAACTTGGATTAAACGCCATGGAGTATGAGGCGGTGAGAGGTGTGAATATAAAAGAGGACAAGGCTAGGGCATTTGGAGCAGAGGCCCGTGTAAACGGCATAAAGCTCAGTCTACACGCGCCTTATTTCATAAATATGGCAGGTAAAAAGGACGTCGTGGAGGGGAGTATTAAGAGGCTCAAGGACTCAGTAGATGCTGCCTATTGGATGGAGGCATATGTGGTGGTTTTCCACCCGGGTTATTACAGGGATGCGCCATCCAAGAAAGATGCTGTTAAAAAAGTGATAGAAAACCTCAAACCTGTAATTGAGCATAGGGACCAGATCGGTGCAAGAAACGTGTGGCTCGGCCCGGAGACAACTGGTAAGACAAGCCAAGTCGGCAGTCTCGAAGAGGTGATTTTGATATCGAGTTCCCTTGAAAGGGTTAGACCTGTGATCGACTTTGCCCATCTCTACGCGAGAAGTGGGGGCAGGTTCATCACGAAACCCGGGGACGTGGGGTTGGTCATAGACATGGTGGAAAAAGAGCTAGGGTCAGAGGTGTTGAAACCATTGCACATACACTTCTCCAAGATAGAGTATGGTAAAGGAGGTGAGAGAGAACACCATACACTGGGGGAGGAGGGTTTTGGACCCGATTTCAGAATTATATGCAGGGTTCTCTGCGAAAGAGGAGTGGACTCGGTTATAATTAGTGAGAGCCCTGTGTTAGAACAGGATGCTATAGTTATGATGGGTTATTGCAAGGAAATATGTGGTGAGAATTGTATTGTTGAATAAGCTAAGGAATAAGCTAGATGCCTTCATGGGCAAATTGGCGTTGAAAATTGCAGGGTCATGTATACCCGTAGATCCAAACGCGATCACCATTTCCTCGTTGATAATACTACTCGTGGGATTGGCTTTATTGCTCTTGACTGGTGCATCAGTTGTTTTCTCACTATTCATATTGATATCTGGATTCATGGATGTACTGGATGGGGCTATTGCGCGGGCAATGAACAAGGTGTCTATGAAAGGGGCTTTCCTAGACTCCACTATAGATAAGGTCAATGAGATTATAATAGCTATGGCACTCCTATACCTGGGATTTGACCCCATAGCGGTCTTGCTTTTCCTAGCACTATCACTGTTGATCAGCTATATACGGGCTAGGGCGGAGGCACTTAAACTCGTGATCAGCGGTATCGGGTTAATGGAGAGAGCTGAGAGGTTAATAGGGATCGTGGCGATACTGGTGATCAACACGTTTAATCACGATGTAGCTTCATTGATGCTTTATGTGCTCCTCGTGTTAATGGCCTTCACGGTCATAGAGAGAATGGTGTTTGTCCTTAAAAGGATCTAGCCAGTCAACGCTGACAAGTCGTAATGGCCTATAAGGGGTAATGGCGTCTTAAACGTGACATAGCCTAGTCTTAATACATGGCTTTTCATAACACCGACTCTATCACCAGCCCTTGTCACAAAATCCCTGTATTCACTTGGCAAATCCAGTTGTGCTAGATGCGTTTTATCAGTTCTCAGAACTATCTTGGTGTTTGTCAATTGAAGTATTATGTCATGGACATCCTTTGGGCTATGTGTACTGAAAACCAATCCCAGTCTTCGAGACCTGCCAAGCCTGGCTATTCTATCGATCATGCTGGACACATTCTCTATGTAATCCTCTATACCCGTTTTAGATGGGAAAAACCTATGTGCCTCATCTATGAATATTATGACTGGTTGTGTCTCAAATCTAAGCCTACTCTGTAATAATTTCCACTCAAATATCTTGTTCAATACCCTGAACGCGACTATGCTAATGGTTTTCTCGGGATCGGCTTGAGAGTGTATTTGCAGATATTCAAGGTCAGCTATTATAGGGTAGCCATTGAATAGCTCGAAATGTCTTTCCAATATTCTATCCAATGGTGGTTCATGGAGGTATTTATCCTCGCCATGCCCTTTTATGTACACATCGAATATGCCAGTATCTATTATCGCTGCGATCTGCCTGATCATGTTTTCCAAAGTGCTCTTATGAATTGCCATCTCCTTTATTATTTCAACTACGTATTCCTTGTTAGGGTCCAGTATCAGTCCTCTCGTTTTTTCGCGTTTATCTTCTATCCTGGCCCTGGACTCTCTCAATGCCTCGTATAAGTCGTAGACAGTCTCTATGTATGCGTTTTTCTCCCTGAGCGCGTGTAGAAGCCTGAGTAAGGCGTCCTTGGCCTGCCTGGTGAAATAAGGATTCAACGAAATGAACTCCTTTGGCTTAAAATCAGTGAATCTGAGCGCGTATGGGACTATGTAATATGTGACCTCATCCTCCACGTTATTGCCATAGTCTATCGAGACGACTATTTTGACGAATCTCAAAGGAGCATCAGGGGCTGGCTCCTCAACGACATCTATCTCTTTTAATTCATATTTCCAGTTGAAACGGGACATTATTGGTGATAATACGGAGTCGAGGTAATTTACTGCTATTAATTTCAACAATTTAGCCCATGTACTACATGTCTCTACATACTCCGATATGGCACTCCTCGTTATTGGAAGTATTATTACGACCCCTCTGACCCCCTTAGATTGATCCAAGGTCTTCATGGCCAGTTTGACTTCTTCCTCGTGAGCCGTGTTCTTCAAGAGCCATAGTGGTTTAAGTGGTAATGTCACGTAATCCTTGTTGGGGTCGATAGTTACTAATGAAATCCTTTTCTCCTCTACTCCATGACCAGATATCGCTGAATAAATCATGTTTTTCAACAAAGTCGTTTTCCCACTACCAGTAGTGCCTAGGACCAATACATGTTGATAAAAAGCCCTGAGAGGTAGGAAAAGCGGTGCATTGGCATCGAAAACCGGTATATCGCCGGTGGTGACATATCCTAGGAAAACACCTTTTTCAGGTAAACCCAGGACTTTTTGTATGACATTTGGATCCCTTAACTTTATAACAGGGCTTTGAGGCTCTATCACATAGTTCGCCGCTATTACTTCATCGGTGTTTAAATCATATGCTAACAATGGCTTGGCCTTGATCCTAGTTTTTGTCAATAGACCAGAGACCTCTGATAATGGCAAGGACATGTACATATCAGGTAGGTTTAGTTCAGCCAAGATATCTCTTCGCTCAACACTCACGACCTTGACGCTGACGAGGTTAAGGGTCTTTATATCTATGACACCAAGTATACTGCCCGACTGGGCCAGGTTCTGGAAATTCGAGAAATAGATCACGGGGTCTATGTCGAATATTACGTAACCACCTTCCTCATCGATCAATGATGGACTGGTCCTAGATACAAAGCCAACTACTTCACCTAACTTATTCGCCAATTCCATTGATTTACTAGCCCTTTCTCTCAGGGATTTCAAGACATCGTTAGAGGACAAGTGTTCCACCATGTTGTTTTAATAGGGTATTTAAAAGTTATTTATGCAATGCTGATGTATTGCATCGTGGATTCGCGGGATAAGCCGGCGAGGTATAATATATACGTCATTATGGCATTTGTCAATTTCTTAACCCTTTGATCCACTGCTATTATGCTTAAGGGGAGCAATGTACCCGCGTTGACGCTATCATAAGCTATAACCCCTATTACAAAGTCCTCGTCTATTCCCTTGTCTAAAACCTCGATCCTGTAAAACACATAATTACCCATGTTCATTGCTGGGAACAGCCTTCTGGGCATAGCTATATACCAGATCACCCTATTCACGCCATATTCATGCCTATGCTTTATCAAGAAAGGCCCTATCACCAATGGCTCATATCTGGCTTCATTTCTCTGCATTATATACGAGGCTATGTATGCCTCGTCGTTTATTCTGCCACTGGCTAATCCCATCGGATCTAGTGTAGACAACAAGTAGCTTCTATGAAGCCTCTTGACCACGCCGATCACTAGTACTCGGTTTTCATGTAGCTTGTCTATCAACATTGCTCTTTCCTTGTTCACTTTTCTAAGGCTATTCATGTACAAGTGTTGCTTTTCATAGTCAGAACCGGGGAATTCCAATGGCAATGGATATATCAATGGACCATCAATCAATAGAACTGAGCTAGCTTCTCCTCTTTTCTCCAAAAATATTTTCAAAAGGCTATTCTCGATCATCAGGCGAAGTTCTGTGAGCAAGATATTCCTATTATAACTAGGCGTGTATACCACGCCTTCTGGGTTTGAGCAAATGACATGGCTCGTTTTCTCACGTAGTTTTGAAATATCATAGCCCTCCACTTCTGGTATGATCACAATATGTCCGTGAGGGGGCTCTTCTAGCCCTAGAATGGAATTTATGCTAGGGATATCCATGCTCGCCCCAGTGAAGCGATTAAGCACGCTACCGGCCCCTATGCCTATGAAAACATATGGTGTTTCAAGCACCCTTGAACTGCTATCAAGTGCGTATAATTGATCTGTGAAGATGTCGCTAAACTGTCTATTAATCGTCTTTACGTATTTCTCATCCATGATGTCCACTTGTTGCGGGTTTGTGTATTCGACGAGCTCTACGTTGATATTCGCGGCCTCATCTCTCTTCAACCTATGTCCTTCGATCACTCTATTCCGGAGATCCTCCATGATCTCTGCTATTGTTTTCAAGATTAACCCCTATCCACTTAGACAACTCTTAATTAGCCTACTAAATCTCTATACAATTTCAGGGGTGCTTATAACATGTCTACAAATGAGAAAAAGGTGTTGAAGGTATTTGTAACCGGTGATTGGGACGCAGATGGCGTGATCGCGACTGCGCTGATAGTGTATGGGCAGGAGAAAATGGGTAAATACCCTTTCGAAGCCAATGCAATCGTCACCAAGGTGCCATTAGACCCTGATAGGACCAAGTACTTCTTATCCGATTTCAGCGGAGGTTATGATGTGGTCGTTTTCCTGGACATACCGTATAACGAAATATTGGGCAATATCATGAAGATGTTGAAAGAACACTTCGGTGTAAGTAAAATAGTGTTCATAGACCACCACATAACCAGTTTACAGAGGATAGATGAGGTCAAAACACACGCCGACGAGGTGCTAGTTGATTATAAAAAACCGACCTCCATGCTGGTATACGAAGAGTTGGTCAAAAGAGGTATCACTGTTCACCAGAGATTGAGGAGCTTTGTCGAAGTGGTTAAATACATGGATATGGGTAAAAGGGTTCCTAAGGAATACATGAAGTTATTCGAGATAACGAAAATGTTCTCCAAGGTGCTCACGGCGATCAGAGATGTCGAATTATGGGTCAAGATTGTGGATTGGCTCGCCTCCCCGACGCCTTTGCCAGTACCATTAGACGACGCGGTGTGGAATAGGGTTAAAAAAGTGATCGAGGAACGGGATAAGGAGGTGGCTGAAAAAGCCATGGAGCTCGCAATAGGGGCTGTGAGAATAGGTGATTTCAGGTTTGTGGATGCCAGGAATGCGTGGAAAAAACGAGGCGTCACGGCATTGGCATCTAAGTTGTCGACCATATTGAAAGCACCCGTGGCATTATTGGCTGGTACAAACCGAGATTATTCGTTATTGATATTGAAGGCCTCTTATGGCAGGGCTTATAGGATAGCGAAATATCTAGTAGGAGAAGGTGTGGCCTTGGATATAGCCGGGCACCCTAATCTAGCTATTGTGAGGCTTCCAAAGGATATAAATAGGCAAGAGCTAATAGAGCACTTGTACAAGGCTGTTTACTACACATCCTGATAAACAACCATATAAATGTCCGAGGAGTGGGACATGGCCAAGATATTGCTTGTGGAGAAGGCCAGCGAAATGCATAAACCCATGGATAACCACCCAGAGAACCATAAACGCATTGCAAGGATCGTGAGTTTGCTCCGTGAAAGGGGGGTCAGTTATAGCAATGTGCCACTCGTTGACCTAGACCAGTCGTTGATGCTTGCATATGAAATACACGCGAAGGGATATATGGATTATTTGCTAAATGTCTCGAAAAATGCGCCCGTCTTGATAGATGAGGACACATATATATCAGAGGATAGTGTTGTCCTGGCTCTGAGCACCTTATATGTATCATATGAAACAGCTACATATATAAATGACGTGGTATTCTTGATCTCGAGACCTCCTGGCCATCACGCTGGTAGAAATGGCAAAGCCATGAACGCCCCTACTCAGGGTTTCTGCCTGTTAAACAATGCTGCGGCGGCTGTGTATGGTTTTAGAGAAAGGGGGTTCAAGGACATAGCTATATTGGATTTCGATGCTCACCATGGGAATGGTACAATGGAGTTTTTCTACAAAGAGAGGGTTCTCCAAGTGGATTTACACCAAGACCCTAACACTCTTTATCCATATACGGGGTTCCCACATGAGATCGGTGAGGGCGCGGGACACGGTTTCAAGGCGAACTTAATATTGTTCCCAGGCATAGGCGATGACGTGTTCACAACGATATTACGTGACGTGATCGCGCTACTAAAGGAGTATTCACCAGATGCAGTGGTTGTATCAGCTGGTTTCGATGGATTTAGGAATGATGGGTTGGCTGATTTATCGCTCACAGAGATATCTTATAACAAACTAGGATATTACCTGGCCAAGCTCGGCGCCCCAGTGTTCATAGTGTTAGAGGGGGGTTACGGTATAGGTCTTGAGAAAGGACTTTTATCTTTTATCAAAGGCCTTAACGGCGTGGAGGAGGCACATGGCGAATACATGTACTCGGCTAGGTCCATATATAGGGAGAATATTAAAATAGCGGGGACTGTTTTGAGAAAAGTGTCGGAGAAGGTATTAGGATATGACATATATGGGCGTCGAGAAAGAGATTAAACTAGAGATCCCAGGTGATCCTGGTCAAGTAGAGGAATTATTGAGGACCAATGGCTTTAAATACGTGGATGAGTGCTTAGAAGTGGATACATACCATATCCATCCATGCAGAGACCTAGCGACCTCTGATGAAGCCTTCAGATTTAGGAGACACAGGTGTAATGTGAGCGAGAAATACATGGTGACATATAAGGGCCCGCGTCTATCCAGAGATGATGTTAAATCAAGACCTGAATTAGAGGCAGAGATGGATGAGAAGACATGGTATGTGCTGAGGGCCATCATGGAGAGGTTGGGGTTCAAGCCCTTGATCAGCATTACAAAGAGGAGAAAGATCTACGTTACCGAGGGCCTTAAAGCGTATTTGGACGAGTTAATCGGGGTCGGGTTTTTCCTCGAAATAGAGACCATTGGAGATAGAGGTATTGATAAGCTTCGAGAACTCCTCGTATTGTTGAAGCCTTTGACCAGGATTATACATGATACCTACTTAGAGATATGTCTTAAAACCAATAAATGTATATGAATGACTCCACTGAATATTGAAAACATGGTGATAGCCCTGAGCCAGGGGGTAAAAATAGTTGAACTTATTTATAGAAAGCTTGTAGATGAGCAAATAAGTAGAATGGATGAGATCAGGGATCCACATATCGTGTATGTAACAGACCTTGTCACATGTACACATAAATTCCACCTACGTAAATCATACCCAGAGTTGACAATTATCTTTGAGCCATCAGCTGTCCTGGGAACTCTCTTACACAAGGGATTAGAGGCGTTTCTTAGCGAGAAAGGCTTCGAGAGCGAGGTCGACATAGAGTCGAGGATCGTGGTTGATGGCAATGAGTACTTGTTGAAAGGGAGAGTCGATGCATTGAATAAGGGGGAGAGAGTTGTGGTTGAGATAAAGACAGCGAGAATTGCCAAAAATCTCCCGCGAGAACACCATATCAAGCAATTGAACATATATCTAAACATGATCGGCTATGACCGCGGGGTATTAATATATTTCACTCCTAATAGAATAGTTGAACACCCTGTGTCAAGGGAATTCGTGGATCTCGAGCACTTAGTGAGAGAAGTGGTGTATGATACCAGGCATCCTAGATATGAATGGGAATGCAATTACTGTGTATTCAGAAAACTCTGCATATATGTAACCACATCGAAATGATCCGATAGCTTGATCTATTTAATCGTAGTTGTTAAATAACCCGGTATATATACATATATCCCAACGATGATGAGCGCTCGGGTTGGCAGATCAGTGAAGATGGTTTTGAGTACTGATAACAGAGTTAGGTTACGTGTTCAATATGTGGTCTCTTTGAAAAGTGGTTATAAGGGTGTTGTTTATCACAGATAACCATATTAAAAGAGGATACAAGCCAAGGTGATTAGTTTTTATGCAGAGATTTGTATTCGGCATAGAGGATCTCGACAAGTTATTGGGAACAGCACTGGTTGAAAACACATTGATGGTCATAGCCGGGCATCCAGGTTCTGGGAAAACCTCGTTGGCATCTACTATTTGCTACAACAATGCGTTGATGGGTGTAAAATGCCTTTACATATCCTCACAGGAGGATCGGGACAAGCTATATAGGAACATGAAAAAACTGGGAATAGATCTCGAGGAGATCGAGAAAAGGAATTGTTTTAAATTCATCAAACTACCGATCACAGTTACCGAGGAAGGCGTTGAAAAGATGTTCATGGATGCTGTGAACAAGTATGTAATCGAATTTAAGCCACAGGTAATCGTAATAGATTCGGCAACGCCTTTTCTAAAGGCCATGGGAGCCGGGATCAAGGCCAGAGCTATATTGCAGAATTTCTTCACCGAGTTACCCAGGGTAGCGAATGGATTGGTGATATTGATAGCTGAAATACCGCTCTCGGAGAACAGAGTGGAATTAGGTGATATAGAGTTCGTCGCCGATTTTGTGGTGATACTCAAACACAAGGTTGAAAGAGGCCTTATCACCCGGCTCATGGAGATCAGGAAAGTGAGGGGGTCTCCTTTAACTATGGCTGAAATACCATTCTCGATCAGGGAGAATGAGGGCATCTCGGTATTCATATCTCCTGTCCTCGGGGAGATACATGAGAGCTTGAAGCAATTGAAAATACCATGTGAAAAACTGGTGAAAGCTCTCAATTATCTGTATAAAGGAGATGTAATATATCTTGAATATCCGGCTCATCATAGGCATCACCGAACGGCCATTCTAATACCATTGATATCGCTTGTGAACGACATGAAAATCCTCTTCATCAGTTACAAGTACTCACCTTTAATCCTTAGAACATTGTTTGAGAGCATTATTACCAATGCCGGTAACGTGGATTTAAAGAACAAGTTCCTAGGCAACGTTGTGTTCAAGGGCATAAATCCATTCGCGTACAGCGTGGTTGAGATCAATTCACTGGAGAATAAAATAGTTGAAGATGTTAAACCAGATATGGTGGTGTTTCACGGGGTTGAAATACCGATGAGTATTTACAAGCTGAGCACATATGTACCGCATTTGTATAATCAACTACTGATCTTCAAGAACAAGGGGATCTTGGCAGCTAGGTATGCGTCATTTATAAATAACGAGATATCGTCTATAAATGCTTCACTCGCCGATGTTGTCTTCAAGGTAATAACGGAGCTCTCGGGGATGAGCCTGAAGACATATATCTATGCGTGGAGAAGGGGGTTTGACCCTGTTGTCCTGGCTCCAATGGATATCAAGGAGTGCATAGATCAGATCACCGGTTAGTTCTCGCGTTTTTGTTTAAAGGCTGTCTACGAATAACTATTTCCTCCCCTTTCTCAACCATCAATCTACGTGCCGCATCTCCCATGTTTTCACCTATTTCTAGAAAACCCCATGAGTTTATATAACAGGCCAATGCCCCTTTCGGAACCATGCTGAAACTCCTCTCGAAGATACATATGTCTTCTGATCTACGCGTCTTAATGGCCAGTGGGGTATCATACGCTATGTTAAGCTCGTTCACTAATTGCTCATCGATGTTTGTCATAATATTTCCATATACATCGATCAAAACGACCGTTCCACGTAATTCGTCGTCTTTCACACTGGGCTTCTCTATCTTGATCTTATTCACAATCGCATAATCAATCTCCACGCCTATCTCCTCTAGTGGAACATCCTTACTCACCCACGCCGCGACAGGTGCGAACAGGTCTCTCCCATGGAATGTCGAGGACATTTTGCCAAGTCTATATCTAGTGTTCGAGATATCGAAAACGCGTTTAACTCTATCAGCCTCGGCCAGCAATGTTAGACAACCATTATCAGGTCCTATTAAGATGTAATTGGAGGTCTCGATCAATAGTGCCCTCCTCGCGCTACCCACGCCTGGGTCCACTACTACTACGAATATAGTCCCTCTTTGGAAATACTTGGCTGAAATAGCCAATGTCAACGCGGCTTCGAGGATATCGTGCCTGGTTATGCCATGTGTCAGGTCAATTATATCGACATCTGGGTTAATCGACTTTATAACAGCCTTCATGACGCCGACATATGGGTCTTTGTACCCGAAATCGGTTATAAGGGCTATGAGCCTCTTCATGTGAAACCCCTGTTGTAAAGATATAAATCGTCTCTAGGTCTTATTTTAAATCAGCCGGGGATGGGTACGACGGGCGGCCTGAGAAGTGATGACCCATTGTAGCCACTACCCGGCTATATCTAATTCACCACAATTCACTGGCCTTTGCGACATCGATCACAGGTCTATAAACTTAAAACCACATATCTATATAGAGATACAAGGAATTGTGCCCGATGAATTGCAGCGGATATACTGAAAACGTGATGACGTCTCTCAATGAGGGGTTATGAAATGGTAATCGAGCAGGTCAAGATATTATTCAACAACACGTGGTATCTAGAGCCAGGTGGTTTTAGAAAGGGATTTATATTTGTAGATGGCCTATTTGTCAAATCAACTGGGGCTGAGCCAGAGCCGGAATACGAGTTCTCCGAGTTGTCATATGATCTTGGTGGATATGGCGTTGTCGTACACGGCTATTCCATGATCATAGATACATTGGAGTATTTCCTCAAAGGATTCAGGGACTACTCTATTTTCACTAAACAAGAGTTAAAGAAAATCATGGAAGCATCCCTCCTTCGATCATATGTCAGCGGTGTCACATTGCCCATTGTGGAAACACCGTTTGTGGACTTGGTAATGGATATAGCGAGGGAATATTCGTTCAGGATAGGGGTGATTGTGAGACACGATGACCGCTATGATTTCATGGATAAGAACATCTTATTCATAGTGAAGAAAAATGACAACCTGTACAGCAATGACAAGGTGATTACACAGGCCAATAGCGTATGTAAACCCGAGGATGTCAGCCCTGATTGCAATATAATAGATGCCAGGGGGTATGGCGCCTTATTTACAGGGATAGAGATAGTCTTCAAGAGGTTGAGAAACCCATTGTTGGCGTACAGGTTGCTTACAAACCCCTATAGATTACTCAGCGTAGACGATGGCTTCGTTCAATCAGGCGCTTTAGCTGATCTATTGGTATATGACTTGAAAGACCCGTTGAAATCACTGCCGCTTTCGGACCCTGAGCAATGCTATGAGGTGTTGTCTAGGACGAGTACACCCGATATAGTTGTCGTGAATGGTAATGTTGTTTACGAGCGCGGGGAAAACCTAGTATTCACGTTGAGCAAGTTACACGAGATCGTTGGAAAGGCGGTCAAGAGTAAGTAACTGGTAATGGGCCCGGGGGGATTCGAACCCCCGACCTCCCGGTCTCTGACCTTTATCAGTTATCAGCCGGGCGCTCCACCAAGCTGAGCTACGGGCCCATGACCCATACCATAATAAATTATCCCAGCTTAAAAATATTCATCCGCTGATCAGCGTTTTTATTCGAATAGCTTTGCTTTTAATCTCAGCTCATCTATATCAATATATCGTGGTTACATATGCATGGATGGTGGGGCGAAGTCCTATATATAGATCTATCGAGGAGGAAGGCCAGGCCTATAAGTATTGATCCGAAGATCTACTCGGAATACATAGGTGGCAGAGGCCTCGCGATTAGATTACTATGGGATTTAAACCCGCGTGGCGTAGACCCGTTGTCCCCCTATAACCACCTAGTTATAGCCACTGGGCCTTTATCTGCCATGCCATTGCCAAGTAGCGGTAAACTGGTAGTGGCGTCTAAGAGTCCCTTAACAAATGGATATGGAGATGGCAATATAGGCTCTCTCGCCAGCTATCATATCAGGAGAACTGGTTTCGACGCGATTGTAATCGCGGGCAAGGCCAAGAAGCCGATATATCTCTATGTGGAGAACAATAAAGTGGAATTTAATGATGCGGATGATTTATGGGGGTTAGACACGTTCACACTCGATGAGATCCTTGTTAAAAGACATGGTAGAAATGTGGGCATATTAAGCATTGGCCCGGCAGGAGAGAACCTGGTCAGATATGCCACTATTGTATCGCAGAGAGGTAGAAGTGGTGGAAGGCCTGGATTAGGCGCGGTAATGGGGAGTAAATACTTAAAGGCAATTGTCGTGAAGGGGACGCGTGAGCCAGTCATCGCTGATAAGGACAAGTTACGGATTATCGCGGAGGAGGCATATAAGAAGATCCAGAGTAGCGATAGTTACGAGTTCTGGATAAGGCAGGGAACGATGGCTACAATAGCCTGGAGTCATCAAAACAGTTGTTTACCCACGATGAATTTCAGAGAAGGCGTGTGGGATTACTATGAAACCATAAGCGGAGATCTGATGGAGAAATTAAAGATCGCGAGAAGGGGCTGTCCATATTGTAACATGCAGTGTGGTAATGTAATACTAGACGACTCACTCGAGGAAAGCGAGCTCGATTATGAAAACGTTGCAATGCTTGGTAGCAATATATTGTTGGAGGATCTGAGGAAAGTGGCTGAGATCAATAAATTGGCCGATAAACTAGGACTAGACACTATAAGCCTTGGAAACGTGCTCGGGTTCTTCATGGAGGCCTGTGAGAAAAAGCTTGTTGATGAAAGAGTTGAGTGGGGTGATTACAAGAGAGTGAGAGAACTAGTCAAAGACATTGCGTATAGAAGAGGCGTCGGCGATTTTCTAGCAGAGGGCGTGATGAGGATGAGCATGGGTCTTGGTAAAGAAGCCAGGGTTTTTGCAATGCATGTGAAAGGACTAGAGATCTCCGCTTATGATTGCCATGTAGCCCCTGCAATGGCCCTCGCATATGGGACCTCGCCTATAGGGGCCCATCACAAGGATGCGTGGATTATCAGTTATGAAGTCAAGACCGATAGAATGGGCTACACGGTTGACAAGGTCGAGAAACTGGTGTTTCTACAGGACATGAGAGGGGGTATGTTCGAATCCCTCACCACTTGTAGATTTCCATGGGTTGAGGTCGGCTTGGACCTGGATTATTATCCAAGAATGCTCACAGCCGTCACTGGTATTGACTGGAGCCTTGACGATATAAGAGTAGTCTCCAATAGGATATATACGTTGATCAGGGCTTTCTGGATACGCGAACACGGTGAATGGGACAGGGAGAAAGATATACCGCCACTCAGATGGTTTAAAGAGCCATTGACCAAAGGCCCTTATGCCGGCAAACACCTGGATCTCGGCAAATACAATGAAATGCTCAGTGCGTACTACGAGATGCGTGGATGGAGTGAAAATGGTATTCCAAGGAGAGAGACCCTGGATAAATTAAACCTGGGATTTGTAACAGGTGTATTAGAGGACCTAGTGGAACTTGGCTGAATTATTTTTTATCAAAGCCCTTTTTTCTAATCCCTAGTTTAGTGATTAGCCATGATTATGGTTGGGAGAGTTGTGAGCGGGTTTGGAGAGGGTGGGAAATACGTTGAAATATACATGGATGTAATAGAGAAAGTGCTCGGCATAAAGCCGTATCCGGGCACTCTGAACGTAGAGATATTGATAGGTAATCCCGAGATCCTTTATGGGAAACTTAAACCAGTGATCATAAGCCCGCCTGGGCCTGGTTATGGAGAGGTCTATGCCTATAAGGCGAGGTTGAATGGTATTGCAGTGTTCTTAGTGAGACCGGCCAAGACAAGGCATGATATCAAAATAGTGGAGGTGATTTCGGACAAGTATATCAGGGGGTTATTGAAACTGAGAGACGGGGATCAAGTGATCATAGAGGTCGATGACCCATAAACCAGTGATTACTGAACTAGGTGATAGTGTTTTGAGGAGGAAAGCTGTCGAGATATTGAATTTCACCAAGAAATTCGGGGATTTCACGGCCGTTGATAACCTTGTCCTCGACATCTACGAGGGCGAGATCTTCGGTTTACTGGGTCCAAATGGCTCTGGTAAAACAACCACGTTATTGACCATAGCCACTGTGTATAGGCCGACTAGCGGGGACATATACGTGTTCGGGCACAGCGTAACGAAGGAGGATTACATGGTGCGGAAATTCGTGGGCATAGCGTTCCAGGAGCCGAAAGCCATGTGGATGGATAAGCCATATGACATATTGCTATGGCATGCGAGGGTAGTTGGGTATTCCCATGAAGAGGCCAGGAAAGTTGTGAGAGATGTCATGGATACTCTTGGCCTATGGGAGCATAGGAATAAGTATTTCTACCAGTTAAGCGGGGGTACTCGTAAGAAAGTGGAGCTTGCAAAAGTGCTGATACAGAGGCCTAAAGTAGCCATATTAGACGAGCCCACAGCACAGGTGGATGTGTTATCGAAACATGCCTTGTGGGATCAGATAAAGAACTTGCAAAAAGAGGGCTCGACCATAATAATAGCCACGAACGACATGTTCGAGGCCGAGAAAGTATGTGAGAGAGTAGGGATAATACATGCTGGAAAACTAAGAGCACTAGGTACAATAGAGGAGTTGAAAGACATGATCCCCCGTGGAGATGTCCTCGAGATCCATGCACCTAGTCCAATACCAGTGGATCTCTTGAACGAGTTGAACACCGTTTATGGCAGAGCCAAGTCAAACGGGAGTAATGTCGTATTTATATACCTGGAACGCGGCGAGGAGAAGGTGCTAGAAATAGTGGATGTCTTTAGGAAATATGGGGTCAAGATCTCCAAGATAATAATGAAAGAGCCATCACTGGATGACGTCTTCACGTATTTAACAGGTGCCAGGCTCAGGGAGGGGTAAGTTGATTTCTCGAAAGGACCTTGAAGATTTCTTGCACATCATTGAATGGGATTTGATGAGGCTAACCCATGACAAGGCTTTCATAGCTATGCGTACGGCGTGGTTCCTGGTGCAGGTATTGGTATTTGCACGCGCGATCACGGCTATTGTTAGTGCGAATTTACGCGATGTGCTCGGCATGGATTATTACCACTTCTATTTAATGGGCATATATGTGTCATTGTTATACTCGATCAGCATATCAAGGGGCTATGTTATAGCGGATGAATTCGACGACGGCATTGTGGAATACCACTTATCCCTTCCTGTTAAAAGAGGTATATTGGTTTTTGGCAGGGTTTTCGGTAGTTCTCTCTCAGCCTTGTTGTTTTCACTGCCAATGATGACTATAACATACATCATTCTGGGGGTCAAGAACATGGTGTCTATCCTCGTATCAGTGTTAGCGGCTTTCATGTTTTCATGTGGAGTTGTCAGTTTCGTGATATTGATAGTTCTGAACATACGCTCCATAGACGCGACTGATATATTGATAGGAGCTATAGACGCATTCGCGATCAGGCTAAGTAGTATATTTTATCCATTACCAGTAATCGAGGCAATGGGGCTAACACATTATTACTTGGCCGCGCTTGTCAATCCGTTAACTAATTTCGCGGATTTCCTCAGAACACTTGTATTCCCAGAATACACTTTGTACAAGCTATCGCCACTAGCCATGGCCCTATATGTCCTTGGACTAGTCATGGGGTTGGTGATATTGGCAATAGAGTACTATGAGAGAAAGCTCGAAGCCGGGGGGTGGAAATAAGTGTGGAGAGTTGTTCTAGACATGTTACTAATTGCTCACAGGGATCTAACTAGGTTTTGGAGAAACAAGTACTGGCTAGCCGGGCAGGTCGCAATGAACCTGGCAGACATAGTCGTATTTGGCCTTATATTCAGGGGGATAGTCAATCCTGATCTAATACCAGATTATGTCAGGTTTATAACCCCTGGAATACTGAGTCTCTCAATATTCATCTCCTCGTTTAGTATTGGAAGGGAAGTCGGTGTGGAGCTTCGTAGAGAGGTGACCCATTACCTTATCTCACTCCCCGTTAAGAGGACAAGCCTTGTTATGGGTAGAATACTGGGTGGTGTTCTTAGAGGCCTGATTTACCAGTTCGGGTTCCTGGTGTTGGCGTCCATGATACTAAGTCTCCCAGGTCCATTTGAATGGGTGATCATAGTTCTAACCACGATGATGCTCTCCATCGTGATATCTTGTCTCTCAATATCCATATCAACTATTACACGGAATTTCAATTTGCAGGCAACTATAAGGTCCTTGACGTATTATATATTGTTTTTCATATCGAACATATTTTACCCAGAAGTGGCTATAAAGGCGAGGCTAGGCCCTCTGGCCCCTATTGTCTCGTATTCACCGTTGTCAATGGCGACTAATTTATATAGATGGGGCTTTAAATATAACCCCAATGTCGATATAGTCTTCAATCTCGCAGGGCTCTCGTTATGGGCCTTAGCGATATTGCCAATTGCCTATAGGGTTTACCTGAGAAATCTAATCAAGTGAGAAAACCTATCTAACTTTAAAAACCATATATCATAAATTTAAGCTAGTATATGGGTGAATGAGGGGCTACACATGTCCACCCGTAGAAAGACAGATAAACCCATTAGTGAGGAAACAGGGCCTGATGTATCATTGTACATGACTATAAAGGTAGAAGACATCTTGAAGAAGATACAGAGCGAGGTTTCGAGAAAAGCTGTTAAGTATTATACGCCCTATACACTTGCACAGGCCTATGGCATAAAGGTGAGTTTCGCTAAGCGCGTATTGAGAGAGGCGGTGAAAAGGGGGATCTTAGAGCTATATAGCCCAGGGAGAAGATCCCCAGTATTTGTGCCACGTCAATCGAGATAGAGGAAATCCACGACAACAAGGTTTTAACCCCACGTATCGTTATTATTTACGAGGCGGCGGTCGTCTAGCCTGGATCAGGACGCCGGCCCCCCAAGCCGGAGATCCCGGGTTCAAATCCCGGCCGCCGCATTATCCTTCACATCGCTGATTATGGTGATGTAGTTAAAAATATGCCGAGTATTTTTAACGCGTCCACGTGTTGGGGACATGCCTAGTGATTTAAAAATACCACGGTACATTGCCTTGTTAAATTACGGGCTTAGAAATTCCTGGTTAACAAGACTATGTAGATGTTGATTATCACGATACCGTAGATCTCTAGTAGAGCCACTGATGGCCACTTGACAATAAATGCCCCAATAGGCCCTGTGATAGCCAGTATTGCCAGTGACATTGCATGTGGTGTTTTACTCTCGGATGCCATGCCTATGGAGGTTGCCAACATGGCTAGCCATATCTGGATGAAAAACCACGTGGAGATAAACACATGTGGTCTTGTGCCACTCGGGAAAACGCCGATCAGCGATAGGAATATGCCCGCCACAAATATCAGTGCAGATGCGAAAACATGTACCTTGTTGATCGACCTGTAAGCCAGGTAAAGGGAATATATGCATGTCACAACCCCTGTCACGATCAAACCTGTGTTATATATCCATGGGTTATTGGCCATGCCGGGATCCCCGAGATCGCTCAGTGCATGTTTAAATAGGTCAAACCACGGGTTATAAGTTATAGATATCGCTATCACGATCCAGGCAAGGATAACAGCCAAGACACCTGTAAACCTCCAGAGATTTAAAAACCACTTGGCTTGCACATCATGTCACCTCTACGGAAAGCATCATATATATCAATGCTGGGGGTGATTTAAATGTTCCTGGGAAACACTAGGGCGTGTAATATATTCATGTTCCCGACATGTTCGCGGAGATAGTTATGTAATCGTCTCACCTAACACTCTCTGTGAAAATCGGTCTAAATCCATGTGTGAACGATGTATCAACATGGTTGAATAGATGTCCATGATAACGACGATGCTGTTCACGGGGCTATACAAACCAGTGCCAGTGCTTAGGATACAAGGATTTAACTTCATGAACAGTATTAAAACTTGGTGAAAACAGCTTGATAGATTACGAGGCTCTGCATAACGACGTAATAATTGTTCTCAGGCCTAAGGGAGACCCCGTTGGTTATAAGTTGTTCACTGAGAGAATTGATGGATTACCGTATTTCAAGGGCAATCTAGCCCTGTGCCAGGTGATAAAACAAGTGGCTATACTCGGCAAGGTGCTCGCGGTGAATTCGGATAATGTCGATGCATGTGTGGTCGGGACTTATGTGCTCGGGTTCAAGGAATTGCCAGGAGATTTCACTGAGAGATGGGTAACGGAGCGTGGAATGAGCGAAACAGTGGTTAAACAACTCATCACGAGGATTCACGTGCTTGAAATGGGCAAATACAAATCAGCTCTCTTCGCGCCTCTAAGGCATTATAAGAGGCTGAATATGGATCCAGATGGTGTAATACTAATTGTGAACTCGGCACAGGCATACATAGTCCTAGCCGGTTTCTTCGATAGCACAGGGGTAAAACCGCAATCAGATTCCAATGGACATGCTGCTTGTGAATTAGTGGTCCCTCCATTAAGGGGTAAGAGCCCGTGGTTGACAATACCATGTGGTGGTGCTAGAGCCCTGGCAGAGGCGCAGGACGATGAGCTGTGGATCAGTATTAGGCCAGAGGACTTGAAGAAAACACTGGATAGATTGAAGGCAGTGGGGATGAGGTATCCACTAACAGTGTACCAAATGCTGATAACTCAGCCCAATCCGGCACATCCATTGACACGCCTGATCTCTAGAAGTAATGCGATCGATTAGAGCACCCTGGTCACCGGCCATTTAACCATTTTTCCACGTAATCCACATATCCCCACGATCTTCTCAGCTCCCAGGGAAACATGAATACGCATAGTATTCTCATCGTTAGATTCTTAATACGAGGAATTTATATTACCTAAAGGTGCATGATATTGCCCTTTGGCTCAGACCCCTTGATCACCATGTTCGAGAACATTAATACAGATCCCTATATCATCCTGAAATCCATCCCAGCCCCCTATAAAGGCCCATTTAAACCCTCTTGGAGCTCTCTGAGAAAATACAGGGCTCCTAAATGGTTCATGGACTCTAGGTTCGGCGTATTTATCCACTGGGGCGTTTACTCTGTCCCAGCCTTTGGCAACGAGTGGTATCCAAGACACATGTATATACCCGATAGACCTGAATACCGATATCACTTAGAGAATTTCGGGCCCTTAACAATGTTCGGCTATAAGGACTTCATACAGATGTTCACAGCCGAGAACTGGGATCCCGATGAATGGGCAAGGCTATTTAGGAAAAGTGGAGCTAGGTTCGTTATCCTCGTTGCCGAACACCATGATGGTTTCTCGCTATGGGATTCCAGTTACACTAGATGGTGTGCGCCTAGAATAGGCCCTAAGAGAGATATCGTTGGAGAGCTCAGAGAGGCCGTTGAGAGACAGGGGCTCGTGTTTGGCATATCCTATCACAGGGCTGAACACTGGTGGTTTTTCGAACCCGGTATGAGAATTGAATCGGATGTCAGAGATCCAAGGTATTTGGACTTATATGGTCCAGCCCAGCCAGCTTCACTAGACCCTAGGGCATCGCCTTCGAGAGACAATATCCCCCCGAGCAGGGAATTCTTAATGGATTGGCTATTGAGGCTAGTGGAGATCGTGGAGAAGTATCGTCCATGGGTGGTGTACTTTGACTGGTGGATTGCAAATCCATCTTTCCAACCCTATCTAAAGGCGTTTGCTGCATATTACTATAATAGATGTCATAGATGGGGAATCGAGCCCGTCATAGTGTATAAACATGGAGCTTTCGAAGAGGGCACAGCCATACCGGATCTCGCGGAACGGGGCACGTTGAGGGACATATATCCCTCTATATGGCTCGCGGACACCTCAGTAGATCGTAAATCATGGGGTTTCATAAAGGATGCTGATTACAAATCCCCTGAAACACTGATAGCACATATGGCTGATGTTGTGAGTAAAAATGGGGTGTTTCTATTAAACATAGGGCCTAGGCCCGATGGCACTATACCCGAGGAGTCTATTAGAATACTTCTAGATATAGGGGAGTGGTTTAAACTATATGGGGAAAGCATTTACGGATCAAGTCCGTGGAGAATATATGGCGAAGGGCCCATGGAGATGTCGAGAGAAGGGTTTTTCACAGAGAACGAACTCGTGTTCACCGGCAATGATGTTAGATATACCTTGAGAAATTACTATCCCGGTCATAGCTGCATATACGCAATGGTGCTTGGAAGACCAGGGGAGGAGATAGTGTTGAGGGCTTTTACCGAGCACATGAAGTTGTCTGAAAATGAGATATTAGATGTGAGTATTCTGGGCATTGGGAAAAAACCTGAATGGAGCATTGACATGGATGGCTTAAGGTTAAAAATACCTGTAAACGAAATCAAGAGATATCCATGTGTTATAAGGATTATCACTAGGAAATCTCATTGAATAGGAACACCATATTACCCAGTCACTCGGAGATCCCGGTTATTTGTTCAGTGGTTTTGCCGGGCCACGATGTAATCTCAGTAATCATTGCCCAGTAAGAAGACGTTTCCAACCCATGTATTTCTAAGCCCATTTTCACGAGCTATTTTCAACGCCTTTTCAACGTGTTTTCTACTAGTTCTCGGTAAGTCCACTAGGAGGTAATCCGGATGGAAACCTAGGAATATGTATGGTATCTCCGGGTTCAAGCTGGCTATGTACTTTGTCATCTGGTCTATTTCATACTCATCAATATATCCTGGAACAAGCAACGTGGATATAACCAGGAGTGGTGGTTTCTCCCTGAGCCCTATGTGAGAAGCAACTAGTTTTATGTTCTCGCGAATCACATGTACATGTCTTTCATCGATATCGCAGAGAGCCCTATACACCTCTGGACTCCACGCCTTGAAATCTATCTTGACTATGCCTCCACTCACTAGACTCAGTTCTATTGCTTTCTTAAATAGGAATGGGTTCCACAGGCCATTTGTCTCCCAGCATATCCTGAATACCCGTAAACCCAGCGACATAGCCCTATCCCGCATTCTTCTAGCGGCGATTAATGCGTGAGGCGCGTATGGCCCTGGATCGCCTCCAAAGAAACAAACACACGTTGTCTTCTCATTCACTGATTCCACGAGGTCATCTATATTTAGTTGTGGCCTTGCCTTGGACACCATTTCCCTATACTCCCAGTTCTGGCAATAAAGGCAATCCATGTTACATCCCCCGTAGAACACAGCGATGTTGTAATAGCCGCGTTCCCCTCTAGGGGATAACGCGTACTTTGGATAACCAATACCCATGGCGGCCGGGCACACGGGTGTCGCTACACAATTTGTTGGATGTGGATCGTAGTAATACATGCCAACGGCCTTGTTGAGATCACCTGTAATCGACACCACTTTGCCTTTTTCAAGAACTCTATAACCACAATACCCCTTGGTTGAAAACAAACAATTTCTCCCACACACTTTGCACTGAGTCATTGAATCCTCGTGCACAATTACCCGTAGACCGAAGATTTCACGAGATGTGGAATGAAGCCCGCTTAGGTCGATCCTCTTCTCTCTAATACAATTAACACATGCGTTCAATACATTGCTTACTGTGATTGATTCTTTATTGCAATAAGCGCATTTGCCCATTTTTCCACATCAATAATATCTCCTTGCCAAGGACTTGAAAAACGTTTGAATAATACGAGGGGTATTTAAGGCAATGCAATATATACAGAGGATCAAGAGGGGTGAAATATTGCGAAATGAATACGAGAGACTAATGGAAATGTTGATCGAGAATCCACGTGTAAGCTTCAAAAAATTGGCAGAAGAAAGTGGCTTGAGCTATGCCTTGATCAGAAAAAGGCTGAAAAGCCTAGTGAACAAGGGGCTATTGATGTTTAAACTATGTACTACACCAGCGTTCGCGGGAAGAGAGGTCGCGGTTATAAGGATTAAGAGTAATGAAGTTGGGAAAATAATAGAACTAGCGGGTTCCTGTAACAGAGTTCTAACCAGCGCTAGGATAAATGAACATGAGGGCGTGTTATTAATGAGTGGTACCTCGAAGACATATATCGCGCTCAGAATAGACTCCCTGAAATCCTGTATCACAAGCCCAGTAGAGATCTCAATAGAATATGGTGTGTTACCAGAAAACCAGGTCATCGTGATAAAGAGACATAACCATGGATGCCACTTGAACTTGAGATGTGATGACTGTACGGCTAAATTCGCATCGAAGATCCTGGGTAAGCTATGAAAAACAATGAATGAAGCTAACAATTATCTATGAACATGTCTTTCAATAATTTCTCAATGACCTCGTAACGGGGGTCTCTTCTAGCTCTATAGATCCTCCTTCTATAATAGGGCTTGTTCTCCAAGATCGCATGGCTCAGTAGATTAAAGATCTTCCATCCCTCGCTGTTCAACACGTTGTTCGAGAAATAGATGTCTATGTTTGATAACAACTCAGCTATGAGTTTACATAAAAAATCGTTACCATTTGTACGGCCATTGTCCAGGTTCATTGTTTACACGGCATTATCTTCAGAATACCTTTTCTAATCAACATTTCCTCGAGCAATGACAATGCCTCGTTTAATGGCCTTTCCCCGTTGATCTCCATTAGTTTCCGGTTATTTAGATAGTATTCTATGACCGGGTTGAATGTTTCGTAGAATACCCTATATCTTTGTCTTACCACGTCTGGTTCATCATCTTTTCTCCTAGATAATTCGGCGCCATCGTAATCACACTTCATATCGATCTTGGGCTTTGGCTCAAAGTATATGTTGTAGACCCTTCCACATACAGGGCATATAACCCTCCCACTCAATCTCTTAACAGCCGTTTCCTCGGAGACGGCTATGTGTATTGCGACATCTATATTCACTATCTCGTCTAGCGCCTTCGCCTGGGCTATTGTACGCGGAAACCCATCCAGTATAAACCCCCTTGCCACATCTGGTTGCCCGAGTCTTTTTTTGACAACCTCTATGACGATTTCATCGGGCACTAACAGGCCTTTTTCCAGGTATGGTTTAACTCGTAGACCGAGATCAGTGCCTTTCGATATCTCTTCGCGGAAAATATCCCCCGTGCTTATATGTGGTATACAGTATTTCTCTCTGAAATATTGCGCATACACTCCTTTACCAGCTCCTGGTGGACCTATCAACACAGCCTTCATTTCAATACCCCTGTTATTTTTATTCTGAGTAGATGATGGTTTAAATCACTTCTGTGTTGAGAACCTTGGGTCCTTTATGCCAAGCCAGGACAATAGGTTTGAAAACGCGCGGTATTTCGATATGGCCTTGCTACCCCGGGGACCAGGCCTTTTCATGTAGAACGCGTTTATCTCGTAGACAGTTCCATATGCTTCTCTCTCAATGGCTATTTTACCTAGCCTGACAAGGTCAACCAATAAACCAGCTAGTGCAGGGCTATCATTGATCCTCATGACTAAGTAGATCTCGTCTACGAATTCACCGAAACTCATGTATTCGATGATCATTGCAACGAACTTCTTATCGCCAAGGGGCTCTAAGTAACCGGTTGGCCTAATGTAATTCGGCGCCTCATAGCCCAATATATCTTCCACCATGGCGCTCTTTGTCTTCTTCTTCATGATGTTTCTCTCGGGTAAGTTTAATGATAGGAAATCTGTGTTTCCACCTATATTGAACTGGGCTATATCCAACACCCTTCTATTTCTCTCATACATATGCTCCAGTAGATCGGCCGTTATAGGAGTTGCACCTGTCGCACCGTCATCTCCAAATATGACGGATTTACTCTCCCTGTATAATTCCACAAAACCAGGGTCATTTGCCAGTGGTGATGGTATGGCGTTTACAAATGCCACTGAGCCATACTTAGATGCATACAAAGCCCCCATGTATGCGTATGTCTGAGATGCTGTTAGGCCGTTTTTCTCAAATCTCCTATGTATTTCCCCAGGATCGCCGATCGCCTCTACCGGCTCGGTTGTCATGATATTCACGATCACGTTAACTCCCAGTTCTCTCCACTCGTCTATGATCTCCTCAACAGCTTGTTTAAACCCCTTTTCCTCCTCTCTGCCATGGGCTTTAAAAGGCAAGCCCTTCAAGCTATCCAGGTGAATGCCACGCCTGACAATGATGTCTTTTAGAGAACCGGGGATCTCGTGAGAACTCTTGTAGTACTTCTTAGCTAGTTCGTACACCGTCTTACCGACCTTTGCTTCATCTACATCATAAGACGCCACGATCTCTATATCGTTGTATCTGTATGGCAACCAGTCTCTTAATGGAACTCCGTATTCCGGTATCTCGTTGTTTTTCAATTTTTCAAGGCCCACTTCGAAGTGTAGTGCAACAAGTCCTTGCCCGATTATTGCTACCCGGATCAATTGTATCACCTCAGAGTTTCAGTTTCGAGAGGACCTCTTCTATGAATATAATACCTCTCTTGAAAGCATCCAGACCTCTCTCTGTCACTGTGTAATAAGCGCCTTCCTCATCACTCTTCCTAGTTAATAACCCATCTCTACTCATTCTATAGACAACCGTGTAGAGCGTTATTGCGGGTGGGTTTATGTCAAATCTCTCTCGTAGTTTTACTAATATATCATATGTCCTCAGAGGCCTGTTCTCATCACTCAGCACCTTGATCACGTATAGCCATAAGTTCTCCACGGTCAGCTTTCTCCTAAGCCTGGTCAAAGCCCTTGGCTCACTCAAGAACGCCACCTTATACTTATATTTATGATCATAAATATAAATGTTTACCGTGAATGTCCCAGGCGAAGATGTGAACTGGGTTTACAAGGGTTTATGGGACAATTCTAGTCCGGTCTCTGACAAATAACACTGCCTCCCTTATGTTCTCCAGGCCCAGGATCTTCATCAACAATCTCTCAATACCCAGTCCGAACCCGCCATGTGGTGGTATACCGTATTTGAATGCCTCTAGGTAGAACTCGAAATCAGCTGGGTCTAGGCCTTTATCCCTTATAGCCTCTATTAGTTTTTCATACCTATGTTCTCTCTGCCCACCACTCGCTATTTCCAACCCTTTAAAATCAAGATCGAATTTCCTAGTATACACGCCGTCCTCCTCTCTCATGTAGTAAAACGCTGTTGAACTCCATGGAAAACCCACTATGAAATATAGGACATGTCCCTTGCTCTCCATGATCTCCCCTAGTTTCCTCTCAGCTTGATCGCTGAGATCCTCGTTCTCGGGGACATCGATGCCCTCGTTCCTGAGTATATCTATTGCCTCCGTGAACTTGATTCTCTTGACAGGTGTAGTGATCTTAGGGGGCTCTACACCGAGTAATTCTAATTCCTCTTTGTAATTCCTAGCCACGTGGTCGATTATATATGCGATCAGGTTTTCCAAGGTATTCATGACATCCTCCACGCCATCTATAAACCCTTGTTCAACATCTATTCCCCATGATTCATTCAAATGCCTGGGTGTATTGAATTTCTCGGCCCTGAAATAAGGGGTGATCTCATATACTTTCGTGAAACCATTGATCAACATTTGTTTATACAATTGAGGGCTTTGGCTTAGAAAAGCATTTCTCTCGAAATACTCGACCTTGAACAGAGTTGCACCGCCCTCTGCCCCGGCAGCGACAATTTTCGGTGTCTGGATCTCTGTGAACCCGTTTCTCTCAAGATATTCACGAGCGGCTTTGATAACTCCTGCCCTGATCCTGAATATAGCCTTTTCAACGGGGTTTCTCAATAACAACCACCTATACTTGATCCGCGTATCCAGCAATGTGGGAACTTTTCCAACAGTGTCCACGGGCAATGGCTCCCTCGGAGTAGAGTATATCATTATCCTGGATACCTGGTATTCAACCCCTCTCTTGCTTCTCTGTGTTTCTGAGACTTGTCCTTCAAAACACAAGGCTGTACCAATATCGATGTTTTTCGCCAAATTATACAGCTCAGGGTCTCTGTCTTGTTTTAAAACCAATACATTTATTTTGACAGTGTCATCGGCTGTTTCCAAGATAAGTACCTTGCCCACGGCGACTTTCCTGATTACCCAGCCACATTTTCTCTCCAAGTAGTTCACCATGAATATTTGATGATATTGTTAATATTACAATACTGGCCTCTCAGTTTAAATTTTATAAGAAGCCTGGACAAATAATTAAAATGGGCCAAACGTCCCCTCCCCATCTGCCAGGACCCGGTTTTAATGAAACGGTCACTGTCGAAGAACCGGGCATCCCTGGATGGGGGGAAACCGGGTACCCGAGGGATTAACCTGGCAGGATACCCGGGGGACGGGCTAGTCTCTCGTTTCCTCTCTTCTATGAAATCGTTTCAATAATGATCTCTCGACGCTTAAAACCATATAATGACGATGAGGATAGAATGGCGGGGCCGGGGATACGACCCCGGTCTGATAGCGGGGGGTGGATTTGAACCACCGACCTCGGGGTTATGAGCTTCGCGGGGCCTGTTTCAACGGCGCCTCCCGCGGGCTACCAGGCTGCCCTACCCCGCTACTCAGCCCCGCCGTTTTTTAAATTATAGTAGAAAAGGGTGTTTTAAACCCTATGTCTTTGTCTAAGTTTCCGGTTTATTTTAACACACTTAAAGGGGTAAATACCTTAGCTGGGTAGAAGGGAAGTATATGCCTAGTTGTCTTAGGAGGGAAGACATATCCTTCCTTGACCTTTGACACCACAATTTCTTTGGTCAATGCTCTGCGGATAAATATGTATGATAACTTGTTCTCTATGATATCACTTACAGCATCGTTTATTTCCCCGTAATATATGAGCGATAAAAGCTCATTAGAACACAGCTTATCCAGGATACGTGTGACTAGTTTTTGCCCTTCTAATCCACCATTGATTTCGAAACAACTATCTTTACTTATCGCTATAAAAGATATGTTTTCGCTGAAAATATTGCTCCCGGAGATTATGTCTCCTAGCCCATGTCCACATTTCTCGACATCAATGCCTTTCTTCGATAACTCCTCTATGATGTGATGCATATCCCCAGTGATGCCTGGATACCATGTTTTTAGCTCAATACTGGGATTGAAGTAATCAACTATGACCGAGGGTATTTTGGTTAAACCAAGGTTCTTGACAGCTGCCCATCTATGATGGCCATCTATGATCATGTATTTGCCTTGGCTATTTATAGGAGATATCACTATTGGCATATCAACTGCTTTATCCTTTAAAAATCTCTTTATTAAGCCGTCCAGCCTTGACTCAACGATTTCCTCGTGGATCACTAGTTTATCGATATCCATTAGCAATGGTTCAATTACAATGTATGGTATGTGTAGACTAGGGATCTTGATTGATATCTCACAACGTGATCCCAAGCTATTGGGTCACCTTTGCGAAGAAATCTATCAGTTTCTGCGCTATCTCTAATCCAGCTCTTTCCTGTGCCTCCCATGTATTAGCACCTATATGGGCTGTTAACACGACGTTGTCGAGCAATGTCAATGGATGATTTGGTGGCAATGGTTCTTCCTCGAAGACGTCTAGCCCGGCTCCAGCGATCCAGCCATTTTTCAACGCCTTGATGAGCGCGTCAGTGTCGACAACGCCTCCCCTGGACGTGTTTATCAATATCGCTGTCCTTTTCATCAATTTCAATCTCTCCTCATTGATCAAGTGCCTTGTCTCGGTGGTCAATGGCACGTGGATCGTGACTACATCGGCCTCTCTGAGCAAGCTCTCGAGATCCCTGTACTCAGCGCCCACCTCTTTTTCTATATCCTCATGTCTTCTCCTACTGTGGTATAGGACCCTCATGTTGAATCCATATCTAGCTATCCTGGCCACGGCTGTTCCTATTCTCCCAGCCCCTATTATTCCAATGACTTTGCCATGGAGTTCAAAGCCCATGGCATGTTTTTTGGGCCATTCACCAGCTCTAATAGCCCTGTCACAGTAGGATATTTTCCTGAGAACATCAAGTATTAACCCAATGGTTAATTCGGCAACGCTTATCACGGAGGATTCTGGTGCGTTGAGCACTGTTATACCTCTTTTCTTGGCAGTCTCCACGTCTATGTTATCCAGGCCTATTCCAGCCCTCGCAATGACCTTTAATACATCTGCTGCCTCTATGACCTCCCTTGTCACACGTGGCTTGCTCCTAACCACGATAGCGTCATATCCTTTGATCATCCTAACCAAATCCCTTTCACTCGGCTCATCCACCACGTCAACGTTAAACCCGTTCTTAACCAGGAGTTCTATGGCCTTTTCATGGATTTTACTGGCAACTAGTACCTTGGCCATTGAATCACCTTCAATAAGTTTAGTCTCACAAGGGGTATTTACTTGTTAAGTGGTTTATACCCCAGGCTTGTCAATACATCTCTCAACGCGTTGAACAATGCTTCGATGTCTTCATTTGTGAGATAACCCATATGGCCTATTCTGAATGTGCTATCTCTGAGCGCTCCATAGCCCTTAGCTATCTCGATGCCACGTTTCCTCATCTCATCATATATAACAGTGCCTTTCACACCGGGGGGATTATACACTACAGTTATCGTGGGGCTGTAGTAACCTGGCTCGGCGAATAGCTTTAACCCAAGTTCTAATACTCCTTTTCTAATCCTCTCAGCTCTCTCCTCGTACATTTTAAGCCATTTTTCCTTACCGCCCATTCTCTCCACGATCCTCAACACTACGTTAAGCCCAGTTATCTGTGGGATCGGGGGTGTTGTAGGGGTTGACCACTGTTTCAGGAGATATTCACGTATTTCGAGTAAGTCAAAATACAAGCCTCTCTCCGATATTTTCTTCGCCCTTTCAAACACCTCTTCGCTAACGGCCGCCATGGCTAATCCAGGGGGTATGCCAAATGCTTTCTGACTACTCGAGAAAACCAGGTCTAATCCCCATTGATCAACCCTTATATCGGCCGCCCCCATGGCTGACACAGCGTCGACGAACACCAGTTTACCATGTTCCTTAGCTACCTTGGCCAGTTCACGCAATGGGTTCAATACACCGGTGCTGGTTTCATTATGGGTTATAGTCACTGCCTCCACATCTGGGTTTTTCTTGAGGTATTCATCGAGTTCTTCCGGTAATACTGGTTTACCCAAGGGTTTTTCGAGAACTATTGGAACACGTCCATTTCTCTCAACGGCTTCTCTGTACCTATGGCCAAATTCGCCTATCACGGTCACTAAGACCTTTCCACGAGGTGATATAGCGTTCCTTATACTGGCCTCCATGAACCCTGTCCCACTAGACGGTATGAGGAGTACCGTGGATTTCTCGGCTTCGAGGAACTTAGCCAATCTCATAACAGTGTCCCGGTGTAATTCCTGGTACTCTTTTGAACGATGGCTAATCATTTGGATCTTCATTGCCTCCAAGACCTCGGGGAAACAAGCAACAGGCCCAGCAGTGAATAACCTCATAGGCCTTGGCCACAGGATCTTTTCCACCTCTTTTACAACATCTATATACATATGTGTATCCCTATTGAAATCTATACCGATAAATATAATGCATACCATGGGATATTTAAAAATGTCGGAGAAAACCAAATGGTCCCAGTCGCTCCACCTACATCATTTCTCAGCACGTTCCTGCACGGTCATCCCATACAATTTTTAGCAAACACCCTTTATAGCTATATTACCTTGTCAACTCCATGATTATGTACACTGGCTGACTCAGGGGGTGTTTGCAATGAAGATATACTTGAATCTACGCGGCAAAAAGTGGATCATTGTCGAGGACGTATTAGAACAAGTGGTTATATCAAAGGGTAGGAAAACCCTGAGATACGTGTTAGTTGGATCATCGGTGAATAGCCCGAACCTCCCCGTGAGTAAAAATACCGATGGAAATAAATCACTCTTAGTACCAGCTAAGATAGTAAACAAGTTGATAATGAAATTGCTCAATAGGAAGCCCAAAGACCTAGAAGTGGTCTTGGATTATCATGATAAAGAACACTACTTACTGAGGACTTTGAGAGGAGATCCCAGTATTATCCTCGAAATACTCGATGAACTAGAAGGGAAAGACAGTGTTTCTAAGTAAAAAGGTATGTCAAGCCTATGTCTTAGCCAGGATCACATGTCTCTTGATCAAAACCTTGTCATCGGCCTTCTGTATTTCTAATCTCTCAATGTCCTGTCTATAGTTGCAGACTGGGCACTTGTAATACAAATATGCCTTCACGATACCTGTTCCAAGTTTCTCGGATTCATACACTATGTTCAAAACGTTCCCGTCCCTAGGGCATTTAACGCCTTCATTGCTCATATCGATCATCTCTTTTAACATGAATCCTTTACTTGGATTTGAAAACAAGGATTAATATCGATAACCCGGGTAATATATAGCCTGGTGTTCACATGTATGAGAAAATCGTGGAGATAAGTGAGAGAAAGAACATCAGCTCCATCTTGATAACGGCACCTGATAACATAGAGTACTTTACGGGAGTGGACCTTGTGGGAGGTGCAAACGCTGTTCTACACTACGAGAAGGGCAAAGGTTTCAGGATATATGTGCCTTTACTAGAGTACTATAGATTCAGGGACAGGGTTCCAAGCGAAATAGAGGTAATAGCGTTGTCCAAGAGAGTTAAACCCAGTGATATCGTAGTTGCCGAGAAAGACTGGAAAGATATATTCATGGAAATAGGTAACTCCTCTGAAAAAATCGGCGTCGATATCTCCCATTCATCTGGCTTCAACAGATTGATCAAGGAGGTGTTCGGGGAGAAAACGATCGATATATCCGAGGATATTTGGAGGAAAAGGATGATTAAGGATGAAAAAGAGATAAGGGCATTGGAGAACGCTGTCAAAGCCACCTTGAGCGGTATCAGGGCCATTCATTTATACTTGGCAGAAAACGTGAAAGAGTGTGAATTAGCCGGTATGTTCCAATATACTGTTACAAAGCTTGGCGCGAATAGGATGTGCTTTGACCCCATCGTGGCATTTAAACCAAATAACACATACCCCCATACATTGCCAGGTAACCTGGTCCTTGGAAAGCGGAACTTGGTCTTAGTTGATGTCGGGGTCAAAGTCAGAGGTAGATGTAGTGATGTGACTAGGATGATCGTATGGGGTAAGCCCAGCAAGGAGGAGAGGAAACACCTAGAGGTCGTGGAAGAAGCACTTGACCAAGCAGTGGACAGCGTTCAACCAGGTTCTAGGATAAGCGAGATACATGAGGCCGCTGTTAAGGTTCTCGAGAGATATGGATTAGGGGAGAGATTTATCCATGGCCTTGGCCATGGAGTTGGGGTCCTTGTTCACGAGCCACCCTACATAAGGCCGGATGACTCCAATGTACTTGAACCAGGGATGGTTATCACAATAGAGCCAGGAGTGTACTTTAAGGGCAAATACGGCATTAGATTAGAGGACATGGTACTCGTTACCAAGAAAGGTGCCAGGATCTTATCGAGGAAACTGGAAAGAGTGTTAACACCTTATTGAATAAATAGCCTAGGTAACAGGGATTTGTAAAAAGGGTCCAGGATAACTATTTTTTCAATTAACCCCAGTTCATCCACTTTGATCAGATCCAGAGATGGCCTGGAATAGCATAAAGGAGTTTTCATGCTCACCGCGATGGCGACGGCTACGGCTATGTCTATGTTTCTCAATTTACCTGTTAAGTGTATAAAGCCGTTGATAAAGCCCAAGGCGGCGTAAATGGCCTCGAGCGATGCAGCCCCCATGATCCTTGTCTTAACCCTCATTCCTAGTTCTTTGAAATACCTATCGATAACATTGATCTCATCTATGTCCTCGGAGTAAATAGAGAACACGTGGTTATCCCTGTCCAGATAAGTATTGATCCTAACTCCATTAACGAACACAGTTGCATTGAACACTTCGTAAATATCCCTGGTGAAAATGTTCTCGACCACGCCGTATATAGGCTTCGTATATGTAGCACGTGGATCGCCATTTACCCGGTAGATCGCCATGGATACAGCTGCAAAGGGGATTTGGGATACATAATTCGCACTGCCATCTAGTGGGTCTAATAACACTATGTAATCTGGCTTTTCACATAGTTTATAGAGACCTCTTTCCTCGCTCACAACCCATGTCTTTAAACCGGTCTTATGTATGGCATCGATGGCGTAGTCCTCGGCTATGATGTCTATTTTCCTCGTTAAATCGCCCATGACGTTCTCGCCTATAACCACACTGTATTGATCCAGTCCATAGTGATCCCTGAGAAGCCCTGCAATATCACTTGCTATGTCCTTAATGACCCTTGGTAAATCGATATCAGTGCTCAACACATCCCCCTGTTTCGAATAGGCTGTAATGTATTTTTAATCTTTCACGCAATTTCTAAATAATGGCAAAGCCGCCGTAGCTCAGCCTGGTGGAGCGCTGCCCTGGTAAGGCAGAGGTCCCGGGTTCAAATCCCGGCGGCGGCTTTGCTCGTGAATAAGGGCTTATTCTGCCCTGAATCTACGTATCTTTACACCTTTTTCCTTGCAAAACTTGTAAACATCTTCTGGTAGCTCTACGCCCCCATATATAACCAGTATTGGCTTGGCCCGGATTAGTTTGCTCTTCTCCAAGAACTTCTCAACACTTGATATGGATAGGTCCTTCTTTGAGTCAACAACCTCTATGGCTAAGACCTCCCCCTTATTCCCCCTAGCCAATATCTCAATGGCACCGTGTCTAGTTGGGTGATTCAACTCCACGCTATAGCCAGCTTTCACATATCTTGAAGCCACTTTGCCTATTACACCATACCTGTCTTCGAGTATTTTAGCCAGATAAGCAAGCCTGGGTGTAGTCATATCTGACCACCGGGAGAATATAGTTATATTGGATAATGGTATAAAAGCTGTATAACCATGATCGCGGAAAGAAATTGTACAGCAATTGAAAAGGGCCCGGGCCGGGATTTGAACCCGGGACCTCCGGGTTTCCATCCCCCTCATATCGGGGTCCACAGCCCGGCGCTCTAACCAGGCTGAGCTACCCGGGCCACTTTTACATGGGAGTCGTGGCCCAAGTTCATCATCGCTTGATAGCTCCTTGTTCGGGCCCTTTTCCAGCCTCATTATATTAAATGTGATTTTATAGGAGTTTTAATATTTTACCCCTTTATCACAACAACTTGTTTTTAACCAAAACATATTTGACATATATAAGGGGTGCATTATGTCATCTAGCAAACCACGGGACATATATCTACCAATACACGCGTTGCCATCTTGCAGTGTTTCGAGTGATTGCCCCTTTTTACAGATAGTGGAGGTGAGTAGTGATAGCGATAAATACTGTGTTGCCTATTGCAAAGCCATAGGCAGATATCTCACCAGGTCATTTATCAAGAAATGTGAATTATATTGGTCTTCATGCCCTCTTCTCAAATTCTCCTAAATGTTTCTTAGATATCCTGAACAGCCTCAATCTCCCGATCCTTCTCTCGATCACCACTCCTTTGCTCACCAGTTCTTCGAGTACTCCAACCAAGCTATAATAACTGAGCCCTGTCTCTCGTAGTAGTTTGTTGAAATTACATTCACCTAGCTCCACGAGAACACGTAACACCTTTTCCCGTGGATCAATACGCCTGGGTTTCTTAGATTCCAAGCTCTTTCCTCTTCTTGATTATGTCCTCGATGTATTTCTCAAGTACATCTAGAGGGCCATAGTGAATCGTGACAAGCGTTGTGCGTCCTCTATGCCCTTTACCACTTGGATACGCATGTATTATCCCAGTTCTAGCAAGGCTTTGTATGTATTCATATATCTGTGTATGTCTACGCGGATATTCATTATAGATATCGCATAGAACCCTGTACTCCTCTTCAATCTCCCCCATTTTGACCTCTTTTACACCACTCCTCCTAAGTAGCTTGACGATGCTTAGGAGCACTAGTAATTCGTGTAATGGGCTATTGCGTATAGACTCACTTATGCTTACTATATCCCGTGATAAGCTCATAATAGCCTTTCTCACGTGTTCGAGTGTTATTTTACGAGAACCCTCTTTCTCAGCTATATCGCCTGACATCAACAATATTTCCAGTGCATGCCTAGCGTTTCCACCACCACCCTTGTCCACGCCCTCGTATTCCGCTATGAATTTCAGGGTTTCCTCATCATACGTGTTCTCGAAAAACGATAACTCGGCTCTGTATTTCAATATGTCGTAGAGCTGGCTCGAAGTATAGGGCTCTAACTTAACCATGTGTCTGAGTAAATAGCCCTCTGTCACGGGGTCTAGGAATGCTAGTTTCGACATATCGGTTGCTATGAAGATGTAGTTCAGGTACTTAATACCCTCATGTGCATCATAGGTCCTGGCTATGAAATACACAGAGTCCTTTCCAGCAATACTCGCGAAATAATGAAATTCGTCCAGGGCTGCGATGACATACATATCCGTCTCCTCGAGATATGTGAGGAGGGCGTCAAACATCTCTTTCACGGAGAGCCCACGTGATGGTATTGGTATGTTTAATTGGCTAGCTATATCGTAGATCACGTTGAATAATGTCCTGTTTCTATGGCAATTGACATGTACATATGCAACTCTATAGCCCTTTTCACTTGCTAGGCGAACGAATGATCTCCCGAAGAGCCTTGTCAAAGCTGTTTTACCGGTCCCAACACCTCCTATCACTAATACACGTTGTGAAATTGAACCTGGGCTTGTGACAAGGTGTTTGAAATACGAAACCAGTTGCCTCAGTTCATTGTCCCTGTGTGGCAGGGAATCCGGTATATACTCCGGCATCAAACTCTCTCTGCTCTTGAATATAGAGGGCCTGTTTAATTCCTCCTCTATGATTTTCCATGCATCGCTCATCCGTTAACCACACCGAAACTTTCACTTCACTATATTTTTAACTATGCTTAAAAACCGGGTGGCAATAACCAAGGCCTATAAAAGTCTCTTCATCCACTATCTCCACGTATAGGCAAGTGTTTGAACCAGGATCATGGCGTATACCACGAAGTAATAAGAGCTCCTTGATTTCTCTGAAAATGGATGTGCTAACACCGCGTATACCTCGCGCTTTTACCCTTATCTTAATATTACTGGTCTCGAACCTCAACTTATCAATACATTGCTCGAGTAATTCTTTCCCAGGTATCCCCTTGAAACTACATATAACAGGCACTATGTTTTCCACGAATCCATATTCCCTCATAGAGGATGCTCTATAAGCCCTCAATGGATCCATATTGCTGAAAACCATCACTAAACCGGGGTATTTCGATGGTTCAACCTTCACATAGGGATCTAACCTGAATAACACATTTCCAATTTCATGCATACAGAGAGTGGTATTGCCAGATCTACATGTAACAAGTAGTACCGGTTTCACAGCTCTCTCAGACACATAACACACCCATGTCATCACAATGAGTGTTGATGTCGCCTTCTTTAATATGTTGATTAATACATTGCCTTGAAATGCTTTTGAAAAATATTGTGAAAAGCCATTGTATGCCCTCGTTGACGTGGTTGACATGTGTCAAATCATGGACTCTATGAAAAAGATACAGCTCATTAAAGACCTTTTAAAGGAAATACACAGCAGCGTTGATCCAGTTAAATTGAGAGAAAGATTCAAAGAGATCTTGCAGAGAGTATCTCCATTCGAAATACCGCTCATAAAGCAAGAATTGATCAAGGAAGACATATCAATAAATTAGGTGCTAAGATTATGCGATCTACATGTCGAGTTTTTCAAAGAGATTTTGGTGGACAGGGAGTTGAAAGAACTTACCAAGGACCATCCACTTGAATTATTAATGAGAGAAAATGAATGGATCCTCAGGAACACCGAGGTACTCGGCATATATGCACAGGCCCTGTTAAACACAAATGATCCCGAGAGGATTAGGCAACATGTAGAGGTGATTACAAAGCTCTTAATGGATTTGAGAAAAATAAGACTGCGTTATAGGGAAATACAGATGTTAGTATTTCCCATATCTAAAGAGGGTGGATATAATAGCCGTGCCGCGCGTACTATGGGGGCGAGAAGACCAGGTCATTGTGAAGCTGAGATCACTGGTTTCAGGAATAAATATGATCGATGTATTTAACCGCGAGAAAATAACTGAATTGGTCAATAAACTCAGGGAAATGGTTCGAGAAATCACCGAGTTGGTGTTTTGTGGAAACAAAATCCTTTTCCCAGCTATACATATACTATTACCAGAGGGGCCTGGACAGTTATCAGTGAAATAGCCAGTGAAATAGGTCTATGTAATGGATATCGAGGGATCTGAGTGGAAACCAATAGCCAAGCCCGTATATTCCTATGAATTGGAACCAGCATTTACCTGGACAAATTTGAGAAATTGCCGGGGGAGTTTAGATCACTGATATCGAGATCGCTACAAATGGATATATAGCGTAAAACACGAAGGAGACTTGGTGTTTAAAACAGGGTTCTTGACGCCAGAGGAGGTCAAGGGTATTTTCAGGCCATTATCAATTGAAATAACCTATGCCGATGTCAATGACAGGGTCAGGTTTCGCACCAATAGCAACTTGGTCAAAGGCTTGTCAAGACAAAGACAATACTTGGAAGAAGGCTGGCTTCATGTCATCCACCTTGGCTTGAGAACTACGTGATGTGCGATGTCGAGGCACTTAAACGAGTGGGTTTGAATATAGAGAGTTCTGGACAAGGCTTAGTGACAAAGGTAATCGGGGTCATTATAGCCCCCTGTTAAAACCAGGGATAAATCACCAGGCATAGCGGAGATGGTTGAAGATCTCACGGAAATCGTTGAAAAACTGATGAAGTCAAAAGAAAATAATTGTCTTGTAACAAAGTTGGCACAGTGTTTTTAAAAAAAGTAGTGAAGGCTTATACCCTAGGTAGATACGAGAGATCTATTTCCCCGGGTTCATAATCACGTAGTCTACCCTCGTTGTGATCTAGATATCCCTGTAGATCTAGCAAACCATGGCCACTCATATTGAACAATATCACCTTTCTCTCATTTCTCTCCTTGGCCTTAAGTGCTAGGTCTATGACAGCCTTCACGGCGTGGGCTGATTCAGGCGCAGGCACTATGCCCTCAACTTGTGCGAACAACTTCGCTGCCTCGAAAACCTCTGTTTGATTATAGGCAATAGGCGTGACCACCTTGTTCTTGACAAGCAATGCGAGTGTTGGCGCCACTCCGTGATATCTCAAGCCACCTGCATGTATTGGTGGCGGTGTGTAACGATGGCCAATTGTATACATTTTCAATAATGGTGTTAGACCAGCTGTATCTCCGTGGTCATATGTATATACTCCTCTTGTCATCGAGGGCACAGATTTCGGCTCAACCGCTATGAACGATGTGTCCTTTTTCCTACCTCTGATAATGGATTCATAGTAGAATGGGTATGCTAATCCAGCGAAATTGCTGCCACCACCAACACATCCAACCACGTAATCCGGTAGATCCTCTCCTATGTATTCTAATTGCCCAAGGGCTTCCAAGCCTATGATCGTCTGATGGAGTAGCACGTGGTTTAGCACAGAGCCCAGGCTATATTTTGTGTTTGGATGCGTTAACGCATCTTCTATTGCCTCGCTAATGGCGATCCCCAGGGAACCGGGGTGATCCGGGTTATTGGCTAAGACGGCTTTACCGGAATTTGTGTATTTGCTAGGACTCGGAACCACTTCTGCCCCGTATAATTGCATCAACACCCTCCTATACGGCTTTTGCTCGTAGCTAACTCTCACCATGTAAACCCTCACCTTTAACCCGAACAAAGCCCCAGCCAGTGCCAGAGCAGATCCCCATTGACCTGCCCCAGTCTCCGTTGTCAATCTCTCAACACCCTCGGTCATGTTGAAATAGGCCTGTGCTGTTGCAGTATTGACCTTGTGTGACCCAGTCGGCATAACTCCTTCATATTTATAATAGATCCTGGCCGGGGTCCCAAGATATTCCTCGAGTCTTCTAGCCCTCAATAAAGGGGTTGGCCTACCCATCTCAGCGTAGAGCGTTCTCAGTTCTTCTGGAATCTCAATAAACCTCGATGTGGAGAACTCTTGTTGTACGAGTGATTTGGGGAATATGGCCTCTAACTCACATGGTTGCACTATGCTACCATCGGGTTTCTTCATTGGAGGAAGGGGTTCTGGGAGATCTGGCAGAATATTGTACCAGTATTTTGGTATAAGGTCTATTGTTTGAATAGATCTCAATTGCTTTAAATCCATTGGCGCATTATCCCACCTGGCATTCAATAAATAATACAAGTTGAGTATATAAATCTTCACAAAGTCCGATCCAAGCTTTATAATATCATAGGGTTTCACTGGGGTTATATATCCGTGGAGATATTACATGGCGTTGAGTGGGTTTTTGGTCAATCACTGGTGATCGTCTTTGAAAGTGGCCATCGTGTATTACTCTAGGACTGGTAACACCGAGCGCGTTGTATATGCGTTAAAGGATAGATTAACGGATTTGGGGATTTTGGTTGATGTTTACAGGGTTTTACCCATAACTGAATACGCGAAACCTCTTCACCTGAATCCACGCCTAATACGCGATACCCTTGTTAGAAGGGATACTGATATCGTGTTTAAGCCAGGTGAGCCGAGGTTACAGGAATACGACCTCATAGTAATGGCTTCACCAGTGTGGTATAACACCATTGCACCGCCAATCCAGGGGTTTCTCAGGAGGCATGTCGCTGGAAAACCATTAGTGGTGATCACGACGAGTGGCCTCAGTGTGGATTACTCCGAGAAAATAAAAAGAGTCGTCAAAGAGCTCAGCGGGGTTGAACCGATTTTCTGTGTAAACATCGTGGCGAAGAACATTAACAGAAAAGCAGAACTCGATGAAATTGTCAAAGGCATTGCCGAGAAGATTGTGAGACGTGGGTAAGCCTTGTTAGGTAACAAGATCCCTAGGACATCCAAACCCATGATTTATGAGGACTAAGTTATCAATTCCCCCGATCGATCAACATATAACCCTTCATAGAGTCAATAGTGTATCTAAGCCCTGTTTCCAGCGGTGTGAACACCATGTTTATGGCTGAGATCAGTTTTCTATTATCGGCATAGCTATTCTTTATATCGCCCGGTCTCTCCGCTTCATATATTATGTCCACATCTCTATTTACCAGTCTTTTCACAAGCAATGCAAGCTCTTTTATGGATGTGGATACACCTGTTCCAACGTTATATACATCACCCGTGATCATATCTTTATTTATAAACCTATATATGACTTCAGCGACGTCCTTTACATACACGAAATCCCTTGTGTTATTTCCATCACCGTAGATCACCAGGGGTTTATTCCTCAAAGCCCTCTCAATGAATGCCCCTACAACCCCTGCATAGGCACCGCTCTGACCAGGTCCATACACGTTGAAAAGCCTTAGAATAATGTGTTTCAAGTTGTATATTTTCTCGAAATGCTTGATCACAAGTTCACCCAGGTACTTGCTCAGCCCATAAGGCGAAAGCGGGTTTATCGGGTGGTCCTCCGATATTGGCAATTTCACGGGATTGCCATAAACGGATGCCGAACTCGTGTAAATGAGCTTGCACTCGGCTTTGACACATCCATGAGCGATCCTCGCAACGCCGATGACGTTATTATCGAGGTATTCAACGGGCCTTTCCATCGATTCAGCCACGTTAATGTATGCAGCAGCGTGGATGACTATGTTGAATCCCCCACAACACTCGAAGGACCTCACATCGGCTTTAACTATGGGTATGCCGTGGTTTTCCAGCAAACTAACGATATATTCATTACAACGCTCCAGGTTATCTATGACAACCACGTCGAAACCCTTCTCAGCCAGGTAAATGGCTATGTGACCACCTATGAAACCTGCACCACCGGTCACAGCTATCCTCATGATAATCGCCGCTCGTGATTGAACCTCGTATTCCACATATCCTAGTATCCTAATTAATCAACTTGCATATCTGTTCTCACATTTCCATTAACATAGCTTCGGGCGTTGCGACTTGACATTTTTCGTTATCCCAGGATATACCTGGTATTAGCCATAAAAGGGTTGTATGCATCTGTTCCATATCACTATGATGTTGCTTAGTTAAAAACCCATTTACTTGTGGAAAGAGTGGGATTTTGAAAGTCCTTGACAACGCGTTGTCACTGTGAGAGAGAAAAATAGTAGAGAACTCGATGAGGGTTAAATCATGTTCTAAATCGCCGTGCACATTCATTAGGATTTCAATGTTATGGGAAAGATCAGGCGAAATGGCTGAGATCATTTCATGCCTGAAAGAGAGATTCACGAGAACCAGTTACCTGCTTGACAATTTCTTACCTGGCAAGGGGCTTACCAACGAGTTCATTGTTCCATGTATGTTATTCAACTACGAGTTAGAGCAACACTTTGAGTCGACACCGATGTGCTTGACCTTCTCAGGGACGCTGGGTGAGACATTGATAACGCTGAGTTAGATAACGAGAAATAGTGATGGGGCAGCATCATAAACACCGCTCTTGTTGTATTCAAAGGCCCCTGTCATAGCATCTCGATAACCTCGTCTCTCAATGTCGTGAACCTATTCCTAGCCACATGAACTACGAAGCCAGCACCTAGATTAGGTTCGAAGTCCTTGAAGACGTCCTCCCTGTATTGATAAGCCAATACCTCGCCTATGTATAACACATGATCTCCGTAAACATGCCTACCAATGACCCTGCACTCTAGGTTTGCCAATGCGTTTTTCACAATGGGAACACTCGTCTTTTCACCACGTGTTAGGATAAGCCTTGTTCTCGCCAGTTTACCGGGCCCATGCTCTGTTCCAGCGATCCACACATCTCTCAACATTCCCATATGAGGCACGCTTATCACGAACTCTCCGTATTTCTCGATCAACTTACATGTATACCTTATCGGCGCTATTGAGACAGCTATTAAAAAGGGCTTGGCAGATACAACTGTGACCCAGTCAGCTGCCATGACATTTACTTCATCGCCTCTACCAGCCACGACAAGGTATGTCCTGAGTGGATATAAGAGCCTATATGCCACTAAAAACCACCTGGAATACATGTCTTGATTATTTTTTAAATAATATAATGGAGTAAACCCAATGTATTAAATCATTCATTTCCACTAATCGATATAGACAAGGGTTCATCACAACATCATGTGTTGTTCTCGAAAAAACCCTGGATCTCTCTCAATATCTCTTCTTCTGTTTTATCAACCTCTATGAGTTGATACTCGGCATACCCAGGTTTCCTCACTTCTTTATCGAGTTTCCTCTGGATATATTCAATGGCTTTTCTAGTAGGATGTGTAGCGATCTCTAAGTAAGCTCTAGCTATAGCAGCTATGCTTGCTTCTTGTAAAACTATGACCTGGTCTTTTAAGAAGATAGCGAGTCTCATATGCCTATGTCCAGGCGGTATGAAGGCGACGATCTTTAGGACATCGCTATTGCTGTAAACCCTGATATTCATTCTCCCACTATTAATAGCTGAGAATACATAAGGGGTATATTAAGAACACTACTCATCGTAGAAGTGTTTAAGTATTTCGATGACAGCTCATTGATCGCTGAATTGATCTGGGAGGGGGCCATACATCATCCATCAGAGGGACAGCATTACTCTTCATCCAGACCGATCGTTCTTAATAAAATCGGGGGGTTTTATACCACGTGACGAGTGGATCGGGAGAAACAAATGCTTGTGAACTAGCATATATCGGTTTCAAGTCGATTTCATGAATTGGCTTAGAAATAATTCAGCCCCCTTAACTAGATACCTAATGTCATGCGATAATGAGATGAAATTATAGCCCATTTCAGCGAATTCCCTTGCCGTTTCAGGCGAATTGGCCATTATACCGATGATCTTACCATATGGCTTAGCCCTCTTCACTATTTCAAATAGTATTTCCTTGAACTCCTCTGTATTTTGCATTCCATACATGCCTAATGAAGCGGAGAGATCTGAGGGGCCCACAAAGATCCCGGATAACCCTTCAACCGATATTATCTCCTCGAGGTTTTCAAGTCCTTTTTTAGTCTCTAACTGGGCTATCACTATTGCATTTTGATTCCATTCATTGAAATACTTCGCTGAATCCCAAAACCCATACATCACACATCTCCTAGGCCCCACACCTCTTATGCCAGTTGGTGGATATTTAGCGGCCTCCACGGCTTTTTCAGCTTCTTCTTTCGTGTTCACCCATGGTACAATGACCCCGGCAACTCCTAGGTCAAGCGCTCTTTTTATGACGACGGGGTCATTCCACGGCGGCCTGATCAAAGGTATTAACTCGGGGTTTCTAATAGCCATTAACAACAACTCGGCTTTCTCAATATCTATTGGGGCGTGTTCCATGTCTATCAAAACCCAGTCAAAAGCCATATTACTGAGTATCTCCACTACCTCTGGATGTGGCATTGTCACCCAAGTGCCGAGTAACGGCTTACCTGATCCAAGTTTCTCTGAGACTCTTTTACGCCAGTAACCATATTGTGACATGTGGACACCGTGTCGATTAATAGTTTCCATAAGTAATAAACACCCCGGTGATGATCAAGGTGTATTTCCAGATGTAGGGGCTCAATTAGCTGATACAATAAAACCAGCTATTTATAAACCCCTCTCTCTATTCTGTTGAAAAGAAGGGGCCAGTAATTATGAGTTAACTAATGGATAACGTGGAACAAGCCATTGTAAGGATAGCCAGGTCGAGCGACCTTTGTTCGATCTCAAGGATCTATGCCAGATCCATGAGGGAATTGGGTAAAGAAAGTTTTGAGTGGCTCAGGGCTGTTTTGAGGACTAGGTCAAAAAGAATTGTGACACTGGTTTGTGAATTGAATGGCGAAGTGACTGGGTTTACAATAGCGTACAAGAAAAGGAATGCAGCATATATAGAGAGCATAGCAGTGGATGAGAGCGCTAGAGGAAAAGGCATAGGTAGTATGCTTCTCAGTGAATTGGAGAAAACCCTAGCCAAGAAAGGAGTGGAGAAGGTATATCTAAGCGTTAAGAGCTGGAATATAGCCGCGCTCAACTTCTACCTTGGCAAGGGATATGGATTGAAAGGCGTGGTTTTTATAATGACAGGTGACCCAGACTACATGACCACTAGATATATCCCAGGCTACACGGTGATGGAGATAGCGGCCAGCAGGCTGAAAAAATACAGGATAAGGCCAACGACGTGGTGGAGTAACCTGGTCGAAGACATCGACTTATCTATTTACAAGAAGTTCTACAAGGAAGAAAGAGCGATTATTGTGAAAAAAGACAACAGGGTAAAAGCGGTCACTACTTATAGCGTTAACGATGAACTAGTGGTTGATAATATATCATTGTCATCTTATAATGCTATCGAGGCACTAGAAGCAACTATAATGGCGCTCAGGAACATCGCCGTTGCCAGTGGATCCAGGCTGATCGAGATACCAGTAGATGCGTCTAAGAGACAACTTGTTAAGTTGATCAAGGAATACGGTTTCAAGGTGAGAGATTCCGAGTACTTGTTAATGAAAGATCTCTCGACAAACCACTAGTTATGGTTAAAATGCTGTGGCAACGTACCTAAGAAGTATATGAGGGCCTTCACACTTTTGCCGAGATGAGAGTGATCTAGGTGAGCGTAGACATAGCTGAGAGAATAGCTAGTGGTAGTTTCATATTAACAGTTGGGCAAACCCTATCACTGATCATAGGTACTATTTTCAGCTTCGTAATAGCTAGGCTTCTTGGACCCGATAATTACGGATTACTCAGCATCTCGTTGACCTATCCATTAATGGTATCGAACCTAATGGATCTTGGTCTAGGTGGGGTTATAGCCAGGTATGTGGCCGAGCCTGGTAAGGATAGGCCTATATATGCGTGGACAGGGGTATTGATAAGGCTTTCCTCGAGCATTGTCGGCGGCTTAGCGGTGTATTTGTTATCGGATTTCTTCGCAAGCCTGCTCGCAAGACCGGATATAGCCATTTTCATAAGGGTTTTATCTATATACTCGTGTTGCACATCGATACTAAGCCCTTTGATAGCGGTTTTCAATGGGCTCGGTAAATACAAGCTAGCGGCATCTGTGAACATCGTGCAGTATTGTGTAAGGGGTCCATTGACTATAGCCCTGGTATTAATGGGAACGGGTGTTAATGGGGCTGTCATCGCGTATTCAGCGTCATATCTACTCGTCTCATTAATATACATGGCAATATACACTAATATCGTGAAGCCCGTAGCCTTCTCAACGAGGATTTTAAAAGAAATGATATACCTTGCACTACCGCTTTATGCCTCATCTATCAGCGATATCGCGTTAAAGCCGGTAGTGGATTCAATACTGGCACGCCATGTCTCTAATTACGAGCTCGGTAATTATGCTGTCGCGCTCAATTCCCTTATGCCTCTTGGCGCGCTTCTGGGCGCTATTTCCACGGCAGTGTTGACATCTTTCCCGTTGATCAGTGGTGATCAAGCGTTACTGAGAGAGAACGCCAGGAACATCGCGGTATATTCATCTGCCGTTTTCACGGCGATCGGCATGTGTTATTTATCCGTGATAACGCCATTGGTACACATTCTCTACGGTAAATCATATGCAGATGCACCTGTCTACGCGCTCTTATATTCCGCTAGCCAAGTGATCCCAGTGATCCTGGGCTCGCTGGTCATAGGCAATTACTTGCTGACAATTAAGGCGACATTGTTAGGCGGCATTATCGGTGTAATTAGAAGCGTGTCCATAGCTATCTTCACATATTTATGGGTCCCATTCCACGGTGTGGTAGGAGCCGCCTTGGCTGCCTTGATTGGCTCTACGCTCTCCTCTTTGATAGGGCTGATCCTGGTTTACAAGGCCACAGGGCTCTTGATTAATGTGGTCGACTCGGTCAGGATATCTCTTCCATCTATGATATCGTTCACGGTAGCTTACATGATCTCAGCCCAGTTCACGAGGCTATCGATCTCCTTTCTAACCGGGCTAATAACGTACATGACCTTGTACCTTATCATATCGCCGTTTTTCGTAAAGAAACCAGTAATAAGGAAGATTGCTGAATTAGCGTGCAAGCTGGAATACATAGGATGGATTATAAAGCCGATCACACGTATTTACTTGAAATTAGTTCTCCGCGAATAGCTCTGAATAGGTGTTTTTAAAGCCATTGCTATTTAAGTATTTCCGGTGTACGCCTTGGATATTCAAAAACTAGAGAAGTTTATCCTAGACAAGATGTCTAAAAACAAAATGCCTGGTCTCTCCATCGCTATTTACCGGGATGGAGAAATCGTATATGCAAATGGATTTGGATTTAAGGACATAGAATCGTCACAACCCCCTACGCCTAGGACTAATTACTGCATAGGGTCTATTACAAAGGCGTTCACAGCCACAGCTATTATGCAATTATATGAAAAAGGGCTCTTAGATATCGAGGATCCAGTTAACAAGTATATCGATGTCCTAAAATCCGGTGATATAAAAATACATCACTTGTTAACACACACTTCTGGTATACCTGCACTGGGATATGCCGAGGCGTTGATTGACAGCTATTATGAACTTGGTGGGCCATGGTTACCAGCTTCAAAGCCCGATGATGTGCTTATCTACATGGGTGATTATGATTCCTGGATATTGTTCAAGCCCGGCGAGAGATGGCTGTATTTGAACGAGGGCTATGTCTTACTGGGCAAGATCATTGAGAAGGTGACAAATACGGGTTACGAGGAATATGTTAAGCGGCATATACTGGACAAACTAGGCATGGATAAGAGCTATTTCAGTAGAGAGGATTATTTAAAAGACCCTGATAAAGCAACACCCTATAGAATAGGGCAGGACCAAAAGCTGATCAAATCTGAGCCATTGTTCGGTATAACAGCCGATGGCGGCTTATTCAGCAACGCGATCGATCTATTGAAATTCGCCGAAATGATGATCAACAGGGGTGTTTACAAAGATACCATTTTACTCAACAAGGAAACAGTGGAGTTAATGGAGAAGCCGCATGTGAAATTACCGTATGAAACACCCACAAGCCGCTACTATGGTTATGGATTAATAATACACGATGATTTCCACGGCAGAAAATTAATAGGGCACAGTGGATCCGTATATGTGTACACGGCTTACATGGGCTATATCCCAGATGACAAGATCGCTATAACAGTGTTCGCCAATTCAACCGGGTATCCATTATCCCTCATAGGTGCATATGCCTTGACACTGGCCCTTGGATTAAACCCGGAGAAAACGCTTAACCCCATTAAATATGAGCAAATACTTAGCAATATAGAGGGGTTTTACACTGGTTACAGGGATTCTGTCCAAATAAGGGTTAAGGCCAATGGCGCGGCGTTGATATTCGAGGATCAATGGAGAAAGACGCAGACACCGGCTTTCCCGGAGAAATTGGAGGAGAACTATGCATTGTTCTATATATACAATATCGCTGGCAAAATACCAGTGGAGTTTTTCATTAACAAGGACAAGGTCATAATGATATATGAGAGATATGTATTAGTCAAGGAGGTCCATAGAATTGAGACATCAACGAGTCTTGTACAACAGGGTTTATGATCAACGAGTTTGATTAGGTCTCTTTATGTGAGGCATTGTGTATGGCTAAGTCCAAGGTTTTATTCGCAAAGGCGAAATTAGAGAAACTTGAAAGAGAACGTAGTTTGCCATTTAAGTTCGCGAAACTGCTAGATCAGAGCCCATTACGCGAGATCGTAATAGAGGGCAACATAGTTGCGATAAAAATACACGTGGGCGATATGCATCACGGCGGTTATAGGACTATAAGGCCGATTTTCGTCAGGATCCTTGTTGACTATGTCAAGAAGCTAGGTGGTATTCCATTCATAACGGATACATGGGGGTTAAAACACATGATCATCGGTGTCGAGAACGGCTATAATTACGAGACAATTGGCGCGATACCCGTGCCTGTATCGGGGATAAAGGAGACAGATGTGGTGAAAATAAGCGTTCCCAACCCACTCAGAATATCAGAGGTCGACGTGGGATCAGCCGTTTTCCATGCCGATGTATTGATCAATTTTGCACACAGCAAGGGACATCCATCCCCAGGTTATGGTGGGGCTATAAAGAACATCGCAATGGGGTGTATTGGGCCGAACACAAGATCAGCTATACACAACTTGGAACGAGACGATCCAACTGGCAGGGCTTTTCAAGAAGGCTTAGTGGATGCCGTGCACGCCGTTTTGTTGAACAAGCCGAGAAAGGCGTTTCACATAAATTACGTGATGGATGTTCAACCAACTTGTGATTGTGCACCGTGGTCAGATATACCGATAGTGCCGGATATAGGTATCCTAGCATCGGACGACATAGTGGCACTTGAAAAGGCCACGTTAGACCTGATAAACCAGGCACCCGTAATACCAGGGTCTATTGGCGAGAAAGCAGGGCTTAAACCAGGTGATAACAAGTTCCTAGTGATCCATGGTAAAGACCCCTATATACAGGTTGAGGCTGGTTTCAAAAAGGGGTTAGGGCAATTGGATTACGAGATCGTGGAGGTGTAGAGATGGGTCAACAACACAGTGTAGTAGTTGATGTAGACAAGTGCATTGGATGTGCACAGTGTTATGTAACCTGTCCAAACAAGGTCTTTGTGATATTCAATAGGAAATCAATACCAAAGTACCAAGAAAGATGTGTTGGCTGTAGAGCATGTGTTGTTAAATGCCCTGTTAACGCTATATCAGTCACGCCAAGGGATCTCCGAGCCCCGTTCGCCAGGTTTTATGAATAGTTTACATAATCACCGAACCCCTTGGTCAATTTTCTTAAACAACTTTTCTAGCTAGTTTATTGAAATACCTCTGGAACACGGTGATCAATATTATCCCCCTGGCATACACATCTATGAACATTGAAAGCCATGGACCTATAACCCCTAGATGGTTTGCCAATAATATAGATGGTATAACCCTGAACACTATTAGCGAGGAAGTGTTAATCACAAGGGGGATCTTAGTATCACCAGCGCCCCTTATAGCGCCACTAGTTATCATTGATAAACCAAGCCCCAGTTCACTGAACCCGGCAAAAGCCAGGTATATTGATGCAAGTCTCCTAATCTCCTCGTTTGGCGCAAAAGGCATGGTTATGTAATATCCCGTGAAACCAACTACTATCCCTATAACCGTCATTATCGATGTGCCAAGCATTATTGTCTTGAATCCAATGCTTTTACCGCCATTGATATCCCCTCTGCCTATTCTTTGTCCAACCAATGTCGAGGCAGTCATCATGAAAGCGAATCCAGGCATATATATGATGCTCTCTATTCTCAAGCCAATATTATGCGCAGCCATGGCCGTGCTACCGAGCCTGGAGATCACGCCAGCGTAGATATTGTTGCCAAGCGCGAAAAAGGCCCTCTCAATGAAAGCTGGCCATCCTATTTCCAAGATCCTCTTTAAGCCCACTTCATTACGGAATAATGGTATAAGCCCCATGTTCCTCAAAAACCTCAGTTGCAATGGCATGACTAATAAAGATGCAGTGATTGTTGCATAAGCGGCCCCGGCTACGCCCAGTCTCGGAAAACCGAATAAACCATAGATCATGAGCGGGTCTAGGACTATGTTGGCCAAGAGCCCAGTTGCATTGGCCATGAGGGAGAACATTGTTCTGCCCGTAGCTATGATCAAGATATCTAGAGAACTAGTTATGAACATGACTATGAGCCCCGAAACCCTGATCTTGAAATAGACTAAAGTGTATTCATATGTTAACCCGGTAGCACCTGATTGCATCATCACTAACGGCCCTGATAGGAGAAACGCGATCAAGCTGATGAACAACGTGAACAGAGAACCCTTTAGAATTATCTCTCCTCCAATCCTCCTGGCCTTATCGAAATCGCCAGCCCCAATGCTCTGTGATGCCATTATCACCAATGGCGTGGAGAATAAAGCCATGAAAACGAGTATCAGATTCAGTAAATATCCGGCAATACCTAGAGCGGCTAACGCCTCTTCACCCAGGTCTTTGACGAAATACGTATCTGTGAGCGAATAGAGAGTCCCCACTAACTGGATGAATACAAGAGGCAGAGAGACCTTCAACGATGCCAATATCTCTCCATCCCTAAGAATATCTAGCAAATTGTAGACTCGTCTCAACATATATCACTTGGCCAGGCTTCTAGATAACAATGATTGATTGGGGAAAAACTATGAAGGGGTTGAATATATGTTGGCGATTATGACTGGTTCGCTTGCTTGATCAAGTACCTGTACAAGGTGCCCCATATGTATTCGTCATTTCTTAGCTTATTCTCGAAGTTATTTATATTCGCCCAGTCTATGAAAGCTCTCTCGGTCTCATCGTTCCATGTACCGGTTATCTCGCCTTTGTAATAGCCCAGTTTACGCAATGCTTCTTGAACGCTTCTAGCCACGTCCTGTTTCTTGACAATATCGCTTGGTCTCTCCCTTGTCAGCAATGTGAGCTCCCAGATCTCGAATAATCTCCGCAACTCCTTGACAGGTTCCGGATGATCATCAACTCTTAGGTCAACGTACTTGTCTATAAGGCCGAGATAGCCGCCTTTTTCGCGTAGAACTATGATGGCGGCTGATTGCTTACCTCTCCTATCACCGCCTGCTTTGTCGCCAGCCTCTAACGCGCTCAGCAATTTATCCACAAGCTCGCCTCCAGTGGTTTCAAATGCCCTGGCCATGGATTCCAAGACCTCTGGCCCGATCAATATATTGCCCTGGACAGCGAATCCATCACCCACTATATGGCCAGCATATGGATAACACTCCTTGCCGGTGAACGCGGCCGCATCGCCTTTCGCATCCACTATCCCGATCTGCCTGTGATCTCTCATAGGGTCTTCACTTGTCAATATTTCGACAACTCTCCTAGCACTATATCCTTTCTCCAGTAGTTCCAATCCACGTGGGCCGTACATGGGGTTGGCCAATGCCTGTGTTGCAATTGCGCCAACCTTTGTCTTAACCCATGGCACGATCGAGCCAACGGCTATGAACTTCGATGCAACAGCCACTCCTAGGTCTCCCCTATCCCTGTCAAAGCCCACGATCGAATATGTGGCCACAATCAATCTCTCTTTCAAGCACAGCACCCCATAGTATGAAAAGCACGTGGCGTTAATAAACATGGTGTTAACGAGGTATTGTTTCGTGGAGTAATGCTTAAAGCCTTTGACATGTTTTCAAAATCCGGTGATATAGCTTTGGCCGGGCTCTCTACAAGGGCCATTCATGGTCATGAACACGCGGACTCTTTGGGTTCACATATACCACCAATATACCTGAGTGCTATATACGAGTACGTGGACTACGAACTGGGCGAAGCGGTGTTTGTGGATAGAGGTAATTATCTAAGATATGGCAGAGAAGAGAACCCGACAACGAGGGCGTTGGAAAGGGTCATCGCCAAATTAGAGAGAGCACAGGATTCCCTCGCGTTTAACAGCGGTATGTCATCCATTTCCACGGTTTTCTTATGGGGGCTTAAACCGGGCGATAAAGTCGTTATCCCAATGGAGGTCTACAGCTCCACCCTTGCATTGCTGAACAACATAGCCCCTAAACTATGTGTGAAAGTGGAGAGGGTTTGGCCAAGTGCCGAGGCAGTGGTAGAGTCCATTGACAATAAGACATCAATGGTGTTCTTAGAGGTCATGACAAATCCGACTAACAAGGTCATAGACCTCGATTACATATATAAGAACATGGATATCGATAGAGTGATGCTAGTAGTCGACAACACGTTTACAACCCCTGTTATATTGAAACCGATTAAGTATGGGGCTAGATTAGTAATACATAGCATGACTAAGTATTTCGGCGGCCACAACGATGTTGTGGGCGGTGCTGTGGCCGGTCATTCAGGCGATATTAAATCATTATGGGAGTGGAGGAGAATGCTGGGAGGGATATTACAGCCATTTGAATCATACATGGTGCTGAGAGGGGTTAAAACACTTGAAATAAGGTTTGAGAAACACTCCAGTAATGCAAAGGCGGTTGCAGAGTACCTGAGGGATCATAGCAAAGTCGAAGAAGTGATGTATCCCGGGTTAAGCGATAACCCATATCACGGGATAGCTAGGAAAATATTTGAGAAACCACTATATGGTGGAGTAGTGAGTTTCAAGATAAAAGGGTCGTACACCGATGTCGTGAGTTTCATGAAGAGATTGAAATTAATTAAGAGATGTCCAAGCCTAGGCGGCACAGAGTCCATGGCCGTGATACCGATCAAGGCTGGAGCCATGTTCATAGACCCAGAGCACAGGGCTAAACTAGGTATAACTGAAAACCTCGTCAGGCTTTCAATTGGGTTGGAAAATATCGAGGATATAATAGAGGATTTATCCCAGGCACTGAATTTCTAGGCCCATTCACTCGATATCATAGATCAGCTTAAACTTATCCTTGAGGTCCACAACCCTTTTGATCACCACTTTGCCAACCTCTCCTGTGTACTTGACATGTGTACCTGTACATGGTATGGCATTGATACCTTCTATGACGACGACTCTATAATTACTCGCCACTGGCAATCTACGTAGATTGGGGGCGTTGAAAACAACGGCATCTAGTTCATCCCTATTCACATTTACTATTTTAACGGGGATATTCGATGAAACCACGTTATTGGCTATGCCCTCGATCTCCTTGACGAGATCTGGGCTAGGAGCCTCAGCATCATATACGATATACGGTTCTGGAGGGCTATGATAGGCCTCGATGGTCTCAACTACTCTTCCATAAACTGTTTTAACAGCGTAGTCCAGTATATGTCCAGCTGTGTGTAATCTCATGTTCCTATATCTCTTTCCCCAGTCCAATACCAACCTAACTCTCATCCCCTGCAATAGCTCGCCTTTTAGGAGTTTGCCATAATGTACGATTACATCCCCGATTTGCAACACTTTCTCGACTTTGAATAACAGTGAATCGTTATCGATGAATCCAGTATCATTTGATTGACCTCCTGCCTTGGGATGAAAGATCGTGCCATGTAGTACCAGGTAATACTTATTTCCCCTTTCACGTAGAACGCCCTGTATATTTGTATATAGCTCTTTCACATATGAATCCTCTAAGTAAACTCTATGAGTGGGCCCAAACTCGGAGACCCATTTCCTCATATCCACCATTCAGAACACCGCGAAATCGTTTTTGGTTTTAGAACAAGGTGGGAGATAAATAGCATTATGATCAATTTCAGGGATGAGAAAACAATGGTGATTATCAGTGGATTCAAAGCCACAGGATATATCGACAAGGATATGTAGATCGCCCATGGCAACGAGTTCATGAAAAGAGAAACAATCATGAGCGGTATTAGCTTACCGAGCTTGGAGTAAATATTACCCGAATACATATCGACACCGAATAATCTCAACCCGATCACAGAGTAGAATAAACATGTGGCCGGATTAGATATAAGCGTGAAAGACATGTTGATGAGCTCTAATAGCCTCCACGGTGCAAACAGTGATGTGAGTATTAGTAGAACAATATACATCAAGGCGTAGATGATTGATGCAAGTAATACCTTTGCATACACGAGATCCCTTTCATCTAGTGGCAGTGTTTTCAAGTATATATAAGAATATTGCTCTATGAAGAACAAGACAGGGGTATAGAACAGTGTTATCCATATGGATATCAGGAATATCAATAAATGTGACACCCCTTGTATTACCCAGTATACCACTGTGAACCCTATTGGCATGGTCAATACTAGGAACACACCTGGGTTTCTCAAACCAAGTCTAAGGTCCTTTAAAATCAGCGCGATATACGTGCTCCGTGGTTTCAACCCTTGCATATAACCTGGTCCACGATACTCGATGGGCGGGATATGTCTCATCAAGAGGCCTTTGATCCACGTATTAATCCATCGAATTATGTAAATCGACATCGAGACATAGATAACGAGCCCGATCACGGCGAAGAGGGCTTTCTCCGGATTTGGCGACATTCCAAGGGTTAAATGAGCAATCAACTCCGTGAATGGGAAAGGATATATGATCAGCATTAAGGGATTGCTCGATATGTTCATAGAGCATTGTTCTAAGAACATGTAAAACCTAGGCAATACGCTGTAGAGAAAATAGATCATGTAATATGGCATGATCCACATAATCAAGAGCAATAATCTCTTGAAAACAGATCTCTCGCCGAAAACTATTTTCGAGAATAAAACCCCCATGTATAGTGATATTGAGAGAGCCAGTATTATCGATGAAAACACCGTAACCAGGTAAAGAGGTAGCCCAAGCATCGACCCAGGGATCAATATATACATGGCTATGGATGACGCGGTGTAAACAAATACAGGGATATCATATGCCCTCATGATTGCCAGGAACACTAGAGCAGAGGCGTCTCTAACTGTAATGGGGTTTGATAATAGGAAATCAGCGAACTTGATCCTACCTATCGATGAGAATTCCTGGATACCGGCGAAAAGAAACAAGATCACAGCGACCAACACTGTAGATGACATTCTCATGGAGAGTGATTGAGGGGTTATGGAGGCATTATCATTCAGGAGATCTAGGTATGGCAAGGCGGATGCCAATACCAGGGCTATTGAATACATGACCTTACTAGCGAACACGTTCACCATTGCGTTATTAACCAGTTTACTTGCCTTGGTATTTGAGGATCTATTGCTCAATGATTGTAGAACTGGATGTGTTGATTGAAACACTAATTCTTTATACAACATGCCGCTGAGTCTCCAATACTGCTTCATGGTATTCAAGATACCCATGTCAAATCATTCCTCGAGCACCTTAGCGATCTCGCGAACCCATTCATCACGCTTCGTGAGCCTGAGGAAGAGATCTTCTAGGCTTCCTCGCGATTTCGACATCTCGGCCAATTCATTGATCCCGCCCTCGGCTATTAGAACGCCTCGATCAATTATGCCGATCCGATCGCAGATTTTCTCGGCTATCTCCATTATATGAGTTGAGAGGAGAATGGCGTTGTTTTTTGAAACATGGTGTTTCAGATACTCCTTTAAAACCCTTGCTGAGAACGTGTCTAGGCCCGTGAAAGGCTCATCCAATACAAGTAGCTTTGGATCGTGAAGCAACGCTAACATGATCAATAGTTTTTGCTTATTACCCCTAGATAGCGCGAAAACAGGTGTTTCGAGGCACTCTTCAAATGAAAACGAGTTAATCAATTTGCCTAGCTTGTTGTTCAAACTAGCCTTGTCAATGCCTCTAATAGATGAGGTGAACTCTATTATCTCCCTTGGGGTAAGCGCTTCAGGCACTATTGGCTCCTCAGGTACATATCCTATTAGGTTTTTAACGTGTTTGTCATCTCTTGGGGATCTCCCGTAGATCAATACTTCGCCCTCATACCTGTCTATGATGCCCACGACAGCTTTCAGCGTGCTCGACTTTCCAGCGCCATTTGGCCCCAGGAGACAATACATTTCCCCCATATCGACTTTGAACGAGACTTTGTTTACAGCTATTTTATCGCCATAACTTATAACAAGGTCTTTGACGATTAACGGAGTACTTCGCAAGATATGTGGCACCCGCCGTGGTGATGATCGCACAAGTGCTTAATAAAAGCAATCGGCCTGAATTATGAATAACTTGTTTCAAACACAAAATATTTTATATGAACTGCGTGATGGCTGTGAAATAGTGTCTCCTCTCATATACAACGGTTCTCTCCCCCACGACCTCAAACGAGCTCTCCAATACTATATCTTCAGCGTTCTTTCCAATCATGACCTTGTAAACACCTGGTTCGATCACCAGTTTGAAGTCCGCGTCATAGTATGCTAGTGATTCGATTGGAACCCTGAACACTATCTTCTTCTTCTCGCCTGGATTTAAATAGATCTTGCAGAACCCTTTCAATTCCCTCAAAGGCCTGGTCACGCTTGAGTAATCCCTTGAGATATATAATTGCACCACTTCTTTACCAGGGTATTTACCAGTGTTCTCTACCGTGACCCCTATCTCCACGAACCCGAATACAGTGGTTTGCTTCGGCTTCACAATAAGATCGTTGTATTCGAACTCTGTATAACTGAGTCCATAGCCAAATGGGAACAAAGGCTTTGAATCCATATCTATGTAGCTCCTAAAGGAGGAGGGTTTTCTCGAGTAATATACTGGTATTTGACCAATGTCCTTTGGTATGGAGATTGGTAACCTGCCAGAGGGGTTCACATCACCGAAGATCACATCGGCTATCGCGTTGCCACCCTCTTCTCCGGGAAACCAGGCTTCTATGACAGCGTCTACGTATTGTAATATGTTCGTCACGGCCAATGGCCTTCCATTGATCAACACGAGGACTATGGGTTTACCGGTCTTACTGAGCTCTTTTATCAACTCCTCCTGTATGCCTGGCAATCTCAGTGATGCCCTGTCAACTCCTTCTCCCGATGTGTGTTGAGCGATCTCCTTGTTTAAGCCAAACCAAGCTGGATCTAAACCACTTTTCTCACCCATAACGGCCACTACGACATCAGCGTTCATAGCGACCTCAATCGCTTCTTTGAAACCACTCCTATCCTGTGAATCTATATCACAGCCCTTGGCATACAATACCCTTGTCCTACCGGAGACCTTGTTCTTAATCCCCTCCAGCACGGTGATCACTTTAACCGATATCCCCTCTCCTGGAACATGGGCATCGTAATGGTAGTCGCCAAGCATATTTCTAGGCGACGCCGCATTAGGCCCTATTACAGCTATTGATCCTATGTCTTTCGGCAACGGTAGAATGCCGTTATTCTTAAGCAACACTATGGATTCTCTCGCCGCTTCTAATGCCAACCTCCTATGAACCTCGTTGTCAAGGGTTTCGGGGACATTTAACTCATCGATAAATGGGTTTTCAAATAAACCAAGCATATGTTTCAATCTCAACACACGCTCAACTGCCCGGTCAATTATTGATTGCGATATCAGGCCATCTCTAACAGCATCCACGAGCTGGTCAAAACACTCTATGTCGAGGAAATTGAGGTCGACTCCTGCTTCAAGTGCTAGCTTAAAGGCCGTGGTACAGTCCTTCGCAATCTTGTGTATACTGTGTAATTGCAATATGCCGTTGTAATCTGATACCACTATTCCTCTAAATCCCCATTCACGCCTTAACACATCTGTCAATAGCCATTTATTTGCATGACAAGGTATACCGTCTATTTCGTGGTAGGCGGGCATAATTGCTAGTAAACCCCCTAGTTTCACAGCGACCTCGAATGGGTATAGATGTTGCTCCATGAACTCCCTTAACCCCAGATGTACCTGGGCGATGTTTCTCCCACCTTCGGGGAATCCATGCCCGGCGAAATGCTTACCTGTCGCAACCACTCCTTTCGAGATATCCTCGGTTTGCAACCCAGTTATGTATTTCAAGCCCATTGATGCAACCAGGTATGGATCCTCGCCATATGTTTCCTCACATCTACCCCACCTAGGATCTCTACATAGGTCTAGGACGGGGGATAGGCAATGACGTGAGCCGATCAACATGGCTTGCTCCCTGATAGCTGAGGCGATCCTCTCAATTAGTTCAGGGTTCCATGTCGATGCAAGCCCTATCGCCTGTGGGAAAACCGTTGCAGTGGGGGCCATTAATCCCGCTAAACACTCCTCATGTATAATGGCTGGTATTCCAAGCCTTGTTTTCTCCTTTAAAAACCTCTGCACGGCATTCGCTATCTTAGCTGCCTCTCTTGGTTTAAGCCTCAACCTGGAACCACCTATCCTGGTGATTTGCCCTATACCATGTGCCAAGTATTCCTTGGCCTTGGCTTCGCTGAATTCTTTGCCATCTAGGAGCTTGTCAACGGGGATTGACTGTAATTGCGCGATCTTTTCCTCAATGCTCATTTTACCCAGGAGCTCGTCTACTAGGTGGGCATTGGTCAAACCATTGATCACCAGGATCCATCTTATATATGTGTATATGTAAGGTTTTAAAAAGTGATTTAACCAGTTAATATCCGGTAACGCGATGCCATGAACAGGTAGGTCAGTAATATAGGTGATGTATCGATATCACTGCCTATTTCCACGTTGCTTCTTGGAGTAAATAGTGCTGTATATCAGGGTGGTCAACATCGTAAACAATAACGTAACTATTGTGGATCCCAGTGATGAGCCTATCTGTGTGAACACCGGTATCTCAAGCCCCGGTATAAGACTCGAGCCAGCTAGGGATATGTACATGGCGAATCCGATCAGCCACACTGCCACGTTGAGTTTCCTAAACCCAGGTATTGATCCATCTCTCCACTCCATGTATTCATTTCTCGAAACCACGTAATCACCGATCATCACTCCTATTAAACTAGTAAAAGCACCTCCTATCATTAGCAGGAACCACTCGTATTTCTCAACTGGGAAGAACACGCCGAGCAATATGCCGGCGATCCCCGCGTAGATTATTTGTCTCCTCGCATCGATGTCTACGAGGATGTTCTTGACACTAATGCCCGCGCTGTATACATCTAGAAATGTCGTGGTCGTCGTGAATAGTATTATCAATAACATGGCCGGTATCCCGAGACCGTACGTAGCTATAATGCTCACAGGATCCATTAAATTGGCCATGGCATTGGACAACGCGCCTAAGACGTAAAACAACGTGCTTGAGATAAAATACCCCACATAACTTCCCCAGAAAGCGTCTCGAGGTCTCTTGGCGAACCTGGTGTAATCAGCTATTAATGGCGCCCATGAAACAGGCATTGCGATGACAAGGTCCAATCCAAGCCAAAACCTGTGGTCTAGTATCAATGGCTCTTTGAAAAGCCCTATGATATCGTGGTTCATAAACATGAGTATTGTCAACCAGGCGACAACGATGGCCAATGCGATCACCGATATTTTCTCGATCAATCTCCATCTCTCAGGCCCTATAATACTCCACCAGATCACGGCTAACCCGATGACCACTATGAATAGCCATTTGAGGTCAACGGGGTTATTTGATAACTCGCTCACTACATGGTTGGATGCCAATGCAGCAACGATCAACATTACAGCTGTCCAACCTATTAATTGAATGTAATTCATCGCGGAGGCCATGTAAGAGCCTTTTCGACCAAGCGATTTCCTGGTTAATACCATGGTGGGTACACCTGATTCCTCGCCCATTAGTCCTATTAACGAGAGCAGTGCATTACCTATGAAATGTCCTATAACTATTGCCAATATGGCGCTTGGCACGTTTAGACCAAGCACTGATATTAGGATCGCCCCTGCCCAGAACTCCGCGATACTTATCCCGGCTCCAAACCATATGTTGAACATATCTAGGAAACCAAATACCCGTTGACCCCGTTCTACGGGCTTTATGTCATATCCAAGGGACGTGGCATCACCTCGATTACCGTCTTTTCACGTGATTTACAATGGATCGTCATAAGTACTTTATAAACATTATGATAATGTTATTATCAATAATTTCACAGAACGACACGTCACTGGTTTTTACCCAGCCAGGTCATTTATTGAACATGGGTGTGAACGCGTGCACGTAGTCGTGCTCGGGGCCGGTAGGATTGGGTCATTTGTTGCACGTGAATTAGCTAGGTCCTTTGAAGTACTCGTTGTTGACAAGGATATGATTAAACTCGAGTCATTGAGACCTCTCATGGACACTCTTGTCCTTGATGTGAGTAATGAAGATGCCCTTATAAACATCATTAAGGGATTCGACATAGTGGTGAACGCTTTACCTGGGGGTTTAGGGTTTAAGGTGATCAAAGCATGTATAAGGACCCGTAAAGACCTTGTGGATATATCATTTATGCCTGAAAATCCATTACCTCTCGACAAGGAGATCAGAGACGCCGGGATCACTGTGGTTATTGATGCCGGCTTCGCGCCTGGTTTAAGCAATATATTGATAGGTAGTATTTACAGGGAACTTGGATACATCGATGAGGGCGAGATAAACGTTGGTTGTTTACCCAAAAACCCAAAACCCCCGTTATACCACGCTGTGCTTTTCTCTCCACTTGACTTGATCGACGAATACCTCCGGCCAGCTAGGATGTTAAGGGGTGGGAGAATAGTTGAAACAAGCCCACTGAGTGTCATAGAGAGAAAGAAAATCATGGGGTTCGAGTTCGAGAGATTCCCGACTGATGGGTTAAGGACTATGCTCTACACCATCAAGGCCATAGACTTGACTGAATATACTCTGAGATGGCCTGGTCACCTGGAGAAAATGAAGACGTTATGGGAACTTGGTTTCCTCGACAAGGAGAACCTTGCTAAGACACTTGAAGTGATATTGCCGAAAATGGTGCACAAGGATGTGGATATTTCCGTAATGGAGGTCAAAGGCAAGAGTGGCAATGTCGAGATCGTTTATACTGTTTACGATGAGGCTAGGAACGGTGATTTATCCATAGCTAGGACAACTGGGTACACAGCTATATCCATAACACGCCTCTTAGCCATGAATAAGCTGAACCCGGGCCTGGTGCCCCCTGAAACACTGGGCATTGATCCATGGGCGTTTAATTACATATTGAACGAGATAAGGTCAACTGGGATAATCGTGAATACCGAGAAACATGTACTTGATGTGTAAGAAGGCTTGTACCGGGTAATAATGTATTTAAACTATCTCTCCATAAAAAACCTAGTAGTGAGTAATGATGTGTCCAGATACTCAAGCCCTGCTATCGGTAGAAGAACTCAGAGTGTGACATCCTGTTAGAAAATTTTTCCCGGTTGTGGGTTATATAAGGGCTGTGGAATAAGGAGCTCGTGGGGATTGCCGCTTTGGGGATATCTAGTGGCATGGTTGTTGAATTGAAAAGGAGAAAACAATTGTCAATGAACTGGGGCGAATTCACAAATCCTAAAATTGTGGATTGATCGAGTAGTTCCAGGATAATACATATTTTGGTTAGAATCCTTGAGAATATGTCGATCCAGAAGTTGATGGAAAGTTTTTATCTTACATCGTTCATATCAAACCGTGGCCAAGGGGATTGGCTGGGCAATGTAATTACATAACAACGTAGATGAAGCTAAGTGTGGGAATACGTGTGAATATAAACTGGGCATAGAGGGCCTTGACCAGGTTATCGGTGAATCAATATACCCTGGGACACTGCTCGTGATTGCTGGGCATCCTGGGACTGGTAAGACAACTCTCTCCTCTACAATATGTTATTCAAATGCCCTTAGAAGATATAAGTGCCTCTTATCTCCTTCCAAGAGACCAAGGAAAAGCTTTTCAGGCTTATGAAAAACCTTGGAATGGATTTCTCAGAGCTGGAGAAACAGGGATTATATAGCTATGTTAAAATACCTGTTGTGAAAAAACCAGAAGATATAATAGAGTTCATCAATAAGGTCATTGGCGATATAAATCCAAAGATAATCGCGATAGATTCCATTAGTGTATTATTAGAGAGCGTTAAGGCAGATGATAAAAGGGCCTGGCTTCAGAACTACTTCTACATGCTCCCGGAAATGATAAACGGCTTATTAATACTAATAGCTGAGATCCCCGTGGACAAGGAGAAAATAGATCTCGGATCAATAGAATTCGTGGCAGATATAGTGTTGATCATGAAACATAGAGTTGAACTAGGCCTTCTAAGCAGGGTGATCGAGATCAGGAAAGCGAGGAACTCCCCGTTATCCATCGTAGAAATACCATTCCGTATCACGAGAGGTAAGGGTATAGAGGTCTTTATACTGCCATTCCAATGAACCTGAGTAAAAATTTCGGCCATTACGAGGTTAGAGCGCTATTTTTCAAAGACGTGATTGGCGTGATACCTATGGATGGGGTCATCGCGTATATATACTCACCAGATGCCAGGATTTACACGCCATTGCTTTTCCTGGCTGATATTATCCTCAGATATAGACTAAAGATCATGGTAGTATCGTTCATCGAACACCCCTATACCCTTATCAAAATCGCCGAAGACCTTGGGGTCGTTGAGACAAAATTAGATGAGGAGATGATAAGGGATATTCTTTCCAAACACTTGATCGTAGTTGAGAGCATAAATCCCTATTCGGCGACAATGAATGAGATCTGGATGAAATTGCTCAGCATGATCAATGAACATAAGCCAAATATCCTGTTCATACATGGGCTTGAATCCATTTATCCAATCCTCAATAAACACGCCGGTACATTGTTTGCTGTTATGTTTAATGCGCTTCAATTTTTGAAATCCATGGGTATTTTAACGGTATTGTTGTTATCACGCATAGATGGATCCCAGGACTTGTTCCTACCTCTATGTGACATTGTTCTGAGTATTTTGAGGAAAACAGGAAGCAATGTAGAGGTTTACTTATATTTATGGAAAGGGGATAATGCTCCGGGGATTTACAAGCTAAATTTAAAAGAGATGAGGAGATCGCTGGGCGAATACATGAGGAATATTATACAGGGCAATAATGGCTAAGCTTTTTAGCATATATATTTATTATGTTTAGTGAAAAAGCCTAAGTGGACCTGGTAACCGTGATGAGGATCTTTGGGCCTGAACTTATGAAGAAATGGCGGAGTTCTGATCATAGAGTCAAGCTTGTTTCTATCCATAGAACTCTATTATATTATCTAGATCTTTCCAATACTCCTTCATATCTTTGATCATCACTTTCTCCACGTCGACGTGTTTCACGGCATTCGCCAATTCGTGTGCTAACTTATCGTTCAGTATCAGGGGTATATCCAGATCGGCTGCCGATCTCCTCACATCGTAATCCCTCCATGGGGAATACCCAGTGGTGATAACTAATCCTATATTTCTTCTAATGACTTCGTTTATTGCCTGTGTTTTGCTAATGACCTCGCAATGTCTAACCACCATTCCCTCGATCGTGTAGGTTCTATAACCCATGTGCTCAAAGATCTCCGCGACCTTGTCCAGTAAACCATTGTCTCGATTAACCGGATTGTATACCAATATGCCCTGGGATTTCTTTGGCAATCTATTTCCATGCACACTGAGCCAGCTCATGAGTAAGGCTTCTTCGTAGTTATCAGATATAAATGCCACTTCTCCAACACTCCTCATTTCCGGCCCCAGGAAAGGATATGCTCCACGCAACCTACTCCACGAGAATTGAGGGGATTTCACACCATACCATTTCGGTTTAAGTAGATTTAACCCATTTCTATTAATGATACCATCGATCTCGCCTTTTAACACAACCTTGGCAGATGCTTTCATCAAGTTGAACCCGGTGACTTTGCTCGTGAAAGGCATCGATCTACTGGCCCTGAGATTCAACTCTATTACATAGATTTCCCCGTTACTATAGAGCACTTGCAAGTTAAAAGGCCCTTTTATGAACAATTCCCTACTTATTTCACGCACTATGTTGGCTGCTTTCTTGACAACACCGCGCTCTAGGTATCTCGGCGGCAAGATCATCGTTGAATCCCCGCTATGTATACCAGCCGGTTCTACGTGCTCTATGAACGCGCCCACTATTGTCTCGCCAAGACCAACCCCGTCAAACTCGAACTCAATTGAGTTTTCAATGAACTTCGATATCACAACCGGGTATTTGGGCGAAACCTTCGTTGCCTTAGATAAGTGTTCCAGGAGTTCTCGTGTATCCCTTGCAACAGTCATCGAGGAACCGCTCAGGACATAACTGGGTCTAACAAGCACGGGGAAACCCTTTTCCTCGACAAATCTCAATACCTCCTTGATATCAGTCGCGGCGATCCAGTCTGGTTGCTTAATGTTGAGTTTATCCAAAAGATCGCTGAACAAGGCCCTGTTCTCAGCTACGTGGATACTTCTACCTGGTGTTCCAAGCAATGGAATACCTTTTTTCTCCAATTCCCATGCTATGTTGTTTGATATTTGTCCCCCTAGAAACGCCACCACTCCGAGAGGTTTCTCTGCCTCGTATATATCTAAAACCCGCTCTATGCTCACCTCGTCAAAATAGAGCTTATCATTCATATCCCAGTCAGTAGACACGGTCTCAGGATTATAGTTTACGACTATTACTTCAAACCCAAGTGCCCTGGCCTCATCTGCGAATGTAACTATGCTCCAATCAAATTCGACACTAACCCCTATCCTGAACCCGCCAGCTCCTAGGACCATTATTTTAGGCCTAATGCTAGTGGTCGATATATCGTTTTCCCACCCATTATAGGTCAAATACAGGTAATTGGTATGCGCCGGCCACTCTGCCGCCAAGGTGTCTATTTGCTTAATCACCGGCCTAATACCATGCTTGATTCTCAACGCCCTGATATCATCCGGGGTCACTTCAAGTGCCCTAGCCAATTGCTCATCACTAAACCCCATGGACTTAGCCCTCGAGATCAGTAATGGTATTTCCGGGTCATTGATCCCCCTTTTCCTTAACTCTTCGTAGAAATCGACTATCTCCTTGATTTGTAGTAGGAAATGCTTATCAATGCCTGTCAAGTTGTAAACGGCCTCGACACCGACACCGTGTTTAAATGCCTTTGCAACCCATATTGGCCAATAAGGTTCTCTCCTCTTGAGTTTATCAAGTACCGATTCTATCGGGATCGAGTCATCGTTATATATCCCACCACCAACGACACCTGGTTCGCCGATGTCAAGCATACGTATTGCTTTTTGCAATGCTTCTTGAAAAGTCCTCCCAATGGCCATCACCTCGCCTACGCTTTTCATCTCTGTTCCAATCGATCTCTCCACTTTCTCGAACTTATCGAGATCCCATCTAGGTATCTTCACGACAACATAGTCTAGACTCGGCTCGAAACAGGCAGATGTCACGCCAGTTACCTTGTTCACCACTTCATAAAGCCTATATCCAAGTGCGAGCTTAGCCGCTATGTATGCGAGTGGATAGCCAGTGGCCTTGCTGGCCAAGGCACTGCTCCTAGACATCCTCGGATTGGTCTCAATTACATATATCTCATCGCTATTGAATGAGTTGAGGGCTAACTGGACATTGCCCTCCCCTATCAGCATTATCGCTCTCTCGGTTGCTATGGAGAGATTCCTCGACAATTGATACTCGTAATCCGTGAGAGTTTGACACGGTGCTATCACCACTGATTCGCCCGTGTGCACGCCCATGGGGTCCAGATTCTCCATGCATGCAACCGCTATTGTGTTATCATACATATCCCTGACTACCTCGAACTCTATCTCTTTCCAATGATATAGGTACTTCTCCACCAACACCTCCCCTATCTCAGACTGGGCGAAAGCGGCTGGGGCTTTTCTAGCCAACTCCTCTTTACTCCACGCCACAAAGCTGCCAGCACCACCTAGGTTGAAACTGACTCTCACCATGACTGGGTAGCCAATGATTTCCGCAACACTTAGTGCCTCCTCAACGCTGTGGACGGCCATGCTCGGCGGTATGGGTAGGTTGTATTCTTTTGCCGTTTTCCTGAAAAGCTCCCTTGACAAAGCCTTCTTAATGCCATTTATCGGGGTTCCCAAAACCTTTATCCCATATTTGTCAAACACTCCATCATCATGCAACCTGACTCCCAGGCTCAGTGCTGTTTGACCACCGAAACCCAGCATTACTCCATCTGGCCTCTCCTTCTCTATGATCTTCGCGATGAAAACCGGCTTGAGTGGTGTTAAATAGACTTTATCAGCGAACTTGTAGCTTGTCTGTATAGTCGCTATATTTGGATTAACCAGTATCGTCTCAATACCTTCTTCTTTAAGCGCCTTGAGAGCTTGATTGCCGCTGTAATCGAATTCAGCCGCTTCCGCTATCTTTATGGCTCCTGAGCCTATTACAAGGACTTTCCTAGGCATTTCCATGATTAATCACCATTTTCTCGAACATGTTGAAAACAAACACGGTATCCCATGGCCCTGGCCCCCCTTCTGGGTGAAATTGGACACCTATGATAGGTAATTCCCTGTGTAAATAGCCCTCAACGGAGCCATCGTCAATGTTTTTAAACCAGAGCACCAGCCCTGTATCAACCAGGCTTCTCTCATCTACAGCGAACCCGTGGTTCTGAGTGGTTATATAGCTCTTCTTATTCACGACATCTAAGACCCCTTTGTTAGGACCCCTATGTCCGTATTTCAACTTGTAGACATCGCCTCCTAGTGCCAGGGCTATTAACTGCATACCCAGACATATCCCGAGAACAGGTTTCCCGGAATGCACTATCTCCTTGACTATTTCTATTTGTTTCCCAAGGACCTTTGGATTGCCAGGGCCATTGCTGATCAACACCCCATCTCCTGCTTCGATCAAATCATGTGGATGTGAAGAACATGGAAACCTGATCACCTCGAACCCGCTTCGCAATAACCACCTGAGGATCCCATATTTCATGCCACAATCAAGTATAGCTATAGTTGCCTTAGGCTTTGACATGGGCTTATGAGTTATCACGGATGATGGGGATACCCTGGAGGTGAAATCCATTAAATCGTATTTCTCGGATGCCCTGAGTTTACAGCTTAGTTCATCCCATTCAATGGGCTCTTTCTCTGGGAAAACGGCAAGTACGCCCCTCATCACTCCTTGCTCACGTAGTTTCTTTACCAATGCCCTGGTATCAACCCCGTATATACCTGGCACACCTGACTTCTTTAACCACTCATCGAGTGAAGACACGCTGAGATAGTGGTTATGTGGTGGTAATGCGGTGATCACGAACCCCTCGACCTGGACCCTGTCTGATTCATAATTCAACGGGATATTGAAAATGGAGTGCTCCCTGGATGGGACACCATAACAACCGACCATTGGATGTGTCCATACAAGTATTTGCCCAGCATAACTGGGGTCTGTCAATGCCTCTGTGTACCCTGTCATGCTGGTTGAGAACACGACTTCTCCGATCCTTATCCCTGTTGATCCAAATCCGCATCCTTCAATAGATGTCCCATCCTCTAGGAGAAGCCTTGCTCTCAGATTAGTCTTACAACAAGCTGTTTTTACCAATGAGTCTGGAGACAAGAACCCAGATCCCTCTTTTCATGTGGAAGGATTTATAAGCATTTCGATACATTGATGCAGGGCATGGGTCAATTTCTCGATGTCTGCCATATCCTTCTTTAATCTCCTTTTAGAGAACTCTATTAAGTTGTCTAGGCCTCTCTCTATGGGTTTAGTTCTAATGATCTTCCATACATCGTCGATGCCTATCCCATGTGAACGTAGAAAGGACTTCAACAAAGAGTCATCGTTGTTTTCCCACAATCTCCTCAGCGCCATTGCCAGCTCTGCATACAGGTCTCTAATCGGGATATCTGTCTCAATGGCTATGTACTCTATTAGATCACTGCTCCAACAAGGTTTGTCTTTCAGGTACTCGTATATATATTCCCCGTCTAATTCAAGGTTTTCAATGAAATCCATTATCATGGACAACGTGTCTTCGACATCGGTCATTAACTCGAATAACTCTCTATTGATTTCCTGAAAATCGAGGTTATATCCATAGGGCACGGACTTGTAGGTGGCCATGATGAACGAGAGAACCCCGATCGCCTTAGACGCCTTGGCCCTAGCTATCTCGAGTGATACGAGATTTCTTTTATGTGGCATAATGCTACTTGTCGAGATATGATGGGATGGCACTTTAATGCCACGTGGGACAATGTTGTTCAATAACATTATGTCCTCGGCGAACCTGCTGATCTCGGCCATGAGCATTGACAATGCCATGATTGAGTGAATTAGGAAAAGCCTTGAACCAGTTGCATAATATGGTGGCAAGGGCTCCTCGCTTAGACATAGTAGTTTGGAAAGATATTTCAGGTCCAGTGATAAGTAAGAACCAGTTGAAGCACCTGATCCCATGGTGTTCTGCCCCAGGTAGTCAAGGCTGCTGAGAATGGCTTTGAATATATCTGAAAACACCTGTTCATATGTCAGGAAATAGAGGGACGCACTGCCACATTGTGCCAGTTGTTCATGTGTGAAAAACGGAAATAACACATCCCCATACTTAATGGCCTTTTCCACGAGGATTTTTCTCAAATCTATCAAGGCCCTTAAGACTTGTATCAAGTGCTCTCTTATGGCCAATCTCAGCGCCAACGCTATGTGATCATTTCTACTTCTACCAATAGGTATTTTACCGGCATCCCTGCCGATCGCTTCGTGGAGATATGCTTCAAGGGCTTCAAAGACATCTTCAAATTCGATTCCCTTGTGGCTAATCCATTTATATAGGTTTTCTCCATTATTTTCAAAAATATTGATCAGCTCTTTGATCACTTTATTGGCTGAATCCCCCGTTATAACCCCCTTTCTGGCGAGTTCCTTGACATGTGCCAGCATCACGGCTACGACGTGTTTCACGATGTATCTGTCGAATTCCAGGCTAGATACATATCTATCCACGAGATCCTTCGTTGCGCTTCCGATGACCTCCTTATATCGTTTCATGATCGAACGATCCTCTCACTTTCAGAGCTGTTAATGCGTAAAAGCCGTGGATGTTTATGAACCCCCTTGCCTCGGCGTCTGATGGATACCAGCCAGTGTTGTAGTCTATCAGGTCTTTCAAATACATCGAATATTCGCTTTTCCTGCCGATCACTCTCAGGGATCCCTTATAGACCTTGACTCTGACCTCGCCGGAGACATATTTGTTCATGGAGTCTATGACTTTCTCCAAGTGCGTTCTCAACGGGTCTATCCAAAGCCCCTGATACACTAGATCACTCCACATCTGGTCAATCAACCACTTAAACCGAAGTTCTCTGGGTGTTAAGACCATTCTCTCCAGGTCTTGATGCGCCTCGATAAGGGTTAGGGCAGCAGGGGCCTCATATACTTCCCTGCTCTTCAATCCCACGACCCTGCTCTCGATGAAATCTATTCTGCCATATCCATGCATGCCTATTACTTTATTCAAATACATCACTAACTCGACGCTATCCATGGCGTTGTCATTTAATCTCCGAGGTACTCCGTTGTCAAATTCTATTACAAGGTATAAAGGCTCATTTGGCGTTTTATCGAGTGGGAAAGTCCATTCAAAGACCTCTTCAGGGGGTTCTGAGTAAGCATCATCTAGTTCACCGCCCTCAATGCTCCTAGACCATAGGTTCTCGTCTATGCTATATTTTTTATGCGAAGCTGGAACTTCATAGCCATGTTCGCGCAGGATCTTGAGACTATCACTCCTAGTCAATCTGAGTTCCCTGACAGGTGCGATTACCTTGATATCGGGCTTCAAGTATGCTTTCAGTGTTAGGTCGAATCTAACCTGGTCATTGCCTTTACCCGTACACCCATGTGCAACGGCATCAGCCCCCTCCTTGGCCGCGATCTCAGCCACTTTCTTAGCTATGAGGGGCCTGGCCAGGGCTGTTCCAAGGGGGTATTTGCCCTCATAAAGGGCATTAGCCTTGATCGCCTTAAACACGTATTCCTCGACAAATTCTTTCCTAGCATCTATGGTGTAATGTTTTAGAGCGCCCAGTTCATACGCTCTCTCCTCCACGCCTTTTAAATCCTCTCCTTGGCCCACATCTACTGTAGCGGTGATCACTTCTGCGTTGTACTTTTTCCTCAACAACACTAGTATGGTTGAGGTATCTAGGCCGCCTGAATAGGCTAGTACAACCCTCATCAACGATCACCATTGTTTATTACTAATTTGGAGATCATATGAGTAACGAGTTTTTCAACGTGGTGATTCATATACAACTGATCTAAAGTGATGGAGTTCTGGGTATAACAGATCGAATATCAGGGCCAAGAAACGCGATCAGCGTTGCAGGTAAAGGGAGTAGATGGAAGGGAAAAACTATTTTCTCCATTTCTCCTCGTCGAAATCCCTTGTAACATACTTAGAGACTATCAAGGCACCCAACGGGTCCCCGAGGACATTGAGCATTGTTTCAAATGGGTCAACAGCGGGGTGAACGCCAATCATCCATCCAGCAGCTTCAACGGGTATTCCAAGAGCTGATGCAGTTGCAATGGCAACTATTGCAGCACCACCGGGGACGCCGGCTGCAGCCGTGGCCCCTAGAAAACCTAGCACCACAAGCGCAAGTATTTCCCCAAATGTGATTGAAATACCCAGTGCTTGGAACGCGAATAGTGTGAACAATGTTATAGTCGTGCAAGCCCCCTGCATGTTAATGGTCGCCGCAACTGGTAATATAATTGTTGCCACATCTCTAGATATCCCAGAGTTCAACGCACAGTTTATTGTAACGGGGAGTGTGGCATTGCTACTGGCAGTGGAGAAAGCAGTGATCATGGCGGGGTAGAACTTTTTCCAATACCTAATCGGGTTAATCCTGGCGATCAAAACCATAACAAGTGGCTGGAGAATCAAGAACACTATGAAACCACTTACATAGAACGCCAATACCAGCTTAGCGAATGCGCCCACCGCTATCACACCCACTATTGCCGCGACATTGGCCATTAACACGAATACACCTATTGGACCATACCACAGTATGAAGTCCAGCAACTTATATACAACAGCTAACAAAGCCTCAAAGAGATGTGTCAGGAAATCCCTGACCTGTGGCGTTGTTCTCCCAATTAACCCAACAGCTACTCCGATCAATATGGCAGTAAATATTATCTGCAACATCCTGAGATTTAGGAACATGTCTATGAAATTAGACGGTATAATGTTCTTGACATAATCGGATATGGATAAATGAGCCGGTGTCACAGCTTGTCCACCCGGCAATTGAACGCCTTCACCTGGCTTTATATAAACCCCCACTGAATACGCTGTCCCAGCGGCAATCAAACCCATGACCAGCCAATATGGTAAGAACCCTATGAATATTTTCCCTAATTTAACTAAATCACTCATATTCATAACCGCCCACGCTATGCATAGAAAGACAAGCGGCCCTACTATGAACTTTAGCAAAGACACGTAGATATCGCCTAAGATAGATATGTTCTTAACTGGTTCACCTATTATAATCCCCGCTACAAGCCCTAGCACAGCTGCTATTAATAATAGCAATGGCCTTTTACCTAGTCTTATCTGAAACACGATCTCGCTTGACATATCAATCCCCTATATACTCATATAGTCACGTATATTTAGTAAATATCCCTTGAGTTTAAAAACCTTGTAAATAAAAATACCATGTGTATGACAATACTACATAGTTATGGTAACATATTAATAGAGAGATCTCTTGAAAATAATAGAAACTATTTTAATTGACAAAGAATCTTTAGGGACATATTAATGCATACATTTTCCCACCGTTCTAAACATAGAGATCTCCGGGCAAGAACGCTTGTGATCAGCAAGGGCCCAGCAATGGTCATCACAGATTCAGACGAGACCTCCATCATCACTATGGATTGTTAATAAGAGCGGGTTTAATAATCATTTGATGATCAATTGTAATACCTTTTTTTAACTGTTAAAGATTTTTTAACCCAGAAACAACTAATTATATAGCAAGCCGTGGCCTTGTTGGAGTGGGTTCTATTGTTTACTGCTCGGTGAGAACTGTGAGGCATGTGAGTAATTCTAAATGCACCGAGATCGTGGCTAACAAGGTTAGGCATGCCCTCATTTCTCTGGATAAAATGATGCCTGGTTTTCTAAATAGAATAGACTTATACTTCATCATTAGGTATGAGAAGCCTTTCATTACTCTATTGGTGGAAAACCCCGCTCTGGCAATAGAGGAATTGCTGAATATATACGGAGGTGACAGGGACTCTGCGAAGTTCGTCATATACATGGTATTGAAAACCGTTTTCGCTGGAAATATCTACTTGGTTGATAAGGCGATGAGATTATTACTCGAAAATAGGTATAGCGAATTCATTGAATTGATCTGTAGTCGATGAAAACGCGTGGATCAACTTTACAACGCGATTCAATATCTCCTAAGCCTAGGGTTATATTGTTCTTCGAGAACATAGCCTATTTGTGTGAAACCTAGGACTGTTAACGTTATCATTAATCCTGGGGCAATTATCCACCACCATGCACCAGCTGTTATAGTCCCCGTTCTCCTAGCCCAGTATATCATCGTGCCCCATGATTTTTGAACAGGATCCCCAAGACCCATGAAACATAGAGCGGCCTCCGCTATCATCGAGTAGCCTATTCTAAGCATTACGAGTGCGATGATACTTGGGATTACCTGAGGCAATACATGTTTAAACATCACTCTGTAATTACTGGCACCAAGGGCTTTTGCCACCTCTATATAGGGCAGTGTCTTTATTGATATGACATGTGCCCATATATATCTCGCTATTCCAGGCCACGAGAACGCGGTTATCGTGATTATGATGTTGACATAGCTTTGCCCAAGAATAGAGGCCAAGAACACCATGAACGGCAATATAGGTGTCAGTAAAAAAACATTGGTGATCGCCATTAGGGCCTCGCCAATAAAGCCCCCGTAATAACCCGCTATTAGCCCTATGATACCTCCTATGAGCACTGTGGCGACAGTAGCTGTTACCCCAATTAACAGGGATATTCTTGCTCCATATATCAGTTCACTGAGTATGTCCTGGCCCATGTCATTAGTGCCCAACAAGTGAAGTAGCGATGGTGGTTCAAATGGTTTTGCAACTCTCTTGTATGGATCATAGGGTGCTAGGTGTTGAGGAATGATTGCCATGATAATGGGTATGGATATCAATATTAATCCAATAAGCCCTGTCTTTCTCCTAGTGATCAACACGAAGAGCTCTTTTACCCATTTCCCCTGTTTCATGGAGTCATACACCGCGTTTTAATGGCCTTTCACCCTTGGATCTATAATTGATGCCAATATCTCCACTATAGTTATCAATGTCAATGTAACCGATGATATCAAGACCACTACTCCCATTAAAACCGGGTAATCAGTCATGAACACGGCGTCATACATCAATTTGCCTATCCCTGGCAAGGAGAAAACAGTCTCCACTATTAATGCCCCACCCATTGAATAGCCAAGATTTATAGCCGTTATCGTCAATACTGGGTTTAACACAGGTCTCAAAACATGCTTTGAAAGTATTTTCCTCTCTGATAAGCCCTTAGCCCTGGCTATCATTACGAAGTCCTCTGTCAACACGTCTATCGCCATACTTCTCGATAAGATTATGAAACCAGAAGTATTCAATAACACAAGTGTGATGAAGGGAAGTGTTAAATGGTGGATTACATCGAGGAAATACTCTAGGAACGATCCATATATCCTGCCATATGTGTACACACCGTATAATGGAAATAACCGAAGATGATAAGCGAAAACTATTAAGAGCAATAACCCCAGCCAAAAAGGTGGCATAGACTCGATAAACATGGATATATTGAGAAGGGCTCTGTCTAGGAAAAACCCCCTTTTACTGGCTGATATTAGTCCTAGGAAAACACCTATAATAGCTGACACTATGACAGATGTTGTCACGAGTAGTAGTGTCCATGGAAGAGCGCTCAATAACACCTCCATAACTGGCTTTCTATAGTAAAACGATATGCCTAAATTACCTCTAAGAAAGAACTCCCTGAGGAAGAACAAGTATTGCTCTGGGATAGATTTATCGAGTCCGAATTGCCTTATGAGGACATTTCTATACTCAGGCGATATATTCGGGTTTTCCACTAGATATGCAAACGCACCGCCTGGCATTAATCTAGGTATAATGAATGAAATCGTCTATATGAGTAAGAAAACAAGGAATCGGGTAAAAAGCTTCTTGAGGATAAACTCGAGTAGAGACATGTACTCACCGTCTATTACCCCTAGTTAAATACAGGACTAGCACGATAACAGCGACGAGGACAATGCCGATCACGATCAGCAAGTACATGTCATGGGGTGTTGGAGAAGTAACGGGGGTTGTTGAAATGGCAATGGGGTATGGAGTGGTCTTAACTAATTTGACATTGTACACGTTCATGAAGCTGAAGTAGTTATCGGGCCTGAGAACAGGGCCCACGACCCATCCATCGAAATTGTCTGTTCTATACGCGAATACGAATTCCTGGTGAGCTATTACCAATAGAGGAACGTAATAGGCGATTTTCTCCTGTATTTCCCGCAGCGTTTTCTTTCTCTTTTCCACGTCTATTTCAAATCTCTGTTTTTCCAACAATGCATCTAGATCTGGGAATGAGCATTTACCGAAGTTAAACCCGCCATTACTGTGTATAAAATCATACAGGATATCCGGCTCTATGTCACCACCAAGTATGACTACTATGTCGAAATCACCTGTGATCAGGTTATTCAACAGGGTTGTTAATTCCAGTGACCTATGCTCAGCTCTGACACCTACTTTTCTTAAATTGTTAACGAGAATTTCAGCGATCCTGATGAGCGATGGATCCCCGGTATAAGAGTAAATGGTTAATTTCAACTCCATTCCATTCGACATCTCTCTCCAGCCATCATTGTTGACATCGATGATGCCAAGTTCACTTAACATGTCCCTGGCTTTATCCAAGCTGAAAACATATTTCTCCTCTTTAGGGGGTAAATCCATGTTATGCCAAGGCACAATATGTGGAGGTATAAAACCGAGTGCTCCTGGAATGGCATAACCCAGGAACACTGTTTTAACAACTTCGCTGACATTGATCAAGTGATATAATGCTCTTCTAAATAAGGTCTCATTTAATGGATATCTCTGGCAATTCAGGAAAGCGAAATGTGCTCCAACTTCCACTGCTCTGTGTAGTTTAACACTTGGAATATTCTCAACGCTATTAATGCTTGCATATGGAATACTCCACGTGGTTACATCTATTTCGCCTTTTGAAAACGCGAGTAGCATTGCCTCGGGATCGGACATTATTATTAGCAATATCTCGTCAACCAGGGGCCTGCCTAGATGGTATTTCTCATTGGCTCTCAGCTTGTAGTACTTCTGTGGCTCGTGTTCAACAAATACAAATGGGCCGGAGCCCACGGGGTTTTTGTTTTCATATTGCGTGATATCAGGCACGTTCTCCCATATATGTTTGGGCAATGACATATATATTAGACGCTATTTTGTATAGGAATGCTGCAAAGGGCGCTTTAAGAGTTATCTTAACAGTGTACTTGTCCAAGGCCTCTGCTCTCTCTATCAGGGTAGCTACACTGGCCCAGGGGGTCATGGAGCCTTTCTCCGCTAGCAGGTTATAAGTAAACGCGACATCCTCGGCAGTGAGTTCTTTTCCATCATGCCATGTCACGTTCTCATATAAGTGGAAAACCCAGTTTACGCCGTTTTCATCAACTTCCCAATCCTTTGCCAACCTACCAGCGAATTTCATATCAGGTGTTATAATGACCAGTGTGTCATATATGCAATCCATTATCAGCCCTTCTATAGAAGTAGTGCGTAACAGGGGGTTTAAAGTGCCGGCTTCACCTAGCAATGGTATTCTAAGGGTCCCGCCAGATGTCATCCAGGCCTCTCTTTTATGTAGTCATATATATTGGCCTTTAGGGATCGCTCATCGCTTATGACCAATGGATAAAAGGCCTGGAATAATATGAACATCATTAACAATAAGGGTTTTATTAAATGGGCTTTCCCCAAGCTACAACACCGGGTTTGCAATGTTTAGTATTTTTACATGGGCAAGGTATTTAAACATGTCTAAACAACTAGGCTTGATTCATATATACTTATAAATACTTGGTCATGTTGAATAGACAAGTGTATTGAGGTGTACATGGCTTGAATAAGGTCTTGAAACCAAGTGATTTAGAGTTCTTCACGTCGATCTCGCAGGTATCACTGAACTCCCCTACAGGGTCCTTAGTAGCGTTCACCGTTGTCAAGCCCTCTCTAAGTATCAACGACTACCTTAGCTGGGTAAAGGTATATGACTTGGAAAACGGCGAGAAGGTATTTACAAGCCAGGGCAATAGGGATTTACTACCAAAATGGTCTCCCAGTGGCGATAAACTCTATTTCATAAGCATCTCTAGTGATGGTAAATTCCAGTTGGTTGAACACATGTTTGGTAAGGGCTCTAGGACAAGGCTTGTTCTCGACAAGCCAGTGAAGGATTATAGGGTTTGTAACGATGACGTGGTATATTTATTGGTACAGGATTTGAGAGATACTCCTAACCCCGACTACATATTCACAGATAGGCTCAGAATATGGCATGACGGAGCTGGTTTCATTTACAATGTCATCACCAGGTTGTATAAAGTTGACTTGTACTCGGGCCTAATGGAGCCCGTGACAAGTAGCGATCAAGACGTTTTCTCATTTGATATTAACAGGGAGTGTACCAAGGGGGTTTTAGCAATAACCGAGAGGGATGAATCACCATTTCTATAAGGCTATATTACTTCGACCTTAGGTCAATGGAGATAAAGCCCTTATTGAATGGCATAGAGCACTTTGTTATGGGGATCAGCGTTGATGGTTCAACAGCCGCGCTGGCCGCTCATAGGATGGAACATGGGCTTACAAGTCATTTAAGGCTTTTGGTAATAGACCTGGCCAGTGGAGAAGAGGTTTTATATGACAAACCCAAGGATAGATCAGTTGGAGGAGTTGTCTACAACGATGTAATTGGTCCAGCATTTAGTTTTCCAAAACCGAGAGTTCTCGGGGACAAAGTCTATTTCACTCTGAGTGAGGGCGGTAGAAATACACTTTATACCTGGGATCAAGTTAACAAATATCGTGAGCTCTTAGTGGAGGACTCCGTTATACTGGATTTCGATGTGAACAGGAAATACGTTGTATATACCAGGTCTGATGACATAACTCCCATAGAGCTATACGTACTAAATCATTCGTCTATGAATACACGGAAATTGACCAATTATAACAAGTGGCTGAGCCAATATAAGCTCTCCAAGCCGATCTATTTCTCATTTAAAGCCAGTGATGGCGTGGTGATAGAGGGCTGGGTAATGGAGCCTGTCGAGAGAAAACTAGAGGTAAATGGTAAATCACCGGCTATTCTAGAAATACATGGAGGCCCCAAGAACAAATATGGTTATTCCTTCATGTTTGAATACCAATTACTGGCCTCTGCCGGTTTCTATGTCATATATCTCAATCCCAGGGGTAGTGATGGCTATAGCGAGGATTTCGCGGATATAAGATATAGGTATGGTGAAAGGGATTTCCAAGACTTAATGGAGGGCTTAGAATACGTCTTGGAGAAATGGCCTAGCATAGATCCCAATAGGCTAGGGGTTGCTGGCATTAGTTATGGGGGCTTCATGACTAATTGGATAATAACTCACAGTGATAGGTTTAAAGTAGCTATATCAGAGGACGGGATATCAACATGGCTGGACGAATACGGTGTGGCCGATATAGGCTTCGTATTTGTACCTGACCAGATAGGTGGAACACCGTTCAATAATCCAGAGGTCTTGGAGAAGAGATCACCTGTCTATTACGCGCATAATGTCAAAACACCGGTATTATTTATCCACGGTTTAAATGACTACAGATGCTATATTGAGCAGGCACTTGTCATGTATATAACTCTCAGACATCTCGGCAAGAAAGCCGCTATCGCGTTGTTTAAGGAAAGCTCTCATGCTTTCAGCATGATTGGGAAACCGAGATCTAGGTTGAAGAGATATCAATTAATCATAAATTGGTTTGAAAAACACCTAGGAGTGAGAGGGGGCTAACTACATATCGTTCTAACACAGCTCGTGGTTGTTTTTAACCCTTCTTTCCCCCCATTCTCGCTGGCGATTTCACCGCTATTTTATCTCTGAATGCTTATTAAGTGTTAGAACAATGAAATGTAATCCCAGGTGATGTAAATGGCGTTTAACCATGTTGGTAAGAAAACCAGGCTCTCAAGGATATTGAGAGATGGGAAAGCGGTCGTATTTGCACTAGATCACGGGGTTGAACACGGCCCTGGGGATTTCCCTCCAGAACATGTAGATCCAAGGCTATTACTGAGCAAGGTCATAGATGCCGGTGTAGATGCTGTCATGCTTCTACCTGGCTTGGCGTTTATAACACACGAGGTCTGGGCTAATAAGGCGTCTCTAATAGTGAAGATCACGAGTAAGACCAGCTTAAGGCCAGTTGAACAAAGATTACTTCAAAGTACTTTCGGGTATGTTGAAGACGCTGTGGCCCTAGGCGCGGACGCCGTCGCGGCCACTGTTTACTGGGGTAGTCCCTACGAGGATGCCATGCTCAACACATGGTTCAGTATACGCGAAATAGCTGAGAGATATGGCTTGCCTTGTCTACAATTAGCATATCCCAGAGGCCCCGCCATAAAAAACATGTACGACGTGGATGTTGTCAGTTATGGTGTAAGGGCGGCTGTTGAGAGCGGGGCTGATTTGATCAAGACATATTATACGGGCTCTAAGGAGAGTTTCGCACGAGTTGTGGCTTTCTCCTCGGGTATACCGATACTAATGAGTGGTGGCCCAGCCCGGAGCACTCCCTTAGAGTTCTTACGAGATGTGAGAGATGTCATGGATGCTGGTGCACGTGGTGTTGTTGTCGGTAGAAACGTGTTTCAACATAAAAATCCAAGTGGCATGGTTAAGGCAGTTATGTCGATTGTTCACGAGGATAAATCGCCTGAAGAGGCGCTAAAATACGTGGAGTGATCTCGATGAATAACAAGAGATACGACCTCGTGGCTGTTGGACATGCGTTAGTTGATATAAGAATAGTTGTGGATAAGTTCCCGGGGCCGGATGAAGAGGCCAAGGTGATCAATCAAGTATGGGGGGCTGGCGGCTCAGCCGTGAACGTGGCCATTGATGCGAGTAGATTAGGGTTAAAGACAGCTGTCATAGCGAAAATAGGTTTCGACAGCTTTGGCAGAATAATTGTCGATGAATTGCTGAGAGAGGGGGTAGATATAACGGGTCTAAGGGTTTCGTCTAAGGGTCAAACAGGATTTACAGTGGTTGTGATAGATAGAAATGGCGATATAATTATGTATGGATATAAGGGAGTCGCGGAAGAGCTGGGTTCCAGCGATATCATGGATGACATGATCGCCAATGCGAGATACGTTCACATAGCCAGTCTAAGAGTAGACACATCGCTGAGAGTGGTGGAAGCAGCCAGGGAAAACAATGTCACCGTGACATGGGATCCGGGAAGAGTTCTCTCAGCACGTGGTATAAGGGAATTGGAGTCATTGATTAAACAAGTGAACATAATCACATTGAATAGCAAGGAAGCTGCGTTGTTAACTGGTCTTAAACCAGAAGAGTACAGAGAAGCTGCCAAGACCATAAAGAGCCTAGGGCCAGAATTAGTGGTAGTTAAACTTGGATCCAAGGGTGTATATGCACTTGGAAACAATATAGACGAGGAAATCCCGGCTATTAGGGTCGGGAAAACCGTGGATACCACGGGGGCAGGCGACGCATTCATAGCCGGCCTTATATCGGGGCTTATAAGGGGCTATACATTGAGAAAGGCGATTTTATACGCAAATGCCGTGGCAGCATTGAAAATAACCAGGCTGGGTTCTCACGAGGCTCCTCGGCACAATGAGGTCGTTGAATACATATGGGAGACTATTTAATGCCATGTAATGAGCTCTATATTGATGGCTGAGAGCGGATAATTCACTGTATCGCGATGAGAGCAATGTTCACAATATGATCGATAAATAGGTGGATAAGGGTTTTCCAATGTAAAAATTAAAAATTAAAAAAAGATATTGTTAAATCAGGGTCATTCTTAGCTTAATCCCAATAAAGATGGGTCTATGCCCAGTTGCTGAGCAAGTGTCTTATATTCTTCTAATGATAGCACTACCACTTCGTCTCCTGTGGGAGCCGTGAATCTCATGCTTCTCGTTGAGACTATGTCAACTCCTGTATCATATATAGTGTTGGCTGGGTAATCGGGTATTAATTGCTTTATCGCATTGTCAGCGCCCATCTTAGTTATGTTGTATAGTAATTGAACACCGTAATACCCCATGAAGTACTGTCTTTGGCCTATTGTTGCCAATGCATATCCCTCTACAAGTGGTGGCACATTGTCTGATGTAACGTCGAATTGTATTAAGACGACTTTGCCAGGAGGTATACCTGCTTGTTTCAGTGCCTTGGCCCATGCTGGGCCATCATAGGCATATACTCCAAACGCTATGTGTAGATCTGGGTGACTCTGTAAGACTGAGAGAGCCAGGTTAAAGGCCAGCACAGGATCCTCTTGATCATTGTATGGACCTAACCATATTAGATTTATATTACCCCTTATATCCGGGTCTTTCTGAGCGCACTCCTCTATTGCTTTTCTAAACCCATCCATTCTCTCCAACGAGTTCATGGCTGTGAGAGAGCCTGTTAACATTGCTATTTTAAGGGTTGCACCAGGCGTTACATAGCCTTTTTCCTTGGCTAATTGCCATGCAACTAGGCCCGCTAAATACCCTGCTTTCCAATTACCTGTACCTAAATATGCTAATCTGGGGCTTTGAGGGGCATCGGTGTCTATTGTAATGACAGGTATTCCCTGTTTAAGCGCCTTCTCTATGTAGGGTGTGGCTGCGCCAGGGTCCGATGGTGCTATGGCTATTCCAGCCACTTTTTGAGCAATATATGAGTCCATTGTACTGAGTTGTGCTTGTACATCTTCCTTTGAAGGCACCCAGAATATCGCCTCAACACCTAGTTCCTGACCCGCTTTCTTAACACCAGCTTCCACGACGCTCCAATACGGGTGCACGGACTTACCTATCACCACGTACACGAGTTTTTGCTGTGCTTGTTGCCTCGTTGTGTAATACCAGTATAGGACCCCGCCTATGATTGCTACCGCTATGATGACTACTATAATGGTTACTAGGAGGGTTTTAGACATACCCTTAATACTCATATTTATATCCCATATCCATTTTTATTATTCAGAGGGTTAAAAACTTTCAAAATATACCCGGTAGGAACAGACACAGCGAGTGGGATTTGTGTTAAACGTGATGAACGCTTATAGGGAGATCACAAGGGGGTTTGAACAACGTTTTTAAAACTACCTGCCCTTTCTCCTATATAGGTCTATTATCACGGCGACAGCCAATATAATGCCCGTTATAGAATCATACCAATACGGTGAAACTCCGGTCAATACCAGTGCATTTCTTATCAATGTCACTAAAAAGGCACCTATTACTGCTCCCAGCGCTATTCCTTCTCCTCCTGCCAAACTGACCCCTCCGATGGCGTTCGACGCTATTGCGTAGAGTTCCTGACCCCTGCCTACACCTGGATAACCAGTCATCATCAGGGCGGTGAATATTATGCCTGCTAATGCAGCACACATACTGCTATACGCATATGCGAATAGTCTTGCCCTGTTTATTGGAACACCGCTTAGTTTTGCCACATCTATGTTACCTCCAATGGCGTAGAGATATCTACCGACAATTGTATATCTCTGTATGAATATAGTTATACCACCCACTATGATCAAGATCAAGGCTAATGTGCCCGGCTGTGCTATTATAGAGAGCTCTGTGTATCCGTGTAGAACTATTGGCCATCCAAGGGTTATAGCGCTGGCAAAACCGCCCCAAGCTATTAGGCTAGCCAGCGTAACTATGAACGCCGGCATTATCTGTGGTAATGGTGGTGAGAAGAAACTGACCACGACTCCATGTAGTAACCCTATGGCCATACCGAACAATATTGTGATCACTACTCCAATGACTATGGTCAACGCGATTGAGGAGATAGATGTCCTCGTTATGAATAACGCCAAGATCATTGAAGCGGCCGAGGCCACCGAGCCTACAGATAGATCTATACCTCCTGATATAAGTACCATGGATTCGCCCATGGCTAGGACACTGAGCCCTAGGAACCAGGTCAATAATACTTGCCAGTTTTCAAAACTCCAGAACCTAGGATTGATCATGCCGGTGATCAGCGATATCGCTATTATCGCTATGACTATGTTGAATATCGGCATGCGTCCCCTGATCAATTCTTCGAGTTTAAAGCTCATAAAATATCCCCACACATCAATAAAATAATGTTGAGTTTATAAAGCTAAACTAAACAATAAGTGAAATATAGTCTGGGTGTCTATATGGAGAGTAAAAGAAACACATTACGTGATCCTGTTCCAATACTTGTTGCCGAGAATATATGGAAAAGGTTTCCAGGTGTTGTAGCGGTAAAGGGCGCCTCTATAAAGGTAAATGAAGGCGAGATCGTGGGTCTCGTTGGAGAAAACGGTGCCGGGAAATCAACGCTGTTAAAATGTATAACAGGTGTTCTTAGGAAAGATGAGGGGAGGATAACATGGCTTGGGCGACAAGTAGAGTTTACATCACCTCATGAAGCCTTAAAACATGGGATCATGTATGTGCCACAAGACATAGTCCTAGTCAAGAACATATCCATATACGACAATATATTCCTCGGTATGGAGGGCCGTGGATTATTCTCATTGAAGAAAAGCGTAGTGGAGATCGATACTGCTAAGAAGCTCTTGAACGAACTCGGGATCGACATAGATCCAAGGTTGAAAGGTAGAGAAGTGGGGACAGCGATAGCCCAGATGGTCTTAATAGCAAGGGCCCTGTATTTCAAGGCCAGGTTAATTGCATTCGACGAGCCCACATCTGCTCTGGGCCCAGTTGAGGTTGAGAGACTCTTGGATTTAATGGTCAAGCTGAAATCCATGGGTATATCAATGATATTTGTAAGCCATAAGATAGAGGAAGTGATGAAAGTTGCCGACCGTATATATGTCATGAGAGATGGCAACATAGTTACCGAATATAGGAGAGAGGAGTTTGATCTAAATGAAATTGTCAAGGCAATGATAGCCAGGGAAATAAAAGAGTTCTTCCCGAAGGAGGAAGCGTTGATCGGCGAACCCATTTTAGAGATACATGGTCTCTCCGACATCTATGGGTTTATAAAGAATGTTTCATTTGCTGTGAGGAGAGGGGAGATCCTCGGCATATATGGGATCGTCGGTTCGGGTAGGAGCGAGATGGCGTTGACGTTAATAGGTGGTAGACCGAAAAGCCGGGGAGAAATATACCTGGAGGGCAAGAAAATCGAGATAAACAAACCATCAGATGCCTTTAAACATGGCATTGTATACCTACCAGAGGATTGGAGATTATCACTTGTATACCTAATGAGCGTTAAAGACAACATAACCCTTCCCATTCTTCAACAACTGAAACGCGTAAATGCTGGATTAATCTCACTAATAAAGCTATCGGATGAGAGAAATATAGCTCGCGGATTTATAGAAAAGCTCAACATAGTTCCAGGGGACCCATTTAGAAAAGCTATGTACCTCAGTGGTGGAAATAGACAAAAAGTTGCGCTGGCGAAGCTACTGGCTACAAATGCGAAGATATTAATCTTAGATGAGCCAACTCATGGAATAGATGTAGGTACAAAAGTGGAGATAAGAAGATTGATCGTCAATTTAGCCAGGGAGGGCAAAGGCATAATATTGATATCCTCGGAATTGCCGGAAATCGTTAACATGTGTGACAGGGTCTTAGTGATGAGAAAAGGAAGCATAGTGGCAGAGTTTGATCGAAAGGATATATCAGAGGATAAGATAATTAAGGCCGCTATCTTAGAGAATAAATAAAGACATTATGACATGGTTTCTTTAAAAACCCATTCATCAATACATGGTGATCCCCCTACATTATCGTCCAACATGTAATTACTTTAGATTTTAAAAATAAATAAAACATTGATCATGATATGTATTGATAATAATTTCAGGCATTATATATAATCAATTAGGATCTCAATAATTATTTGAATAGAATATCCTCGATTAATCTTTATAAACCCTCCGAGGTATTTATTCTAGTACAATATCTAAGTGGGATGTAAATATGAAGGCAACTAGTCTAAAAACACTATCAATAGCCCTGGTATTAATCGTCGCGATCGCATCAATAGGTATATACCTATACTATGTAAGCCAGCAAACTCCTTCACCATCTCAGACCCCTGTCACAACACCTCTCACTACACCTACACCCGTTCAGACAACTCCTATTCAGTCAACTACGCCGACAACACCTGTGGCCGAGACAGTGACGCCGACCACTCCAGTTATGTTATTCATACAACTACACCGTTGGAGCGACAATTCAGATTACATACCCATGTGCTCTATATAGTGTCAAACGATGAAACAACTAGGATACAGTTGTTCAGGGCAGGCGCTGTGGACATAGCGGAGATATCCCCATCTCGTTGGAGAGATCTAAACGGTACTCCTGTTGGTAATTTCCACCTGGTATTGGAGGTTGATCCAAGCAAACAAAGGTTCGCGATTCAATTCGCCTTGTTGAATAATTTCAAGGAGCCATTGAACATAACAGAGGTTAGGCAGGCACTGGCATGGGCAACGCCGTATAGCACTATACTGGAGCAAGTCTATGGTGGACTATACAATAGGTTGTACACCATTGTCCCTAAAGGGATGTTTGGCTGGACAGATTACAACATAATAAAATACGAATTCGATATGTCGAAGGCAATGAGTATAATGGAGGGGCTCAAGGCGAAGGGCTTTGATCCATCCAAGTACGAGTTGACAATATACTATGCTATGGGCGATACAGCTGGGGAACAAATAGCGGCTTTGTTACAAAACACCTGGACACAACTAGGTTTCAAGGTTTTCACACAGCCATTGAACTGGCCTGAGTTCCTGAGTAAGCTAGATCATTTCGAATTCGATGTTGGGCTAGTTGGCTGGTTCCCAGATTACCTGGATCCCGATAACTACCTCACCCCCTTTGTCTACGGTGGTGCGGAGTTCGCCGAGCTGAGGTATTGGAAAAACGTATCACCCAGAGATGTTGGCAAGTACTTGGCAAAAGTTGAAAGAGTTATCGATACAGGTAAATACATAGTGGTGGTTGGCCCGAAAGGCGAGGGGGCATCATATGATGGGCCGAGCGATAAGCCGATAATAGTGGTTGAATATGTATTGGACGAGGAGACTACAAGGAAGAACTGGGAAAACCCCGTTGGGCTAGTCAACATGAACATGAATGGATGGATAGATGTGCCGGTCACGGCATTGGTGAAGTTATCTAGAATGGTACTCGACGTGGAAGTTAGGGAGGCTGTGATAAATGCGGCTGTCATAGTGTTCAACCACGAATCACCTATGATCATATTTGGCCAGGAAAATGCTGGAAGAGTGCACGGTAGCTGGGTTCTAAACATGTATTACCCACCGACAACTTTCGCCAGGTATGATCTAGTCTACGAGGATCCAGATGCACCTGTCGTTGATACGGGTGTGCTGGGTTTGAAAAATGGGCCAGAGGTAATGGCCATTGCGAGACTTGGATGGCCGGATACATTTGACCCAGCCAAGTCGTATGAGTATTTTGGTTGGGAGATATTCTGGCACATATACTCTAGGCCTATCACTTATTATTATGAGAATACTGAACCAGAGCCTGATCTAGCAGTGGCATGGGCATTTACAGAGGACGCGACAGAACTGTACCTGGTTATACGAGGCGGTGTGGTGGCATATGACCCGTGGAATAACAAGACATATCCAATAGATGCCACAGATGTATTGTTCAGTCTGTGGAGAGTTGTCAGGCTAAACCTACCTGGTTCACCATCTTGGATGATATATGAGTTCATAGATGTAAATGCGTCATCGGTGCTATCTGAGGCCGAATTCGAAGAGGTGATCAGCAAGGGGCTTGTCACGGTGTATAAAGGCGAGGAGAAAACTGTGACTAGCTTGAAAGACCTACTAGAGTTCTTCAATTACACGGGTAATACAGCTGGCGTTGTTAAGTTAAGACTGAAAATACCCTATCCACCGATACTTCATATATTGGCTACAGCGGTGGCCTCTGTTATACCAATGGAGTATGCCCTTGGCGATAACTACGCAGTGGCCATAGCGGACTCGAACAACGGTAAAGACCCATCAGCATGGGCTAAGTATGTGATCGAAGGCGAGGATGATCCATCGCACAGATTGCTCAAGGACAGGCCAGTATCCACTGGGCCTTATTATGTTGCAAGCTATCTGGAGGATAGCTATATATTGCTGAAGATCAATCCATACTACTGGAATTCCAAGATATGGGAAGAACTATATGGATATATACCTTCAATTGCCTAGTATGTATTTTTTAAGCCTTCCTATTTTCCTTACTTTAACTAAGATGCTTATTTCGAATCAGGTGTAAGTAAATGGGTTTAATGAACTATTTGGTTAGGAGGCTTGCGACATTTATTCCAACTTTGATAGGGGTTCTTTTAATCACCTATCTAATATCATATGCAATACCGGCTGACCCTGTTAGAGCATGGGTTGGTACAAAGCTACTTAACCCAGCCGCGCTCGAACAGATCAGGGAGAAATACAAGTTTAATGCACCATGGTATGAGCAATTCATATACCTGGTCACGCAGTTGTTGAAAGGAGAGCTCGAAGACCCCATTAGAAAGAAAAACATATTCGAAGAATTAACAATTAAGTTTGCCATCACCATCGAGGTCGCGATAATATCGTTTCTATTCGTAATAGCAATAGGGATACCTCTGGGCATAATAGCGGCCGCTAAAAAAGACACTGTGATCGATTTCCTCGTTAGGGTTTTCGCGTTGATCGGTAGTTCTCTGCCCCCGTTTGTTTTATTCTATTTCCTGATATTTGTGTTTTTCGTGAGGTATAAGACAACGCCCTTGGCAGGCATACCCATGCCCTCACAAGCATGCTTAGTTTGGCTCTCTACCCTACCAGGTTCAATACCTGTTATTGGTCACTTGGTCTCGGCCGTGGGCAGTGTACCATTATTTGGCGGCATGCTTTGCGGGGAATGGGAAATCGTGGCTGATACCTTTAGAAGGCTATACCTCCCTGGCCTTGCCCTTGGCCTATTAAGTGGGGGTTTCGTGGCGAGGATTGTGAGGAATAGCCTACTGGATGCTCTGAGCTCGGAATATGTTTTATTCATGAAAGCGAGAGGATTGAATAGGCTCTCGATATGGAGACATGCCCTTAAAAATGCAATGGTCCCCGTCATCACAGTGCTCGGCATGATCTTTGGATGGCTCCTTTCAGGCACAGTGATTGCCGAGATAATATTCAATATACCCGGCATGGGGAGATATATGTACGACGCGATATCTAGGCTTAATTTTCCAGTTATCATAGCCACTACATTTGTGGTGGCATTAACCTATTTGATCATAAACCTAGTGGTTGATATATTATACGCCATAATAGATCCAAGGGTGAGGTATTAATGGCTAATATAGCTTACAAGGTTATCGCGAAATTCATAGACCTCTATGTTGAATTAAGAGATAGGATAACTCCTGGCTGGAGTGAGAGGAATTCATCGAGGATTAGGGAATGGTATTTAATGGTATATGCATTCAGCATGTCTAAGATAGGGTTATTAGGGGGGTTCATAGTTTTCCTGAACTTATTGTTGGCTATAATAGGCCCATTAATGGCCTGGGAGCCTTACTGGGTCTATAAGACACTTGTAAACACGTCACTACGCTATCTTCCACCATGTATACCACCTTCTTGTCATGGCTACCCATTGCTTGGGACTGATGAATGGGGTAGAGATATACTTGCGATGTCGCTATATGGCATTAGGATCTCGACCGTGATATCAATAGTTGTCGTGTTATTGGGAGCGCCTATTGGAGTGATACTTGGATTGATCTCTGGTTATAAAGGGGGTTTGGTGGACGAGGTCGTAATGAGGATCACAGATATTTTCATGGCATTTCCAGGTTTAATACTCGCAATAGCGTTTGCATCGGTCTTACCCTCTAGGTTAAGGGGGGTATTGGGAGAGAACGAGTTATTGAGAAATGTCCTGGCGGCCATGTACGGCATAAGACCCGAGGAATATGGCCAACTCGCCTCGTTGTTATCCATATGGATAGCCATGATCATAGTTTGGTGGCCTGGCTATGCTAGGATAGTAAGAGGCAGTGTGTTGACAATACGTGAACAGCCATTTATAGAAGCAGCGAAGTTGTCTGGTTTATCGACTTGGCGAATACTAATGAAGCATGTATTGCCGAACATAATATCGCCTATATTGGTTGTCGTGACATTCGATATCGCCACTGCAACATTATTCGCCGCATCGCTTTCATTCCTCGGACTAGGTCCCCAGGAGCCTGTGCCCGAACTCGGATATATGATCTCGAAAGCCAACAGGTATTTCCCCGAGAGTAGCTGGCATGTCGTCCTATATCTGGGCACATTGCTCATGGTCATAGCCCTTGGATGGAATTTACTTGGAGATGCCCTTCGAGATATCCTTGACCCGCGTTCCAGGAGGTCCATAGAGTTCAGGGAAGAAGGTGATGGGAAATGAGCAATGCTCTACGAGTACTTGGTGATGGCGAAATACTGCGTGTTAGTGGGCTAGATGTCAGGTTTTATACATATGCCGGCGTAGTGCACGCTGTATCCAATGTATCCTTCTATGTCAAAGAAGGGGAGAGCATAGCATTGGTCGGTGAAACAGGTTGTGGAAAGACCATAACGACAAGGGCCATAACTAGGCTAATCGAGCCACCTGGGAGAATCGAGGGCGGTGTGGCGTTGTTCAGGAGGAGAGACGGCGAAACGGTGGATCTCCTCAGTATTGGGGAAGAAGAGGTCAGGAGAATTAGGGGCAATGAAATATCATACGTGTTCCAGGACCCGAGTTCAGCGCTAGATCCACTGTACACCATCGGCCACCATATCGTGGAGACCATAAAAACCCATAGAAATAATGTGAAGAGAAGAGACGCGTGGTTGCGGGCAATAGAGCTACTGAGAGAGACAGCCATACCCAGCCCTGAAATAAGGGTTAAGAACTATCCACATGAGTTATCTGGGGGCATGAAGCAAAGAGGAGTCATAGCTATCAGTTTATCGAACACCCCGAGATTATTGATCGCCGATGAGCCGACCACTAATCTCGATGTAACCGTCCAGGCACAGATACTCGAGCTGATCAAGGGTCTCCAAAAGAAGTATGGAATGAGCCTCATATTGATAAGCCATAACCTGGGCGTGGTAGCAGAGATGGCTGATCGTGTCTACATAATGTACGCTGGCAAGGTTGTTGAGGAAGGCTCTGTCGAGGCCATATTCTATAATCCACTACATCCATATACACAGTTACTTCTAAGGGCTATACCAAATCCATTGAAGAGAGTCGAAAAACTAGAATCAATACCAGGTGTTGTGCCATCCCTGATAAATCCTCCACCTGGTTGTAGATTCAGCCCTCGATGCCCCTTTGCTAGAGATGAATGTAGTTCAAGAGATCCACCCCAGGTAGAGGTTGAGAGTGGTCATATCACAGCTTGTTGGCTTTACACAAAAAGGTGAGAGATATGGAGCCTTTACTGAGGATAATTGACCTCAAGAAATATTTCAATGTAAGGGGCTCGTTTACTAAGAAACTGAGAGCAATAGATGGGGTTTCATTCGATATCGTGAAAGGGGAGACAGTGGGGGTTGTTGGTGAAAGCGGATGTGGTAAAACAACTCTGGGCAAGGTTATTTTAAAGCTAATAGAGCCCACGTCTGGGAAAATAGTGTTCGAGAATGTAGATGTGACTAAGGCTAAGGGTAAGAAATTGAAATGGTATTGGAGAAATGCTCAAATGGTGTTTCAAGACCCTCATAGTAGTTTAGACCCCAAAATGACGATCGCCGCTACATTATTAGAGCCTATTAGGCAATACAAAATCGATGTAGGTGATGAAGAGGAATTCCTGGCTAGGCAAATGGAGATGGTTGGGCTCGGCAAAGAACATCTATATAGGTATCCACATGAGTTATCTGGGGGGCAGAAACAAAGAGTGGCTATACTCAGAGCGATAGTGACTAGGCCGAAATTCCTTGTCTTAGATGAGCCTACATCGGCTTTGGACGTGTCTGTGCAGGCACAGATATTGGAATTACTGAGGGATCTTCAGAGAAAATATGAACTCACATATCTATTCATATCCCATGACATATCTGTTGTGAAATACATGAGCAATAGGATGATCGTAATGTACCTGGGTAAGATAGTTGAAATAGGTAGTTCTGATCAAGTGTTCTACAACCCATTACACCCATATACCAGGTTCCTTTTATCGGCTATCCCTATCCCAGACCCTAAGATCAGTAGGGAGAGGAAAAAGTTAATACTACAAGGAGAGCCACCATCTCCCATAGACCCTCCACCTGGTTGCAGGTTTAATCCAAGGTGTTCACACGCCGTTGATAAATGCAGGTTGAAAGAGCCACCATTAATAGAGGTGGAGAAAGGCCATGGCGTCGCGTGTTGGTTATACTCAACCAAATAACTACACACTAGTTAAACCTTTATTTCTCTAATGAGATAGGGTAAAGAGGTGATGTAATGCTCCGTGTCATGATTGGCTCAGACGACCTATATGCATGTGCACGGGAAGCAGTGGATTACTTGGGTAAGAAGGGATTTGAAGTCATCGTTGCTGGTTCATTGAGAACAGGTAAACCAGAGCCATGGCCAGATGTGGCCCATGAAGTTGCCTTGGCAATTGCCAATGGAATGGTGGATTTCGGCATACTGGTCTGTTACACTGGGACAGGTGTTTCAATAGTGGCTAACAAAGTACCTGGTGTCAGGGCAGCCGTCTGCAATGACCCTGGCACAGCCAGGGGTGCGAGACTCTGGAATGACGCTAATTTACTAGTTATGAGTGGCAGGCTTGTCACGGATATAATGGCAAGGGAGATCATTGATGCTTGGTTGTCTGTGAAAGAACCTGATCCCAGCGAGATCCCTAATATAAATAAGGTGAAGGAGATAGATGAGCTGTATAGGAGGCGTTAATTGACAAGGATGTTTTATGGCCTCATATAATATACCTCTTTAAATATATGCTTCTCCTGTAGACATAGGCTATGTCCTCCATGCTCGGTGTTGATGAATATATAAACCTCAACACAGCCGGTATTGTTATGAATACCTTTAATTTGTGACGCATCGCGCTGAGCTCTGTCTGTAATGTAGCTATGTTCATCATGTCAAGGTCGTCAAGGGGGTCTATGAACAGTACGACCATGCATGGCTCTCTACAAAAATCTCTTACCAATGTCTTGGTGAACCATCGTATTATTCTATTGCTCCCAGAGTATATTGGATAAGGGTTTGGCTCAAGTGGCCACTCTATTAACGATATAACCCTGTATATATCCTCGATCCTCATTGTGGTGAGCACTGATGATACCTTAATCCCTTTTTCAGTCGCCACGCCCACTTTGACATTTAATCCCTTTTCCACTGCACTTGCAACTAGGTCTAGGATAGCCTGTGACAGTATGTTCAAGGGAGGTGGATCGCCGATGAAGAAGCCATCGTGAATAGACGCTATGATCAATATGTTTTTAAATATCTTAGACTCGTATTCCTTCACCATTAGCTTAGACATTTTCGCTGTTTGTTTCCACGCTATTTTTCTGAAATCATCGCCATCCCTATATTCCCTGATCCAGAGAACATCTGATCCAGCTCCTCGCCTCCTCGTTGCCAATGCCTCTAAGAACGTGTAACGTGCTATCAATGTCTCGATATCGAGTATTCCGGGTTTTCTGGGGGGTATGATATGGATCTCTATTGGGTATTCGAATTCGAGGAACACATTTAAATTGAAGAGAAAGGCTAAGTCCTTGACCAAGAGCTCCACACCCATAACTCTATGTGCCCCTACATATCCTGTCAAGTACAGCCTTATCCTGGTGTATCCACTATAATTGACGATCGAGTGTTTACTTAACTTGAGCCCGGGATCTGTTGAGACCCTGAGGCTGTGGATCCTGGCCAACCGGCTTATATCGCCTTTTAATACCAGGTCTATGTATACTTCATTACCAGCTTTACCTATCAATGGTGATCCACACTCAGCGTGGATCAACTGTGCAATGGATCTGAGTGATTGCAGAATTGCATAGGAAATAGATACAAGTGTTATCATATATGTGTTTAGGAAAACAAGGACATAAACAGCCCATGAACCCCCTCGCATGATCAATAGTAACGAGATCAGGATATCGATTAATAAGATGGCATACAAAGCCCGTGATGGCTTAATCCATGCATCGAAATGCGAGGCGCGGATTTCCATGGAGATCATCTATGGCCTTGGGACCTCTACCCGGGATAATATGTCCGATATAATCCTTGAACCAGTATAGCCCTCAGCAATATATTCCGGTTTCAGGAGTATTCTATGTGAAAGCGCTGGAATAGCTGCTTCTTTCACATCATCCGGTATCAAGTATTTCCTGTCATCCAGTAATGCGAATTCCTTTGCAAGCGTTAACAATAATAAAGCACCTCGCGGAGTTATACCTAGCCTCACCGCCTCATGTCTATGGCTATATTCGACTATTTTGCTTATGTAATCCAGTATGGATTCGTCAACATATACCTCCTCTATTTCACGCGACGCCTTTTCAATGTCCTCTGGGCCTATAATCGGTTTCAATGCTTCGAACTCTTTTTCAATGACCTTGATGCCCCTTTTCAACAAGGATATTAATTTATCCCGCTCCAAGCTCCTCATCTCAACTTTTATGAAAAACCTATCTAACTGCGCCTCTGGTAGTGGAAATGTCCCTTCGAGCTCTATTGGGTTTTGCGTAGCGAGCACTATAAAGGGCCTAGGCAATTTTATTGTCTCTCCATCAATTGTGATCTGCCTTTCCTGCATAGCCTCTAATAGGGCTGACTGCGCCCTCGGCGAAGCCCGGTTTATCTCGTCGACCAAGACTATGTTCGAGTATATAGGGCCTAGTCTTAGTTCGAAATCACCTGTTTTCTGGTTAAACACCCTTGTCCCGATTATGTCGCTGGGCAATGTATCCACCGTGCACTGGATCCTGGAGAACTTTAGATCGAGTAATCTTGCCACGACCTTTGTAGTGAGGGTTTTCGCAATACCTGGTATGCCCTCGACAAGGGCATGGCCCTCCGCGAAAACAGCGAACAGTATTAACTTGACATCTTTTTCTCTGCCAACCAGGACTTTGGATGACTCCTCCCTGACTTTCTCAACTATGTCTCTTAGCCTTGTCATCCCCGATTCACGCAATCTATCATTAGGATATAAAGGTATTTTAGGAAATAATAACATTGTGAAACCCCATGAACACTGTGACCCGGATATTACTGGCGATCGCGGTTATCTCGTCAATTACAATCACGTTAGCCGGGGTTCTTGTGTTCGCTGAGACCAGGCATTCACGTGAATTATCCGATATAGCTCGATCAGAGGCTGAGAAACGATATATTATAGAGTGGTGGTTGAGCTCAACGGGCATGGATATCAAGTACAATGTCTCGAGAATAGAGGATATTACACCAGAAAAAGCAAGCACTATTTTAAATGAGGATATTTATAAGGGTGATATGGGGTTATTGATAGGTGGTATCCAGTTCAGATTTCTAAAGTACACGGGTACCGGCGTTGAGCAAATAACCAGTGATGACATTGTAAAGGTATTCATGGCTATCGCAAATGCCAGGAACACTAAACTTAGCTGTGAAAACGTCCTAGGCAAGGCGTTTTATCATATAATGGCCGGGTTGAGGAAACACCCCGAGACATGTAGATATACCATCAACGACATCGATGAGACGATATCGATTATACTGGGAATAGCCCTTGAGAACAATATCGATATCGAATACTTTTCATCTGTTATTGCGAAGTTCTATGCATTGAAAACAGCCATTAATAGAGGTATTCTCAGAGAGATTTACGACAAAATACTTGATGAGCTATTGATGAAGGAGTCATTACTATTGGCATTCATGTTTAAATCCATGGCAGATGAGCTAGGGGTAATCGTCGTCGAGGAAATAGGCATTGGAGATGTGCTGAGATCCATTATCAGCGATGGCGATAAGAGCGCTGTGTCGGAAATAGACCTAGATCTATTGCTCAAGACAATAACTGAATTGACAAGAGAGATCCAGGGCAAGAACATTGATATGAGCAGACTACCAGCAATAGTCGAAATAGTGCTCAGAGAGGGCATAGATCCAGGGGTTATCGAGAAATTACTATCCCTGGTGAAAGAGGCGAAAGATGAGGGTTCGTTGATAGTGGCTATATCAGGTGTCTTTGAACGAGGAATACCAGTACAAGTACAAAATGAGGCGGTGTTATCGAATAATACGGAGATAGAGAGGTATGTGGGTTCATCAATTAGCGGCGTAGATCATCGAAGAATATATGAGGAAAGATATGGTATACAACCGATTGATCACGATCAAGGTGAGTTCGACGCGATCAATAGTGAAAAGGTGAACAGTGAAATAGACTCCCCATACAATGTCGTTGACGCCGAGATGGCCCTAGAAAATGCGTTTCAAAAGCTATTGGATAGAGTTAACAACGAGTTATTGAACTTGAACATAATTAAGACCGATAAGGCCTCGTCGAGCAACAAAGTGGATTCCCGCACTCGATCACCCCGTGTTTTGACAAGTCGCGAAATGAATATAGCTGAGTATGTTTCCACAGCACTGGGTTCAGCCATGCTCATTTCCTATGTATTGATCTACAGGAGAAATGACCTCGTGAACTTGGCCAAGTATTTAGCGAAATTAATGAGAGGGATGGGATTACTCCTCGATAGCCATGTGAAATACACTGGATCCACTGATATAGGGGTTTTCGATAAGAGATCTGTATTTCTACACAAGTTCTGGAATAGCCTTATCAAGATATCGTCTAGACACGGTGTTGAAATCTCTGTTTCAACCACTCATAGAGAGGCCTATAGATCATTAGTGGCCAGGGGGGTTGATCCATGGATCAGTGCCGTATTGTGGAAACTGGTACTGGGCTATGAAAAGATCAGGTATAGCAATGTTTTCGAAGACATGGACCTGGATGAGCTGATCAAAATAGCGGAGTCCCTGTGATATCCATGAATTCTGGGTTTAAACGGGTTTTAATAAACAAGTTGTCCTCTATATACATGTTACCCTTGTATGCCTCGTTGTCACTACTGGGATTGATGATGGCCTTCTCCATGGAGGCCTATAAGGCCATGGCCACATCGATCTTGATAACAATATCCATTTACTATGTCCTAAGGATCTATATATATTTCAAGCTAGGTATCTTTCAGAGGACAATGAAGTTACCGAGATTGCTGATTAGATACAGGGGGTTTAACAGGGGTTTCTCAGTATTTCTCTTGATCAGCTCTATCATAAGCCTAGTGGAGCCATACATAGCACGTGTCACAAACATCGTCATCGCTTGGTTTGCATCCACAATGCTGGTTATTGTAATTATCTATGTGATTAAGAGACGTGGACATTGGGTTAAGTCATATATATTTAGCTTGATAGCCTTAATCCTATTAATCACGCAGTATTTATTAGGGATGATTAACGAATATGGTATAAAAAATATTGATAACCTAGTAAAACTCCTAGAGGAGGTTCTTCATGGGGGTTGACAACAGGTTATTAGAGATATGTATGTTCTTCTCACTCATATCCTTCATAATAGCCATCGCGCTCGCAATCCTTCAACGATATGTCGCATCATTCATAGCCCTAATATCGGGCCTCATAGTCCTTTCTTTCATCGGCGAGAGATCAAAATAATGTATCCAGCGCTACTGGCATATATTCCGAGTTTCCACGACCTATATGAAAGACTTCTGCCACGGCTAAGGGAATCGGTGATAACCCTACCTAATGGAACAAAGTTCAATGTATGGGATCCTGAACACCCGTTTAGAATCGCCAAGTGGGCTCTTGACAACAAATTACTAGATGCTATGTCACCGGAAGACAAGATACGTATGATATGGGATCCTGGCTGGTGGAGATATGCCCCTGATGTGGCCGAGGAATTGTTGAAGAGTGTTGGATTCTCCCGTGGCCCTGATGGTAAGTGGAGATTACCTGATGGAACACCATGGCGTATTACGATAACGTCGGCTGGGCCCTGGGAGATAGATGCGATGAGAATGGCCTATGGAATAGCGGAACAATGGATCAGGTTTGGAATAGACGTGAAAGTTGAAACAGTGGACCACGCGACATTTTGGAGCCAGCCATACCTAGGATATTATGATGTATTGGCTGGTTGGTGTATCCATACCGGGGGAGTATCATTCTATGTCTGGAGCGCGAGGTTAGCAAATCTCTTACCAGAGTACGCTAAGCCAATAGGTGAATGGGCACCCAACTTCATAAGGCTAGTGGATGAGAAATTCGCCGAGATATTAAGAAAGATAATAGCCATTCTAGCTATAACACCAGGAGGCAAGTTAAATGAAGAATACCTGGCCTTAGCTATAGATCTAATAATGTATTACCTGGAGAAAATGTACCATATACCAGTTCAGATCTCGAAGAAACTACCAATATTCGATACCTATTACTGGGTTGGATATCCAGTAGAGGATGCTGACCCACCGTGGATAGGCGACTTTGACCCATACTATTATGCCGGTACTCAGTGGTTGCTTCCATTCCTAAGGCCTCGTGCAATCGCCACGCCGACACCCACGCCAACACCAACCCCGACACCTATGTTTTATCAACATGTTATTTCCCTACGACTTGTAGGTTTCCTTGGAGAAAAATGCTGAAAGGACTGCTCCGATTATCCCTAATATGGCGCTGGCTATGCACATCATGTCTGTG
>JAWBBW010000002.1:0-154496 GCA_038824035.1 Desulfurococcaceae archaeon
AACCTGGCCGTCATCCTGCTGTCTCCCCCGGTAAGATTCCCGGCGTTGACTCCAATTAAACCGCAGGCTCCACCCCTTGTGGTGCTCCCCCGCCAATTCCTTTGAGTTTCAGCCTTGCGGCCGTACTCCCCAGGCGGCGGGCTTAACGGCTTCCCTGCGCCACTGGGCGGGCTCTAAGCCCGCCCAACAGCTAGCCCGCATCGTTTACAGCCGGGACTACCCGGGTATCTAATCCGGTTCGCTCCCCCGGCTTTCGCCCCTCACCGTCGGGCGCGTTCCAGCCGAGCGCCTTCGCCACTGGTGGTCCTCCCGGGATTAACGGATTTCGCCCCTACCCCGGGAGTACCCTCGGCCTCTCCCGCCCCCTAGCCCGGCAGTATCCCCTCCCGCCCTCGGATTGAGTCCGAGGATTTCAGAGGGGACTTGCCGGGCCGGCTACGGGCGCTTTAGGCCCAATAATCACCCCGACCACTCGCGGGGCCGGTATTACCGCGGCGGCTGACACCGGACTTGCCCCCCGCTTATTCCCCCGCCTTTTTACAGCGGGGAAAAGCCCCCTTATCGGGGGCACTCGGGGTGACCCCGTCACGGTTTCCCGCATTGCGGAGGTTTCGCGCCTGGTGCGCCCCGTAGGGCCTGGGCCCTTGTCTCAGTGCCCATCTGGGGGCTCCCGCTCTCACGGCCCCTACCCGTCTTCGGCTTGGCGGGCCATTACCCCGCCAACTACCTGATGGGCCGTAGCCCCATCCTCGGGCGGCACGACAGCGATGACCCCTGTCGTGCCCTTTCGGGGAGGGACCCTTCCAGGCCTCCTCCCCTATGGGGGATTAGCACCAGTTTCCCGGTGTTATCCCCCTCCCGAGGGTAGGTTAGCCACGTGTTACTCAGCCGTCCGCCACGCCCCGCAGCGGCGGGACGTACGACTCCCATGGCTTAGCCCCACCCCGATAGCGGTCGGGGCCGGCAGGATCAACCGGAGTTACGGCCGCAGGAGGCGGCCGGGGTTTTTAGGGCGGGAGTGGCTAGCATCGAGCCCGCCTCCGTAAGACCCGAGTGCCAGGGAGTAGTACTCCCTGGTTTCTCGGGTCCCCATGGATAAGTTTACACATCCAGAACTTTATTTCTAATTACCAGGGTTTAAATACTTTATGTCGTTCGAACAACGAGTACATCACACAGCATCGGAGAAGCCTGAACTGTGCCCACGGCAGGAGGCCAGCTCTTCATTCTCCGAGCTAAGCTCGGCGTCAGGCCGCGCCGCCGCCGGGATGCCGTGGGCTATTTCAAAATTATGTTTTTAGAGGGTTTAAAGTACCTGTACAACAACCATTCCCAACCCCCTTTACCACGCAAGAGGGACCTTGAAATATATCATCATTCCACTAGGACGAACCAGATGATTACACCGAAAATGACTTACCATCCCATTAAATCAACCACCGAATTAAATTCAAAGATGAGAAGGGGAAAGACGCCGCCGCCGGGATTTGAACCCGGGTCACGGGCTCGACAGGCCCGCATACTAGGCCGGGCTATACTACGGCGGCACATACCCGGTTCTCAATATCATACTTTCAACGGGTTTTAAATTTTACCTCATATTTCACTTTTGATTCAAGCGAGGATAATATGGTGGTTTTTCATCAAGCTTGAGAACACCTTGAGAAATCTTACTCAATAGCCTATATTCAACGTATTTATCCAGGGGGCTGAACCTAGGCGGGTGTGGCACTATTAAATCCCCTCCACAAAAAGGGCATTTATCTCTGTTCAACAAATATCTTCCACATTTAATGCATTTCCTCATCAACCATTTCAAGGCTTACCACGCTCAGCTTTGAAAAACAAGCCAAGTTCCTTAGCTACCTTCTCTCCAATAGCCATGGATTGTGCCAGGATGTTTTCTGCCGTCTTATAATCCTTAGATGATATCTCCATGATATACCTAGGTGCCCCTGCTGAATATATTCTGAATTTAACAACACCGAGAGATCTCAGATATTCAGCGATATTTTCCAGAAATCTTCTTATCTTAAAGACGCCATCAGGGCTATATGATTGTAAATATATAATTGCCCTAACAACTGCTTCCTTAGCCTTTATATGTCTCTGCGCCTCTGTTATGATTGGTTCAATCCACTCTTCATTTATACCAGCATCTATCAGTATTTTCCTATTAGAGGATACGGCCTCTTCGAGCACATACATCACATCGCCGTACTTATCTTCTAGTTTCCATATCACCTCCCTGTAGGCGCTTTCAATGCTTTTCCCCAGTTTCTGCGCTACTAACTCTATTATCTTACATGCCTTGGAATATCTTTTCCACCATAGTATTTTTCTCCTACGATCAATATCTGTGACTTTTTTAAGCGATACATCAACCTCTTTTTTCAATTTATCAACACGTATAACCTTAACAACCACCTTTTGCCCTTCACGTATTACATCACGTATATTTTTGACCCACTTAGACGCGATCTCGCTCCATGGCAAAAACGCAACCATGTTATTATATTCATCGAGAGTCACATACGCTCCAAAGTCGTGTATCTCCTTTACTGTCGCCACAACGTATTCCCCTATATTTGGGAGTTCACGGCGAGAGAGCACCATCTTCTCAATCACCTAACACTCTTTACTTTTCGCAAACCAATTTATAATGCCAACTCTAACTTATACACAGCAATAACGTACACAACTTCGTAGCTCGCGTACCAAATGCTCACATCATAAACGGGAATCGTGACAACATATATGGGTTTAAATAAGCTTAGATCGCTTCTCAAGCTCGTATAACCGATCTGGGCGTTGTAGACAGTATAATTGAGGTAATTGAGTGCATTCACCGTGATCTGGGCAAGTAACGTTCTCTGGCCCCTTGTATTCCATGCTAGATATATAGATGTGTCATGAACAGACGTGGTTTGAGTGATAAAGTCACCCATATTCAAACCCGCCAACTCGATATAGAGGGGAAGTCTGCCATGATCCCCTGCTGGTCTAAAAATGACCTGTGGATAATACCCACCAACAATTTCATATGAGGATGGAACACCTATGTAGATGTCGCCAGCTATCCCACCTCCCACAACTCTGATAACAGTGCTAATGCTCGCAGCAAACGTGATCAAAACGTATACATCGTCTACACCGATCTCGTCGCTTATATTCTTCAAGATATTCGCGGCCGTCATTTCATCGCTAAGCATTATCCTCGAAACCAGCGATCTTGCATATTGATCGCTTAACACATTGGACAATGCATATGTCTTTATACCTCTTCGAGATAATAGTTCCTGTAACCATAAACTATAACCCCAATAAGACACGAGCAATATGTTATCACTATTAGCGCTGTTCATGATACTTCTCGTAATATTTGAAACCGCTGTTGACCACGTCTCCTTGCTAAATATTAATTTCCCCATATTGCCATATTCCGAGAGCTCTGACAACGAGATGACCGTGTCTTTATCCGGAATACTAAGAGATGCGACAATGTTTGCCGTGAACAACCCTATTACTAGTAATATGCTTACAAACCTGGTTAACAATACGCGAGGCCTTTTTTCACTCAAAGCAACATCGATATGAGCCCGCACGGATTTAGCTAAATAAATGCAGACGAACCCAGCCAATACTGCTAGAAGAGATGATGCATAGGCGACAAGCGATCGCTCCAATAATCCAAAAACGAGTGAAAATATTAGGGACGATGTGTACATGGGACCTTGTAGACCTTTCCAAACGTTTCCCAAGTATCTTTGTTTCGTGAAAACAATTAAACCTGCAATACCCAATATGCCTAATATCCCGTAATCAAATACGGGATCGTATTGTTTAAAAGAAGGTATAAAAGTGCCTGGCCAAGCTACATGCCAAGATAGGGCCAGGGCAAACGTTGTCAACCCGATCATCAACCCGTACATAGTTCTATAAGAGAAGGATGTGTCCTTGGAGATCTTGTTGAATATGAGGGTCAAAATTATCGCTAAGATCGACGCACTCAATGGAGGCGATAAATACTCAAGCCCATATAAGGACACGATAATAAGCGATATCGCCACTATGCCTAATCCAGTATATCCTATATATTTATCCAAATACCCCTTTACATATAATGCCAACATCGATAATGAAAAGGAGAGGGGCGCGATCCATGCCATATCATGGGACAAAAGGGCTAACAATACCAATGATAATGTCGACACCAAGCCAAAGCTTTTTTTACTATGCAATGTGAAAGAGGCAACACTAAATGCCAATAGTAATGGAATACTTAATAAATAAGGACCTTCATTACCAGGCCTAAAATAATATAGAAAACCAGGCGTAAGAGCCAGTAACAATGTCGAAAATCCGGCAATTAACATGTCTTTGAATAATATCCAAGCATATATATACACTAGGACCAGCACAAATGTCCCCGATAAATATGGCAATAGATCAATGGATCTATTTATCAAAATTGACGTCAACCAATATGGTTTCACTATGTTATAACTACAGTGTTTAGACAATGGATTGATCAAGAGACAGGCTTCATCTATTGACTTACTCGATAACATTAATTTAAACAATGAACTAGCATTATCACCATACTGAGTTCTTAGCGACAAACTCATGATAATGAACACTATAATACTGGTCATCAACAAAGTGAAAGAGGTGACCTTCAGTTGCCTTGACACAGCATAATCACCTTGACTTGATTTCAATATTTAAGATAACTTCAACGAAATTTATAAAACCAGTACATCATGGTATTTGATTGGGGCCTAGGCTATGAGTAGTTCCTCAAGGATGGAAAACGTTGCATATTTATTTGAATATGAAATATTGCCAAGCCTTATATCAAATATTTTGAGAGTTACTGTAATACTCATATACCTTGCTATGATCAGCAATTATCTAAATATATTTACGACCAACACGTTATCCCAGATCACCTTAGGGCGCTTGATGTTATATAGCATCATCACACTATTAGGTCTTATAATAGGTGTATTCCTTTCAAAAATATATCCCGCCAAGACGAAAAAACATAGTCAACGAGGTCGTGGTACAGATATCGAGAAACTTCATGCGATCGGACTAGTAGCGATCTCATGTTTATTAATAATAACATATATAGTCGCAATTATTTCAGGTGTTATCTAGGTCCATGGTACTTAAGGAAGGGTTGTTTCATTGGCTCTCCACAATTACTTATCTCAGCGAGTATGAAATCATCGAGATCTAATAAAACAATATCACCTTTTCTATACAGTTTACCACTGAGCATACATTGATTCTTAAAGAAATAGAGCACTTTTTCATGATACCTCACCACGAGTGGTGACATCAGATTCTTCTCAGCTCTTACAATGTTTACTAATAAGGCTGAGATCTTTTCATCAAAAGACCCCTGTGCTATTTCACCCCTTAGTAGCAGTTTTAACAACCTGGTCCTAGCCAAAATCTCGATATCTTGCTCCACGTTGTCCAGCATTTTACTGATAATCAATTTACTGTTCTCATTAACAGTATGTATTTTCCAAAGAGCTTTCGTGAAAATGGATAAGATATCCTGTAATCTACTACGGGAGATCGGTGTTAACGCACTATTTCTCAACTCTTCTCTAATCAAGCGGATTATTAGATCACTCATACTTTGACCTCTAGATCTGATGCATCAATAGGAACAGCTAATTTCTTCAGTACCAAATATATTGCTAACTCCGCTTCTAATTTAATTACATCTCCTTTCTTAATACTAATCCGTTGATCCAACACTAATATGTTATTCAAACTCGCAACTGGCTTTATTTTTACAAACCCCTTGAAAGGGGAAAACGTAGAGTAGCTTAATTCCTTTGGGTCAATATTCTTAGTGATCTCGACAACTCTAAGCCCTGCTTTCATATTCAGGCTGTTTCCGAACCTAGATAACCTTGTAATATCCATTGTAACAACCCTGTCTATTTCAATGCAACTTTCTTTGAGTATTTCCTCTAAATGATCTTTCCTAATGACATAAATGTCCTTAAACCCCAGCATGTTCCGCCTGCTGATCAATCCTTGCTTTGAAGCTATATTAAATACCCGTTTCCTCAAACCAGCTTCATGTGCATCTAAAACAACGTTATTCTTATATGAGGGAAAAACCTTGTCAACAACCAATCCTTCACACGATATGTAATCGGCTATGAGCCTTCTCTCATCCCTACCGAGGTCTAATACGTCATTATCATATATTTTAATGTGAAAACCTCTGTTCCCGGAAAAATATATCTTGATGTTTTTAAAACCAAGTTCATCTTTCAATATATCATTTAATTTCATCGAATCATTTAGTGCCTTTTCTATGCATTGCCATGGAACACCTACGTATTCGATCGGCTTTTCACCATTGGGACATTTATCAATATGCTCAGAAGAGGCAAGATTATCTGCTACACATATGTATACAGTGTTTCTACATCCCTCATACTTATCAGCATCAAGATCGAAAAGTATCTCGGAGCCTATCCAGGTCTTTTCCTCCATTCTCTCTGCGCCAGGGTTTAGATATAAAGCTGATGAATAATATAGGTGTAAAGGTGTTTTAACATTAATTATATAGTTATACAACTGATCCATATATGCGAATGATAAATGGCGTATGTATTTCTCATCTTCTAAACTTTCCAGGGCTATTTCCCTTAAATGAATATAAGAAGGTTCTTCAAGAGGCCTATGTCTATAGTACTCGCATACTAGATTTTTGATAAATCTATTAATCTGTTCTCGGGGCCACATAGAACTCTAACTTACCTCCATTTGGTAATTCATACACCAATCTTATAGGTGTCTCGTTCCCAAATTCCATTAATAAGAATTCGGAAACCTGAGAAGCTGTTGATATATCAATTAAATAGTCAAGTGTATATTTGGAACTAGCTTCGCCGAGTATTTCACATTCGAGTAAGGATCCAGAAGAAGTGCTCAATTCTAGCTCAGCATTCCCGATCTCACTTGATGCCCTAATAATTAGTTTATCACCATCACCTGGAACATGGAATTCTATCACATCGCTGATCGGCTCCAATTCTCTAACAACATCTTTGAACACTTTTGGCAAGATCTTTCCTCTGAAAGCGACCTCAAAACTGATCTCAGGTATTTCCTGCAGAGTCGTCTCTATACTGGGTATGGTGAACCTTCTAATACCTTTTCCCTCAAATATGACACTTATTTTTCTTTCACCGATCTCTAGAACAAGTTCATCTCCTTTTCTAGCACGTTTCAAGACCTTGGCAAATTCCTCCATATTTAAGCCTATGTTGACTTCTCCCGGTATATCAAACTCCGTGAACGATTCCACTGGTATGGCGAGATCTATTAACGCAACCGCGGAAGGATCCATTGCTCTGAGTTTTAATCCGTTAGGCGAGAAACTTAATGTCGCTTCTTCAATGATCTTGGAGATCGCCACGAATGCATATCTCCACACGATAGCATCTCTAAATCTGATTCTCAACTAAAATCACCACAATTACTGATTTTTATTTTATATAAGGCCAAGGATAAAAAACGAAAATATTGCCAATTCTGCTTATTCGTATTCCCTCCACACATAACCACATTTGACACATTTATAAAACCTTGTAGGGGGTTCATCAGCTGCCCGGGTCTGGATCATCCAGTAATAAGCCTCATGTGCACCGCATCTCTTACATGTCACATCCTTGGTTATCGGCAGGTTTGATGTATCTATTTCATTTACGACTACAGTTCGCTCTTTCGATGAATGTGCGATCCGCGTGCTTAATCTATAACTGTCTTGTACACTGTTCTCTGGCCCTATTTTATAACCACATCTCGAACATATCAAGTGTATCTTGCCATTTTCACGAGATGGTTTAAGTAAGCTACCACATCGAGGACAAAATCTAACCATGTGAGATCACCATTTCTCTACATATATCACTGGGATTTATAACAAAGTCTAAGCCCTTATTATTGATGGGCATGTATTTTTCAAGCATACATAACATTTTAATAACCATGTCACAATAACTGATCTTTAAAACCAATTCATCGCCTCCTTCTATTATTTTAAAAGACCTTATATAGCCAGAATATTTATTCCCAGTGCAAACTAAGACATTAGATATCTCGTCCCAAGTGTTCAATAGGCTGGAAAACAAGTTTTCATTGATAATTACAGGTGTTCTCGTGATCTTTAATTCCTCTATGAAATTTCTTCTATATGTGATCAACACGACATAGTTACCTGTATAGCCATATACCAATAACCTGGATTCTTTTTTCAAAGCTCGAGAGCCTCCACTAATCTCCTGAACTCCTCTAGTTCTCTTTGTATATTCGTAATTATATCGTTCAAAGTTTTTGATATACTAGCTTTTTCCTTAACAATCAATGTGAACTCGATCGCATTTTTCAATGGATGAGGCATTCTATATGAGGCATATTCAACATCTGGATGTACCAATGCTTCTTTAACCAATAGGTTACCTAAAGTATGATCCTCTCCTGTAATCTCCAACTTGATCTCCCTATCAGTTCTAGAAATAATTCTCAGCTCCATTGAAATCACCTTTGTTAAGTATTACATTAACTTTTCAACGATTTTAAAAATATATCAATAGCCTTTCTCCATTCAATGTTCACTCTCCATAAACTATCTTTATTAACCATGATCCCGAGCTCCTTTGATCTCTCGATAATGTCCTCCGGTTGTAAACCGGTGATCACGCCACATACAATTACGTAATATCTAGTAGTTTTCCCTTTTAGTGAATCCGGTATTCTTTTCGCATATTCATCTATTTGTATTATCAAATCCAGGATTTCTTGTAATGGGATATCAGTAATGATCTCGCCAGTCTCTCGATCATAATCGATGAAATGCGATGTTCTCTTAAGCACCTCTACTAGAATTCGCAGAGAAACTGTTTTACCTGTGATCTTCTGGAGTTGCTCTATATTAAATCTATACAGACCCCTCATGGGAACAATGATCTTAGATAACTTGATAAGGTCTTTAATGCTGAGCCACATTCTTTTTATAACACTATCATATCCATATACCTCTATGGTTAGACCATTATTTGTTATAACAAATTCCATGTACTCTGTGACAGGAATTTTATCCTTTAAAAGTTCATATAGTTTTATACATTCATCCTCACGACATTTTACATGAAATCTTCTCTTAACAAATGGCAATTAATCACCTTAATACATATACGTAACCAGTAGCTATCTTTCTTCTCTCTATATTATTACACATTTTACATACTAATCTATCACCATCTCGGTATAATATATTTCCACATACACTACAATAGGCCTCGATAACACCTAGTTGTATATCTTTGATCGTTAATTGGTAGGGAGGAATAGAATTCAATACCTTTGCCCTTACATGATCACCGATTCTCACGTATTCATTTATATTAGCTGCTCTCTGTTCACTGGAAACCTGTGATATGTGTATAACACCCATAGCAGATATTCGTTGATTCCATGCCAAATATATGTACACGAAGACGAGATCGGGGTCAATGGTATTAATAACCTTTCCTTCCACGATAACCCCTGGTTTTAACGTTAAATTCCTCTTGTTTAGTTGTCTAACCATGATTGTTTTTTTAAACCTATCAATCGATACAACGCCTGCAATAAGTGCCCTTATATTGCCCTTATCGTCTACATAAACTCCTTGTAAAGGTATAGCTTCTTCCTCGATCGCCACTATCTCGCCAGGTAGTACTATGTCCATGTTAATCACCTTTTCTTTTTTTAACTATGAGAAAAACTGTCTTCACCCTATATACCCTTCTCCTATGCCTATTATGTAGCATGGGAATTTCGAAATCCAATTGCTCAAACCACTCAATGTTGAAATTCACACTCTCAACTATGTTTCTCAGAACTCTGAAAAACCCACATGAGTATTTATGAATACTGTAGACAGTGTTGGAGATTCTCATAGCGTTTACCAAGAACTTTATATCTAATCCTCTATTTCTCCTCACTACGCCGAATGGGGGATTCATGATTACTAAGTCTATGTTATTCAAAGCTATGCTTGTCGCATCACCCCTTATATATATGATCCTGGCAACCAGTTCCGGGAAATACCTTAATATATTATCTTTACCATATGTAAGTATCTCCTCATCTATGTCAACACATACTCCTCTTAGTCCGCCCATTAATAATGAAGCAACTAAAAATCTACCATCCCCGCAACCATAATCTGCAATAGACGAATCCACCACATCGCTTTTCATGAACGATGTCCACACCACATGAGCTATTATAGAAGATGGAGTTGGATATTGCTCTAAATATCTTTTAACTCTTTCAAATGGCTTGAACACGGATAATGCTTGTTCTAGTGATGATTTGTTCCTCGGCGTTGATCTCCCCATGAACCGATGATCACCAGGGATAGATATATTTATCATTTATGTTTTTGACTATCATCATAAATTCCCCAGGCGTTAAAACTGGTTTATGAAAATCATATAAGTCATCTATGGGTAATCTTGGACAAGTGGTCACCACATAAGCATCCATATTCATCGCGTTATCTATTGCTATTAAACTCTCTTTATTCACATATGTCGATACTATCTTGAACACGTTCATCCCAGCCGAGATGGCCAATTCCTCGATATATTTAATCAGTACTGGTCTATATTGGCCTGGGCGTGAACCAATTACGATGCCAACGTTCTTTACCCCAGCGTATTTGACTTTATTTAATATAAATATCCTTTTCCTACGTATTTTCTCTATTTCAGGATTCACTACCCATGTTCTCCAAGAATATGGGTCAAAGGCTATTACTTTTTTATTAGATATCAATCCTAGTCCATATGGGTGGAAAAGCCCTCCAGATATTACCACATGAACGTCGACTAGATCATCAAGGCTCATGACATTGCTGTAATAGCAACCTAAGATTGGTTCATGTATTTCATATACCTCATAGCCTTTCTCCCTGAGATAATTAACCACGTAATTCCTTATCCTGGTTTCTATGACCGTGGATGAGACAGTCAATTTCTTAGCATTATTAGCACCGAGTTCTTTATCCAACTCTGTTAAAATAGTGTCGGGTGGTTTGACTTTATAGTATACTGGCAAGTATATGATCTCTATGAACGGTTTAAAACCTGGTCCAAGGATGTACCTTGAATGGCCAATATGGATAATTAGATCCGCTCCTATCGCGCTTGCCTCTTCGAAAGGAATATCACATGCCCCATAGCCAGGGCTCGTGGAGAAATATACGTTACATACATTCCCCAATATTCTCTGAATGCATTTATATAAAGGCTTAAGCCCATCAGGTGCATGTAATAAAATAGATTTCCCAGGACACTTCTCCATCAATACATTAACGTTATCTTCGGCTATTTCATAGAGATCACAAATATCACTGACTATGTAATAATGATCCAAAGAAGACACGAAAGCCCCTACCACACAGTTATGGTGGCTGAGGTTGTTTTTCAACACGTACTATTGGCTTAAGTTGTTCAACAACTATTGATGTAGGAAGAGGTAGCTTGGATGCCGCTATTTTTAAGGCTTTTTTACCGAGATCTAGGTGCTCGGCCTTTACCCTCAGTATTAAGATCTCCTGTCCTGGGTAAACCCTTGCAGCAGTTCCTATTGGTTTTCCAAATGCAAGTCTCATCCCATCTTGCAATCGATCCGCACCTGCGAAAGCCATCATTTTGTTTTCACGTAGAACATGATGTGGATATATTACAACCTTTAAGTAGAATTCTGTCTCCCCTATTACACTACTAATAGTCTTTAATGCTATCACACGAGCTGCTTCGAGTGCATTATGTCTGATTTGACCAGCCTCTTTCGCTATCAGCTTTAATTCATATGCATAGTCATTATTTAACTTGCCCATTTCAAACTTGGAGATCTTTGGTGGTGGAATGCCTGGAATATATTCTCTCCTGGTATATGGAGGGCCACTGAAATGGGTATAACATCTCGCCGGCCTCAAAGGCATTATTAACCACCTTGGTTCATAACCCTCTAAAATTCTTAAAAAAGCTTATAAAGTTAAAACGCTTTTAAGCCAGGGCTTTTCTTGTTAACTGGTTAAGATTTATTTCCCCCAAAAATAATCTTAAGCAAGATGAGAGGCGGGGGTGCCCGAGCTTGGCCAAAGGGGGCGGACTCAAGTAGCCCAGGAGAGATCCGCTGGCGTAGGCCTGCGTGGGTTCAAATCCCACCCCCCGCATTATCTCCTGATCAAACAAGGTTTTATTTAATGTTCATAATGATGGAGAAGTAGAAAATAGTTAAAGAAAATATGGAATAAATAAACAAAGAGAATTATCACGAAGATGCTACTTGAGCTTTCCATGCCTCCAATATCTTTAATATTTCATCCTGGATGGCTCTGGCCGCGTCCTCTGGTGTTATGGTGGCTTGTATTAGGCTATCGTGATACGTTGTGAGGACATCGTTTATTTGATATATTAGTTCATGATGGGCCTGGAATTTATAACCCCATTCAAATACCTGGAAACTCCACATTTGCCTAGACTTGGATCCCATCTCGCCTACAAGTTCTTTAGCTTTTTGAATATAAATGGGTTGGGCAGCCGCTACTGCTGGCACATGACCTGCCTTAATACCCCAATAAGCAGCGTTTATCTCGGGTTAGAAGATGTATTGGAAGAACACCTTTATCGCTTGCATTACCTTGGGATCTCTTGTAGCTCTTACTGTTATTTCTAAGTTATGTAATTGGCCGAAGGTGCCACCCTCTTTTCTAAGCAATGGTATAGCACCATATGGGCAACCACCTTCTATTATGTCGAATGAAGCCATCATCCATGGGCCATTATACCATGAGAATATCTGCCCACCAGCCAGGCAGTTAGCTAGATCTGACCATGGCACGATCTTCCATATCCCATTTACACTTATATCGTAGAAGAATCTCAGAACCTTTACAACATAGTCAGCGGTGAACTCTGGTTGTGGATTATCATCTGTCCCCTTACCAGCCCATGGATTCTTGGGGAATAAACCCCACATGTCCCAAGCCCAGCTCTGCTGTCCTGCAGGTATGATATCAGCTGGTAGCTTGGGCTTTACCTCGTTTTTATACCATGCCCAAAGATCATCCAATGTGTCCAGTGGCCTATCCCAGCATGGTAGGTTGTATACTTCACAGGCTGGTGGTGGTATTTTTATGCCGTATTTCTGTGCTAAGTCAACTCTAAAGTATATGAGTAATGGATGGATATCCCATGGCAAGCAAAGCACTTTGCCATCCCATACACATCTCCCCCATGATATTGGGTCGAACATTTCTTTTCTAAAGCCGATCTCTCTAACCAAGTTATCTAGTGGAGCCAGGAACGGCTTCATTAATGGTATTTCCTCAGTGTGGGTAAGTAATAAATGTGGCAATGACTCTATATCACCAGCTCTCCATGTGGCGACAAGCCTGGCAAAAAGGTCAGCCCAGTATACTGTTGTCCTTCTAACCTGGATTCTTCCCTGTGTGTAGTTCTGGAACATGTAAACTATGTCATCGTATACGTATCCATCTCCACCCGTTAGTCCATCCCATTGATCTATTATAACTGTTTCCGGAAACGCTTTTAATATCTCCTCAGTTGAAGGTGGTGGAGGAGGGGCTGGATAAGCCGGCGTGGTTGTTGGTGTAGGGGTGGGAGTAGGCGTAGAAGGCGTCGTTTGCGTTACTGTCGTTGTCGTGGTTTCTCTTATGATAATAGTTGATATAACGGTTATTGGAGATGTAATAGTGGATAACTGTGTAATGGTGGTAACGGTACCGCTGGCGATGAAATATGTCACTATGTTTGACCCATGATCAATGATGACTTTTTCATAGACATGAGTATATATCACCTGGTGTTACATCGAGAGCTATATAATATAATAACTTTTATTTAACAGGCTCAGATACTATAACAGGGCAAGAACAAGGCTATTTAAACTGGTTACCAGTCTACTTTATCGTGGTGTTTTTACTTATGGTATTTGAGGGCATTAAAACGGCTATTAGTAAGTTTCTGAAAAAGGATCGATATGAAGAAGCTGTTCAAGAATTCATCAAGGAATTACAGAAAGAATTAGTCCGCTCCGATATTAATTTAAAAATAGCTATTGAGCTAACAAATAGAATTAGACAGAGAGCATTAAACGAAGAACCTCCTCCAGGTGTTTCCAGGAAGAACTGGTTCCTGACAATTGTCTATGAGGAATTGACAAAGGTTCTCGGAGGGGAAAGGAAGCCGCAAGTCAAGCCCCCGAAGAAACCCTGGACATTGTTGCTGGTAGGTCTACAAGGTAGTGGCAAAACAACGACTGCTGCTAAACTTGCATATTTCTATAAATTAAGTGGTTACAAGGTAGGGCTCGTTGCCGCCGATACCTATAGACCAGCTGCATACGAGCAATTGAAACAATTAGGCGATCAAATAGGCATTCCCGTGTACGGGGAGCCTGGAAACAAGGATTCCATAGCAATAGCCCTTAATGGAACGAGATATTTTTCCGAGAAAGGCTTCGATATAATTATCATAGATACGGCTGGAAGACATCATAGAGAAGAAGAGTTACTGGATGAAATGAAACTAATTAACAAATTAGTCAAACCAGATGAGGTCATGTTGATCATAGATGCATCGATGGGTCAACAAGCATATAACGTGGCCAAGAAATTCCATGAAACAGTCCATATAGGTTCAATAGTGATCACAAAACTCGATGGAACAGCTAAAGGCGGTGGTGCGTTATCAGCTGTTGCCGCAACAGGTGCCATTATAAAATTTATTGGTACTGGCGAAAAGGTGGATGAACTAGAAGTCTTCAACCCATCCAGGTTTATATCTAGAATACTTGGCCTGGGTGATATAGAGGGGCTCGTGGAATCCGTGAGGCGCGCTAAGTTAGAGTTCACAGAAGAGGATTTGAAACAACTAGTAGAAGGTAAAATAAACATGCGGCTCGTATATAAACAGTTAATCAACCTGCAGAAATTGGGCCCTCTCAGGAAAATAATGCAAATGATTCCGGGTTTGGAGCTTAAGACTCCTTTCGAGATCGATCCAAAAGAATTGGAAAAAAAGATGAAAAAATGGATAGCCATAATAAACTCCATGACCTATGAAGAACTAGATAACCCAGATATCATTGATAGATCCAGAATGAAACGAATAGCCCACGGTGCCGGGGTAGAAATTAACGATGTTAGAGAATTGATCCGGCAATACGAGTTAATGAAGAAATTAAGCAAGCAATTAAGAAGAAAAGAATTATTGAAAAAGCTTGGATTGAAACTTGATTTAAAGGGCATAGATACAAATTAATGGGTGATCTCCATTAGCTATACAAATATTGTTGCCTATGTAATAGAGTTAGCCGAGAAAATATTGAGCGAATATCCACTTTGCGATCATTGCCTCGGTAGATTATTTTCAAGGTATGGATTGAATATGAGCAATAAGAACCGGGGAATCTCTATTAAGACATTACTATCTATGAAAATACATTATGATTACGTAAATAATAGACAAAGAGACATTGAATACATACATACCTTGGCAAGTAATGGCGGAGGCCCTTTAATCTCATTATATAAGAAGATCGTAGGAAATAATATTGAACAAAAGAAATGTTACATATGTAAAGGTATTCTGAGCGAAAAACTATTCGAAGACATAGCTATCGAGATTGCCAATAGACTTCGGGAGCTGGATATCTCCACATTTATAATAGGGGTATCCATGGACAAATCCATACTTGAACGCGAGTTCGAAATCCATGTAAAATACAACGTATTAAATACGTCGGAATCTATAAAAAACGAGATTAAACGAGAAATAGGTAAAAAAGTGAGAGATCTTATGAACCTTCAGCCAGATTTCAATAAGCCGGATATTGTTATAATCATAAATTTCGACCGTGATTTTAATCATCAGATATCCTTACAAATAAACCCTATATTCCTGAAAGGATATTATTGGAAACTTGCCCGTAACATATCACACGTACCGTGGTTTCTATCAGGAGGTAATAAAAAATATCTATTGAGTATTCAGGAATTTATCGAGAAAAACGTGAAGGATCTTTATAAAGCGGATGAAGTGATCATACATGCCTCGGGCAGAGAAGATGTTGATGCCCGTATGCTGGGTTCAGGCAGACCTCTCGTAATAGAGATAAAAAATCCCAAAATAAGACAGATCGATCTAGATGAATTAAATAAGAAATTACACAGTGATCTCGTGAGAGTGTTGATCAATGGTATCGCCTCTAGAAAAGATATCGAGTTCTTAAAAGAATATGCCAAATATAAGAGGAAAATATATAGAGTGGTTGTATACTCTAATAAAGACGTCTCACAAGAGGATTTAAAGAAAATAGAGGAACAATTTATTAACAAAGTCGTGAAGCAAAGAACCCCTCTAAGAATACTCAGAAGGAAAAAAGATAGGGAAAGAACACGAAAAGTATATAGCGTTAAAACAATACAGTTATCCAGTAAAGTTTTCGAAGCACTAATATACTGTGATGGAGGTCTATACGTTAAGGAACTAGTGCACTGCGATGAAGGCAGAACAACGCCCTGTTTCGGAGACGTAATAAACTCGCTGGTAATACCACTGGAACTAGATGTAATTAAGATCGAAGACCAGATTTAATATAGGGAGTTTACAACATAAATGATATAAGCTTGTTCAATTAAAGAATATGAGTCGAGGGATTGACGACATGGTAAAGGCGCCAAAAGGCTATAGACATAGGACAAGGAAACTTTTGAAGAAAAATATAAGAGAAAAGGGAGCTGTTCCACCACTTAGCTTAGTGATGATATCGTATAAAGAGGGTGACAAAGTTCACATACAAATAAATCCATCTATTAATAGCGGAATGCCCCACCGAAGATATCACGGTAAAACAGGAATAATAGTTGGCAAACGAGGCAAGTGCTATATAGTTAAAGTCCATTTAGGCAATAAGGAGAAATTACTATTCATCCGTCCAGAACACTTGCGGCCAGTTTTGACGCAAAATTGATATAAAACCAGTTGTTCCACATTATATGAATATGTTTGGTGTTTACCATGTCTAGCATTATAAAACTGCGAGTAGAAAAGGAAGAGCTTATCTCGAATTCTGAAGCATATTATTACTTAAAGAATGCCATTGAAAAGATCCGAGAGGAGACAGGCTCCGTTCCCCTTATCATGTCCAGGGTTCTTGAATACCTAAAGGAGTTTTCTAAAATACCTTTTGAAGACGTAGAAAAGGTTAGAAAATATCTTGTTTCTAAAGGGTTAAAAGCAGAGACCATAGTCATGATCATAAATATCTGCCCAATGGACATAGACGAGTTGAGATCACTTATGGAGTTTGAAGAAAAGGTTTATGAAGAATCTGTGCTAAATGAGATCGTTAATTATCTTAAGAACTACTGTGTCTCAGGGGAAAAACACGAGAACGTCTAAAAATGTTTTGCATCATATAATTTGTTAGAGAGTCATAAGGGTGTTTATTTGTCTAGGTATTTTCGCGAAAAACCACCTTTCCGTAGGCATGAAGAGCGAAAAGAACCGAGCCTATATGTTTTGGATTATTTAGAGCTAGGTAACCCTAGTGATATCCACATCGAACACAAGAATCAACCGTTCATTCAAGGCATAGGTACTAAGTATTTCACTTTGTTGGAAGCAACCCCCTTACCAGCCATTAGAATAGATGTCCTCGAGAAAATAGATCTAGGATTTCCCAGTAAGATAAAAAGACTAATACCAATTTCTTATGAAGAATTAACCAGTGTTGCGAAAACAAATCTCGTGGAGGCCTTGAGGAGGATATTGATGGAAAATGAAATTGTTTTTGTCGAATTCTTTAACATAGCACAGCCGATAAATATCAGGCTACATGCCCTCGAGTTATTACCGGACATAGGTAAGAAAACAATGAACCAAATACTCGAAGCACGCATGGTCAAAAAATTCTCGAGTTTCAACGATATTAAGGAGCGTGTTAAAATAGATCCAGTTAAGGCTTTGATGAATAGGTTGATCAAGGAGCTCGAAGGGAATGAAAAATACTACCTTTTCATAAAGCCTAGGAAAAAAGACGTTATATATCTCGCTTATTTGGAGAAACTATATGGAGAATCGTTTTAACGATGGAATATTTCGAACCAGAGAATCTTTATACAAATGGACAAGAAATATCCTGAGAAAATATGGGATCAAACCTATTAAAAAACTAAGCCAAAATTTCATCATAGACCCTATTCTATTAAATAACATCAGGTCTCATGTCATGAAATTGAGCACACTCGAGATCGGTTGTGGAATAGGCACACTTACATTGGCATTAATAAATACTGTTAATAAATTGATATGTATAGAAATAGATCAAAGGATGCTCAGCGTTATCGCCGACAACATCATTTCTCCAAATCTCATAGCTGTTAACGCTGATGTGAGACGTTTTCTGCCTGATGTTGAACAAGTGGTCTCGAATATACCTTACCACATCACTTCTGATATATTGATTGAAATAGCCAGAAACAACAGTATTCAACATGTCGTCATCACTGTTCAAAAAGAAGTGGCTGATAGGATAATGTCGAGCCCTGGTTCAAAGGCGTATGGCAAAATAACGATATTGATCAATGTACTCTTCGATGTCAAAATAAGCGGTATATACCCTCCATCGAGTTTTTACCCGGCACCTAGTGTCTATCATGCATTATTGGTGATGAATAGGAAGAAAAAATATGATGAAAACATTCGTTTTCTGGAGAGATTAGTAAAGACGCTATTCACGCAGAGAAGAAAGCGTATAGAGAGGATCTTACAGAAATTCGTTAATATCGATATCCATGAACTAGGCGAAGTTGGAAAATCTATTATTGGGAAAAGAGTATATGAGGTTGACTGGGATACCTACTATCGCCTAGCAAATCATTTACTGCAAATGGGCGCTGAGATATGAGTATTGAAAAACACATTAGACTGGAATATAAAGGTGACGTGTATAGACCCAGCGATGACACGTGGTTACTCATCGAATTGTTGAAAAATAGAAAACCCAAAGGGGAAACATGCGTGGACCTGGGATCGGGATCTGGGATCATAGGCATATATGCGCTCCTTGAGAACATGTGTAAGAGAATGGTATTCGTAGATATCGCAGAGGACGCCGTTGAGACAACGTTGATCAATACCTTTATAAACAATGTTCACTGGAAATCTCTGATCATTTTATCTAACGAGAGATCTATAAGGGAAAGGTCAATTGATTTGGTGTTCGCGAATCCCCCTTATCTACCAACATACTCTGAGAATTACCGAGACATAGCTGTTAATGGAGGTGTTGAAGGATATGAAACCGTGCTTTATTTCATAGATTACGCCTCAGAGATCCTTGCCGATAATGGAAAGCTGTATCTAGTTTATTCATCGCTTTCGAAGCCATCTATAATACTTAAGCATTTAGAGGAAAAAATGTTTGTCGAAAAACAGCGGATTCATAGGAAATTTTTCTTTGAAACAATCCATGCAGTGGAGTGTGAGAAACATGAAAATTAGAGTTGTACTAGTTGGTATAGAAGGGTCAGCGAATTTAGGCATGATTGCACGTACATGCGTCAATTTCAATATAAAGGAGCTCTACCTCGTTAACCCGCTGGCAAACATCGAGGAAGCCATTAAGTATTCCGCTAAAGGCAAAGAATTATTACTCAACTGCAAGATTGTAACCAGCATAGAGGAGGCTGTAAAGGACGTTGAACTATCTGTTGCAACTAGTTCCATTGGGTTCAGGGAGGGTGATGTGCTTAGACAGGCTATTTCAATAGAGGACTTTGTAAACAAAATAACTCCGCGGACAGAGAAAATAGCCATTATCTTTGGAAGAGAAAGCAGTGGATTGACCCGTGATGAAATAGAAAAAGCAGATATACTTGTAACCATACCAGCTAACCCAGAATACCCTGTTTTAAACATAGCTCAATCAGTGGCAATTTTCTTATGGGAGATGTGGAAACGAATCAATATCCAACCCGCCAACATTCCCACAAGGGCTGGTAAAGAGGAATTAGAGAAGATCACCAAAATAATAGAAAATATCTCAAGGACGGTTTTATCAACAGATGATAAGATAAGGAAAATATTAATACTGTGGAAAAGAATTCTAGCTCGTTCCACACTTTCTCAGTATGAAGCAAGGCTACTAGAATATTGGTTACGGAAAATTGAACGTAGGTTATTTATAAAAAATAAGTAATAGAGGCTGACGCCATAACCGATCTCATGGCAATATAAGTGTACCTGGATTCCTACCTCTAAGTGCTTCGAATATGAGCTCTGGTTCCTTGTAATGTAATAACTGTATCTCAATATTACTCCTAATGGCTAAGTCAAGTGCATGTATATCGATCAATACGTATTCGCCGGGTAACATTTTCTGCTCTATTATCTCTCTCAACTTACTGGCCTTGATAACGTCGAATGCCTTAGCATCAGGATATTTCTCTGGGTCTTTCTCATACACCTTGCCCACAGCTGAGAAGTAATAAACCCTTCGAGCACCTACGGCCTCTGCTACTTCTAACAATACCGAAGCCGTGGACTGCCCCGGTATAAGACCGCCTAAGACTACTACATCATTATATCTAAGAGCGCTTACTACTTCTACTATATCCCTAGACACGTGGGGATACGTATATGGTTGCAACCCAGCTATGAACAATAGGCCGTTGAGTGCTGAGACCCATATACCTATCTCGTCAAGCCAGTAATTAGAGTTTATGCCAAGTTCCCGAGCCAGTGTAATATATTTCCGCGCAATAGAACCGCCTCCAGTTACGATCACCAGCTTGTATTTTTCTTTTAACAACTTTAACATGACGTCCATGTAGCGGCTTATCAGCTGGAAACCTTCATCAAAGGCTTTCCCAGTTATTTTAAGCACCAATATCTCCATTGGCACACCTCGTTTATTAATTCCATAAACTTATTAATTAAATTGAACATAATATTGAACAAAGTTAAAAACAATAAAGGTATTACGATAAATCATCTAAGGTGTATAAATGTGCGGTATAATAGGGATATGTAGAGCAAGTAAAGGAGGACAACGATTAGGAGAGATCCTTTTCAGAGGACTCCTGAGATTAGAGTATAGAGGTTACGATTCAGCTGGAATAGCTATCATAGATGAAGTGAATGGGAGATTGTTAATAGCAAAGGGTAAGGGCAAGTTACATGAACTGGAACATAAATATAGATTTACAGAGTTCGATGGATTAACAGGTATAGGACATACCAGATGGGCGACACATGGACCTCCCTCAGATATAAATGCACATCCCCACATAGATTGTTCTGATCGTTTCGCCATAGTTCACAATGGTATAATTGAAAATTACATGGATTTGAGGAACAACCTAGAAAAAAATGGCCATGTATTTAAAAGCGAAACCGATACAGAAGTTATCGCTCATCTCATAGAAGATGTATACAATAAAACCCATGACGTTTATCTGGCGTTTAAAAAAGCTATTCTCTTATTAAGGGGGTCATACGCTATTTTAATGATAACGCCTCTTGAACCGCAACGTATATTTTTCGCTAAGAAAGATAGCCCCCTTGTAATAGGAATAGGCGAGAATGGCTATAACTTGATAGCCAGCGACATTCCAGCTTTACTTGATTATACTAGGAAAATATTCGTGGTAAAGGACTACTTGATTGGCTATATTTCCCCAGGCGAGATTTTCGTTGAAAATTTAATCGATAACACACACGTATCTATAAACGATCATGTGATCATAGTTGAGTGGACCCATAAAGACGCTGAGAAAGGAGGTTATCCCCATTTCATGTTAAAGGAAATATATGAACAACCGTTGGCAATAAAGAACACTCTTTATGGTTTAAAAAACGATCCGAACATCTCGCATGCCGTGAAATTATTATCACATGCTAGTAAAATATACGTGATAGGTGCTGGTACTAGTTATCATGCATCAGAGTATTTCAGCTTAGCTAACATGATCTTGACTGGTAAGACTACCATAAGCTTCATTTCTAGTGAATACATACCCTATATGAAAACCGCATCTCCTAACGACGTGCTCATAGCTATCAGCCAGAGCGGTGAAACAATGGATACTCTAAAAGCTTTAAGAGCGTTTAAAAAACGAGGCGTGAGGATCATATCGATTTCAAATATCATAGACTCTGCAATACCCAGAGAAAGCGACATATGTATATACACTAGGGCTGGGCCTGAAATAGGAGTAGCGGCCACTAAGACATTCTTAGCACAGACACTAACACTCATATGGATATCCATAAAGCTCGCCGAGGAATATGGCACCCTTAATAATTCTGAGATCCGCGAATTACTGGAACATGTCGAAAAATCGCCATGGATCGTTGAAGAATCAATAAGATCTAGTGAGCGATTGGTTAAAAACTTAGCCGAAAATCTAGCGCGCAGAACAAAAAGCATGTATTATCTAAGCAGAGGGATAGGGTTGCCAATAGCTAGAGAAGGGGCATTGAAAATCAAGGAGATCGCCTATATACATGCCGAGGCTTATCCTGCCGGCGAATCCAAGCATGGACCAATAGCATTGATAGAAAATGATTTCCCCGTTGTATTTGTTATTCCACCAGATGATTATATAGAATCCATAATACTAGGGAACATAGAGGAAATGAAGGCGCGAGGTGCTTTGACAATAGGTATTACATCTTCTCTATCAAAATCGAAAGACATAGTTGATTATTTCATATCAATACCGCACTCACATTGGATATTAACTCCATTAACACATACTCCACCACTACAATTGCTTGCGTACTACGTAGCTGTGGAGAAAGGATATGATCCAGACAAGCCAAGGAATCTAGCAAAAACTGTGACAGTCGAGTAATAACATCGTGGACAGGTAATGCTGTTTCCGAGACGCTTTGGGAAACGAGCTCGAGGACGATGAACGATAGCGTTAATCCACAAATATTAGTATTCACGAATTTCGTTGCTTATACCTTAGAGATTTAACTGTGTACTTGATGATCTCTATTAAATAACCCTCTTCACCAGGAAGGCCTGAACCCACGTAGGTGTCGTTTATGATCAATGAAGGTAATTCGTTCTCTGCGTCTTCTACCATTATCTCTATTGGCTCTCCTAATTCATTTTCTAAGATCTCTTTTACACATAGCGTCCACTCATGCAATGTTTGCCTTAAATACCCTGGTCTACCCTTTATTTTAACCAATATCACCATTTCAACACACTGTTGAATTGTTATCCTTGATCATCTATGTTGACGAGATCTTCTCGATCTGAGCTCATCACGCAGTTTCCGTGTTTCCTCGTAATTTATTGTCAAATTGTCTGGATCGATGATTACTCCATATTTCTCTCTAGCTATTTCAAGGGATATGTAGCCTTGTTTATAATCTTCTAATACAAGCTCTGGCCGACGTTCAAGCGGATCGCCCCATCCCCCTCCACCACCACTCCTTATGCTAACTATGTCGCCTTTCCTGAGCTTGAAATTGAATGCCCTTCCGCCGTCCCATATGACTTTGCCATCTCTTATGACAACTATATGATTACATGTACCATTTTCGCCGCCTGCAATCCCCCATGGAGGATATCTGATCCTGTTTATGGAACACACGAGCGTTGCTTCTTCGGTTAATATTCTATAGTCTTTCCTAATTCCAAAACCACCTCTATGTTTACCATGACCTACTCCCTCTTCTATATTAAGTCTCATGCATTCCACTCTGATCGGATATTCCCTCTCCAACACTTCTACTGGATGGCAATATGTTTCACCATCTGCAGCTGAGACAAGACAGGATTCCCCATCTCTATCGTAACCAGCACCCCATCCACCTGGGTTTGGTTCACACAATATTTTGTATTTCCCATCCCTAGGGTCCATCATGCTAAGGGTCTCACTCACCACAGAGAGAAAATGACCGGCTGTTAATTTGTCAGGTATATGTGGAGCTAAAGCCTTCCATATGAGATCTACTGCGTAAAACATTGTTTCCCAATAACAACTGACAGCCGCTGGTGGTTTTGCATTAAATATTGTGCCCTCAGGGACGATCAGTTTGACTGGGTCTAAATAACCATGGTTAAGAGGTACATGTGGATCCGTAATGGCCACGAACGTTATTGCCACTGATGCATATGTTCCTGGATAAGTTGTGTTAATGGGGGCTTCCACTTGTCTGGGGTTCTCGCTGAAATCGGCTATAAATTCGTCATCAGTGATCTTGACTCTAACCGTTATCCGTATATCGTTCTCCATGCCCTCATATTTCTCTATCCACTCTTCGCTGAAGAATTCACCCTTTACTAGGTATTGTAATTTTCTCCTAGCAAGCTCTTTGCCTTCTCTTAACCTATCATTCATCGCTTCCTTGATTGTTTCAACCCCATATTTGTCGCAAAGCTCATTAAATCTCCTATATGCATATCTCAATGAAGCTGCCAGTGCCTCTAGATCTCCGTATACATAGTCGGGTATCCTCGTGTTGCTTAATATGACCCTGATTATCTCCTTATTGGGTTTGCCTGCCTTGTAAAAATGTGATACGGGTATGAACAAGCCTTCTTGAAACACCTCTGTTGCATTAGGACCCCAGCTACCTGGATTCATCCCTCCAATGTCATTGATGTGGCCCTTTACCACCGCCATGGCTATGAGTTCTTGCCTATGGTATATCGGCATAGCTAATGCTACATCATTTAGATGAGTCCCTGTTCTATAGGGATCGTTTACTATAAATATATCCCCTGGTTGCATTTCCAATTCCCCTTTCTCGACGTCTTCCAGCACCGCCCTCGCGACAAATGGTAATATCCCTATGAAGTTTGGGACACCTGTTCCTATGGCTATTAACTCCCCTCTTTCATTGGTTAAACCTGGTGAAAAATCATAAGTTTCGTAGATAATACTGCTCTTAGCCGCTCGCACCGTTGTCCAGAACATCTCCTTGACTATGCTCTCGAGGGCGTTCTTTATGATCGTCAATGTTATTGGATCACTCATTCTCTCACCTTGATCACTAGATTTCCATATTCATCGTTATATGCTACTTGATCGTTTAATACAATTGCAGTTGCCGTATCGCTCTCAATTATGCATGGTCCTTTAATCACGGCCTTAGCGGGGAGTTTTTCTTTTTTATAGACATCCACATATATTTCTTCCTCTCCATTGTAGATCAATCTATCGCCTATGTATGCCTCGCTTAGATCACCCATATGTTCTGTTCGCTCAAGTTCCACGTGTTTTACTTCATGAACTCCTATCACATATATGTTCACTAGGATTATCTTGCTATTGGATAAGCTGAACCCATATTCATTGAAATGATATGTATGGAAAGCTTTCTCCACTTCAATCAATTTATCCATATCTATTCTACCACTTGGACATGGAACTCTTAATGTGTGTGCCTGTCCTTCGTACTTCAAATCCAGGAAGCGTTGAAAGGTTATCGAAGCAGGATCTATTCCTTCATCTCTGAACATATTTTTGATCAATTCTTCTATCTTTTCAAACAACGAGCTTAATTTCTCGGCATAATCCCTTGATATCTCGAACCACATAGTGTTTGTCTGGATTATTTCATGCCTTATATCGAGTTGTAACATGCCCCATGCATTGAACACGCCTGTTTGAATAGCTGGTATTATTATACGTGGTATTTTCAACTCCTTGGCTATGAATGGTGCGAACATGGGTCCAGCTCCTCCATGTGCTATTAGTGAGAACTCTCTCGGATCCACGCCTTTTTTGATCGTTATTTGTCTTATCAGATTAGAGGCCTTTTCATTAGCAATTCTAATGGCTCCATAGGCCACCTCCTTGACATCCAATCCAAGTTGGTTTGATATATTTTTAAGAGCCTTCACCGCTAAATCCTTGTCTATTTTCAATTTACCTCCAAGCAAGTACTCTGGGTTTAGGTAACCGGTAATTACATATGCATCTGTCAATGTTGGCAAATTACCTCCTCTTCTATAACAAGCCGGCCCTGGATTGGCCCCTGTAGCCATAGGGCCTACTTGTAGGTTACCAATTTCATCGATCCATATTATACTGGTTCCACCCAATCCTATCTCTGTGATACCCATAAGAGGGACCCTGAGAGGATATCCAGCGTGCCAATCATCTTGTTCAATCCAGTATTCTGTTAAGAACTCGGGTACTAATTTTTTCACAACTCCTGCTTTCGTGGTAGTACTTCCACCATCTATTACAATAATATTGTCTTCGCCTAGGTGTTTCGCAATAGCTATACCTCCTACTATCCCAGAAACGGGTCCCCCCTCTATTGTGAATATTGGATATTTCTTGGCGAACTCAGATACAACCATGCCACCTGATGCCAACGTTATGTAAAATGTGCCTCGAAATCCCTTTTCCCTAAATATATATTCTAGTTTCTCCACGTAGTTCACGAAAATAGGTTGAACATATGCATTTAATACAGCGGTATTAAATCTCTCGTATTCTCTCCACTCACGGCTTATCTCACTTGAAGCAGTTACAAAGGTTTTTCTATATCCTTTTTCCTTCAAAATAGTTTCAATTATTTCTTTTGCCCGCATCTCGTGAGCTGGGTTTACGTAGCTGTTAATAAATCCTATTGCAAAGGATTGGGCACCTTTCTTTAAGAGCTGTGAAACGGCCTCTTCGACTTCGTTTTCCCTTAAAGGTATGTATATGCTTCCATCAGAATCTATTCGTTCAGTCACCCATGCTGTGAACTCCCTTGAAACAAATGGCTTAGGCTTAACATATCGGAAATTGAAAATATCTCGTCGATTCGCCCTCTGAATCTCCAATATGTCAAAGCCCTTTGTAGTAATAAATCCTACCTTAGAGCCCTTTCTAGTTATTATAGTATTGATCACCACTGTCTGGCCGTGAATTATTTGTGACACCGAGCCAATGTCCACCCCCTTGTCTTCTATCTCCTCGAGAGCGTGAATAACGCCCTTTTCGAAATCGGGAGGAGTAGATTCGACTTTTACCCAGATCTTCTTATTCTTATCAAAATCCACTACATATAAATCCGTGAAAGCCCCTCCTATGTCTATGCCTATTTTAATCATGGATAACAGCCACTAAATCTGTGATATATTGTGTTCGGATTAAATATTTATCGGGACTATAGTTCAAAACCCATTACGTAGTTAATAAAACTGTGTAAAAAACCTTCAGACATGAATTGGACAAAATACAAAGAATTCGGTAAAGGCTTATGCTTCATGGTTATATAACAAAATAGATCACTAATTTTACATAACATTGTAAAATATAATAAATCTATATTAATGATATATTTATATTCGTGTATGGATATGTTATTTAACTATGTTAACCAATACAATGATATGACATACACTACAAAAATTGATCATAGATAGGTATTTCACATAATCAATGATCATAAGTCGATTAAGCAGATTCATCTATATCACTTAGGAGTCGTGGAATTTGACCCCCTGTTCACAGTAATACCCAATATTGTATATGACTGGCTTATGATAATCATAACTACATCTTTTTATCAATTATGACATTAAATGGGAAACCACAATGTTACATCACATTTCTGTTTATTCAAGATATCCACGGTAATACTTTCATAAAGTGTTCAAGATGTTTTATCTGAGGAACATCTAGTTATATATCCTGCAATGTAATGATGTGGCCCACCATGGATTATACCCAATTAGAGCATGTATTGTCATAGAGACATATTTTACCAATATCCTTGCGATGAATTACTGTATTTTATAATGCAGTATAATGTCATCAATAATTACACGGATATTTCCAATAATGGTATTATGTGATAGAGCCGATCAGGTTTTCCTATTACCTGGTTATCAGGGTTAAATTCAGCAATTCTATATTAACTCGATATCATGGGTCATACATCTTTTGATCAATTATATTGTTATAAGTTTGTTTTCTTGTTTAAATCGCATTTCACAAAGAGTTTTGTATCATGTAGACCTGCTACACATTAAAATATAGATGGAAAACCCAATAATAATTTTTCAAACTTACAATTATATGGTGGGGATCCCGGTTAACTACACCTTTGACATGTTAATCGCGAATTAACTACACCTCCTGATCACGTTTCTCTGTGCTATTGTGATAACAATATTGTTTATTATGCATACACGGCATCATTTATTAATTATCTGTTTCCCATGTTTAAGTACCGAGAATTACTTTTTTATATAATCTCTTTGTTTAATTTTAAAAGGGGCTTGAATAGTGGTGATAGTGGTGATCACAAGCTCTTCTAAGACACATGGAGCAATGCCATATAAAATGCCTGACCACGAGGCATTCGAATTACTGAAAAAATATGAGATTCCATTCCCTCCATATGGAGTTGCCAAAGATCCCGAGGAGGCTGGGGAAATAGCCGAGAGCATAGGATATCCTGTCGTGATCAAGATAATATCCCCAAGTATAAGCCATAAAACCGATGTAGGTGGTGTTATATTAAATCTATATAATAAGAAATCAGTGATCGAGTCGTCTAGGATAATGTTGGAAAACATAACAAAGCGTCTTCCAGGTATAGAGATAACAGGGCTGTTGATACAAAAAATGGTCCCTAAAGGAGTAGAGGTGATCATCGGAGGTATAAACGACCCCACATTCGGTGGCGTAGTGATGTTTGGGCTTGGAGGCATATTCACCGAGATACTTAGAGATGTGAGTTTCAAAATAACTCCTTTGAGTATCGAAGATGCTGTTGACATGATCACAGAGATCAGGGCTTCTAATATTATTAAGGGATATAGAAACCTACCACCAGTGGATATAATGAGTATTGCCGATATAATAGTTAAAGTGAGTAAAATACTCGATGAAAACCCAGATATAGAATCGATAGATCTGAACCCAGTCATAGCCTACAGCGACCACGCATTAGTGGTTGATGCAAGATTTATCATTCACAAACAGACATCATGATCAGGGCTCGTCTATATACCGTGATCGTCTCGGAAAACATTATTAACGTCGATTCCATATCAATCACAGCATAATTACTGTTTATCTCAGGTGATCTATGTGATCGAGGAAAGAGATGCAGTAACGAGATCAGTATTAACAGTTGCCCAATTAATGGTCCTTTCCGCGAAAACCGCGCCAAAAGCTCGTGGAGTGGATAACATAGTCGCAACAATACTAAGCAATAAGGACGAGATAGAGAAGCTGGCTGGTAAAATGGAAGAACTTGCATCACTACATGGTGATTTCTTTAAAAGGGATGCCATAAGTGTTAAGAACAGCGATGCCGTTGTATTGATAGGTTGCAAGATTGTACGATATGGATTAAGCGGGCCAATAACTCATGGATTAGATCCAGATATTGTTAATTCCATAGTCAACCTTGGTATAGCCCTTGGATCTGCCGTGAAAACAGCATCTATACATAACGTTGACAACAGAATCATGTATAGCATAGGGGTTGCTGCAAAGGAGCTGAACTTGTTGGACGCCGATATAATATATGGGATACCATTATCAGCGCGCTCTAAGAACATATACTTTGATAGAATATGGCCTCCAATGTAATCATCCGCCCAGGAATTCCTCCACCAGTACTATTTCATCTCCTTCCTTAACGAGGAAGTCTTTACTATCAACGATCTTGCCATTAACTATAATCATTAAGTTCGCGTTATCCACATGTCTCTTGGCAATACTAATTAATTGTGAAGCACTTAGCACTTGTTCTTCTACACATTCTTTTACATCTAAGGGTAGGATCCTATAACAGATCACGCAACTCACCTCTTAAATGGAAATATCAGACATTCATTAATTACCTTAATTGGCTTAATTAACTACTACATATATCTTTACAATCAAATCCCTTGATCTCGATCATCTCTATAGCGGGTGTCCTAGCATTGAATAATAAAATCTTGTTAACCAAGGGCTCGCCATATCCTAATACCAATTTGAACAATTCATTAACCTCTAACAACCCTATTATGCCAGGTATATGTGCCATTACTCTAATGATCCTTCCACCCCTAATATCACCCCGTATTTCTCTGAATAAACACCTTAAACAAGGAGTTTTACCTGGAATAATAACTGTAACCTGTCCATAATATTCCTCTACACCTCCATGTATCAATGGCTTATTATGACGCCAGGCTACTTTATCTAGTATAAACCTCGTTTCCATATTATCCAGGGCATCCATGATGATGTCGATATCTGGGACAATCTTGTCCAAAACATCCTCTGTTATGGTCGCGTAAACAGGTCGTATCTCTGCGAAGGGGTTGAGATCTCTTAATCTCCTAGCGGCAACATTCACTTTTGGTAAACCGAGATCGCTAGATGTGTAGAGCACTTGACGCTGGAGATCGCTTAGATCTATGGTTCCATCATCGATTACCGTGATATGCCCGACACCTGCCGCGACCAGATAATAAAGAATGGCTGAACCCAGTCCTCCTGCACCAGCAACTAACACTCTTGTGTTCTTTAATTTTTCCTGGCCTTTACAACCTATCAATGCTACCTGTCTGCTATATCTGGTCACCTCTTCTGGGGTCAGGGATTGAGTGGCAATACAGTTTTCTACACTTTCATATCCCAAACTACCCACCTGACTTAACTGTGAAAAGCACTATTTCATCTCCATCCCTGGCTACATCATTTTCCACTGTGATCGATCCATTCTTTAAAACCACGTGCTCTGATGAAGATAGCCCAAGTCTATTGAGGATCTCTGCTATAATTATCTCTTGTTCAGCGAACTCCACAACCATGTTGTTCTCAACGATTTTCACTCTTATGGTCATAGTTATCACGGGCTGATTCATGAATAATATTTGGGGGCTTAATATAAAATGGTATTTTACCATCATGGTAATCCCTTATAATAGCCTTTGCTGCCTCTTCTATCAATGGCTCCTTAGTCGTTTTGTAGAACCACCCTCTCTTAATGGCTAATTCCTCCAATATTTTAATGGGATCCCTGATTTCTATGCCATATGCTAGGTAAAAAGCCTCTGGATTATATCTCGTGATCTTATCTATCAATAACAAAGCAGTATTAACCGGATCCCTTAGCTTCTCTGGTGGAAAGCCTCTTATAACCTTCTCCAACTCGTCGCCCTCAACCGGGATCACGCCAGGGGTATCTATCATTAATATGTTCTTGTCGATTCTATATAACTGAGGTCTTTTGGTATAACCAGGATTACCTGGGTATGGACTAGTACTTGCCGAATGCCTTCCCTTCAAAGCATTTATTATGGATGATTTCCCAACCTTGGGATACCCTACCACCAAAACCACCGCAGGCAAACGTTTCGCTACTCTCTTGATCGTTTTTCTTAATTTCAGGGTACCCTTGTGATGTTTTGCAACCATATAGATAACTTCATATCCTTTTTCAATGAAATATTTTTTCCATTCGTTCGCAACACTCCTAGGTATTAGATCCGCTTTATTTAGAACCAGAATCAATTCTTTCCTATATCTACGAACAATGTTCTCAACCCTTTTACTGAAAGTACCAAGAGGGTCTCTCGCATCCAATACCATTAAAACTACATCGGCCTTCTTCACTAGCTTTTCGAGCTCATTCCAAGTAGCTAATACAATTCCATTATTTCTCCGTGTTCTCATAACAATCCTCGTATGTCTTTATTACATCGAATGGAAGATCTGTAAGCCAATCTATTTTAATACCGGGAACTAAACTTGATCTACCATTGATCACGTTACATATTAGATCAGCGACTTCTTCTGGCGTAGTATTAGTAGTCTCTATTTCATACATGTTATCAACGTCAAATGTCTCGATCACATTGTAGGCAACTATCCCTAGGATCTCTGCCATCACGTTTTCACATATTTTCCGCCTATCCCACCCCCTTGCTTTCAATCTCTCATCTAGTTTAAGGGGATGGGTTCTTAGCACAAAGACCTTGTGGACCATCCATGGAGGCAGTATTTCTGGGTAATGCGTGTGTATGACCACGTCACCATTGATCCCCTCTATGTACTCGTATAACTTATTGATCAACTTGGCTTCATCCACTATATAAGATTGTCTTTTCTCATCTAGCCCTATTACGAGGTTGTTTTCCACGGCAAAGGAGCTTAGATCAATAGATATCAAGCCGCATTTTTCGCGTAGTGATCTGGCAACACTCGATTTCCCCGTACCAGGTGTTCCCGCCACAACTATTATTTTTTTCTTCAACTAGAAAGCACCTTGAACAACTAATTATAGATGATAATCGTAACAGATTTTATATATCAGATATCAAATAACTATGTTTACAGCTTGGTGATTATTTTTGAACATGCATGTTAAAAGAGCCGGGGAGATCGACTACACAATGCCCAGTTTAAGAGAAGGTGAAGAGGTCTTATCACTGACTATGAGCGTGTGCCCATATTGTTATCGCGCACTGCCGGCTATCATTTTCGAGAGATCGGGCAAGGTCTATATAAGGAGAGTTTGCCCAGAGCACGGCGAGATCGAGGAATTATATTATGGAGATGTAGAGTTCTATAAAAGAGTTATGGAATTCCAAGAGGAGGGTCGAGGAGCAAAATACATATACACATCAGTCAAAGCCGCTTGCCCATTCAACTGCGGTCTATGCTCTATGCATAAACAGCATAGTGCATTAATAAATCTAGTGGTGACGAACAGATGTGATCTAAGTTGCTGGTATTGCTTCTTCTACTCTGAAGCAAGTGGCTATGTATATGAACCATCATTGGACCAGATAAGAGACATGGTGAGGAATATTAAGAAACAAGGAGTGACCGTTGCTGTCCAACTAACTGGAGGAGAGCCGCTGTTACGCGATGACCTAGTCGACATAGTTAAATTACTCAGAGAAGAAGGAGTGAGACACATTCAATTAAATACTAATGGTATAAAGTTCGCCGAACTTTATCTACAAAATCCTGAAAAGGCGATTGAGTATGCCCGTTCTCTAAGATCAAGTGGATTAAATACCGTTTACCTAAGTTTTGATGGCATCTCACCTAGAACTAATTGGAAAAACCACTGGGAGGTACCATATATATTTGAGGTATTTAGGAAAGCTGGTATAACAAGCGTAGTGTTAGTACCCACAATAATAAAAGGTGTTAATACCCATGAATTAGGGGGGATCATAAGGTTTGCCGCCAAGCACGTGGACATAGTTAGAGCTGTAAATTTCCAGCCAGTTAGCCTAACAGGCCTCATGAAACAACATGAAAGAGAAAAATACAGAATAACTATACCAGATCTCGTTAAACTCATCGAAGAACAAACAAATGGGGAGATAAACAGGGATTCCTGGTTCCCCGTAAATGCAAGTGTCGTTTTCTCGAGGTTTATAGAGAGCTTTAGCGGCGAGTTCAAATTCGAAATGGCAAATCATCCCATATGTGGTGTGGGTACTTATGTCTATGTAGATAAAACAAATAATAAAATAAGACTAATACCAATAACAGATTTCGTAGACATAAAGGGTTTATTGGAATACTTGAGAGATAAATGGGAGGAACTTGTAACAGGCTCGAGCAGGTTGTTAACAGGGTTAAAATTGCTCTATAATATAAGAAAATTTATACATCAGGAAAAGGCCCCTGAAGGATTTGATCTCTACAAATTATTATTCAACATCATAGTGAAAAGAAGTTATGAAGCGCTTGGAGAACTTCATTATAAGTTATTATTTATTGGTCAAATGCATTTCATGGATCTCTATAACTATGATATACAACGTGTTCAAAGATGTAATATACATTATAGTGTACCCGATGGTAGATTAATACCTTTCTGTGCCTTCAACATATTTGACGACATCTATCGGGATAAGATACATAGAGAATACGGGATCCCGTTGAACGAGTACTCCCATAAATACAATCTACCAGAAGGAGTTGTAGCGAAAAAATATATTAGAAACCGCAAGTTATTGGAATCATCTGAAATATATAAAAGTACGTATAAAGACATACTCTTCTAGTATTCTAGTATTTAGAAAAACTTTGATTTAAGACATTACGTATAAAGACATACTCTTATCGAGCAAAATGGAGAGATAATTATAAAAAATTATAAGGAATGCGGGCCCGCCGGGATTTGAACCCGGGACCTACGGGTTAAAAGCCCGCCGCTCTACCTGGCTGAGCTACGGGCCCTCACCCGCAAAGGCATCATCCTTTATCAATTATTTTAGAGTATTTAAATACATTTCCTCTAGAGAATTTAAAAGTCTCCATTTTATATTAAAAATAACGAATAAGCCGGGTCGTCTAGCGGCCAAGGATGCGGGGCTCTGGCCCTTGCAGGGGGAGAGCCCCCGTGACCGGGGTTCGAATCCCCGCCCGGCTATTTCCTCATAGTTTCTTATAACTCCTTGTATCAAAGCCTATAATGATCCTGGATATAGCTGAAGCTATTTTATCCGCTATTCTCAGAGGTTCTGGTATTGGGCTATATATACACGTCTTATTAATGATCTCGATGGCCGTTTCTATGTCTATGCCTATGTTCAATATCTGCACAGGTCTCCACGCTGTATCAACATATATTAATCGTTCATATACTTTCTCAATGATTTCGAATCTCTTCTCACCATTTGCAAAATGTTTCCCAAGGGCCTTTCTAATCTTTTCAATATCTAATGGATATTGCTGAAACACTATTATTGGTTTCCTCACTTCCTTGTAGAGTTTGAAGGGATCTACAACATCGAAACCAACATATGTTACCCCATCAAGGAATATTAAGTCCCCATCCAATAACCCTGAGATCTCCTTGATCAACTGGTGCGAGAACCCGAGGTCTACCGGGGTTTTAGCCCAAGCAATTTTCTCTACATTGTTTATTTCATTGACTAGGACTCCCACAATAACCGTTGATCCTTTACCTTTCTTGAATATAAATGGGAAAAATCCATCATCATATGCCTCATATTTCATTACTCGAATTCCTCCAATGCCTTTTTAATCAAATGTACCAGATCTTTCCTGGCTCTGATTACACGAGTCACGCCATGCCTACCCCTATTTACGATCTCCGAGATTATCAAGCCCATCATGTCAAGTTGTGAAATTATTTCACTAACTCTCCTCATCGTGAGTGGTTCATAATTTAGTTTTCTTATTTCATTTGAGTATTTAGCATAGACCTCTCCTGTGGTCGTGTTACCCTTAGCTTCAACAAGCTCTATAATGCTTTTCAAAACAATTTTCTGATGCAATGGCAACCCTATAATACTTTGTATGATTTTTCCCTCCTCGATCTCGATGGATGCTTTTTTCACATGATCAATGGTTATTTTTGTGTCGTTCATCCTTTCGGCGATTTCGCCCGCGACTCTGAGGAGATCCAAAGCTCTACGTGCATCACCGTGTTCACGTGCTGCCAGCGCAGCACAGAATGATATAACCCCATCATCTATAACACCGGGCTTGAATGCTAAATCAGCGCGTTGTTTGAGTATCGTATACAATTGTTCAGCGTTATAGGGAGAGAAAACTAATTCTTCCTCGCCTAGACTAGATCTGACTCTTGGATCTAAGTTCTCCACGAAATTTATATCGTTCGTTATGCCAACTATGGCTACTTGTGCCTTAGTTAAATCCTCGTTTATTCTGAGAAGTTTATATAATAAATCATCTCCCTCCCGTTTAACGAAGTAATCGATTTCATCTAAAACGATTATATGAAGACCTCCCCAACCATCTAAGGCATTCATATATCTCCTATATATTTCACTTATCGCTAAACCTGTATGCGGTGTCCTCATCCCCAGGGTAGACGCTATGGTTGCTAATACCTTGTATGAAGTATCAACTTTTCTTGTATTCACATATGCATAATTTATCCTAGTATCCAGTGAAGGTGCTTTCTCGATGAGTTTCTTGACCACATACTTAGTTACAACTGTTTTACCTGTCCCCGTGAGCCCATAAATGAGAACATTGTTAGGTCTCTCCCCTTGCAATGAGACAACCAGGATCTCGGCAAGTTTTCTTATCTCATTTTCTCTATGAGGAAGAGTCTCTGGGATATAATCAGGGTGAAGCACTTCTCGATTAGCAAAGATCCTGGAGATCAATCCCCGTCTTTTAATGATCTCTTCTATTATGTCGTGCATTATTATCCACCAGGGTCATTATCCGAAGACGTAGAGGATAAAACCTGGATTACAAACCAGATATACGTCATCATGTGTTTTAAAACCATTTTCTTAGCATCTTTTCTCTAGTAGTAAATAAAAGACTTTTAAGCCTATTTAAAACAAATGGTATATTAAGAGTGGGCCGGTAGCTCAGCCCGGAAGAGCGCCCGGTTGGCAACAATTCGCTAGAATCCGGGAGGTCCCGGGTTCAAATCCCGGCCGGTCCATTTCTCTTTAATTTTAAAATATAAGATGTCACATTGATCCTAGGGATAGGTATTTAAAAGTTGTTTAAAGAATCTCTACTACAAGAAGTAGTTGTATTTATTGGGTGCTTTGTAATGACTAAGAAGATAAACATCCTGGAACACGAGTTAGTACCCAAGCACGAGGTCCTTACTCATAAAGAGGCATATGAAGTTCTAAAGAAGCTAAATGTCGAGCCATGGCAATTGCCATGGATCTCTGTTAATGACCCTGTCGCCAAGGCCATTGGGGCTAAACCAGGTGATATAATTCGGGTCATTAGAAAAAGCCCTACTGCAGGTGTTTCAATAGCATATAGATATGTAGTTGTGGATGTAGTGAAGAGGGCGTAGGAAATGAATACCACAACGTATGAAAATAACCTCACAACTGACGATCTATGGCTTGTAGCTAAGAAGTATTTCGAGGAAAAAGGCTTAGTTAGACAGCACCTGGATAGCTATGATAGGTTTGTAAGGGAAATATTGCCTGCCATAATAGAGGAATTCGGACATGTTAAGATAACCGAAACGCTGGAAATAATTATAGAGAAACCAAAAATAGGTACACCTCAATGGGTAAATATCGATGGCACTATAGAGGAGAAAACCCCCTTAGAATGTAGAATTAGAAATATAACATACGCCGCACCTGTTTACGTGACTGTTAAGATCAAGGATGAAAGTGGATATTCACGTGAAATGGAGCTTAAAATGATGGATCTCCCAGTCATGCTTAAATCGAGCATTGATCCACTAAGTAAAATGTCCCCTCAAGAACTGGTGGCGATCGGCGAAGATCCTAGAGACCCTGGTGGTTACTTCATCATAAATGGCAGTGAAAAGGTATTGATAGCACAGGAGGATTTAGCAAGCAACAATATATTAGTAGACATAGCACAGGAGGGAACCGGCGCTACTCATATAGCGAAAGTGACAAGCGCTGCTAAGGGACGTAGATCACAGTTAATAATTGAGCGACGCAAAGATGGCATTTTCTACGCAATTTTCCATGGACATCGAATACCTGCCATAATACTCATGGTCGCTCTTGGGCTAGATCTACAGGAAGTGGCATACGCTGTTAGTCCTGATCCTCTTTACCATAATTACCTATTACCATCAATGATTCATGCTGAACAGTTATTGCCGCCTCCCGAATTCCCAGAGAACGTTTCCGAGGAAGAATATAAGATCATTAAAGAGGAGTATAGAAGGAAGTTAACAGAGGAGGCATTAAATTACATAGGATCCAGAATAGCCATTGGCAAGCCACGTGAAGAAAGAATAGCTAGAGCCCAAAGACTTCTAGATGAAAGACTTTTACCCCATATTGGAACCGATCCCTCAATAGAAACCAGGATTTTAAAGGCAGTATTCATAGGCCAAATGATCGCCAGGATCATAGAATTGATATTGGGCTTTAGAGAGCCCGATGACAAGGATCATTACAGGAATAAGCGGTTAAAATTAGCTGGAGATCTTCTGGCTACATTGTTGAGAACAGCTCTTATGAGTTTTACAAGAGAATTAAAAGAAGAAGTAGAAAAACAGATCTCAAAGACAAGGAAAATTGACATAAAAAATGCATTTAAATACGGTATAATAACCGAGAGATTTCTACACGCAATGGCAACCGGTAACTGGCCAGGAGGCAGGACAGGAGTAAGTCAACTACTTGACAGGACAAACATGTTAAGTACGCTTAGCCATCTACGAAGAGTGGTCTCTCCATTAGCAAGAGGACAACCACATTTTGAGGCCAGAGAGCTTCACGGAACTCAATGGGGCAGGATCTGTCCATTCGAAACACCCGAAGGGGCCAACATAGGTTTAGTGAAAAACCTAGCAGTAATGGTAAATGTAAGCGTAGGTATAGATGACAAAGAAATCGAGAATTTACTATATCAACTTGGTGTAGTCCCTATTGTAACGAAAAGAGTGAATAACAAGATCTATAAAGGCTATTTAGATATAATCAAGGAAAGAGCGGAAAAGGGATTACTAAGTGGGAGCGAGTTTGCAAAGTGGAGTAAGGTCTTTCTTAATGGAAAACTGATAGGATATTGTCAGAACGGGGAAGAGCTTGTAAATACGCTTAGAAACATGCGGAGAAAAGGGAAAATAAGTAACGAAATAAACGTTGCCCATATTAAGACTGAGCATATTAATGAAGTTATAATCAATTCTGATGCCGGCCGTCTTAGAAGGCCGTTGATAGTGGTCGAAAACGGTATTCCAAAATTAACAAAGGAACATATAAAGGCTCTTTCCGAGGGAAAAATAACATTCGAAGACCTAGTTAAACAAGGTATAATAGAATATCTAGATCCGGATGAAGATGAAAATGCGTTCGTTGCCTTAACACTGGATCAGGTTACACAAGAACACACTCACTTAGAAATATGGGTACCTGGTATACTTGGTATAGCAGCATCAATCATACCATACCCAGAACATAACCAGAGCCCGAGAAACATGTATGAAGCTGCCATGGCTAAACAAGCACTCGGACTTTACTCAGCTAATTTCCAGAGACGGCTAGATACTCGTGGTCATCTATTACATTATCCGCAAAAACCACTTGTTCAGACAAGAATCATGGATATAATAGGTTATAATGAACGGCCAGCTGGTCAGAACATGGTTGTAGCAGTATTGACATATACTGGTTATAACATGGAGGATGCGCTTATAATGAATAAGAGTAGTGTAGAACGGGGATTGGGGAGATCCACATTTTTCAGATTATATGCAACCATTGAATATAAATATCCAGGTGGAATACAGGACGAGATCACAATACCATCCGCAGATGTAAGAGGATATAGAGGTATGCGGGCATACGAAAAACTTGAAGAAGACGGTATTGTGGCGCCTGAAACAAGTGTTATAGGAGGGGATGTCTTAATAGGCAAGGTCAGCCCGCCCCGATTCCTTAGTGCACAGGAATATGGCTTTGGCAGTGGTTTATCCAGACAAGACACCAGTGTTGTAATGAGACATGAGGAAAAAGGCGTTGTAGATGTCGTTGCGATCACAACCGATGGTGAAGGTAATAGGTTAATAAAGGTCAGGGTTCGCGATCTCCGGGTACCTGAACTAGGAGATAAATTCGCGTCGAGGCATGGACAAAAAGGTGTGCTTGGATTATTAATACCTCAATATGATATGCCGTTCACAGAAGAAGGCGTAACACCAGACTTGATAATAAATCCACATGCATTTCCAAGCCGCATGACAGTGGGACAATTAATAGAGAGTATTGCCGGCAAAGTGGCTGCCTTAAGCGGGACATTTATAGATGCTACACCGTTTTATAAAACACCTGTTGAAGACCTCCAGGTAATTCTGAAAAAACACGGATATTCGCCTACTGGGGAAGAAGCAATGTATGATGGTAGAACCGGTGAAATGTTGCAATCACCTGTGTTTATAGGCATAGTTTACTATCAGAAACTACACCACATGGTCAGCGACAAAATACATGCCCGCGCAAGAGGACCCGTACAGATCTTAACAAGACAACCTACAGAGGGTCGTTCGAGAGCTGGGGGACTTAGATGGGGCGAGATGGAAGTTGATTGCCTAGTTGGCCATGGAGCATCATTGTTGCTCAAAGAAACAATGACTGATCGAAGTGACTTAACCAGAATATACGTATGCGAAGAATGTGGCATGATCGGCTGGTATGATAGGATACATGGTAAATTCATGTGCCCAATACATAAAGAGAAGGGCTCTTTAAAACCAGTAGAGGTGTCATATGCATTTAAACTACTCATACAGGAATTGATAAGTCTTGGTATAAGGCCTAGACTCATTCTTGAAGATATCGCGAAGAGGAGGTGATCTTGAATGAGCCTTAATAAGATCAAGATGATAAAGTTTGGCGTGCTTTCCCCCGATGAGATTAGAAAAATGAGCGTAACACAGGTAATTACTACAGATGTATACGATAATGACGGCGCCCCCATAGATGGGGGCGTGATGGATAGAAGAATGGGAGCTATAGAACCAGGTGAAACATGCCCCACATGTGGTAATACAAGGATCAGTTGTCCAGGGCATTTTGGCCACATAGAATTGGCTAAACCAGTGGTTCACGTTAGTTTTGCAAGACATATCTTAGCATATCTAAAAGCAACTTGCAGGGTATGTGGCAGGGTAAAAATACCCGAGGATAAGAGACAGGAATATCTGGGATTACTAAACGATCTAGAAGAACTGGGCATGTTGTATCTCAAGAAAAGATTCCATGAATATATAAGGAGAAAAGCGTCAACCGCGCAAACATGTCCACACTGTGGTGCGCCACAATATAAAGTGAAACTAGATAAGCCACACACATTTTACGAGCACCTGGAAGAAGGGTTGAGAAAACTCACACCGAGTGAAATTAGAGCACGGTTAGAAAGAATACCAGACGAAGATGTTAGATTACTTGGTGGAGATCCCAAAGATGCGCGGCCTGAGTGGACTGTGTTAACAGTCTTACCAATTCCTCCTAGGTCTGTAAGACCATCGGTATTATTGGAAACAGGTATAAGAAGTGAAGATGACCTGACACATAAGCTCGTAGATATAATAAGAACAAACAATAGGCTAAGAGAGCATATAGAAAGTGGTGCTCCAAACGCCATAATTGAAGAAGAATGGGAACTACTACAATATCACATCACTACATATTTTGACAATGAAGCATCTGGAATTCCTGTAGCAAGACATAGAAGTGGCAAGGTGTTAAAGGGGATAGCGCAACGGTTAAAAGGCAAAGAAGGTAGGTTCAGAAATAATCTGCGTGGTAAAAGAGTTGATTTCTCAGCGAGAACTGTGATAAGTCCTGATCCAAACCTAAGTATTAACGAAGTCGGTGTTCCCGAAGAAGTGGCCAAGATATTGACAATACCTGAAAGAGTGACTCCATGGAACATTGAAGAGATGCGAAAATTGGTGTTGAATGGACCAGATAAATGGCCTGGAGCAAACTACATAGTGAGACCTGATGGAAGGAGGATTAGCCTTAAATATGTGGATAGAAAATCTGCTGCCGAATCCCTTGAACCAGGATTCATTGTTGAAAGACACCTGTTGGATGGCGATATAGTATTGTTCAATAGGCAACCATCTCTACACAGAATCTCTGTAATGGCACATGTAGTTAGAGTATTACCTTATAAGACATTTCGATTAAATCTACTAGTATGCCCACCTTATAATGCTGATTTTGACGGAGATGAAATGAATCTGCATGTTCCCCAAAGCGAAGAAGCCAGAGCTGAGGCCAGGGTACTTATGCTTGTTGAAAAACACATACTCACACCAAGATATGGAGGACCCATTATCGGCGGCCTGCAAGATTATATCAGTGGAGCATACTTATTGACATCTAAATCTGTAGTTTTGAGAAAAGAAGACGTCGTAGACTTATTATCAGTAACCGGGTATGCAGGCTCATTGCCAGAACCGGCATTCCTAAAACCCAAGCAATACTGGACAGGTAAACAACTGATCTCATTATTTTTACCGAGAGATTTCAATTACAAGCGAAACTCGAAAATAGGTAGCGCTGCAATCCTGAGATGTATCGATGAGGATTGCCCCCATGACAGCTTAGTTATCGTTAAAAACGGAATACTCTTGGAAGGCGTCCTAGACAAAGCAAGTATTGGCCGAGAGGAGCCGGAAAGCCTCATACACTGGTTGATCAAGGAATATGGCGAAGATTTTGGTCGACTCTTCATGGATAGAGTGTACAAGATGTTTATACGCATGTGTGAAAAGTATGGCTTTACAATGAGCTATACTCATTTAACTCTTCCGCCCGAGGCCAGAAATGCCCTGAGAAATATCATCGAAGAAAAAAAGAAAAACGTGTATGAATTAATAGAAATGTATAATAAAGGTCTTTTGACGCCAAAGCCCGGCAAAACACTCGAGGAAACTTTGGAAGACGAGATCATAGATACGTTATCCAAAAAACTCCTTGACAGTGTCGCAGAAGTGATCACACAGCACTTCACTCTAACTAATCCAGTTGTGATCATGGCTAGAACCGGTGCACGAGGTAATCCAGTCAACTTAACACAAATGGCTGGACTACTGGGCCAACAGACCGTGAGAGGTAAGAGATTGACACGTGGATATTTCAAGAGGATTCTAACACATTTCAAACCCGGCGACATAGGCCCTAATGCACGTGGATTTGTAGAAAGTGGTTTTGTAACAGGGCTCAGTCCCATAGAGATGTTCTTCCACGCTGCAGCAGGTAGAGAGGGCTTGATAGATACTGCTGTTAGGACTAGCCAATCTGGCTACATGCAAAGAAGGCTTATAAACGCATTACAGGATCTCAGGGTAGAATATGATGGTAGTGTGAGGACCACGTTCAATGAAATAGTGCAATTCCTATATGGAGAAGATGGGGTGGATCCCGCCAAGAGCGATCACGGCAAGGCAGCTAATATAGATAGAATCCTCGAAAAAGTGCTGGGGTGATATGATGGAAATAATAAATGATCCAAGGGAACTAGAGAAATTGCTTGAATCAAGGGCTAAAGATCAGCTAAGTCAAGAACTATACAATGAATTATATGTGAAATTAAGAGACCTAATATCAAAGCGCAAATTAACCAGAGAAGATGTTGAGAAAATAATTGACGAAGTAGTGACGAGATATCATAATTCATTAATCGACCCAGGAGAAGCCGTGGGAACGGTGGCTGCACAAAGTCTCGGAGAGCCATCAACACAGATGACATTGAGAGTCTTCCATTATGCCGGAGTAAGGGAATACAACGTAACACTAGGTCTTCCTAGGTTAATAGAGATCGTCGATGCAAGGAAAAAACCAGAAACGCCTATCACTGAGATCTATTTAATAGATGATATTAAATACGATCTCGAAAAAGCGAAAAATGTCGCAAGAAGAATTGAGGCAACATTTATAGAGAATATCTTAGAAGAGATAAACATCGACTTAGCTGAAGGTGTCGCGATCTTAAAGCTAGATCCAGAGATGCTTAGTGACAAAGGCATCGAAATTGACAACGTTATAAAGGCTCTCCGCGACCTTGAGATAGGTGAGGTAGAAATCTCATCCAAAGATTCGAATATTATAACGATATATCTCAACGAAGAATACTTAGATCCCACGAAGATTGAGAAATTGCGAAACAAGATATTGAACACTCATTTAAAAGGTATAAAGGAAATAAAGAAAACAATTATTCAGAAACGCGGCGACGAATACGTGATCATAGCCGAAGGTAGTAATTTGGAAGAAATAATGAACGTGCCTGGTGTTGACTGGAAAAGAGTATATACGAACGATATACACGAGATCGAGAAAGTCCTCGGTATCGAAGCTGCCAGAATGGCCATAATGAAAGAAATAAAAAACACACTGGATGATCAAGGGCTAGACGTGGATATAAGACACATAATGCTGTTAGCAGATATAATGACCTGGACCGGACATATAAGACAAATCGGTAGAATGGGTATTGCCGGGGAAAAACCGAGTGTGCTAGCAAAAGCGACTTTCGAGACCACTGTGCAAAAACTGATCGAAAGCGCCATAATGGGGGAAGAAGACAAGTTAACAGGAATAACCGAAAACATTATAATCGGCCAGATAATACCTGTAGGTACGGGCATTGTACAACTTTATATGTCTCTTCACCCATCAACGACCAAAGATAAAGAAGAAGCCGGTGATGAGGGTGAGTGAAAGCGAAACCATTGCCACAGAGTTAATCCGGGCTATACAAATCGCAGCAAGAACTGGATACACGGTGTACGGGCTAAGGCAGGTGAAGAAATTGGTTTTGCATGGAAAAGCCAAGGCAATTGTGATAGCTTCAAACATTCAACCGGATGCTAAGAGAGACCTCACATATTATGCTAAACTCGGAAACATACCTATATTGTTATTTCCAGGTACAAACATGGAACTAGGCGCACTTCTCGGGAGACCCCACAGTATTCAAGCATTGGCGATAATAGATCCTGGGCAATCCAACATATTGGAACTAGCTACTAGAAGGGGTGAACAACAATGAATAAGCAACAAGTGAAGATAACCCCGGATGAATTCAGGTATATGGCTCTATTAAATGAGATAACAGGAGTCGCTGTTAGGGATTGTGTTATAGACGAGGAAAACAATCGCATAATATTTTTAGTAAACCCCGAAGACATAGGACGAGCAATAGGCCCTCGTGGATTTTTTGTGCAACAATTAAGAAAATTATTGAATAGAAATATTGAGATAGTTGGATATAGTGATAAACTAGATGAACAAATAAGATATGCCCTAGCTCCAGCAAGAGTTAAGGAGGTCAAACTGGTTACCAAACCCGATGGAACCAAGGTTGTATACGTAGCTGTGGATCCCAGTGATAAGGCCATTGCAATAGGTAAGAATGGGAAAAACGCTTACCGAGCTAGATTGATTTTAAAACGACATTTTAACATAGACTCTGTTATAATAGCCTAAAATTTAAAATAATTCATCATGATTAGTTATAGGGACAAATATGCTTACTGGTGTGATATATGCCTGGTAAGAAATCCCCCGCTGGACTCTATGCAGCGAGAAAATTGGTGAAAAAAAGAAAGAAGTTTCAATGGTATCAAAGAGAGTTTAAGAACAGAATGCTATTCAAAATGGGATTAATAAAAGATCCGATGGAAGGCGCGCCCATGGCGCGTGGCATTGTGCTTGAAAAAGTAGGTGTTGAATCCCGTAAACCTAACTCAGCTGTTAGAAAATGTGTCAGAGTTCAATTAGTTAAAAATGGCAAAGTCGTCACAGCATTCGTCCCACTAGATGGCGGTATAAACTTCATCGATGAACACGATGAAGTCATAATAGAGGGTATTGGAGGTACACTAGGAGGTGCGATGGGAGATATTCCAGGAGTCAAATATAAAGTCGTAATGGTTAATGGAGTGTCGTTAAAGGCCCTATGGCTAGGTAAGAAACAAAAACCTGTCAGGTAATGTTTTTAATATCGCAGGAAAAGTCCTCATCACGAATCTGCACATTACTCACAATTTTAAAAACCCTGTGATATATCCTTATCCCACTGAGGGTTACAGGTGTTTAGACTTGGTTACACAGGAATACTCAGCATTGAGCATTAACATTAATGAAGTAAAATTGTTCAATAAGTGGAGTTACGATTTCGTAGAGATCAGAGATCCTAGCTTAAAGCGATATATCTGTTTAAAGCCAGTATACTTACCACATACTGGGGGGAGGCATGAGCACAGGAGATTTGGAAAAGCAGAAGTACCTATTGTGGAGAGATTGATAAATAAGCTAATGCGGCCGGGAAGAAATATGGGCAAGAAGCACTTAGCCTACAATATCGTAAAAAAAGCGTTTGATATAATTTATTTGAAAACCGGTGAAAACCCTATACAAGTATTAATACGTGCTATTGAAAATACAGCTCCTCGCGAGGAAACAACCAGGATAATGTATGGCGGTATTACCTATCACGTCTCTGTTGATATTTCACCTCTCAGAAGGATAGATCTCGCGTTGAGACATCTCACAGAAGGTGCTAGATTAAAGGCCTTTAACAATCCATTGCCTATAGAGGAAGCATTAGCCGAGGAAATAATACTTGCTAGCAATAATGACCCCAAGAGCTATGCTGTACAGAAAAAAGAAGAAATAGAAAGAATAGCTTTGAGCAGTAGATAAGGATTTAACGCCTTAATTTTCCATGAGATTTATAAATACCTAACTCTATTTACATCTTGTTGAGTGATAAAAACTGGAACAGGTGTTACATGATGAGCGGGGCACTTCAAAAGCCACATTTGAACTTAATAATAATAGGACATGTAGATCATGGAAAAAGTACTATGACAGGGCAATTGTTATACCGTCTAGGATATTTTGATGAAAAAACACTAAAAGATATCGAAGAACAAGCCAAGAAAATAGGCAAAGAGAGCTTTAAATTTGCATGGTTATTAGATAAACTGAAAGAAGAACGTGAACGTGGACTAACTATAGCGTTATCCTACATGAAATTCGAGACAAAGAAATACTTCTTCACGATAATAGATGCACCAGGTCACAGAGACTTCGTTAAAAATATGATCACGGGAGCTAGTCAGGCCGATGCTGCTATTCTCGTAGTAAGTGCCAGGAAAGGAGAATATGAGGCTGGAATGAGTGCCGAAGGGCAAACCCGCGAACACGCGATCTTAGCTAAAACAATGGGCATAAATCAATTGATTGTAGCCATTAACAAGATGGATGCCACAGAGCCTCCTTATAGTCAAAAGAGATATGAAGAGATCAAAGAAGTTCTTTCAAAATTCCTCAAGAGCATTGGATACGATCCATCCAAGATACCATTTATACCAATATCTGCCTGGACTGGTGAAAACATAATAGAGAGATCGCCCAATATGCCGTGGTATAATGGACCAGTATTAGTAGAGGCCTTGGATCTCTTGCAAGTCCCGCCAAAGCCCATTGATAAACCACTTAGAGTCCCGATTCAAGATGTATATAATATCTCAGGTATAGGTACCGTGGCTGTAGGTAGAGTTGAATCAGGGATATTAAAAACAGGTGACAGAGTATCGATAATGCCACCCGGACTCGTAGCCGAGGTCAAGAGCATAGAGACACACCACATGAGGATAGAAAAAGCAGAACCCGGTGACAACATAGGTTTCAACTTGAAGGGCGTTGAAAGGAAAGATCTTAAACGTGGCGATGTGGTAGGCCCAATTGATGCTCCACCAACCGTGGTAGATGAATTCACAGCCAGAGTAATGATAATATGGCATCCAACAGCCATAGCAGTTGGATACACCCCAGTGATACATGTTCACACAGCAAGTGTTGCATGCAGGATCACAGAGATATTATCTAAGATTGATCCAAGGACTGGTAAAGAAGTGGAGAAAAACCCACAGTTCATTAAACAAGGCGATATAGCTGTTGTCAAATTCAAACCAATAAAGCCATTGGTAGTTGAGAAATATGCCGAGTTCCCAGGATTGGGCAGATTTGCTATGAGAGATATGGGTAAGACCATAGGAATAGGACAGGTAATAGAAATTAAGCCCGCTCAGGTCACAATAAAGAAGTAGAGAAACCAATATGCGCATTTTTGTCCATGAGCATATAATAAACTTTTTAAGACCTTGTTATATCCACACTTCTATCTAGGGGGACTGGTAAATTATTTAGGATGATCAAAGATGTCGAGCCAAAGAATGGTAAAGATCAAAATATGGAGCACTAATGTGAAAATCTTAGAGGAATTTGTCAACAAAATGGTTGAGATCGTTAAAAAAACCGGTGTCAGCATGCGAGGACCTATACCTTTACCTACAAAAAAGTTGCAGGTTAGGACACTGAAACTGCCTCATGGTGAGGGCAAGAAAAAATACGAGAAATGGGAAATGAGGATCCATAAGAGATTACTCTATATAGCCGAAGACGAGAGAGTGATGAAACAGCTTATCAGAGTACGGGTACCGCCCGAAATATGGATGGAAATAGAACTATAAGTGGATGTAACAAATTTAAGTCTTTTCCAAGGAGATATCAAATAGGAGTGCCGGGGTGCCCGAGCGGCCTAAGGGGCTGGCCTGGAGTTTGATCATATTACAGCAAGCCAGTGCCCCGAAAGGGGCGCGCGGGTTCGAATCCCGCCCCCGGCGTTATTCGTATTGCTTCATCCCATTGATTACGTTTATAAGTTTATAAACACATTTAGCCCTCTAGTTATGAGTTAGCCGATGTTAATTTGATTATACGGTGAAGAAATTGAGTGCTAGGAGAACATTTAGGCAAATAATCAGGTTGCTCGACACGGACATAGATGGTGAATTACCATTGATATATGGTTTATCCGAGGTTAAAGGCATTGGATATTCATTTGCAAATGCGATATGCAAAACAATAGGGCTTGATCCATTTATGTTAACAGGGTATTTAACAGACGAGGAAGTGAAGCGCATTGAAGATGTCACTAAAAACCCCAAGAAATATGAAATTCCGTCCTGGATGTATAACAGAAGGAAAGACTACTCCACCGGAGAGGACCTGCACTTAAATGGTGCTACGTTATTATTGTACGTGAAGGAAGATATAGAGCGAGAGAAAAGAATAAAGAGCTGGCGTGGCATAAGGCATGCACTTGGATTGAAAGTTAGAGGCCAGAGAACGCGCACAACTGGTAGAACAGGCATTACTGTTGGTGTTAAAAGAAAGAAAACCCAGCAACAGAGCAGTAGCAAATAGCACAGGTGATTAAATGGGAGATCCCCGTAAACCCAGAAAAACCTGGACAGGTCCACGCCACCCCTGGAGAAAAGATGTATTGATGTATGAATCAAGGTTAATAGGAATATATGGGCTAAGGAACAAGAGAGAATTATGGAAAGCTGCAACCATTGTCAGATACTTCAGGCATAGAGCAAGATCACTTTTAGCAGCACCCCCAGATATTCGTAGCAAAGAGGAGAAGTCATTGTTAGACAGATTAGTCAAGTTAGGGTTGTTAAAAGAGGGCTCAAAACTAGAGGATGTTTTGAACCTCAAGGTAGAAGACCTTCTGGAAAGGAGATTACAAACAATAGTGTTCAGAAAAGGCCTCGCCAAGTCAATATACGAGGCCAGGCAACTAATAGTTCACGGACATATAGCAATTGGAACTAGAAGGATTAGAAGCCCTGGTTACATTGTCTCAATAGATGAAGAGCTGCTTGTGAACTACTACTTATTAAGCCCAATGGCCAAAACCAGCTTAACCACTAATTAGGTGAATGGCCATGTCATTTGTATCGAGAGAACTCAAATGGGGAATAGCACATATCTATAGTAGTCCCAATAACACCATAATACATATAACGGATCTTTCAGGAGCCGAGACTGTAAGCAGATATAGCGGTGGCATGGTCGTTAAAGCTGATAGAGAGAAACCAAGTCCGTATGCGGCAATGTTGGCGGCGGCTAAAACCGCTTCAGAAAGCATGGATAAAGGCATCACAGCAATACATATCAAGGTGAGAGCGCCGGGGGGACATGGTCCTAAAACGCCAGGTCCAGGAGCGCAGGCCGCAATCAGAGCTTTGGCCAGGGCTGGTTTCATAATAGGCAGAATAGAAGACGTTACGCCAATACCACATGACACCACACGTAGACCAGGTGGTAGAAGAGGTAGAAGACTATAGTGGAAAGAGGTGCCTGTTCTTGGAAATACAAATACTGGAAAATACTCCGCGCTCTGTGAAACTATATATAAAAGGAATAAAACTTCACGTGTTAAATTCTATTAGAAGAGTTATGATAAGTGATGTGCCTACTATGGCAATAGATTATGTAATTTTCATGGAAAACTCCAGCGTATTCTACGACGAATACCTAGCCCATAGATTAGGCCTAATACCGTTAAAAAGCGATATTGCTCTTGAAAAGTACAAACCCCCAGAAGAATGTGCTGAAGCAGGTGAGAAAGGGGTTTTCTCGGAAGATTGTTTCGCTAAATTTGATCTAGAAGCCGAGGGGCCAGAATCAGGTAAACTTGTCGTTTATAGTAAAGACCTTATACCAAGTGATCCAAGCGTAGTACCTGTATATGACAATATACCTATAGCCGAGCTTGTAAAAGGCCAAAGGATCAAATTAGAAGCATACGCTAGGCTGGGGAGAGGTAGAGAGCATATAAAATGGAGCCCTGTTTCTGTGGCTACACATAAGTTTATCCCTATCATAACGATACATAGTGAAAGATGTCTTGGAAACGCGTGCTTAAAATGCGTGAATGCCTGCCCTCGCAACGTATTCATAGTCGTGAACAATAACGTTATAGTTGATGAAACGAGTAAACTCAAGTGTAATTTCTGTAAGTTATGTGAAGAGATATGCCCTAATAATGCCATAAGAGTGTCCTATAAGGAGAACGAGTTTATCCTAAACATCGAACTCGTCAATTCCCTTAGCGCTAAAAATGTTTTAATAACTGCTATATCAATTCTCAACAAGAAAATAGAGGAGTTCAAAGCCATGTTGATAAAACATGGTGTCTTAAATGAATAGCCATGAAATCAAAAAGACAAACATGATTCTACGTAGACTAATAAGGGAGCTTCGAAAATATGCAAGGACGTATAATGCAAAAATATGGTTAGCTGTTGCAGAGGAACTTGAAAAACCACGTAGAAAAATGAGAGTTGTCAACATAAGCAGGATAAATAGGCATACTTTGCCCCACGATTACGTAGTAGTTCCAGGCAAAGTTCTAGGAGCTGGTGAACTAGATCATCCGGTTGTGGTCGCTGCATTTAAATTCTCAAAATCCGCTATTGAGAAAATCAAAAAAGCGGGAGGTATTCCAATCGATCTATTCCAAGCATTAAGAGAGCGACCACATGGTTCAAATGTAAAGATTGTAGGGTGAGTGATGCATGGTTGAGAAAAAAGAACTTTATATAGATGCGACTAATCAAATCCTAGGTAGATTAGCTAGTATTGTGGCTAAAAAACTACTCGAAGGCTATAAAGTATATGTTGTCAATGTTGAAAAATCCATCGTGAGTGGTGAGAGAAATAGGGTGATCAATGGATATAAATTATATTTCAAAGTGAGGACCCACCTTAATCCTGAGAAATACGGTGTTAGAAGACCTAGAAATCCCATAAACATATTCAAACGAGCTGTAAGAGGTATGTTGCCAATGGATAAGCCCAAGGGCAGAGAGGCATTCAAGCGATTAAAGGCATATATTGGAGTACCTCCAGAAATGTCCAATACCGAGTTCACGAGGTTCCCAGAGGCAGATGCATCGAGGCTTAAAGGTAGATATATAACAGTTGCTGAAATAGCCTTAGCAATGGGATGGAGAGGTGTAGTTAAATGAGCGATGTTTCTAATGTCCTAGAAGCAAAAATCGTGGTAGCAACAGGTAAGAGAAAGACAAGCATAGCTAGAGCCGTGATAAGACCCGGTGAGGGAAGGGTTTGGATAAATAATACACCCATAGAGATATGGCCTATTGAAATGGCACGGGAAAAAATTATGGAACCTTTGCGTTTAGTGGGAGATCTTCGGAAACTAGTAGATATAAAGGTGAGTGTCAAAGGAGGCGGAGTGATGAGCCAGGCTGAAGCATGCAGAATTGCAATAGCTCGAGGATTAGTCGAGTATTTCAACAATGACGAGATAAAGACGATCCTCAAGGAATATGACAGGCATATGTTAGCGGGAGATCCCCGTAGAACAGAACCAGAAAAATGGGGGAGATATAGCGCTAGGAGAAGGTGGCAAAAAAGTTACAGATAGTGATCACGATGTTGTTCCCAGTTAGATGTTTTACATGTGGAGCACCAATAGGACATCTGTGGGATGAGTATAAGAAACGAGTTCAAAATGGCGAAGACCCATGCAAAGTCTTAGATGAACTTGGCATAAAAAGATATTGTTGTAGACGAATGTTTTTATCACATGTAGATATAGTCCAGGATGTATTACACTTCCCAAAGATATCGTGAAATCGGAGAGGTGAGATTTGTGTCAAACGATGAGACCAGCAGAGATATTCAACACATACCCAGTGTAATAGAGCTATTAGTGCCCATAGATAAATACCTATCGGCAGGTGTCCATATAGGGACACATATTTGCACCAAGTTCATGGAACCTTTCGTATATAGAGTTCGTTCAGATGGTATATACATATTGGATGTTAGAAAAATCGATGAAAGGCTTAGAACAGCAGGTAGATTCCTCGCGAGATTTGAGCCAGATAAAATAGCGGTTGTCTCGGTTAGACAATATGGCAAGAAACCCGTGAGTAAAATGTGCCAATATATCAATTGCAAGGCCTTCACTGGTAGATTCTTGCCAGGTACTTTTACAAATCCAAGTCTAGAATGGTATTTTGAACCCGATGTCGTAGTGTTGACTGATACCAGAGCTGATCTCCAGGCATTGAAAGAAGCATCAGAGATAGGAATACCCATAGTGGCGTTTTGCGACACCGATAACGTCACCAATTACGTGGAGCTAGTAATCCCAGGAAATAATAAAGGCCGGAAAAGTCTCGCATTGCTTTATTGGATACTCACAAGGCAAATATTGAGAGAACGCGGCGTTATCGCCCCAAATGCCGATCTTCCAGAACAGCCATCAGAGTTCGAGACAACGCTCTAGGACTTTCCAACTTTTGATTCAGTTAGAAGTTCTATAGAATTGGGCTAAGTGAACAACTGCCGTGTTTTCATTAATTATCTATTATTTCTTTTATATTTTACAGAGATGGTGTATGTGATGAGAATTCGAAAACCAGTAGTGGCTGGGTTTTTCTATCCAAGTGATAAAAATGACCTTATAAGAACCATAGAGTGGTCTTTCAAACACAACCTAGGTCCAGGGGAATTGCCAAAACCTGTTGAAACCAAGAGAACTAATACCATAGGGTACATAGCGCCTCATGCCGGGTACATATACAGTGGCCCTATAGCTGCACACGTATTTTACAACATGGGACTAGATGATGTGCCTGACACAGTAATTATATTGGGAACTAATCATACAGGCTATGGGAAGCCCGTATCAATTTACCCATCAGGCGTTTGGGAAACGCCGCTCGGATTGCTTGAGGTCGACAAGGAATTGGCAATGAAAGTATCCGAAGTCAGTGAAATAGCAGATCTGGATATATATGCTCATTTGGAAGAACATTCTGTCGAGGTACAATTACCATTTATTCAATACCTATACCAATACGTGTACAAACGCGAAGTAAAAATCCTGCCAATTGTAATTGGAATACATACTCCTGATGTTGCAAGGGATTTGGCGAAATCTATATTGAATTCTATTAAAGAGTTGAATAGAAAGGCCCTGGTTCTCGCGAGCAGTGATTTCAATCATTACGAACCCCATGAAGTGACTATAAGAAAGGACATGAATGCTATTAAAAAGGTGCTTGAACTAGACACTGTCGGTTTTTACAACACCATTATTGATGAAAACATAAGTATATGTGGGCCTGGAGGCATAATGGTCCTCATGGAAATCGCGAAGGCTTGTAAAGGCACAGCAATACTCTTAAGACACGCAACAAGCGGTGATATATCAGGAGATAAATCGGCTGTAGTGGGATATGCCGCTATAAGATTTCAGAGCTAATTGCAGATCCAAGTGATTTTCCAATGTTGCTTATTAGTCTATTATCCTTTTTTATCTAATATTATGATGTTCATTAATGGGATTAATCATGGATCCCGAGAATGAGGCTATAGCCAATAGAAAACTTCAGCACATAGAGATCTGTACCAGGAACGATGTGGTATTTCCTGGCAACTGCGAAGACGTTTTCAAAGAGATAATCCTCGTACACCAGGCCTTCCCGGGTATAAACCTCAACGATGTTCTCCTCTCAACGAAATTTCTAGGATATGAATTAAATGCCCCAATAATAATAGAGGCTATGACTGGGGGGCATGAAAGTTTAAGAACAATTAATGAACAATTAGCCAAAATAGCCAAGGAATTCAAAATAGCAATAGGGTTGGGGAGCCAATTACCATTGATCAAAAGCAACTTCAAAGAAAAGATCCTTGAAACATATAGAGTTGTCCGCGAGGTTTCATGGGATATTCCTGTGATCGGAAACATAGGTATAACTAGTTTGTGGGATATAGACATAGATAAGATCAAGATAGCGATGGACGCTATAGACGTTGATGCCCTAGCTGTACACTTAAATCCAGCACAGGAAGTCATACAACCCGAGGGGGATACAAGGTTTGGTAAGGATTTACTACAACGTTTTCAGGTTTTAGTCAAAGAGATACGCATGCCGATCATTATTAAAGAAGTCGGGCATGGTTTATCCATGGAGACCGTTAAATTATTCTATGAAATAGGGGTAAAAATGTTTGACACAGCAGGTGCTTGTGGAACTAATTGGGCACTTGTAGAAGCCTATAGAAATCCGCCAGATAGCGTTAAACACATCATCGGTGCAAAACTTTCCTCGTGGGGGATTCCAACGCCATTATCTGTGATCGAGGCTAGGGTCGCTGGGCCAGGATCTGTTATAATTGCAAGTGGCGGTATCTGGGATGGAATCAAAGCTGTTAAATCACTTGCATTGGGAAGCAATTTAGTTGGAATTGCGAGACCAGTGTTAAAACATTTGCTAGAAGGCGGATTGGAGAATGCTAAAAAATACATATCACTGTTCATAGAGGAGATGCGGATCTCGATGTTCCTCGTGGGCGCAACAACACTCAGTGAATTGTTAGAGAAACCACTGGTATTAGGAGAACGAATCATTAACTATATGAGAATGAGAAATATAGATCCAGTGCTATATGTCAAGTCGATTAGAAAAAGGTAGGGCTATTTGAACATCTCATATAGATTCCCCGAAATATATGTAGAGGGTTTAAAAAGTAATAGAAATATATGTTTTTCCAATGGTGAATTCGTGTTACTTGGAGACAAGATCAAGGATGTGAAATGTGATAAAATATATGGATTAATACCGTTTGAATCTGTAATAGAGTACTTAGACCTCGAGTCCGCTAGATCCAAGGTCGAGATGATAGTCTTAAAGCCCCGTAAAGATTCAGCCATGGCTTACTTCATTAAGCAGGGCACTTCTATATGTATACAGGAGATCAAAGGCAAAACTCGTTATTTATTGTTAGAAGAAGGTGATTTGATCAAAAGAGGCGATAAAATAGCCTATGTCATAACTGGTAAAATGGAGACAAGAAATATAATGTCTCTGTGTGAAGGAAGAGTCTTGTTTATCATAGATATAACTTGGGAAACACCGGGTAAAACAATATTGGTGACTGTGCTTGAAAGAGCAAGAGAAATCGCTATTAGAGAAAGTGCGTGAAGTGGCATATAAACACGCATTAGCCAATGCTATCAAATATGGGGGTAAAGCCGACTTCAAGGCTGTGATCTCCAAAGTGATTGGGGAGATCCCAGAGATACGTGGAAATATCCGGCAATACTTGGACATTATAAAGAATGTGATTGAGGAGGTTAACAAATTAGGTTACGAAGATCAAGTTAGAATTGCCAAGGAGAATTGGCCAGAACTATTGGAGGAGAGATCACAGGTATATGAGAAAACCTTACCCCCATTACCAAATGCAGTCGAGGGCAAGTTTGTAACAAGATTCGCGCCTAACCCAGATTACACCATTCACCTAGGAAACGCGCGGCCGGCTTTGTTATGTTATTGGTACAGCGATATGTATAAGGGTAAATTCATCCTTCGATTCGAGGATACCGATCCGAGAATAAAATCGCCTTATCCAGAGGCTTACTTAGATATTAAGGATAGCTTGAAATTGCTTGGAATAAGCTGGGATGAAGAGTATATACAAAGTTTAAGACTTGAGATATTCTACGACATAGCAAAAAAACTCATTGAACGTGGAGGGGCATACGTGGATAAATGCGATTCTAAAAGTTTCCGCTCATTTAGAAATGCCGGTAAATCCTGTCCTCACAGAGAATTGCCCATTGAAATCCATTTAGATGAATTCGATAAAATGCTTGAAGGCCACTATAACGAAGAAGAAGCTGTATTGAGGATAAAAACAGACCTTAATCACCCGGATATAAGCGTAAGGGACTGGGTTGCCTTTAGAATAATCGACACAACGAAGACACCGCATCCAGTGGTTGGGGAGAAATACATTGTGTGGCCAACATATAATTTTGCAGCAGGTGTCGATGACTATTTAATGGGTGTAACTCATATACTTAGAGCAAAGGAACACTTAACTAATACTGTAAAACAAAAATATCTATATGATCACATGAACTGGAGATATCCCGAGACAGTGCATTTTGGTAGGCTATCTCTAGAAGGGGTTGTACTGAGTAAATCCAAAATGAGAAAAATGATGCAAGAAAGCGAGGTAGAAGCGTACTCTGATCCAAGGCTAGGTACTATAAAGGGATTAATGCGTAAAGGCATAGTTAAGGAAACTATTTGGAAAATAATTAAAGATGTGAACATAAAACAAGTTGATGCGAAGATAAGCTTGGTTAATCTATATGCAATAAATAGAACAATTGTAGATCCAATTGCAAACAGATACATGGCCGTTCACGATCCAATCCCCTTGATTATAAATGATTTACCTAGGGAATTGGAGGCATTAATACCGATCCATCCATCACGTAAGGAGACATATAAATACATTATATTTGATAATTCAATATTGTATATTTCGTCGAACGACCTAGAACTTGTGAGAACTCGTGTCTTTAGGCTAATGGGCCTGGGGAACTTTGTAATCACAGATATAAAAGTAATAAACAATAGACCAATATTTGTGATCAAGTTACATAGCCTTACACAAGAAGAAGCTAGGAAAGTTAACGCCCCTGTTATACAATGGGTCCCTGATAATGAAAAAGTTCATGGAGCTTTATTAATACCACAGGGCACAGAGCTGGTGAATAGAAGTATTCTAATTGAATCAAGAATATTAAATGAAAAGATAGGATCCATCATACAATTATATAGAATCGGCTTCGCCAGAATAGATCAAGTAAACAAAAACAACGTAGCCCTAATATACACACATGACTGATACGTTTTCAATCCCTGAAGCCCAATATTTATTAATCCTTAAAGCAGATTCTATTTTAATTCATGAAGACGACCAAAATGGGAGGAGGATGAACATGCCTAAGCCATTTTATGTAAAGTTCGAAGTTCCCTCAGATCTCGCTGAGAAAACATATGAAATTGTGAAAAAAGTGCGAGAAAGTGGTGGAAAGATTAAAAAAGGTACAAATGAGACAACCAAAGCCGTAGAACGAGGACAAGCAAAATTAGTCATTATTGCAGAAGATGTGGATCCTCCTGAAATAGTTGCCCACTTGCCAATACTTTGTGATGAGAAAAAAATACCGTATACATATGTACCTAGCAAAAAGAGATTAGGAGAGGCCGCTGGAATAGAGGTCGCCGCTGCATCTGTTGCGATCATAGAACCTGGTGGAGCCAAAGAAATCGTTGATGAATTAATAAAAAGAGTACAACAGATAAGGGCGCAGACAGGTTAGACTATAAGAACATGATATAACCTCTATGTGTTTTTAAACAAAGAAAACCTGATACTGACATTTTTTACCTTCTTGTAGTAAGTTTCCTCGCCTCTCTTTCCGTTTCTCTCAAAATAACTATGTCTCCTATTCTAACCGGGCCCTTTATATTCCTAGTTATTATTCTACCTTTATCCCTGCCTTCAAGTATTCTCACACGTGCCTGTATTATTTCTCCAGTGACACCGGTACGTCCAATTATTTGTATGACCTCGGCTGGAAATCCTATCTCCTCGACCACATTTATTTTCGGTGACTCAAATAAAATCTTACTACTTTTTCCATTGCTATCACTCATCGCGATCGCCCAAATTGCCGTTGTCCTTTTTTACTAACCAGAATATTCCCTTAAAATATTTTAAACCTCTTTGTAGCTTATCCTATCCCAGTCATTAAAGAGGCGTGATTAAATATGCCAAGGGTAATAAGATGTACATTTTGCGGCAAAGATATAGAACCTGGAACAGGATTAATGCATGTCTTAAACGATGGAACAATATTATGGTTTTGTAGTAGCAAATGTTTCAAAAATCACAAAATGAAGCGAGATCCAAGGAAGTTAAAGTGGACATTAAAGTATGGTCAACAAGTTAAATAGCTTCTTTCACCAATAGAATTATCTATAAGGTATGAAGCCGTAAAACGGATCTTGTCTTTTCTTCAAATTTATTATTTCTTCGAGAACGATACTTTCATCATCTCGTAATTCATTCCTGTATTTGGACAGCCACGTTGTGACATGTTCCCTCGGGATATCGGTGTACAACACATCACCTTCATCGATCTGTCTGCCTACCATTACCTTACCTTTAATGCTTATAGCAACTCTTTGCCCTTTATAAGCCTCCTTGAGGACGTTATCACGATCCCTTATTTGCATAATGTTCCCGATACTCACGCCATCCGCTCTCATTAATGGATATCCCGGCTTTATTGTTCCTCCAAGTATTTCTATCCCAACGATTGCTGGATCGCTTCTTCTAAAAACATAGCCAGGTAATATTCTTATTTTAGCGGGTCTTATCAAGGATTCCAATTCACGTTCTTTTTCTCTTTCTTTGAATTCTTTATACCATTTGAAATATTCCTCGATTAATTGATAAATGACATTATTGACAAATACTGGGATGTTTTCCTTACTTATGATCTCCTCTGCTTCCGGCAATATTTTTGTATTAAATACTAGTATAACTCCGTATTCAGGTTTAGATCTCTTGATGATGGATGCCTCTATTGCATCATTACGTGTTACATTGCCAACATCAGCCACTCTGACTGGTATGTCGTTTTTCTTAAGTGCTGTTAACAACGCCTCAAGTGTACCTAGGGTATCAGCTTTCACTATGACTCCGTCTACCTCGGCTCTGAAAATTATGGATGATATTTCTTCTTTGATCATATTTACATATTCGTGTATTTTCGACTCATCACGTACTACATAAAGTGGTGATCCAGCAATAACATCATCTAAATTAGTAGCAGCGATCTTGACACCGGATGCTGCATAAGCCTCTTTTATCTGAATGAAATTACCCTCGTGCATTCTCATGTCCTGTAATGGCCGTGGTATTAGTAAACTTCTGACCTTTGTCACCACATAACCGTTTTTCGAAGCAACTATTATGAGGTCTCCTTGTTTGATGATACCATCGTATATGATTACATCAATTGTTGTTCCAAGGCCTGGTTCTTCCTTTACTTCTAATACAACACCCTTGCCAGGTTCTTCGCTTGTAAGTAACTTTTTCTTCATAAATTGTTGAGCCAAGCCAGCTATCAGTGCCAATAATTCTGCAATGCCTTCACCGGTTTTAGCGGAAACAGGAACTATTGCCACGGTTTTTCTGAAATCCTTAACTCTATCAAATCTTTCCGCTTCAAATCCATATTCGTAGAGTTTGCCCACGATCGAGTACAACTTATCTTCTAGTATGGAAATCGTTCTCTGTGTCTGATATTTTATAGTTTCTAAGAATGGCATATCTATATGGGGTTTCCACCCATCTATACGATCGATTTTATTAGCCGCCACGATGAATGGCACTTTTTTCTCAACTAGAATATTAATGGCCTCGTGGGTCTGTGGTTGAAATCCCTCTATTACATCAATCACTAGAACTGCCATATCGGCTACACTACCACCTCTTTTACGTAAATTACTGAAAAGTTCGTGACCAGGCGTATCTATGAAAAGTAAACCTGGTATCTCGATACTCATTTTTGGGAAATATTTTTTCAGCGGCTCTGATATTTTTCTTATAACGCTAGCTGGCACTATGCTTGCACCTATGTGTTGAGTTATTTCTCCTGGCTCTTTCTTAGCTACCGCTGTTCCACGTATTTTATCGAGAAGCGTTGTTTTACCGTGATCCACATGTCCTAGCACAACTATAATGGGCTGTCTTACCCAGGTTTTAACACCATTACTCAATGGTAATCACCCCTAAATAAGTGTATAAAAACCCGTTATTTAGTTATCAATGAACATGGCCAAGACCATTAACGGTGGGCACTTAAAATGCCTGATTTCAAAGTGGTAATAAACGATCCAGAAGCAGGTAAAGATGGGAAATCTATAAAAGTCAAGGTAATTGGGGATCCAGATATACCATTTACAGATAAAATGAAGGAGCAATTGGAGTTACCAATAATCAAGCTCAATGCTGATACAGCTCAGAAGATAAACGCGAAACATAATGTTGTAACCATTAGAATGCGTCGACCTGATACTGGTGATAAAGTAAAGTTAACTGGGAGAATAGTGATAGATAATACCATTCCAAGTAATGTCGTTAAAGTTAACTCCGAGAAATTAATCGATTTAACTGGTGTAACTGAGATCGAGGGTGAGATATTTAGAGCGCGTGCATGGCAAATCAGGATTAACGACGAAAGAGCCCAAACCTTCATAGGATTAAAACTGGGAGATGAAATAGACGGATCGCTAGTAGGTCTTAGGAATGTTAAGCTGATTATTACAGGGGGGAGCGATCTAAGCGGGTTTCCTATGAGACATGATGTCTTGGGTCCTGTTAAGAAAAGAGTTTTACTCTCAGGACCTCCTGGATTCCATCCAAAGGAAAAAGGGGAACGACGTAGAAAAATGGTAAGAGGAAATACTATAAGCCCTGACATCACTCAGATAAATACTATGATAAGGTATTAGTGAAATGTATCCAATATTTCTTTGATCATTTGATCAATGGTGATCTTACATTGCCCTGGGATCTCAGACTCCCTGAAGTTAATATTGGAGTTGTTGGACATGTTGATCACGGGAAAACCACGTTAGTTCAGGCATTAACAGGGATTTGGACTGCAAAACATAGTAAAGAGATAGAACGTGGAATGACCATAAAACTTGGATATGCCGATGGCAATATAGCCTACTGCGACAAGTTACACCCACCAGAGTCTTACACTACTGAGGAGTATTGTCCAGACGGCTCTGAGTCCACGCTTCTGCGTAGGGTAAATTATGTAGACGCTCCCGGTCATGAAGCATATATGACAACAATGTTAAGCGGAGCGATGATCATGGATGGCGCGATATTGGTAATAGCAGCTAATGAGCCATGCCCACAACCCCAAACAGTTGAGCATTTAATGGCATTAGAAATTCTGGGTATCAAGAACATAATTATAGTGCAAAACAAAATAGACGTAGTGTCCAAAGAAAAGGCGATTAAGAACTATAATGAGATACGTTCTTTTATCGAGAATACGATAGCTAGAGATGCCCCTATTATCCCTATTAGTGCGCTTCACAAGGTTAACATAGATGTGGTTTTACAAGCTATACAAGAAGTGATCCCAACACCTTCTCGAGAGTTGTCCAAGCCTCCGTTAATGTACGTGGTAAGGAGCTTTGACATCAATAAACCCGGAACTCCCTATGATATGATCCAAGGCGGTGTTATTGGGGGAACGCTTTTACAAGGAACAATACGTAAAGATGACGAAATTATAATATTGCCCGGTGTCAAAGTACAGACGTCTGCTAAACCTTCATCCTCGCCGAGATATGAACCCGTAGTAACCAGGGTAGAGGAATTAAGGTATGGGAATTTAGTTACAGATGAGGCTAGGCCAGGTGGACTTGTAGCTATACGGACTACTCTAGACCCATCTCTAACTAAAAACGATCAGTTGGTTGGTTCTATTGTAACTAAGCCAGGATACAAAGTATATGTTACAAAGAATATCACGATAAGATATTCCATGTTCGAGAGAGTAGTGGGAGCCAAGGAATTCACCAAGATACCGCCACTCCAGGTAAATGAAAAAATAGTGGTAGCCGTGGGATCAGCTGTGAGGCTCGCGACTATAAAAACCATTAAAAAGGATTCAATCGAACTAGAGCTCTCAGAACCGATAGCCACATTGATAGGTTCGCGGGTAGCTATAAGTAGAAAGGTTTTGGCTAGGTGGAGATTAGCTGGATGGGGAATAATAGAGCATGTCACAGAATAAGCCAATAATTTTGTTCGATACGAACATGTTGCTTTTAATGGCAAATGGGGTCCGAGTGCTTGAACAAATAGAGGAAAAAACATGTATAAAGCCTAGATATGTGGTGATAAGACCTGTCTATAATGAATTATTGAAAATAGCTAGCAAATCGAATGGTATATTAAAAAGAAAAGCCCTATTCGCTCTTCAATTAGTAGAAAGATTTTTCGAAATACTGGATTTCGAGCAACATGTAAACGAAAGTGTTGATGATGCAATCATACGTTTCGCCATGGAAAACAAAGCAATCGTGGCTACTAATGATAGGGAACTAAGATCGAAACTTAGACAATATGGCATAACCGAGATATATTTTAGAGAAGAATCCAGGAGAATTGAGATAGAAGGTATTTTAAGTCATTATTAAATAAACCGTCCTGATATGAAATAAAATTCCTGTTCATGCTGGTGAGTGATAGTGTACGGGATTGTTAAAATAAAGGACGTTGTCAGGATACCGCCATCCAAGTTCAATCGACCATTAAACGTAGTGGCTAGAGAGGAATTGGCATCCAAGTACGAGGGGGCGGTGGTCCAAATAGAACTAGAAAAAGGTAAAATAGCCCAACCATTAGCGATAATCATAGCAATACTGAATACATATGTTGATCCGGCCGGCAAGATCATACCTAATGATGGCGCAACATACCACGATGTAGTGTTCGACGCGTTAGTTTTCCATCCATTTATAAAAGAGGTAGTTGAGGGAAAAGTTGAGACAGTGGCTAAGACAGGTCTCTATGTAAACCTAGGGATTCTAGATGGATTTATACACATAAACCAGGTATCTGATGAAAGAGTTCATTTCGATACTGCTCGAGGCGTACTTTTACTAGAGGAGTCTAAGCGAGTGATCGAGAGAGAGGATGTGGTTAGAGCTAAGATATACACCATGGGGCCTTTACCAGGGAAAGGCATCAGAATACACATGACTATGAGACAACCCTGGCTCGGTAAAATAGATTGGCTACGTAAGAAGAAATAATACGAAGGTGTAATTAAATTTGAGCAAGAGATCGAAACCTTACAAAGCATGTAAGAAATGCCGTTCATTGGTGGAAAAAAATGCCGAAGTATGTCCTACCTGTGGTTCAAAGGACTTTAGCGATGAGTGGGAAGGCGTGTTAATCGTGATAGATCCCGAGAGATCGGAGGTTGCGAAAGCATTAGAAATAGCGAAAAAAGGAAGATTCGTGATCAAGTTTGAGTGAAATAAATATACCAGTATTTAAACTACCCCCATATGTGAGAGAGTCGCTTTCCATACCTCAAGGTATTCTCTATGTAACTAGAACCAGAGAGAGAGTTATCAGTGGTTTGAAAGCTGATATAACAATCGGCGATATCGTATCCCAGAGGCACTATTCAGAAATCAAGGTAATTGATCATAAAACTAGGCGGAAAACTGTTGAACACTTAACTACAAAGGAGACTACACAAATAAAGTCGATCGTTTATAACCCCGCGGGATCCATTAGCATACACTCGATCACAATATCCATGACTAAGGTTCACAACATATTTGTTAAAGGTGAAGAAGACTTGGTTGTAATACCCTATTTAAAGAGTAGTTATAACACAATACTCTATGGACAACCAGGTAGTGGCATAGTAGCTATGAAATCAAATAGGCTTTTATTTTTAAAAATATTAAAAGCATCAAAACCCTCTATTGTTAAGGTGAGTGTTAGCACTTAATGGTGACATAATATGCAGAGTAAGGGCAGATATCTAAAACTACTGGATAAATATGATTGTGAAATCATCGAGGAACGATATAACAATGTGATAGGAAGAAAGGAGATCGAGCTTAAAGTCCTTCACTTGGGTGAGGGATCTCCTAGTCGTGGATTTATAAAGATAGCTATAGCTAGGGCTTTCAATGTGAATATCGAACAAGTCTATGTAAAGAGTGTGAAAACGGAATATGGACAATGCGTTAGCACAGTCGTGGTGCATATCTATGACGAACCTGCACGTGCTAAATTATTTGAACCGGAATACATAATTAAAAGAGACGAGAAATCATTACAAAAACAAATGTCCGTCCCTATTAATAGCTAGGTGTAATATTATGCCTTATATACACAAGCTCTACGAGATAGATATTAAAACGTGGAGTTTGAAAAGAAAAAATAAGAAATGTCCCAAGTGCGGCTCTTTTATGGCATTCCATAAAAATCCGATATCACGATGGCATTGTGGTAAATGTAACTATGTGGAATACATAAAAGAGAAATGAAAACAATACATCTAATGAAGTGCTGTAATGCCTTTTTAACAGTGATGGTTACATGATTGTTCCAACTAGGTTCAATATACCAGTGAACGTTCCAGATACCATTCATGATCAAGAGATCTACGTCCTAGGCATAGAGTCCACGAGCCATACCTTTGGCGTTGGAATAATTAGCTATTTTGATAAAACAATCACATTACTAGCTAACGTGAACGCCCAATATAAACCAGAGAAAGGTGGTATTCATCCACGAGAAGCTGCACAATTTCATATCAAACATGCCCCTGCATTAATAAAAAACGCGTTGAGTAACGCTGATATAAGTATAAATCAAGTGGACGTAATAGCAGTGTCTATAGGTCCTGGTCTAGGTCCATGTCTCAGGGTTGGCGCGACTCTTGCGAGGTTTTTGGCTGCTTATTACAATAAACCAGTAGTCCCAGTAAACCACGCTGTAGCACATATAGAGATAGGTAAATTATTCAGTGGTTTCAATGACCCCTTAATAATATATGTCTCGGGAGGTAATACTATGGTTATCGCACAGCGTGAAATGCAATACAGAGTCTTAGGCGAGACACTTGATATCCCATTGGGCAATTTATTCGACACATTCACACGCGAGGTGGGTATAGCGCCACCATATGTTATTGGTGACAAACATGCAATAGATATATGTGCTGAATGGGGGGATTCTTTCCAACCAATTCCATATACTATAAAGGGCAGTGATCTGAGTTTCTCAGGACTATTAACCGCTGCTTTGAAACTCGCAAAGAAGCACCTTGGGGATAAAAAAATGTTGGGTAATATATGTAACAGCCTCCGCGAGACAGCATTGAATATGCTCGTAGAAGTGGCTGAAAGAAGCTTGATGTTGACGAACAAAGATAGCTTACTACTAGTTGGTGGAGTTGCATCCAACATCGCCTTAAGAAACAAACTAGAAGCCGTTGCTAAATTCTATGGGATCAAATATTACGGTACACCACCTGAGGTAGCCGGAGATAATGGAATTATGATAGCGTATACAGGCCTTCTATATTATCTGCATGGATTATACACAGAGCCTAACAAATTGTTTATCAAGCAACGTCTAAGAATAGATGAAGGTGTATATCCTTGGCTAGAGAAAACATAGGCCAGAATAAAAGTTACCTATTACTAACCAGGGGGGCTGAGGCCGAGATCTATTTGATTGATTTCTTTAATTTAAAATCTGTGTTAAAAAGAAGGCTGAGAAAGCCCTATAGAGATCCCGCCTACGATCAATTCTTTATACAACATCGTACAAAGATTGAGACAAAAGTATTGATCGATCTCTATAAGCAAGGGTTAAATGTTCCGTATCCATTGTTAGTAGACCTAGATAATGGAATAATAATAATGAAATACATAGAGGGGTTTAGGCTTTCAGATAAACTCGGGGAATTACCACCAGATAAAATACATAACATAGCGATAGATCTGGGCTCACAAATCGCAAAAATGCATAATATGGGTATATATCACGGTGATCTAACATTAGCGAATGTAATATACGGATCAGATGAAAGGACTTATTTAATAGACTTTGGACTAGCCGGATATAGCAATGATGTAGAGGAATACGCTATAGATCTGCACTTAATGCATAGAAGTTTAAAAGCACTATATCCACGTCTTTACAACATTTTCATGGAAAGTTTTCTAAGTAGCTATAAAAAATATTACAAGGGGGATTTTGAGAAAGTTGAAAAAAAGTTTCTAGAGATACGGACTCGTGGTAGATATGTGGACAGGAAGCTCAGAAAGACCCTGATGGGGGAGAGATATGTTGAAAACTGATCAGATATATGTAGCAACGAACAATGTCCATAAATTAAAGGAGATTGAAAAAATAGCATCAGCCTATGGATTCACGGTGAAACCTGTATATAATTTAAAGTACGAAATACAGTCAGATCGATTGGATGACGTAGCGCTTGCATCCGCTATTTTCGCGTACCTCGTAATTAGAAAACCCATATTAGTGGAGGATGCTGGCCTGTTCATAAAGTCTCTCAACGGCTTTCCAGGTGTTTATAGTAGTTTTGTCTATAAGACCATTGGAATAAATGGAGTCTTGAAACTGCTTGAAAACATTGAAGATAGAACAGCGTGTTTCGAATCAGTTGCAGTCCTGATCTACAATGGTAAAGTTTACATAGGTAGAGGAACTACATGCGGCCACGTTGCCAAAGAGCCGAGGGGGGAAAAAGGGTTCGGTTTTGACCCAATCTTTGTTCCAAGCGAATATGGGGAAACAAGAACATTCGCTGAAATGGAAATAGAGGAGAAAAACAGGTATAGCCATAGGGCTAAGGCTGTTAAATCAGTGCTTGAACAATTACTATCAGATATTAATTCGATAAGTTAAGTTTTTAAGAGATTTTACAATTATGACATACACAACGGTGATTACCATGAATAAGAAACGCGATAAGGGATCTTCGCATTCAACGCGGCCAGCACGAGCTGGTCCACCAAAATGGTTAAAACTGGATATGAGCCCGAGCGATGCAGAATTATTAGTGGTGGAATTAGCAAAAAGAGGTTATCCCCCATCTATGATTGGAATTATTCTGAGAGATCAATATGGTATTCCATTGATAAAACAAGTCACAGGTAAGAAAGTTGTAGAAATACTTGAAAAACATGATGTGAAGATAAATATACCAGAGGATTTGTTTAATTTGATTAAAAAAGCTGTGAACCTTAGAAGACACTTGGATGAACATCCAAAGGATTATCACAGCAAGAGAGGTTTAATAGAAATAGAATCAAAAATTCACAGACTAGTAAAATATTATAAAAGGATTAAAAAATTGCCCCCTGACTGGGAATATGATCCTGAAAAGGCAAAACTATTGATATCCACAGGGATTTATTCGCTTCCTGGATCATGAGATGGAGATCCGCGCGATCTCGCGTGGTTATTAGGGTATTTAAAACGTTTTTGATAAGAGATCAAAATTTTGGTTGTATAGCTCTGATTAAAAGAAAATAATAACCAGATATGAGTTGATATAGATTAGCAGGTTGATAAAAGGATTATGCCTGAGCCATATGGTGCAGCATAAGTATGAAAAACAACAATTTTCTCACATTTATAGAACAATATAAGAGTTTCAGGATAATACCAGATAGTGCTCTCGATTCGTTAATAGCCAGTAGTATTCTTATGAAAAACCTATCAGAACATGGATGGGATGTAAAGGTAAACTTGGATCCAAAGTTGATAATAGATGAGAAAACCGAACCCACGATCCTCATTAATCTAAGCCCTATAGACGAGAAATATCAATTGTCATTAAAATCTACAGGCGAATATTCCATAACTGCTTACATAGTGGAGAAACTTGACAGTGTTTTTGGCATAGAGAAATTCGATAAAGTACTCGCAATAGTATCTGGATTGTATTTAGGGCTTTATGATTTCAAGGAGGGGAAATTCCCAGGCACTGAAAACGATATTTTAAAGGAACTTGTAGAGAGCGGCGTATTATACGAAATAGCCGGTCTACGAATATGGGGCGCTAGAAGAGTGGGCCTTATAAGGGCCATTAATAGAACACTTATACCGTTTTTACCTGGAATCACAGGTTGTATAGATAGAATTGAAAAGATCTTATCAGATGTGTTTAAGACAAAGGACCCATACTCAATAAGGTACAAGGAATTATTGAATGAGAATAATTTAATGGTCTTATCTAGCCTGGTCCAGAAGATCGTCAATAACCTATATCTAGATCTGAATAAAGATCCCAAATTACCATACAAATTATTTGGTGAATTCATATTAACGGATAAAAGAAATGGTGAAGAGGGTCAAGAGTTTGAATTACACGAAATTTTAGGAAGTCTAGTTGTATATGCCAGCAGTTGCTTGAATTGCCCTTATGACCTATTATCAATTAGTATGAACGATCTCGCAATATCACAGATCATAGCTATTTATGATAAGATCATTGATCAATTGTCACCTATAATATCCGCTTCAATATTAGAATTTTTCTCTTCAAATAAACCAATAGATCCCGAGGGTTATATTGAACGCCCAGACCTAGTGGTGGATATGTTGTCTTATATTGAGAAATTACCCAAAAATAGGCCTATCACGATTTTGCATGAAAGGGGCATTATAACTTCGCTTAGAGAACTATTGAGAATAGGCGTAGAACCCTCGAAAGCATATTCACAATGTGATGGAGATCAATTATGCGTGGTTCAAAACAAGTGATATCAATAATCATAATATCTGGCAACGAAGACTTCATCAAAGCTGTGAAAAAATCACTGGAGCCCGATAATATTCAAATACCCAGTAACATGGATATTGTCGAATCATTCGAGGTTTCGCAAGAAATGGCAAAATACATTATAAGGATCAGTGTAAGAAATGATCATTTGTATTCACTCAAGAGATGCAAAGCTACGGTCGATGAATTACTTTCATTAATCGACATGATTATAAAAACCAGGCAACATATTTAATAAACCTCAAAGCTTTTGATAAGATTAATCCAAGTGAGGGAAGGGATGTAAAAATGTCATCAAAACAACGGGTTGTAATCAAAGATAAGTGGAAAATCAAGAAATGGTACGAGGCAATAGCACCTCAAGCTTTTGGAGGGATAAGCCTGGGTACTATACCAGCAGATGATCCAAATAAATTGATTGGACGTGTTATTGAAACAACCCTATATGACATAACCGGCGATATTTCACAGGTACATGTCAAGTTATATTTCCAAATTATAGAGATTGATGGTGATAAAGCCCTTACAAGGTTCAAGGGGCATGAATTGGCAAGAGATTATATGAGGAGCCTCGTTAGAAGGAAAAGTAGTAAGATACAAGGCATATTTGATGTCCAAACAAGAGATGGGTATGTTCTTCGTGTAACAATAATTGCGTTGACAAGCTATAGATGTAAAGCCAGCCAGAAAAAAGCAATTAGGAGAGTCATGAAAGAGTATATAATGAAGAAGGCCTCAGAGTTATCATTAGATGACTTCATTCAAAATATTCTTAATTACAAGATTCCAGCTGAGATTGCTGAATTAGCCAGGAAGATCTATCCAATCAGGCGTGTAGAAATATATAAAACAAAGCTCATAATGATTCCGACTCCTGACGGACCAAAACCCGCAGCGGTGCTTTCCCCACTACAGCTCAAGACTGAAAAAGAATAAGTGTCTTTTGTATAATAATAATGATTATCAGAAGATAAGATCTTTTATCCAATATGTAAAATCTTGGCTAATAATCATCTAACCGGATCAAAGTAATTGATGTAAATGTAAATAGACTTTTATATGCAAAGTCTCTAATTTTTACCATATCCAGGTGTTGTTTTTGAAAGCCATAATATTGGCCGCAGGCGAAGGCCGTAGATTAAGACCTATTACAGAAACAAGGCCCAAGGCTCTTTTACCAGTTCTATGCAAGCCACTACTGCATTGGCACTTAATGTTTCTAGAGAAAATAGGCATCAAAGAGGCAATAATCGTGACCCATTACTTAAGTGATAAAATATTAAAATACGTTGAAAAATCCAACTCTGCTGTTAAAGCCGAGATTGTGTATCAGAAACAGTTGTTAGGGACAGCTGATGCTGTTGTAAAAGCCGCTGAACATATAGGTTACGGCGAAGACGTGGTTATTTTGTACTCAGACATATTTTTCTCGGAAGTAGCTATGAATACGTTAAGTGCCTCTATTAACACAAAATACCCAGTAATAGCAGGAGCCATAGTCGACAACCCCAGAGAATATGGAGCATTGATCCTAAGAGATCATCACTTAGATAGAATAATTGAAAAACCTATTGATCCCATAACTAATTTGGTTAATGCTGGTATTTACAAGTTAAATACCACAGATATTCTCGAGAACCAGGATATAAAACCGAGTCCAAGAGGTGAATTTGAGTTCACAGATATAGTTAACAAAATAGCCGGCTATAGGGATATAAAAACGATCATCTTACCAAGGGGTTCGTGGATAGATATTGGTAAACCATGGGACTTGATAAATGCGAATAAAATTGCATTACAGGATATGAAAGGTGATATAAAAGGTAATATTATAGAACCTGTCTCCATCAAGGTAAATGTTCACATAGAAGAAGGTGCCGTAATATATCCATTCACGACAATTAATGGCCCAGCTTTCATAGGAAAAAACGCACAAATCGGACCTAATGCCTTAATAAGACCTTGGAGCGTGATATGTGATAACTCTAAGATCGGGTTCAGTGTTGAGGTGAAAGAAAGCATAGTATTTGAAAATGTACATGCTAGTCATTTAGCATATATAGGAGATAGCATTATATGCGAGAACGTTAACCTAGGCGCAGGCACCATTATAGCGAATCTGAGATTTGACGAAAAGACCGTGAAGATGATGATAGATAATAAATTGGTGGATAGTGGGAGGAGGAAACTAGGCGCGGTCATCGGCGCTGGTGTTAAGACCGGTATAAACGTATCCATAATGCCTGGCGTAAAAATAGGTTCAAATAGTTGGATAATGCCAGGAACAGTTGTATATAGAGATGTGCCGTCGAATACTATATATCCAGGCAAGTTAAATCAATAATTAGGTGTAAAAAATGAGCCAAGAATTCGATGTCGAGGAATTTAGAAAACGATTCCCCCATTTAGCTGGGGAAATACTTGATAATAAGACAAAGCAGATAACACTAAAAGTGGACAAGCACTTGATTGACCCATGGAAAGGTTATATCCCTACGGCTATAGACTACATAAGAAGGTGTAGTACTGTAAAGGAAGCTCACGAAGTAATTAACTATTTAATCAAAAGAGGTGAATTAAAAGCAGAAGAAGGTTATGAAATCATGAAAATAATTGAGACACAGGGACTAGAGGCTTTTGGAGGGAGGAAAGAAGATGATTATTATTATAAAGAAGCGCGCAAATATTGGAACATGTTGAAATCGAGGAAAAGAATATTTTCACCTTGACTTTGACGCCACGATCTTTATTACATCATTGTCCTTAAGAACATAGGAATCCCCCACCCTCCTCTTAGTCCTAGCATCGATCGCATACAAGAACGATTCACCTAGTTCTGTATGAACCATATAAGCCAGTTCCTTGGTCGTAGTACCTTTCTCAACTAAATAAGCATCTGGCAGTATATTACCATGGTGATCGGTATATCTGTTCTCATCTTCAACTGGATATACCGTGATCATAAAAAGCTTAGAGAACACTGCCCTATTAAGCAACTCTTGAACTCCAGTGGATCCATATGGTTTTAACACATTTGTTTCTATTAGTTCGAGAACCCTCTTTTGCTCGGCTGTAAGTTTATCAGGGTCTTTCACCTGATAGCTTTTATCACCAGGTAGATACTTTATTAAACCCGACCTACTGGCTTTTCTTAAAATAAATTCTGAGAGTGCGCTAACAGGCACCACGTTTTCGGCTCCAAATCTTCTTATAATTTCTTTGAGATTTTCGCTTGCTTCGGGTATATCGATCTTATTTGCAGCTATTATAATGGGTTTAGCTATTTCACGCAATTTTACGGCAAACTCCTCGATATCGTTCATTGTCCAATTCTTAAAAGGTTTTTCATGCAAACTCGTCGCCTTGATCGCCGCTAGAACATGGTGTTTTTTAATGCTTAGCCCTGATAGGTTTTGAACGATGTATTCAAGGGGGTTTTGAACCGTTACTATGGACTTAGATATCTTATTTTGCCATATCCTCGTGATAGTGGTTTTAAACCATTCATTGATCTCCGCCAAGATCTTTTCTACTTCTTCCACCGGATCGTATGTACCTGGTTTCGCTACGTTTCCTTCGAGGTCTGTTGACCCTGATGCATCAACAACATGAATTAGGACATCTGCTTGCCTCAGATCATCCATGAATTTATTGCCAAGGCCTCTGCCTAAACTAGCACCTGGTATTAAACCAGCTACATCTATTATTTTTATAGGTATGAATCTGTCACCGTTTATACAAAAACCAGATCTTGGATTACATGTGCTGAGTCCTAGTTCTATGTGAATACATTTTTTTCTAACATGTCCTATACCCACATTGGGTTCTATAGTAGTAAAGGGGATATTAGAAATCCTGGCTGGTATAAGTGTTATGGCAGCGAAGAGCGTTGATTTACCAACATTTGTTTTACCCACAATCCCTACAAGTTTCTCTGGTGGAGGCATTCCAGTAATTACCTCGCAAAATCCATAATTTTATAACCCTTTATCAATCATTTAAAGTATGCTTAGTACGGTGCTTTGAAATGAGCAAAAGCATGTACCACTATATATCGGAAACCTGGCATAAAATATATAGTGGAGAATTGCGGGAATTGCTTAGACAAAGACTAATTCAATGGAGAAGAGAGCCAAGTATAATTAGAATAGATAAACCCACTAGGCTTGACAGGGCCCGCGCATTAGGCTACAAGGCCAAGATAGGTTTCGTGATCGTTAGAGTAAGGGTTAGGAAAGGTGGTCAGAGAAAACCGAGACCCCGAAGTGGTAGGAGACCAAAGAGAATGGGTGTATATGGTTATTCAACGTCCAAGAGCCTGAGGTTGATAGCGGAGGAAAGAGCCGCAAGGAAATATCGGAATCTCGAAGTTCTCAATAGTTATTATGTAGGCGAAGATGGCAGATATAAGTGGTTTGAAATTATACTAGTAGATGTTCATCACCCAGCGATATGCAAAGACAGCGATATCAAATGGATATGTGAACCACAGCACAGAGGTAGAGTATTCCGTGGATTAACCAGTGCTGGGAAGAAAATGCGGGGACTTAGAAAGAGCAGGGGACTTAAAGGCACTGTTCACTATAAATGGAAAAGAAAACAAAAGGAAAGATTACTTAAGAAGCGCCATGAAGCTAGTAGGGGAGCACGTGATCCATGGCAGATAGCAGAAAGACTGAGAAAAGAAAAGTGAAGATTTCATCAATAGAAATAACGACCTCGTGCCATGCCACTGAAAACTGTGAAAAAGTGATTAATGCTTTAAAAAACCTTGTACCAAGCCTTCTGAGAGATTCGCTGAAAATAAAAATAAACAACATGAGTGGGTACTACGGTAATGATATAGCGATCTTGACGTCTAGGATCGATGATGAATCATCGATCCTCAAAGTACTCAACTATATTTCCGAGAAATTGGAACCCATAGAGAAAAACATATTGAGAATCACTTTTAAACTTAGATATGATTCCTCCAAGAGAAAGTTCGTGATAAGGTTCTCCAAGCAAGATCTGGTGAACGAGAAACTTAAAATTATAGACACCGATGATATCATTAAGTTGACTATATTTTTTAGAAATACTAGAAATGCTAAAGAAGTCGAGACATATCTAGCCGAGTTAGGTATTTTAAGCTAGGACGTGGATAGGTGTAAATGCATTGTTTTCTGATATTTACGTAATTAACTGCTCTGATAGATATATAGAAATAGCAATCAAAATGAAGTACTCTTTCCTAGCTTGTATCAAAATATTGGGCGAGTTTTCCATTGAAAAGAAAAATTTAAGATTTATGAAGAAGTTGATCATAGAGACAGATTCTATTAATGAATTAAAAGATGTTTTGAGAAGAATTGATTATAAGAATAATCTAATCACTGTGCACCCACTCAGCATTACCGTGGCACGCTGGTGTGTACACGACTCCAGGATAGACACTATATTAATGACTATTAAGAACATTGAGATCTTCGATAAAAAACAACTAAAAATGATGAGGAATTATGGGAAACCCGTTGAAGTGAGTATGAAAGATTTGCTCACCGATGATTCAAAACTAAGAGGTATGTTATATAGGAGGTTGAACCTGTTAGTAAAATACGATGTCGCCTTAACCATTGGAACTGGCGCAAATGACTCATACGAGATCTTTCATCCATTAACAATAATAATGATCTTGAATACCATGTATGACATGCCCATTAAAAGAGCTATGCTTGCTCTTACTGATAATCCTAGGCAGTTATTGTATAGAAAACAAGGTGGTAACCTTGGATCTATTTAAAATTGTTCTCATATTGACAACCATTTCTGCTATGTTAATGGTCTTCTCATTGATAAATCTTTTCAAGGCCTCGAAATTACTGAAGTCTGTAAAGAGTTTATCAGAGCCCACTATATATGAGAAGAAGATCAGGTTAAGAAAAAGATACCTTGTATTCACAGCTATATGCGAAGACAAAATATCCAAGAACTCCCTAGAGAAAAGCGTTGAATCAAAGATGATCGAGTATTATGGAAAGTCCATGGTTAATAAAGCATCACCTTACCTGGTATTCTTTGACGAGACATCTCAACGCGGGATCTATAGGATTGTCCATTTATATTTGAATTTCCTAATCGCTACATTAGGGCTTGTGAAAATTATTGATGGTAAAAAATGCGTGCTAATACCATTGAAAACAACCGGTACATTGAAAAAAGCCCACGAAATATTGAGAAAAATAAGGTATTAAGCATTAAAGTAATAACCCCCTAAATAACTCTTATATTCAAGATGATGATGCCGCTCCAGGATGATTACATGATTTATTCGCGACGAGCTGAATAATTTTAAGATTTAAACCCTTGCAATATGATTAATTTCTACATGATATGCGGGGGTGCCCGAGCCTGGTCAAAGGGGGCGGACTTAAGATCCGCTGGCGTAGGCCTGCGTGGGTTCAAATCCCACCCCCCGCATTCAAATACGTGTTATTCATTCCAATCGGTTAACACCTATATGGCTAACTTCATATAGATACGTCTCTCGTACGTACTTCATAAAATCGTGATCTAATAATTCAAAAAATAAAAAGTATAATAGATATCCGCTTAGTTACTATTGAGTTAGAGGGGGCATGTATGCATGAAATACGATGGAATCCACTGATAAGACAGTGGATCATAGTAGCTGAACACCGAGCCACTAGGCCTTGGAGGCCGGAAGAAAAACAAGTCACTGTTCAATGCCCATTTTGTCCAGGTGCACCCGAGTTGAAAGATCTTGGCGAGTGGGATGTAGTTTCATTGCCTAATAAATATCCTGCCCTTAGACCGGATGCCGAGAAACCTGGTTCTTATGGTTTCAGCGAATACGTAGCCATCGAGGCAAAGGGTTATTCAAAGGTAATAGTTGAAACTCCCGATCACGAAGGAGATTTATACACATTAAGTCTTCCACATGTTTCCAAAATAATGGAGATCTTTAGACAAGAATACATAGAACTTGGGAAAACAGGATTTGTCAAATACATTGCAATATTCAGAAATAAGGGTAAAGAAATAGGAGTATCGCTGACACACCCTCATTCACAGATATATGCGCTTCCATTTGTCCCGCCCAGAATAGTTGCTGAAACAGAGGCACTTAATGAATATAGATCAAGGACTGGTAAATGCTTATTATGTGATATCATAAAACATGAATTGTCCGAGAAAGAAAGAGTCATATATGAAAACGCTGAATTCGTAGTAATATTACCATTCTATGCTATGTGGCCCTACGAGTTACACGTCTACCCTAAAAGACATATAAAATCGATATCACATATGGATATAGGAGAATTGATGAACCTGGCAGACGCATTAAGGGTTGTGACAGCTCTTTTTACGTCATTACTACGACGTGATGCTCCATATATAATGGCGTTTCATAACCCACCACTAGAGGCAGAGAATAAAGACCTTGATTTTCATTTCCACGTGGAGTTTTATCAGCCATATAGGGATAGTGAAAAACTAAAATACGCTGCTGGAATAGAGTGGGGTTACTGGGTTTTCACATATGATGGCTCACCTGAAATTAAAGCTAAAGAACTGCGTTCCATATGTATGGATACAGTGAAAAAAATCGGTGAGATTCTTGGCAAATGCAATGAATAAAACAAAGTTCTTAATAGAGAAGTTTATAGAACATTACGGAAACAAACCAGAGGTTATATCATCTGCCCCTGGACGCTTGGATTTCCTAAATACCCATCAAGATTATAAAGGACTCCCCGTGGTATCCGTTGCTATAAATATGAGAACATATATTGCACTGTCTTATTCAAGCCTTGGCCAAGAATCAAAAGTGATTTCGCTCAACCTATGCGAAGAAGGAGTAAAATGTATTGATAGATTTAACGCCAAAGATCCAGAACTTGTTCCGGGGAAATGGTTTGGGAATTATATAAGATCGGTGTTTAAAGCATTGAGAAATAAGAGCTTCGACGTTGAGAGCGTCAATGTATTGATATATAGCGAGATCCCGATAGCATCAGGTCTTGCTAGTAGTGCTGCATTAATGGTTTCATTGTTGACAGGTCTAAATAAGCTTTTTGGCTATGGATTAAGCTTAAAGGATATTGCTGAATTGGCATATCACAGTGAACACGACATAATGGGTATACCTTGTGGAAGGCTTGATCAATATGGATCCGCAATGGGGGGAATTACGTTAATAAACACGAAACCGCCATTTGACACGGAGACCTTTAGCAACTATGAATGGGTATTCGTAGCAATAGACTCCGGGATAAAACACAGTACGGCCGAAGTTCATTCCAGGAGGATCTCTGAATTAACAAACGCTGTTAAAATGCTAATTGACATGCAGGACCTGCCTCTTAATGTAAAATCTAGGCTTAGCTATGATATATATAATGTCGAGTGGGAAGCCATAAACATTGACATGATCGAGCCTTTCTTGAATAAAATACCAGTGATTGAACGCAATAGGTTCTTGTTCACATTGAAAATGAACTATTCCACTAAACTTGCCTTAGAGTTATTGAGGAAAAGAGATGTATCATCAATGGGCAAGATAATAATAGATTTCGTTGAAAGAGAATGCCCCGAGTGTGTGAGATACGCGATAAGGACCGATAACCTGATCTTAGCCTTGATCTCAAGTATTGTAAATTATCAACACGTTCTTCTAAGGGATCTATATGATGTGAGTTTACACGAGCTAGAGGTCATTAGGAAAACTGCCTTGGAAAACGGAGCACTTGGTGTTAAGATATCTGGTGCCGGTCTGGGGGGTGCTATGATGGCCTTAGTGGATAGTTATGATATAGCCAATAGAATTGTAATGAAACTATCTGATGTGGCAAGGAATAGTTGGATTGTGCGAGTTGATGAAGGGGCGCGAATAGAGTTTATAACTTAGCTTGTTTTAATCTATAATGATTTGTTCGTGATGAAAACGGGGCCTGAGGTCTTTCATTGATGAAGGCATCCTAGTCTGAAGATTAAAAATCATATTAAACTTATTATCCTGTTTGTTGATGTATAACATACTAAACCAAGTGTGGGAGAGTGGACATGGGCATTTCAATGGCAGCTGCATATGACAGGGCAATTACAATATTTTCGCCTGATGGAAGAGTTTATCAAGTTGAATATGCATTTGAAGCTGTGAGACGAGGATGGACAACCATTGGTATTCGAACAAATACAACGGCATTAGTAGCCGCTGAGAAAAGGAAAATATCACCACTTGCAGATGAAAAGGCGATCCAAAAGATCTTTAAAATAGATGATCATATCGGTGCAAGTTACGCAGGCATGGCTGGAGATGGGAGAATACTCATAGATTATGCAACACAACAGGCATTGCTTCATCGGTTTTACTACGATGAGCCAATCCCCGTAGAATATTTAACCAAACTTGTATGCGATATTAAGCAAGCCTATACACAACATGCAGGAGTTCGACCCTTTGGCGTTGCAATGATATTTACCGGTATAGATGAGAAAGGAACTCAGTTATTCATGACCGAGCCGAGTGGCAGATACTTAAGTTACTTTGCAACAGCCATTGGAGAAAAAAGTAGCACTGTGCTTGAATTTCTGGAGAAGAACTATAACTATAATTTAAATGTTAAGGAATCATTGAAGCTGGCAATACGGGCTCTGATAAATATTATTGAAAACAAGCCTTACGAGGACTATATCGAGATTGGTTATGTGGATATATATGATAGAACATTTAAGATATTAACACATGAGGAGATAAAGACGCTCGTCAACGAGGTATCCAGACCCGGGTGATTTGTTCGTTTAAGGTTTTTAGGTTTTTAATATAAATTATAGCCGGTTGATCGCATGAAAGATAAATATGTGATTGCTAGGTATGAGGCAAAGGGGCATAGATTCGAAGTACTAGTAGACCCTGAGTTAGCAATGAAAATTAAGGAGGGAAAACAGATCAGTGTGGATGACGTATTGATAGGCGACTTTATATATAAGGATGCCAAAAAAGGTTTGAAAGCCTCTCCCGAGGCGTTAAAAGAGGTTTTTGGAACCGATGATCCACGCATTATAGCCCTGGAAATAATCAAGCACGGAGAACTACAGTTAACGGCTGATCAAAGGAGAAAGCTCATCGAGGAGAAGAAAGCCCAGATAATAAACTTGATAGCTAAGAACGTTGTGGATCCAAAGACGAAGCTACCCATACCATTGAAAAGGCTTGAACTAGCAATAGAGCAGGCGAGAATCAGCGTGGATCCGTTTAAACCCCCTGAACAACAAATAGAGCAAATAATATCACACTTATCTAAAATAATACCGATAAAAGTGGCAAAAGCATATGTAGCTGTCAAAATACCAGCCGAGCATGCTGGCAAAGCAAGCAAGGCATTACATGGCATTGGCACAATAAAGAAGTCTGAGTGGAAACGCGATGGAAGCTTATACTTAGAGCTGGAAATACCAGCAGGGCTTCAACAGGAATTAATAGATAAGGTGAATGCATTGACCAAAGGATCGGGAGATGTTAAAATACTACATGTGGGCTGAATGGTTATGAAGATCCTGGTGGCAGATAGACAATTAGTGAGGCCTGGTGATTGTATAGCAATATTAGAAGAGCCCATTGAACCGGGCTTAATTAAGCATATACCAGATAAACATGTCTTCATCGTTGGGAACAAGGTATACAGCGATGTTCTCGGTATCGTATATATCGAGGAAAGTTCGATCACCATAGTACCGTTGGAAAGCGTATATATACCTCGCAAGGATGATATAGTGATAGGAGTTATTTCAAGTATTGGAATAACGGCTTGGAATGTTGACATAAGATCTCCATACGAAGCTATTCTCCCTGCTAGCGATGTAATAGAGGGCTTTAACCCCATAACACATAACTTAAGGAATTATCTAGATATCGGTGACATGATTTTAGCCAGGGTGGTATTATTCGATCGGACCAGGGACCCTGTGCTCTCTATAAAAGGAAAAGGACTAGGCAAGATAATAGAAGGTACTGTGATTGAAATAAAACCAAGCAAAATAGCCCGTGTTATCGGGAAGAAAGGAAGCATGTTAAACGTGTTAACATCTATGACTAAATGTGATATAACAGTTGCATTAAATGGATACATATGGGCAAAATGCCCTAATGATCGATCGCTACGTGCCTTAATGAAGGCGCTAAGACTTATAGAAGCAAAAGCACATATGCGTGGCTTAACCGAAGAAGTTAAAAACTTATTGGCATCTGAACTACGAGGTGTTTCCTAATGAGCTCGAAACCCGTGTTGATAAGAGAAGAAGATGGGAGGAGAATAGATGGTAGAAGCCCAAACGAGTTAAGACCTATTAGAATCGCTGTTGGAGTATTAAAGAACGCCGATGGGAGTGCATTAGTCGAATATGGCGGTACAAAAGTACTAGCAGCCGTGTATGGGCCCAGGGAGGCTATACCAAAACACATAAGCCTGCCAGATAGAGCAGTTCTGAGAGTCCGCTATCACATGGCACCTTTCTCTACTAATGAGAGGAAGAACCCAGCTCCTACTCGTAGAGAAATAGAGCTTTCCAAAGTTATACGGGAAGCGCTCGAAGCCGTGGTATTTACTAACCTATTTCCAAGAGCGAGCATTGACGTTTTCATAGAAGTTTTACAAGCAGATGGTGGAACCCGTACTGCTGGATTAACAGCTGCGTCATTGGCCCTTGCTGATGCCGGCATACCAATGAAAGACCTGGTGATCGGCATAGCAATCGGTAAAGTTAATGGCACATTGGTGCTTGATATAAATGAGCTTGAAGACGAGTATGGAGAAGCAGATCTCCCAATAGGTATAGCGCCTAATTTGGGCGAAATAGTTTTGCTCCAATTAAACGGTGTTTTAACAAAAGACGAGTTCAAAACCGCGCTCAATATGGCATTTAATGCCGCTGAGATCATATATAAACTAGCCAAAGACGCGCTCTATAAGAAATATATGAAGATGTTCGAAGAGGTGAAATAGTCATGAGCATTACACGTGAAAAGGATCTATTGGTTCCCAGGATACAAGCTGAGAACATGATAAAGATGCTTAAAAAAGGTGAGCGATTGGATGGCAGAGGACTATTAGATTACCGAACTATCACAGTGGTTTTAAATCCAATTGAAAAATCTGAAGGAAGTGCCCTCGTAAGGCTTGGAAATACACAGGTTATCGCTGGGATCAAATTAGAACTAAGTAAACCGTTCGAAGATAGACCTGGAGAAGGCATATTACAGGTGCACGCCGAATTTGTGCCCCTAGCGTCACCGTCATTTGAACCAGGGCCCCCTGATGAAAACGCGATTGAAGTTGCAAGAGTAATAGATAGATCTCTTAGAGAATCAAAAGCTATAAAGCTGGACGAACTAGCCATAGAACCCGGTAAAACAGTGTGGGCTATTTACGACGACATATATCTCATAGATCATCATGGAAACATAATAGACGCCGGCATGTTAGCATCTATGCTTGCACTTCAAATCACTAGAATGCCGCAATTAATACAAACAAACGAGGGCTATAAAATAGATAAATCCGTTAAAGAACGCCCGATTCCCCTTTCAACATTAGTTACGACTGTGACACTCGGCATATTCAAAGATATAATAATAGTAGATCCAACCCTAGAAGAGGAAGTATTAGCAGATTCGCTTGTGACCATAGCTGTTGATGAACACGAGAGAATTTGTGGAATACAGAAAAGAGGTCATGCAGGACTTTCCAGAGAAATATTAGAAAGATCCATAGAAATAGCAATTGATAAAGGCAAATGGCTCATTCAGCAATTAAGAAAAATATTAAATAACCCATCAGAATACATGAAACCACTGTCTGAAAGCTATCAATGGTGATAACAATGGGGAGGACAAAAGTAGTTGGAATAGCAGGTAGATATGGAGCTAGATATGGAGCTACACTTAGGAAAAAAGTAAGGGATATATTGGCTAAAAGGTATTCACCACATATATGCCCATTCTGCGCCCACAAAGGACGCGTGATCAGAATTAGTACAGGGATATGGACATGTAAGAAATGTGGCATGAAATGGACAGGAGGAGCTTATTTACCGAGAACGGAGATCTCCAAAACTTTTCCTAACATAGTTATCAGGGAATAAAGCTATTGATACTAATTACGACTTCGCATAGGCCATCTCCTCGGACAAGATCGTTTGCAAAAGACTTAGCCTCTGTCATACCTTTTTCCCATAAGGTGACAAGAGGGCATAAGACAATTCAGGAATTAGCCATAGAAGCGTACAGTCACGGGTTTAACTATGTTCTAGTGATATGCGAAAAACGCGGCAATCCATCTAAGATAGATATATATAAAGTCAATATAAATGGGCAATTCATTAATGGTATAAAAATCTATAGCTGGGTATTAAAGGGGGTAAGACTTTCACGTGAGATCCCAGGGGTCAGTAGGATTTATAACCCAAAGAGTGTATACGTAGATTACTCTCAATGTATATCCAACGATTGTTTCCTGATAGCTGATACTATGATCAACATATTTCGTAAAATAATAACGGAAAACATGTATGACCTCAAAATAGTCTTAAATGATAGCAAATATATAACAATATCATGGCTAAGGCCAGATAATAGAGTCACTGGTCCCCGGATCAATGTTTTAAAGGTAATAGATTATGAGAGACAAGGTCACGGTGATCGTTGAGTACAAGATCGAAACAGGTTCATCGACAATAGCAAAGGCTATACAAGTCGCCCTTTTACCAGATATATCTCAAATACCCGGCGAATGTTCGTGTAAACTTGAAGTCCAACAAGACATCTTAACGATAATATTAAATTGTAGCAATATAAGTAAACTAAGGGCGTTGAATAACAGTTTTATAGGAGTCGTTACAATGATGTTAGAGGTCTTAGAGGTGTTAGCACATTGAGTGAGAAACCACTCCCACCGGAAGTTCAACAGATGATTATACAGTATCAAACCATGCGAGACCACTATGCCAGGATCGACGCAGAATTAAAGCTTATTGAAGCAGAATTGAGCGATGTTAACAATATCCTAGATATATTAAGGAATGTGGGTGATGATGCCGAATTATACAAAGTTGTGGGACATGTGTTGATCAAAAGGAGTAAGTCAGATATAGTCAAAGAACTGGAAGAAAGAAAAGAGATCTTGATAGTTAAAAGAGATAAGTACAAAAAACAACTGGAATTTCTAAATAGACAGATAAATGAGTTGGAAAATAGGCTGAAAGAACTATTAACAAAATATGGCATAACAATCGGCTGAGCAATTTGACACCTAATATCAAAGAAATTTGTCAAAAACTAGATCTAGAAAAGCTGGAGAAATTGGCAATAAAGCTAGAAAATGAGATACGTGAATATCTGCAACAAAAAATACCTGTGAAAACAGGTTTTGATATCGTTATTGGCTTAGTGAAGAGAAGTGAGGAGTTAACGTTAACCATAGATATAAGAATAGAAGAGGGGGTTGCTAATATTTTTGATCACAACAAGATAATCAACGACGCGATAAATTACGCCAGGAAAAGATTTGAACATGGTTTGAAGGAAATCGTTGCTGAGTGATGCTTTAACCGTCTGAACTTAATTAAATCTATATAAAGGTAATATGAATATTCGTCAAAATAGCGGGATTACTGCTTTAAAGGAGTGGTAAAAATGGTGAGATATAAACAGACATCCGAAGTATTAAAAATAATGAAAAACATTGATCAAATCAGAAATATTGGTATCACAGCACATGTAGATCACGGTAAGACGACGTTATCAGATTCGTTGTTAAGTGCCGCTGGATTGCTTTCCGAAAAACTAGCTGGACAAGCGTTAGCCCTTGATTACCTTGACGTTGAACAAAAAAGACAGATGACAGTAAAAGCTGCCAATGTAAGTCTATACCACGAATATAGAGGAAAGCCATATGTCGTGAACTTGATAGACACACCGGGACACGTTGATTTCCAATCCAAAACTATACGTGCACTTAGGGTCATAGATGGAGCAATTGTAGTAGTAGATGCAGTAGAGGGGGTTATGACTCAGACCGAAATGTATTTGCGTGTAGCATTAGAGGAGAGAGTGAGACCAGTTTTATTTATCAACAAGATCGATAGGTTAATAAGAGAGTTGAGATTATCCCCCAATGAAATTCAACAAAGACTTGTACAGATAGTAAAGGACATAAATACGCTAATTTACAATTATGCTGACAAAGAGTTTCAAAAAGATTGGCTACTCGATCCTATGAAGGGGCAAGTTGCTTTTGGATCGGCAAGAGATAGATGGGGTTTAACAATTCCACAGGTTCAGCAAAAGGGGATCAAATTCTCGGACATAATAGACGTATATAACAAAGGGAGAGAACATGTCGTCGAACTACAGAAGATCGCGCCACTCCATGAAGCTATATTAGATATGGTTGTAAAACACATACCGAATCCGCGGGAGGCGCAGAAATACAGAATACCCAAGATCTGGCATGGAGATCCAAACAGCGAATTAGCGAAGTACATGATGGAGGCCGATCCAAACGGTCCTTTGATAATGTTGATCAATGATATAAGAGTTGATCCTCATGCCGGCATAGTAGCCACAGGGCGTATATATTCCGGCACAGCTAAATCAGGAGAAGAAGTGTGGCTTGTCAACGCCAAAACAGCTCAAAAGATATTGCAAGTAAGTCTATATATGGGCCCATATAGAGAACTTGCAGATGAAATAACTGCTGGAAATATTGCCGCCTTATTAGGCGTAGATAAAGCCAGGTCTGGCGAAACACTGGTGTCCACGATGCATAAGGACTCTATGATACCCTTCGAAAGGTTACGAATGATCACAGAATCGGTGGTAACGGTTGCAATTGAACCTAAGAATCCCCAACAACTTACAAAGCTGGTGGATGCACTGTATAAATTACACCTAGAAGATCCAAGCTTGATAATCAAGATAAATGAGGAAACCGGGGAATATTTATTAAGCGGTGTTGGAACCCTACACATCGAAATAGCTTTAACATTGTTAAAAGATCTTTACAACCTAGAAGTCGTGGCCACACCCCCTGTGATCGTATATAGAGAAACTATCAGGGACCAGAGCAAGATCTTTGAAGGCAAATCGCCAAATAAGCATAACAGGTTTTATATAAGTGTCTCACCACTGGATGAGGTCACTATAAGACTAATCCAGGACGGTATTATAACAGAAGACATGGATCCACGAGAACGCGCCAAGATCCTCAGAGAGCAGGCCGGCTGGGATAGCGATGTAGCTAGGAGAATTATGGCAATAGATGAAAACATCAACGTATTAATAGATATGACAACCGGTGTTCAGTATCTAAGAGAAGTGAGAGATACTATAATACAGGGATTTAGGCTTGCAATGAGAGAGGGTCCACTAGCTCATGAACCAGTAAGAGGTGTCAAGGTGATACTCCATGACGCCATAATTCACGAAGATCCAGCTCACCGAGGTCCAGCACAAATATATCCTGCCGTAAGAAACGCTATATTTGCTGGCATATTGACCTCGAGGCCTACATTGCTGGAGCCAATATTAAAACTGGACATAAGAACTCCAATGGAATATATAGGGAACATCTCCACTATAATAACCAAGAAACGTGGAAAAATGATAGAAGTTGTACAAACAGGTAACTTAGCAAGAATTGTGGCTGAAATACCAGTTGCAGAGTCGTTCGACTTGGCCGATATGATCAGGAATGCCACAGCTGGTAAAGCTATATGGGGCCAGGATTTCAGTAGGTGGGCACCTATTCCTGACACGCTATTAACGGACTTGATATCGAAGATACGAACAAGGAAGGGATTAAAACCAGAAGCGCCTAGGCCAGAAGATTTCATTAGCCTATAACACTAATTGATCAACAATTGGTATGTATTTTTACTCCACCGTGTAGCTAATCCTTTTTCCACCATCTTTGAAAGTATTTTGCCAGCGCTTTTAGTAGAAATAGAGAGGTCTCTCGCTAGATCATCTATTTTAATAAAGACCTTGCCACTCAGTATGAGTTTTCTATGTAGCGCGTATACATCAAGTGCTACATGAACTTTCAATTCAATCCCCTTGTACTAATGCCTAATGTTTTATAACAAAGTGCTCGCCGAAAGTGATGACAAAGATCTAGGAATGGTTACAACGCCGGGGCGGGGATTCGAACCCCGGACCACCGGGTCTCTGCCAGGCTGGACTTTTGATTGGTTAACAGCCCGGCGCTCTTCCAGGCTGAGCTACCCCGGCTTCAATATTTTTTATATTTCAAGGGGTTTTAAGTTAAAATACTTCTAATATCTGCTTGAATTAAAAGTGAATTAAAAAGGACTAGCTCTCAATACGCAAGACATCGCCATTTCTTGGTGTATAGATGTTTATATCTTCATTAAGTTCTGTCTTTATATAATTTTCCAATGCATACACGTCTTCGGGGCTTCCATGTATTAATACTATATTCTTAAGTGAGTGTTTACATTTTTTCACCAAGTTGATTAATCCAGAACATCCCGCATGGCTTGAGAAATCCAGCCATTCTAATCTAGCATTGATGCCTTTAATGCTCTGATCTCTTAATACACCATCCTCGAGTATTTTATGACCATTACTGTTCGGTGCCTGATAACTAACCAAGATCACCGTATTCTTGGGATTGGCATATATCTTCTTCAAGTAATAAAGACTGGGGCCACCTTTTAACATTCCAGCCGAAGCTATGATCACGCATGGTTTTTTAATTATTTTTTTACGCATATTTGTGTCGGTCACAAAATTTATATTTTCAGCAATCTTGGAGAATAGTGTGGGATCTCTCAGGAACATCTTATATTTCAAGTATATCTCTGTGATATCTCTACTCATCCCATCAATATATATGTCGATGTAAGGTGCCTGATGATATATCAATGCCGCTATTTCTTGACTTCTACCAACACTAAAAGCTGGTATTAGTACCACTCCTCCTTTATCTATGGTTTCCTCCACTATTTCAATAAGCTTTTTCTCAACTATATGACGAGGTGGATGGTTTCTAGAACCATATGTTGATTCCATTATAAAGGTGGTAACATCTGAGGGCGGGGTTTCTGCTGCTGGGAGAGTTAAAGTATCTATATCATTGAAATCCCCTGTATAAAGTATTTTTTCACCACTTGGCATCTCAATGTATGTCATCGCACTACCCAATATATGGCCCGCATTTAGGAATCGCAATTTGATACCATTCTCCTCGTAAGCTTTCCCATACTCCATAAACACGGTATTTAGATACATATTTTCAAAATCACGCATTTCATATTCAATGACGGCTGCATTCAACCTCAAAAAATCTATGATCAAAAGCCTAGCCAGATCCATCGTTGGCTTGGTCGCATATACTGGTATTTTGCCAGTTATGAATAAATACGGTGCTGCCCCTATATGGTCTAGGTGAGCGTGCGAAACCACCAGTGCAGAGACATCCACTGGCCTCACATGGAGAGGTAATTGTGGGTTATCGTTTATATCGAAATTAACTCCATAATCCAATAGAATTCGCATACCCCGATCTTTTACTAGGAAAGCCGACCTACCTACTTCTAATCCGCCACCCAAAACATTGATCTCCAATTATATCACCAGGTTAAGAATTCACAACATTCTTATGGCCATTGATACATTATTATGCCAGATATATGGTATCAGCATCTTTGTTTAAAAATATGGCAAAAACTAAAATAATAGTGACTGCTGGTGTATTTCCTATGCTACCTTTAAATCCACGGGAATTGAAAAAAATTCTGAAGAGGTATGGAATAGAGCTGGAAGAACTCACTGATGTTGAAAAGGTGGAGATATATACAAGGGGCAAGAAAATAGTGTTAAATGAGCCACAAGTATTGGTTTACAAGATGTCGGGCCAAATGTTTTTCCAAATCTCTAGTAGTAATGTAAATGAAGAGAATATCCAGACACCTAGTGTAGATATTAATGAAGATGACATAAGATTTGTGATGGAACAAACAGGTGCATCATTTGAAGAGGCTAAAAAGGCTTTAATAGATGCAAAAGGGGATATTCTACAAGCCATAATGAGCCTCAGGAACAAAGGGTAGATATGGTTGAAGGCTTCATATCCCGATATGCCTTTTAACCGTGAATATGTGAGAATCATTGAATCTTCTCATTTTCTTTTAGGGGCATATTATGACGGTAGACTTGGAAAAGCCATACTCCAATTCGTGAGCGAAGACGGGAAAAAATTTATCAGAATACCAGATCCCCTTAACCACATGCCATATTTTCTCACAGATGAAAACCCAGAAGCCCTGAAAGAAAAGGGCATATGTAATGATAAGGCTTTTCATGGAATAGAAGAAGTTGTTAAAACAAATCCATTAACGATGGAGAAAATAAGACTCACTAAAATAATAGTTAAAGATCCATTAGCTGTAAGAAAACTGAGGAGTAAAGTAACAAACGCGTGGGAAGCCAAGATAAAATACCATGCAAACTATATTTACGATCTCGGCCTTATACCTGGAATGCGATACATTGTGAAAAAAGAAAATGGTTCGATCAAGATAATCCGGGTAAAACCAGAAGTGCCAGGATCTCTAATTGAAAAAATCCATGAGATATTCAACAATGAGCCCTTGGAAACAAGGCAACTCGCCGAGGAGTTCTTATTGATCTTCGAGGAAATGCCACCACGAGTAAACCGTATAGCAATAGATATCGAAGTATATACCCCCTTCAAAGGTAGAGTACCTAATCCCAAATTAGCTGAATACCCCGTTATCAGTATAGCCTTTTCCAGTAATGATAACTTTAGAAAAGTACTACTACTTGCCAGGCCATTCAAACAAAGATTCCTTTATATGATGGAGGACTTAAAGGATTACCCCATTGAAGCTGAGGTTGAAATATTTGACTCGGAGAAAACAATGTTAATGGAAGCCATACGCATTATGTCAACATATCCAGTAGTAGTTACGTATAATGGAGATAAATTCGACTTAGTATACATATACACAAGGGCTCTTAAGCTCGGAATCCCGAGAACATTCTTACCCATCAGAATAGGAGAGGACATTGTTAGGTTGGAGACCGGCATCCACTTGGACTTGTACAAGTTTTTCTCAAATCGTGCCGTAAAGAATTATGCATTCGGTGGTAAATACCAAGAAGAGAAACTAGAATCCGTATCTTCGGCATTACTAGGTATTTCCAAAGTAGGTTTCGAAGAAACTATTGGCGAGATATCAGCGTCTCTACTGATCGCTTACAATATCAGAGATGCAGATATAACTATTAAATTAACTACTTTCAACAACGAATTGGTATGGAAATTAATGATACTGCTTGCACGCATTTCTAAAACTAGTATTGAAGATATATGTAGGCGCCAGATCTCTAATTGGATACAAAACATGTTTTTCTGGGAACATAGAAAACTGGGGTATTTAATACCTAATAAGGAGGATATACTGAGAATTGTTAAATCAGTTGCAACTAAAGCAATTATCGAGGGTAAAAAATACGCAGGTGCATTAGTTATAGAGCCCCCTAAGGGCGTGTTTTTCAATGTCATGGTTCTCGATATAGCATCCCTATATCCAAGCATAATGAAAAAGTTCAATCTGAGCTATGAAACAGTAGATACGTCTTGGTGTAAAAACAAGACAACTATTGTAGATGAAACAGGTAGAGCCCTGCATTATGTATGCAAGGACAAGCCAGGACTCACAGCACAGATCATAGGTATTCTAAGAGATTTTCGCGTTGAGATTTACAAGAAACGGGCCAAAGACAAGTCACTACCTCTGGATATATTGGCTTGGTATGACGTTGTTCAACGAGCTATTAAGGTATTTATAAATGCCAGTTACGGGGTTTTTGGGGATGAAAAATTCCACCTATATTCACCTGCTGTAGCAGAAAGTGTCACGGCATTAGGAAGACGTTCATTGATGACAATAGTCCTCAAAGCAACTGAGATAGGAATAAAGACACTATATGGAGATACAGATTCCATATTTATATGGTCACCTATTAAAGACCAGCTTGAAACACTTCAAAAATGGATACAGCAAAATCTCGGATTAGATATAGAGGTTGATAAGAAATTTAGATTCGTTATTTTCACGGGGTTAAAGAAGAATTATTTAGGGAAAACAGAGGAGGGAGATATCGATATTAAAGGCTTAATAGCCAAGAAGAGAAATACACCAGAGTTCTTGAAGGAATTATTTCAAGAAATGCTAAGTAACATAAAGAAGATTGAGACCCCAAGTGATTTTACAAGGTTCATAACATGGTTAGAAAGTACCATTAAAAATTATTACAATGGACTTAAACAAAAGGAGATAACCTTGGATAAATTGGCGATAAGAATAGCGTTAACCAAAGACCCTGTTTCGTATACTAAGTCTAAACCTCCCCATGTGAGAGCGGCTCTTCATCTGAGATCGTATGGTGTGGATATACAAGAGGGCGATATTATTACCATAGTCAAGGTCAAAGGCGGTGAAGGATATAAGGCCATTCAGTTAGCTAGACAACACGAAATAGACCCAGAAAAATACATAGAGCTCATAAGGACTAGTCTTGAGCAATTGCTTTCAGCTTTCAACATTAAGTGGGACGACATAGTAATGGCTAGTAATAGTGGTCTACGAGGCTTATTGAAAATTTCTCGTTCCTCTTGATCCAAATACTGATAATACAATGATTCTAACAAAAGATATAATCCTTGTTTCATATAAAAGACCTGTTGAGGTGGCTTCGACATGCCTAAGAAGAGAGAAAGCAGAGGTAGGCGAAAAGGTGATAAGGGTAAAACTGGGAACATGCAGTGTGATAATTGTGGCGCGTTAATTCCAGCTGATAAAGCTATATGCGTCACGAAAATGTATAGCCCCATCCCCCCTGGATTGGCAGAGGAATTGGAGAAAAAGGGAGCAATAATAATGAAATACCCAATGAAGAAATGCTATTGCATATCATGCGCAATTCATTTTGGCATAATAAAGGTAAGACCCGAGGAAGAAAGGAAACCGAAACCTATGCCCATATAGAAATAATAACGTTTTTAAATCACGCTATATTTCAGAACACATTGATAGGTGATATTATGAGCAGAGTTGTAAAAGTAGTGGTTGTAACGGCAGATCATCATCCCTATCATAAGTTATGGCTAGAACTGGCGAAAAGGCTCGGCGAGAAAGTAAATACGCCAGTTGAAGTGAAAATGGAGGACTATGTATACCTAGTGGAACATGGTGATAAAGATGAGTTTGGCATGACATGGCTTCCTCAAATATTAGTGGAAACAGATGATGGCAAAGTATACTGGTTGTTATCTCAGTTACCATTGAACGATAGATTACAGCCAGATGAGGAGAGAGCATTAGAGATTATGATAAACAAACTGAAAGAGCTTTCAATAGAGTTCTAGTCCAAAATTTCTTTTAAGACCTTATCTGATTTTTATTAACTGAGAATCAATGTTAAGCCCTGGAGTGGTATCATGGTGATCGTTCCCTACGTTCCTACACCATACCCAGTTGTAAGGGCAATGCTGAAACTAGCTAGTGCTAATCAAGAAGACATAGTATATGACCTTGGGTGCGGGGATGGCCGCATTCTCTTAATAGCTGTCAAGGAATTCAATGTCAAAAAAGCCATTGGTGTGGAAAAAGATTATGAAAGATTCAAGTACACATTAAATAGGGTTAGGGAAGAGAAACTGGAGGACAGAATTGAAGTAATACATGGAGATTTCTTCGACATAGACTTAACCAATGCTACTGTAGTAACGTTGTTCCTGCTGACATCAGTCAATGAAATGTTAAGGCCGAAATTTGAAAAAGAACTAAAGGAAGGTGTCAGAATTGTAAGCCATGAATTCAGAATCCCTGGTTGGAAACCAGAGAAAGTGATAGAAGTTAAAGATGAAAATGGATTAACCCATACTGTTTATTTATATGTGAAAGGGCGTCACTTATAGATTTTCCTAGCAAAAATAATATAACCTGTGTGTCCAATCATTTTTGTCTTTGGTTTAACAGCGTTTTCCTTAACTTCGTATTCTCTAAGCATTATTTCATATGAGTGTATATCGTGAAATAAACCACTGTTCATCAACGCCAAGACGGTTTTCTCGACTTGGTTTATCGTGGGAACATATATTATTATTGGCGAGGACTCTTTCAAAACATTGCCCACACTTACAAGGGCATTCCAGGGATCCGGTATATCTAAAAAGAACGCATCAAGTGGTTCAATATTAAATTTCTCCCGAATATCATGTTTAATTAACCTAACTCTATGTAGTAAACCAGCCTTTTCCAAGTTCTTAGATGTCGTTGAGAGTGCTTTTTCAGATATATCAAATCCATAGAGTACTCCATTTTCCCCTATCATGAACGCTATAGAAAGCGTCAATGCGCCGGTACCTACGCCAGCCTCTCCTACTCGAGATCCTGGCCCTATTCCAGATAGGTATATCATGAATCCCAAGTCCTTCGGATAAATAATTTGCGTAGCCCGTTCCAGCCCATGTATATAGTCATGAATTAATGGCTTGTACAAAAACACCTTATCCCCACGACTTGTCTTTACCGCGGATCCGTATGGAAGACCGATGAGGTCACCAAGTCTTATAAATCCCTTATCAGTGCCTAGTATTTTATCTTTTTCAACCTTTACTATGAATTTCCTCTTTTCATCGATCCATACAAGCACTTGATCGCCATTTTTTATGACCTCCATATATTACAGGACCTCCTCAGACCCGGTGTCACACATCATTACTCAGAAATACCAGCTATCAGCATCACTTTATAAAACTAATAAAGAGAATTATAAAAATCCTGCTAATGGGATTGACATGGATGTTTTCATATTCACAATAAAACCGTTTTTTGCTCATAGGATATTCACAGGTAAAAAGAAATTTGAATTGAGGAGATACCTAGGATACGATGTAAAAACCGGAGATAGGATAATAGTGTATGTTAGCGGTAGAATTAAAGCATTTATAGGCGAATTCATTGCGGGAAGAGTGATCACGGGTTCTGCTGAATATGTGATCAAAACTGTTTCCAATATTCCTAATGCAGGCGTTTCGAACAACGATTTTAAGTACATAGCTGGTGCTACAAGAGCTATGGCAATAGAGATTGTTGAGCCCATGTTATATGATCAATTGATTGAACTAAAACAAGTGAGAAGAATATTTCCCGATTTCATGCCGCCACCAAGCATGAAATTGATAGATCGCAACGATCCCATCTTGCTCTTATTGTTTGATAGAATGACAGCAAAGAATGTGAAAACAACAAGAGAAAAGTCTACGTGAGTGTTGTTTATGTATTGAAGTTAAGTTACTAATTCTGCTTCCTTAATCCATAGCTCTTTTTTCAATAAATCCCTTACAGCAACTCGTATTACTTCGCTCCTATTTCTATAACGTCCTATTTTAACTAATTCATCTATTCCCTCTACATACAATTCCGGCATTTTTACCGTTATAAGTCTCATTCTGGACATGGTCATCGTTATATCACCATATAGGTTATTGTGATACTGTATTGTTTAAAAACCACATGGCATATTCAACACTTCTCAATAAGTAATGATCTTGACAATCAATCTGGGTATATGTATCCATTTATTTAGAACATTCAATAGTTTATTCCTATCAGATATTATGTAGGCAACACTGTATGTCAAGTTCATATACACAAATGGCACCAAGTGAACACTGTAAAAGCTGTATTGTGTCCTACCCCCTAATATCCAAAGCCCTATATACCCTATTAGTATTGAAACAAAAAATAACCATATCCAGCCATATTTTCGTTCAGAGAAGAACGCGGCAGGTGTTAATATTGTTAGTAAAAACAGTGAAGTAGACCATATTGGGTAAAAGCCCGAAGATAAAAGCACGCGGCCATCTGGATATACATATAATGGAAAACTATTAATACCTAAAAACCATTCCCAGGGAGCAGAACTAATAGGGCAATCAGGCTTGTAACACTTTATACTTGTATGCCATTTGAAAGATCCTAAGAGCGAATATTCAATCCAATTACCTAGACCCATGTACATTATAATGGGGATAGATACGACCGTAAGACAGATCAAGAACAATAATACCGTGGCCAACACGTATTTTACGGTTGAATTGATCATCTGGTAAACACGTGGATTCGCCTTTAAGTCTCTCCTAACCATGAGTAAGATTACAGGAATCAATGCGAAAAGCCCACTGAATTTGAATAGACCACCTATAATACCCATAACCAATGCCCATTCATATTTCCTATTAATTGAGAAATACATAACCAGTAAAGTAAACAACGCGACATATCCATCAAGTAATCCAATACTAAATAACGCCCTAGAGACCTGATCTGATAAGAGGAGGATGCTTGTAATCACACCTATCAACACATTGCTTGTTAAACTATAAATGATCAAATATGTAAACGACACTGCAAGCGCACCCGCGATTATCACTGGTATTCGCCAATACATCGGTTGATCGCCTATCGCGAACATGGTCAGTGCAATTATGTACTTAGCCAATGGAGGGTGTTCCCAATTTATATAGTTATTAATCCCATCACTATCCGGCATGGCCCATCCAGGTATAGCATCTTTTATTCCTAATGTATTGTTCAACTCAGCTAGGAACATTTCAACACTATCCCTGAGGCCTATTACATATATTGCGTTCTTTAGATTTTGGTAGAAATCGGCCAACTTCACTGTTACATTATACCTGGTTGTTAAGTCATTTATAAGCCCAGTGTCTATGTAATTACATATAACTGTAACGCTATATTCGTTCTCATGCATTTTCGGCTCTAAACGAAATAGTTTATATAATATAACACGAGCTGAGCCGACATACCATACCTCATCGGAGACGTATCCCTTGCCTCCACGCGTGATCTCGGCAATAAATAAGCTGTGTGCTTGATTGTAATATATAATAATAGCTATTACAAACAAAACTAAGGCAATTATTGCGTTGTAATTACCTATTCTTTTCACTATTCTAATTACTTCACTAATTACGCGCATATTGATCATCGACTTTATTGAAACAGATTCTAGCCTTGATGATGTTGAATTAAGACAATGACTTATATTTTTATTGATATAGTTCATAATCATGAGATTATAATGTGGTTCTGATATTTTACTAGATAGGCGGGATCTAATATGTCAAGATCGATTATCTTAGTGACATTGGCACTAATGATCATATCAACCATATTACATATGCCCGTAGAAACACAGGATATACTGTTTGGCAGGGTTATTTTACAACCCATATACAACGATTTTTTGCAGCCATTATACAATGTGATAATAAGACCTGACCCCAGGCGAATTCACGAAATATGGCTCAACATAAATGCTTGGAACAGATTTATCAATGGTGAACGAACCATCATCTTACCATTTATGGATTATAAACCATATATTGATGGATATAGATTAATAGCTCCTCCTTTACATGGATTCCTAGTTGGCATATTTATACAAACTTCACTCCTGTTTTCAAACACGCGCGATCCAAATATATTAATTACAATTTGTTACATCCTTCAGGCGATCTCATCAACTGTTTGCATAATATTGGCTATTAACTATTTGCTCAAAAAAATCGGGAAAGGCTTATATCCACTAATGATCATAACTATGTTGGTTTATGGAGTCTATAACATTGAGCCATTCGCATTATTATTTATCATATTATCCATGCTGAACTTTCTCGAGAACAAAGAAAATAAGGCAATACTATATGCAGGGCTCGCTTCTTCTTTCTCATATTTTGCTTTTGTACTTTTCGGTGTCATGATCTTCGTGGCATTGAAGAGAAATTTAAAATACAGCCATATATTATCCATATTGTTACCCTTGATTCCATATCTTTTGATCCTAATGGTTAAACCTGAGTATTTGGGTTGGGTTATAAATAGCTTAATATCACCGGTATTCAATTGTAGTCTATACCAATTTGCATCAATTAAATTAGGAGATGAAGTTATGTTTAGAATATCTACCGGAATTTGGCTAACACTCTTACTAATAATTTACTCCATTCATCCAAGCGAGGGCGATATCAATAAATGGCCTGGTTATATTGCTGGTCTTTTAACACTCATGTACACAATGCACCCACAGACTGTTCCGCAGACGTTATTGCTTATATTACCATCATTGCTCCTCGCCATGAATAAAGATTCGAAAAATATTTTCTTGCTTATATTAACGGAGGCCTTGAATGCTATGATAATATTGTTATGGTTCCACGCTGGCTTTATTGCATCATATTTATCGCATATAGGCATAAGGGTATCTAGTAATCCTCTCTCACTTGATAACCCTGTTCAATGGATCGCTCAAGCTAGGAACGCTATCTTACTGGTGCACAGCGGTCTTTTGATCTCAGAAAACGTGTAAATAACAATTTATCAATAGTTAACATCGTCAATTAAGATCTCTATATCTATACATTTCTCTATAATGTCGAGATATCGTTTATCCTTAATGATCTTTGCATATGTAGTTGAAAACTCATTAGAGTACAATACTATGTTTCTTATATATTCGATAACGTATTTAATGATCTCGGATATATCGCATTCTTTTATCTCCTCTTTCGCCATGTATTTTCTCCACGTCACAATGAATAAAGTCTCAATTGGTGTGGGGATAAACGGACCCAGTTGTATTATCCTATCGATCCTTATGTTGTTTTTCACTAAGGCATAGTATTCTAGGTATTTATCTAACACAAGTACACCGCTCCAGCTTCTTAATGGAGGATTCAACGATGTATCTTTAAATAATTCTATCCATTCCTTTATATCGATCTTACCATAAGCTGATGCCTTGATAACAAGGGATGATATCTTTACTGAGAGATCTATAGTTGCATTGATGTTTCTCATGTTCTTATAGCAAACGATTTCGAAATCATTACTACCATTCCAGATGAGATCTAAAATTTCACCCCATATTCTTACCAGACTTAATGGAATATATGTGTAGAATAAAACAGTGTCCTTGACACATACTTCGAAAGGTATAGGTAAATAATAACGGGTAGGGTGTTTAAAGATATGTTCACGGAGTTTCCTATAGCCAATTTCTGTTGGAGGGATCAATATGACCCAATGCAATTAGATCCCTCCTATGAGTTTTAGGAATGTTGTTTTCTCTAATCATGAGATGGGGTATATTTAATTTCTTATTTGATTTCTACTTAATTATGGCTATAAATTCCTCATTGTAATTAAATCCAGGTTTTTAGATATTAAAACCCACATATCATCTTAGATTCTAGGTGATATTATTGATCAGCGATGTGGATTACCCTTTAGAAGATAGAGAAGAAGTAGAGGAGACAGAGGAAATAACGGAAGAAGAAAAGGCCGAGGAAATTGCCGAGATCATTATTGATCAGCTCAAGGTATTACTAGATGTTACAAAACTATGGAGAAAAATATTAAAAAACGAAATCAATCTAGAGAGCCTGGAAAGCCTAGTTAAACCTAGTACTGCACCTGTCCTTGTTACTGTCGAAAAACCTTCTCCTAGAAAACGGAGCAGTAGGGAGAGGAAAAAATTCTCGAAAACTCGTAGAAAGAGGTCATGAACGCGATTGATCAATCACCTCAATGCTTGAAAACCCTATTTCTTTTAGACAACTATGTAGGAAATCAACTGATATTCTTCTGTCAAATACCAATTCAACATATTCCCCCTTATCTTCTATGAATAGTTTTAATTTCTGAATAGCTACATTACCTTTTATAATATCCGCCATATCTCTGGCTAAACTAATGTATTCTTCGAACCTTCTTCGAGATCGTTCGTAATATTCGTTAAAATTTTTTATGATCCTTTCTGCTTCATCCAAGTCCTTTGTAACTATATGTTTCTTAATAACACCTATCAATTCGAGAGCTTTCTCGCGGCGTAGAGTTATCCGGGGACTTTTAGCTATGTCTATTATGATAACAATATTCATTTAGAATACACCGTGACCAATAATTATTATTTTTTAACTTAAATAATTCCTTGTACTGAAATAATATTATTCGAGGTGAAATAAGTGTTTAAAGCAATTTATCCTAATGCAAGTAAAATGAAATACGTTACCCAGGCAATAGCGAAGATAACAGACGAGGTCCCATTCTACGCTACCACCGATTCCTTAGAAGCACGTATATTAAGCCCTGATAAAACCATGCTAACTATTTTCAAGATCCCTAGTATAGCTTTCGAAGAATTCCACGTTGAAGGAGAAGAATTCTTCGTGGTCTCTTCAACGGAATTAAATAAAATTGTGAGAAGAGCGTCTAGAAACGATGTACTGGTATTGGAATTGGATAAGGAGAACAATGTGTTGAAAACGATATTTAGAGATAGGAAAATAGGTGTTGAAAGGGAATTCCAAATCTCAATTATACCAAGACCGCAGGAAACTATACCACATCTCGATATAGATCTAAATGTCTCCGTTAGAATGTTATCCGAGGATTTCAAAAATATTATCAGCGACTTGAAGATCGTTGGAGAAGAGGCGTTATTTATATATGATAAAAATAAACTAGTGATTTCAAGTATAGAACAACAAAAAGAATATAGTTGTGAGCTCGTAGAGGGGAATCCATTATTGTATATAGCAGCATCTGTTGAAAAAGCGAGAGCCTCCTATAATATCGACATGTTAGCGATAGCTGTCAAACCAGCCTCGGCTTCAAAACAGGTGACAATATCGTTTGACACAGATAAACCAATGAAAATAGAATACGAACTGACAGGAGGAGGTCAAATAATATATTGGCTTGTTCCGAGGATATAATTATTTAAGTTGTTCAAGCATACTCGTCAATTCCCTGAGAAGTTTATCTCTCTCCTCTTTTCTAATTTCCTTGGTTTTCTCCATCGGTTTTTCAACTATTTTTATACTCCATACAGGGTTCTTACAAACTGTAAACCATTTCGTACATGTAATACAACAGTGTATATCGATCGATATATCGGGATACATACTACATCTTTTAGTGGGTCTATATGATCCACATATATCGCACCTATCCCAGTACAATGTCAATATACTTCACCAAGCTAGTTGATTTAATAAAATACCTAATAAAAATATATTATGGATCGTATTTAAAGTCAGACCCGTATATATAATAAATTATAATAAGTATCGTTACTGATATATATAGATACGGTGATAAAATGCTTTATGAAATAATATTCTATGGAAGAGGTGGTCAAGGAGCTGTGACAGCATCTCATTTACTAGTAGAGGCCGCTATGTATGAAGGAAAATATGGCCAAGGTTTTCCATTTTTCGGGGCTGAAAGAAGAGGTGCACCTGTTACGGCTTATACAAGGTTGAGCGACACACCTATTCTTAGACATGGGATGTTTGATGAGGCAGATATACTGGTCATATTTGATGATAGTATATTAGATCTAGGTATTACCAAGAGAATCGCGTTACGTGATAGCGGCATAATAGTTATCAATACTGAAAGAAAAAACATACCACTAGAAAACGTGAATTCAAAAGGCAAATTCACAGTATATGTCGTGAACGCAACCAAGATATCAAGGGAACTTGGACTAGTAGTGGCTGGTTGGCCACTCGTGAACACCGCAATGTTAGGCGCGTTTTCGCGTGCATCTAGACTTGTAAGTATAGAGAGCATAAAGAACGCTATAATGAATTACTTTGGAAGTAAAATAGGCACGGTTAATGCCATGGCCGCTCAAAGAGCACATGATGAAATAACCTTACTTGGTGAACCCGTATGAACGAAGTCAAGGCTGTGAATACAGCTGGTTTTAAGTTACCATTAAATACCCCTATGATAGGGGTAGCTGGTAAAACAGGGTCTTGGAGAGTTCAAAAACCAGCAATAGACATATCTAAATGCACGAGGTGTTATCAGTGCGAAATATTTTGCCCAGCTAATTCAATCATAGTGAAAGAGATGGGGGCAATCGTGGATTATGATTATTGCAAAGGCTGCGGTATCTGCGCTGAGGTATGCCCCATGAAAGCTATTCAAATGATAAATGAGCGCGGTGAATAATATGGCCACTAAAAAGGCATTAACAGGCAATCATGCCGTGGCATATGGAGTTAAACTGGCTAAGCCAGACATCATAGCCGCTTACCCCATAACCCCCCAGACAAGTATAGTGGAAAAGTTATCAGAGATGATCGAATCGGGCGAACTCAGCGCCATTATGATCAGAGTCGAGTCAGAACATTCGGCTCTTGCTGCTTGCTTTGGCGCTGCTATAAGTGGAGCAAGAGTCTTCACAGCTACGAGTAGCCAGGGACTGTTATATATGCATGAAATGGTGCACTGGGTTTCTAGGGTACGTATACCAGTTGTCATGGCCGTGGTATCTCGTACCATAAATGCTCCGTGGAATATATGGCCAGATCATACCGATTTCATGGACCAACGAGATGCTGGATGGATCATGTCATATGCTATGGACAATCAAGAGGTATTGGACCTCACCATTCAGGCATTTAAGATAAGTGAACACCCCGAAGTTTTCCTACCGGTAATGGTAGGGTTGGAGGGCTTTATACTAAGTCATACAGCAATGCCGGTGGAAATACCTGATGAAAAAGTTGTCGAAGAATGGCTGGGACACAGGAAACAACCATATATAATAGATGGATCATATCAAGTAGGTCTCGGAGGTCTTACACCCCCCGAAGACACCGAGGATATTTTCTATGATATTCAGAGGGCCATGGAAAACTCGAAAAAAATCATAAAGGAGGTTGACGAGGAATATGGAAAATTATTTGGGAGGAGCTATGGTGGTCTAGTACAGTGTTTTCAATGCACGGATTCAAAGTATTTCACCATATCCATGGGATCATGGACTGGTGATCTAATAGAGGCCGTGATGCGGTTGAGAGAGGAAGGTTACAAAGTTGGTGTCATCCGAATAAGATTTTACAGACCTTTTCCCAAGGAAGATTTATGGGAAATTACTAAAAATGCCCGTGGAATCCTGGTATTCGATAGATCGATTAGTTTTGGTGCGTGGGGACAGATATTCACTGATATGGTGACCAGTCTAGTTGAATACACGAGAAAACTACCCTATATGAGCAATATCATTGCTGGTATAGCTGGTGTTAATGTGACGAGTCAGGATTTTTACAAGATAGTAAAAGATTTCATAGAGAAAGTTGAACGAGGAGAAACACCAGAATTTTTTAAATGGGTTAGAATTAGGAAGGGTTGAGAAAAATGGGCCCGGTAGCACAGCCAAGATTACCCTGTAAAGCGCGTGGAATAGTGCTTCCAGGTGATTCTGCTTGCCCGGGATGTCCAATACCAATTGCATGGAAAGTCTTATCAGCGGTGTTCGAGGAGAAAATGATACTAGTCATACCAGCGTGTTGCTCCTCTGTCATAATAGGGATGTATCCCGGCCAATCGTTGAAAGCCAGCGTAGTACATGTACCATTCGCATCAGCAGCTGCTGTAGCTTCTGGTATCGTGGAATCTCTTAAGAGGAGGAACATCAATGATATACAGGTTATAGTGTGGGCCGGTGACGGCGGCACAGCTGATATAGGTTTAGCCACATTGAGTGGTGCAATCGAGCGAAATCATGACATGATATATATAATGTACGACAATGAGGCGTATATGAACACTGGCATACAGCGGAGTTCGTCCACGCCAAAAGGAGCATGGACAACAACAACTCCATTAATTGGTAAAACTGAGCAGAAAAAAGATGTCGCTAAAATAGTGATCGCACATAACACGCCCTATGTAGCGACAGCAAGCATTGGTTATCCTCACGATTTCTATAACAAGTTAATAAGGGCTCGTAATATCGAGGGTTTTAAATTTATACAGCTTCACGCGCCTTGTCCGGTAGGGTGGAGATTTGATCCCAGATATACCGTTAAAGTAGCACAACTTGCCGTGGAAACAGGACTCTGGATTTTATACGAATATATGCATGGCAAAATAACACTATCTGGCCCAAGCAAACCATACATTGATGAAACGAGGAGAAAACCAATCGAATTGTATTTAAAAATCCAAGGAAGATTTAGGAGCATTGAGCCATCACTTATTAAGGAGATAAAGGAATATGTCGATTCAAATTGGGAGTGGATCAAGAAATACATGTAAAGCGATCATATGATCGGGGGAAATAGCTTCGACAATATTATAATAGTTGCTACCAATATTATCGTGATTAGTATCAACACGTGGGGCTGTAATTTTATGCCGACATCTACTTCTTCATAAAATCTTACAAGTCCAGCTGCTGATAATATAGAAGGTGTTGTTCGTTTCTTCTTACCCTTTTTACTCATGATACATCACGCATCAGTTTAATGTTAATGCTTGGTATCATTTATGATTAAAAGAGTAATTACCTTTATATAGTTATTCATAAACTAAGCAGTAACAGGTGTAAGAATGAACATAAAAGAAGCGCAGTCCTTAATAAAGTCACAGTATTTTGAAAGAGATCGAAACAGGGGACTGTACGCTACTTTTACATGGTTTGTAGAAGAAGTGGGCGAGTTAGCTAATGCCTTGCTGGGTATGCAAAGGGGTTCTCTCGAAGAAGAATTTGCCGATGTATTTGCGTGGCTCTTAAGCTTAGCAAACCTTGTAAACATAGACCTCGAAAATGCATTTAAGAAAAAATATGTTAACGGCAATGTTTAATCGAGCCTATGATCTTCTTTGCCAATTCAGGGTCTTTTTCGACAATAGTACCGGTCACTATGATGTCTGCACCAGTTTTCGCGAGGTTGCAGGCAATCTCGGGGGATCTAATGCCACCCCCCACAATAGTTATGAGTGATGTATGTTTCTTGACAATGGCTGGGAACTCTGATGGTACTGGGATCTCGGCACCGCTTCCAGCTTCAATGTATATATACCTGAGTCCCATCATCTCGGAAGCCAACGCGTACAATGCTATTAACTCGGGTTTATTGCGAGGAATAGGATATACCCTACCTATATGAGATACCGCGCTATCTTGGTTTATAACGACATAGGCTGTTGGCAATGGCTCGAGTTTATACTTTAAGATGATCGGCGCTGCTAGTATCTGTATTTGTGAGAGGTAATAAGGTTCAAGAGTGTTCATTAGAACCATGAATAAAACGGCGTCAGCATGTGGTGTTAAGCAATTAATGTTTCCAGGAAATATTATGACTGGTAATCCATGTTTTCTAAGCACCTTAGCAACAACGCCGGCCTCTTCTGGTGTTATCCCAGTACTACCTCCTACGAGAAAGGCATCTGTGCCCGATTCAACCATTTTCAGCGAGATTTCCTCGAGCATTGATATCTCTTGGACCCTATCTGGATCTATCAGGGTGAAGTGTAATTTGCCTTCTTCGTTAATCTTGTTAACGATGTAATCATGTACCTTTCCCACTCATTTCACCTTTTCAGCCTTCTCCTTCACCAGTAGTGGGTTTCAAAAACTTTATCTTTGCTTCACCTTTCTCAAAGAGATCTATGAACTTGGCGTAGATGTCAACTGCTTGATAAACAGAGGGGATATTTAAGAAATCCTCGTTATCGTATAACCCGCAATTACCACAAGAAACTATGGCTGAGCTAGTATTATCTCCATGTCTCTTTATGAGTATTGATAAAGACAGTGCTGTGCAATTGGGGCATTGAAATATCCTAGGTATCTTCACAGTTCTTTTCAAAACAACCCTTCTCTTCTTTCTTCTACGACCCATCGTTCCTCCCGTGATCACGAGGTGCTCTATAGTGAATTATCTTATTTTAATTATATAAAACCAAAAACACATTACGATATGTACATTTTCCTTCTCAATGTGGTTGAGAAGCCACTTTTCATTATCTCATCAATTATTTTCATGAGGTCCTCTATCTTCATTTCAATAACTCTAAATTTTTTCATTCTAATAGCCATCTCTACGCCCATTAAATGCTTACAAAAATGCGTTTGCTTTAAAGCGATAACTCTTATTATAAAATCCTTGCAACTACAAAATGTACGAGGTATGATTAAATAATCACTTCGAGGACCCATATACACCCAGTACTCCTTATTACCATGGCCAATGATTATCTTAACAAATCTAAACCCGTAAACACTATTCACCATTTTAATATAAGGCTTACTCAATTGTAAATCTAGCTCTTTTCTTGTTTCCAACAAATCCATTAAAACCACACTTAAGAAGATATGGGCCCGCGGGGATTTGAACCCCGGACCACGGGGAGTTCCGCACTGGGACCCGAACCCCGCATCCTAGCCAGGCTAGACCACGGGCCCTTAGCTTAAATCTATGTTTTACGAGGACTTTTATCCTTAACTTCGACGTGTTCGCTATCCTGTTCTTGATCAAGTGTTTTCAAAATACCAATTAACATTTTACTCGCAGAGATGAGATCTACCTTGAGTTTGTCTATTTCGTCTTTATTATAACATTTCCTGGTTGCACTTTCAGGCAATATCTTTACACCCGCGTAGTTGACTACCTTAACCCATATTAACTTGTAAATAATTTTATGCGCACTCGGTCTCGCATATATATTTACCCCGTTACGTTGTATTATAGAAGGTGTCTTTATTGAATTAACAGTTCTTGATGTTTCAACCCAGAGCTCTACACATATTTCTCTCCATATCGGAGTAGACGAGGCGATGATATTTAACAGTTTTTGGACCCGTGAGTCATCATTTATTTTCGCCTTCAATAATAGTCTCACAACATTTGGTGTAATTAAAATCGGTGAAAACTCGTTGTTCTTGAGTATCTTACCTATCCTAGTCATCGCCCCTGTATTGCATAATATATCAATCCGAATATTGAGCGCTACGATGATTTCACCCCAAATAGCATTTGATATGGCCTTATCCCACTCGTTCTCACTACCTATTTATCAATAATTATCCTTGGTAATTACTATTTTCCATGAAAGCATACAAATAGTGAAGTTAAAACACGGTGACATGTTATTTCACTTGATACATCCATTTACGTTTATTTGTCATAGCTATTAAGTACTCTGAATAATACAAGGTGTTCTTGTCAATAACTTTTACAATTTTGTGATAAATAGATATAAGGGTATTAGGTATACAATATATGGGATCATTTCCTCTGTAGGCTCAGTTGGGGATAATTTCTTCATTGTGATCTACCACTCTGTCTCCCATCGTTCTTCATTGCTATAATAGCAGTTGACCTAAAATGATCAGAAACACGGACCCTCTTCACTAGATCTGATAAGTGGCGATTCATCATCTACTGATAACTAAACATAAAGGTCCTTAAATACATTGTGGCTGATAATCCTTTTTTAATCCTAAGTTCACATATACTTCCCTCAGCCTTAAAATGGTGGTGTTCTTTGACACAGGTTTGGAGCAAGAAGAAAATGATAGTAATACAGACGCTTTCCATAATATTTTTCGCACTTATTTCAGCAGTTATACCCCAATATGCATTCCTCATTTTCATACTATATTTTATTATATTCATGGGATTAATGATGAGAACTGCTAGTAAAAGTTTTAAAAAAGTATCACAAGAGAAACTTGGTTCTCCTCTTTTTAAAGAGGATAATGCCCTGAAAGCCACAACATATGATCCAATGCTTGCATCCGAGTTAAAGAGACAAATGAGCTTCGCTTTCATGAGCTTTATCCCGTTGTTATTGATATTTGTTTTATTGCCAGTATATGGGGAATACATTGCTCCCTATCTGAAAGATCTTATCTCAAGTCTTACATCCAATGAAGTTATCCAAAACTTCGTAAGCATTCTCGGCATGTATTTGTTCTTCATGGCTATAACACAAATCTTTAGATTCCTATTATTTAGAAAACCTGGTCAACAGCAATTCATGATGCCCCGATCTTTTATCGTATATAAAAAAGGCGTTGTCATCGATAGTCAGCGCTTATTAGAATTCACAAGCAACTTATGTTTCAAAGATAACCCCGATAGAAAGTACGTTGAACTGAAAGATATGAATAGTGGGATCAATGTAAGACTTTATACTCTTGAAGTGAGCAAACTCGTTAGTAGATTGAAAGAGGTGGGCTTAAATGAGTGCAAAACTGGGTGAAACACATAGGTGCATTGTATGTGGCAGGAATTTCCCAGAGGGACAGGGTATTGTACTGAAGATCGCCGAGATCTCGCTTGAATTTCATAGTTCTAGGTGTTTTTCAAAATTCGCAAAGAACCTGTTTGAGAGAGTGCCACCAGATGATATAAAGGATTATTTGAAAAGACTAATAGAAGAGTATAATGAATTGTTGGAGCAAAGGAAGAAGGCTAAGGCGAAGAAAATATAATTTTTAATTACACTTTTTGATTATTATTTATTATTGGATTGATTAAATATTGATTGATGATGATACTTGTCCCCCCTCGACCACGTGGATGAGCTAGTTACCGCGGTCTGATCATCTTAGCTTGACTTGTCTAAAGAAATATAGAATACAAAAGAAATATTCGGCAGAAAATAAAACAAGGAGGAAGGAAACTAGCATCGAGCGCGTTTTTCTATTAGTTTCCTGAGATGTTCTAAAGATTCGTCGTCGAGTCCTATATTGCTAAGTATTGTTAGAGCCTTATCCATAGCTTCTTCCTCACTAGAGGCGCCGATATTTAATACGATATTTGTACCCTTAACACATATCTTGAATCTTAATTCATTGAAAAAGGCATATTTATCTATTACAACGAGATCTTTCTTTGAGACCATGGTTTCTCACATCCTTGACCATGCTTTAACAATCGCGTTATATGAGTCCTTAAGACTTTCAGGCAAAGGCTTGACACCAGCTATTATGGCCATGAAGTTGGTATCGCCAATCCATCGTGGTACAATATGCAGGTGTATATGTCCAGGGACGCCGGCCCCCGCAGCTCTTCCTATATTTAATCCAATATTAAATCCGCTCGGTTTATAGACCTCTTTCAACACTTTAATTGATTTCTTTGTCAAAAACATGATCTCGTGGATCTCTTCTTCGGAAAGGTTTTCAAAATCCGATGTATGTCTATATGGAGCTATCATCATGTGCCCTGAATTATATGGATAAGCATTTAAAACTACAAATGAATATTTACCTCTATGTACGATCAGAGCTTCTTCATCTTTTAAATCCTTTAATCTACAGAAAATACACTCCTCCTCTGTTTTCCTCTCATTAAAACTCTTTATATACTCAATTCTCCAAGGATTCCACAGTATTTTTATCTCCACGAATAACCACCAATCAGCTTTTACAGTTTTAATGTCTCTAACAGAATAAATAAATAGCTCTGGATAACATTATAATTTAGCATTAAAGCCTAGATCTTTTATGGCGATCTATATGATCGTGATATCCGCGAGACATATGTATGTAATTAATTTAATACGTGTCTTATATTCTCTGTTCTTCCTAATAATATTTTCCATTCAAGATTATAAATGGCGTGAAATAAATGATAAATTAGTATACGTATTCACAGCAGGATCAGTTGTTTTCTTCATAGTAACTTTGAACTACTTGATTGAATTACTTGATCCACAAGTAATGCTACTATATATATGTTTCACCATCATGATCTCCCCACTATTGACAGGCATTATGTACATATCCGGGTTAATGGGAAAGGGAGATGTATATGTTACAACATCAATTGGCTTGTTGTACACATTTCCATTTACAATTGTGAAACCCTTTAATCATGGTTTTGACATAATGCCTCCATTGCTCACCATAATGATATATTCCACTACATTAATCGTGATTTTCTCCATAGTGAATTGCTTATATAACTGTATAAGGAATGTTGAACATCTAAAGAAAATACCCTTAAAATATAGGATAATTTATATGTTCATAGCAAAGCCTATACGTATAAGGGATTACATTAGGAGAAAATACTATTTTCCCCTCGAGATCATTGATATCAGAAATGGTATTCTCAACGTTTCCTGGAGAATAAACGTAAACGTGGAAAAAGAAGACCTAGACGTCGTTGTCAATAAGTATAAGGAACTATGTGACCGGCAAATCATTGATCCAGATACATATATATGGGCATCCTATGGAATACCGTTTATTATCCCATTAACTGTAGGCCTAATTATTTACATATTAATAGGTGATGCCATCATTTTTAACATTATTAACTTGAATCGCCTGTAATCATTTCCATTAAAACCGTGATCTTCTATTCTTCGGAATCCCTTATCCCTTCTTCTGTGATTACGAAGACAGCTTCACCTTCAGGTAAATGTGGCGCATCCACTACTCTTGCTATTCTTTTATTGCCTTTAGCCTTTTTCAGCTGTATTCTCACGCCTGGTACATGTGCAAGAACATGTCCCCCTACAGCCATAGTGGGATCGCCGTAGAAGACGTCGGGCCGTGCCATAACTTGGTTTGTCACCACCACTGCTATGTTATAAGCCTCTGCTAATCGCATTAATTGATGGAGATGTGCGTTTAGTTTTTGTTGTCTTTCAGCTAAATGCTCTCTACCTGGATATTCGGCTCTGAAATGACTGGTTACACTATCTATTACCACGAGCCTCACGTCATTTCTAGGCACAAATGTAAATAACTCATCTACTATTGATATTTGGTGATCGCTATTATACGCCCTCATGTAGTATATGTTGTCCATGATTTTATCAGGATCTAGTCCAAGGGCGCGTGCCATCGCCTCTATTCTCTCCCATCTAAATGTTCCCTCCGTATCTATGTACACAGCCCTGCCCATTAAACCGCCTTTTTCCAGTGGCAATTGAACGTTGACACTTAATTGATGACAGATCTGTGTTTTGCCACTACCATATTCGCCGTAAAACTCTGTAATAGTCTTGGTTTCTATACCTCCTCCTAATAGCTCGTCAAGACTTCTACTCCCAGTAGTGATCTTCCTTATATTCATACGCTCGATTTTCACTTCTTTCGCGGTCTTGAAACGTATACCCAATAATCTCCTAGCATTTTCTATTATTTTTTGAATGGTTAAGGTTGGCAAACCAACTTTTTCTGCTAATTCTTCGGGCCTGGCTACCACAATGCTCCATGCAGATATATATCCAGCTGCTTCCAGTTTATCGGCTATAGCTGGGTTTATACCTGGAATGTCTCTTATCGAAATAAATCCTTGTTCGCTTTTCTCTGCCTTATCCTTATCCTTGCTCATCAATCTCCTCCCTGGTTTTGTAGTAGGATTTTATTTAAAGCGTCTAATATATTTATGTACCGGTAATGGTTTATAATATCACTTATACTCAATCATTAGAGGCGTAGAAAATGAGAATTTTACTAATACATGCCAAGAGGTTTCAATATAAGGCACTTGAACCCGCTACAAAGGAATTTGAAGAACTAACAAAACTACCTGGCGAAGGAACTTTTGAAAACGTACTTGTAGTATTCACAACTATAGAAGATGGGGATGACGAAGAGGTAGTAAACGAGTGTGCGAGAGAAATATTAAAAGTATCATCACAGGTGAAGCCTACTTCAATACTGATCTACCCGTATGCGCATCTCTCAAATAAGCTAGCTCCTTCGTCGTATGCTATACAGGTACTTGAAAAACTCAGCAATTTATTGAAAAACATCGCTAACATACCCGTTAATAGAGCTCCCTTCGGGTGGTATAAGTCATTTACACTGGAGTGTTATGGACATCCATTAAGTGAATTATCAAGAAGCATTGAAAGGGCCGGTGTTGTGTCTAGTAGTAGAAGGATCGTTGAGAAAAAATACTATATAATGACGCCTGAAGGAGAATTGCTAGATCCATTGAACTTTGATTATACTGATTACCCTGATCTTAAGATCTTGGTCGACAAAGAGGTCTTTGGTAAAGAATTCGAGGGAGGAGAGAACAAGGTCAATGAATATTGCAACAAATTTAATTTCGAATGGGAGCCCATGAGCGATCATGGACATATGCGATATGGGCCTTATGCAACAATAATGATGGATGCTTTATTCAAATATTCATGGCAAGTTGTTCAAAGCCTGGGCATACCTATATTCAGAGTTATGGGTAGTAATATGTTCAACTTAAAGGAAAGACCAGTATACGAGCACGCCATGTTGTTCGGTGATAGATTATATGAGCTACAACTAGATAACGAGAAGTATATTTTAAGATATGCTGCATGTCATCAGCAATTCGCCATGATCAGGAATTGGATCATAAGTTATAAACAACTCCCCTTTGGGGTATTCGAGATCGCTGATAGTTATAGGTTAGAGCAACGAGGAGAATTGAGTTTGTGTTTCAGGCTAAGGAAATTCTATATGCCGGACTTACACATAATTACTAAAGATCTAAACGAAGCTATACACATGTCCACGATTGTCCAGGCGAAAATACATGAAGAAGCGAGTAAAATTGGAAGAAAATATGTGGCTTTGTACAATGTATCAGAAGACTTCTTAAACAATTACAGAGATGCCTTAATCAAATTCGTTAGAAATGAAAAATACCCAGTCCTGGTATCAGTGATCCCATCTGGGATATATTATTGGGTCTTAAATGTGGAATACCATATCATTGATAACTTGAAAAGGCCACGCGAGATCGCTACTTTTCAAATAGATATAGGTAATAGTAAGAGGTTTGAAATAACATATGTAGATGAGAAAAACGAGAAACGATACCCGGTTATAATACATACGGCTATCTTAGGTGGCATTGAAAGGTATATCTACATGTTACTCGATACTGCGGCTTTACTTGAAAAAGAAGGAAAAACACCTTTCCTACCTACATGGATAGCTCCAATACAGGTCAGGGTAATACCTGTATCAAGAGATCATGTTAATTACGCGATGGAAATTGCCAGAAAGATTGCATCATTTGGTTATAGGGTTGATGTAGATGATCGAGATGAAACACTGGGCAAAAAGATAAGAGATGCTGGTAAGGAGTGGATACCATACATAGTAGTTATCGGCGAAAGGGAGTTCGCCACTAATACTATAAATGTAAGGATACGTAAAACGAACGAGCAAAAAGCTATGAGCGTGGAAGAGCTGTTGAAAATATTAGAGAGCGAAACACATGAGTATCCTAAGACAGAAACATATCTTCCTATGTTGCTAAGTCAGCGCCCAATATTCTCGTATAAGAGTCGTTGAAACTAATGTATTATCTCCTCATGTATCTACGGTGTGTTGAAATTGACACGCAAGATAAAATATATTGGACGACACCTGATGCTTAAAGGTGCGTATGCTGAAAAGGTACTGAAAGGTATCAAGAAAGCTACTATAAGGAGAGGTATTGTTAAGCCCAAATACGAAGAAGTAATAGTTCATGCGGGCGGAAAACCAATAGCGAAGATAAAGATAACACGTATGTATTTCAAGAAAGTGAAGGACCTAGGAGATTATGAGGCTAAGCTAGAAGGCTATAGCACTAAGGATGAATTAATTAATGAATTGAAAAAAGTATATAAGGACATACACGACGATGAGTACATGACAATTATCGAATTCGAAGTAATTCAGCGCTTAGATCATCTCGAACCAGTAGATCAATACTATGGATTATCACCTGGAGATATAGCTAGGATCGCGTTGAGATATATATCGGATGAATTGAGTGATCTGGATAGGAAAATCTTACTCGATCTAACTAAGACAAACAGTATTAGACAAACATGTATCAACGTATTTAAAGATTTAAATAAAAGAAAATATGTTAGAAAGGTCTTACGCAATGCTTTACGAATCCTTATAGATAAAAACATAATTAAATGTGAAAGGGCTGGAAAAAATGGGTTATTGGAAACTTAGGTGCAAGAACTGTAATAACGAGTGGAAATTACTAGTAAGTTTTCCCTTGAAACGCGAGTTTAAGCGTTTATACCATTACTGTGTCTACTGTGGTAAAAACACTTTTCACGAGATCATAGAATTTGTGGAGAATGGAACTCAAGGCGAATTGTAGTATACTCTCCATAACCAATGTAAATGGACCATGCATATCTTGTTAAGTGAGGTCAAAGACCCAAAATTTTTAATACAATATCTTAATACTAAATAATAACCCCAACGTGGTAAGGAAATATCGTTAGATTATTGATGATGAAATCACGGAATTGAGTAACCGGATGAGAAGACCTGTCTCAGCTGATCATCGACTTGAAACCCTGAATATTGTTTTTCACTTTCTTTGAACAATTTTGAACAATACAGTTAATGTGATTAATCTATCAAATCCCCTGCCTCTATTTTGCCCGGTATGTATTTATCAGCGAGGAATTTTAATCCCTTACTTGCCATAGCCTCTATTTCCAGTTTACTCAATGTTTTGAAGAAAATACACAGCTCCCTTATCCATTCAGGAGTGCGGAACCATGGATAACCGGTTAAGCCCTCCTTTTTCCTTAATTTATTCCTATATTCTGTGTTATCAATACAGAGCTCTGCGACTTCGTATCCAACTAGCTCTATTGCTCTTTCGATATCCCTTGTTTTTGCTTTAATAATGTAATTGCTTCTTTCTTGTTGAGTTAAATAGGGCTTTTTATCACCGAGTTTATCAACGCCTTTGACGATATTTGCTAATTTCTCCTTAACCCCCTTATTCGAAATCACTTCTCTAAACACATCATTACCAAATATATCTGTCATCATGACCCCGAGGAACTTAGCAGCCGGAGTTGCCAGTCTTTCGCTTTCATATGAAAGAGTTATGCTACCTATCTTGAAAACACTATATATGTAAAACCCGTAAGGATCGCTATCACATAATATGTATACTGGTAGTTTGAACTCATCACTAAGTCTCCTGACAAATCTCCTTGTTGCTCTGTCAGGTTGTCCAGCACTTGTGACAAGGATTGCTCTGTGTTTTCTCCAAAAACCGTATCTGTGAAGCTGTTGAAACACCGCATCTTTCTCGACAACAAGTATGTACTCGGCATCTATGTCCTTGAACTCTATCAGGTCTGGTGTTGGTTCAATGGCATAAGCACCATGGCCCATTTTGCTTAGATCTATTGTGTCGTTTCCACTTCTAATCACTAAATTGCCTACAACCTTTCCCTTTTCTTTGCTAAGGATGAGTAGCTCTTCACGCAAGACGTCTAGGAAGACTTCTAGATCTCTTATAACGCTATCTGATTCCCTCTGATCATCCCATGTATTCTCATGGATCTTCTTGCCATCAAATCCCACATAGCTAATACTATGCTTACCCCTATAATATAAGTCACGGATAGTGGGGTACTCATTATTAACTAACGCATCGTAGATTATGGATGCCATTAGAAGTGTTTGCATGAATTTACGTGATTCATTTACATCTATGAAAGTTCTTCTCTGGACCTCTGGACCAAGTAAAAGGATTTTATTTTTCATATCATATATAGTGTTCGATAATGTTCTCTTAGGTATCACCATTACTGGCTTTTCTTCATTAATAATTGTTTTGGCTAATTCACTGAAAGTGTTTTTTATCAATTCAATTGCCTTGATTCGGGCTTTAATATCTATTTCTGACGATGTAGAAGACATGCGTCTCAGCCTTTTTCCTAAAAACCTATTTCTACCGTAGAAACTATGCGTTGTATTTCGGAAACTGGGATGCCAGTCTTATTTGAGACTATTACCACTAATTTTTCCATAAGTGTTTTTTCCATTTGGTCATTGCCAGACAGCATTTTGGCAAGACTTCGTACAACCTCGGGTATATATTTGGAAATAGCTTCAGCTTTACGCTTTATTTCCTCTTCTTTCATTCTCTTACCTATATATGTCTTCAAGGCACGTAAAATATCCATCAATGCCAACTTAATCTCTCTCCTTATTTCCGGGACATCTGCAATACTTTCTTTCCCCACACCCTTGAAGGGGACCTTAGTACTACATACATGGACCAAAATGGCGATGGGGGCTGGAAATGAAATTCCATAGTTTTCCCAATTTATATCTTCTTTAACCACGAATGTTGTCACATCACTGCTTTCATCATATAATAATGGTATTTTATTAGCATATCTCAATATCAATGGCTTATCATCCTCGCTAAGAGGGGTTTTACCTCCATATGCTACACCAGCCTCCACTGCAAAGGAATGTCCACTATAGGATTGGGGTTTCCTGGATACCGCGTGTACGAATTCCGGGTTAAACATCCTCTTTAAACCAGCTGTGATGATCTCGGGTCCAAGAGGAGATATGGAGATATGGGATGGAGATCTAAAGCCTGTGAAACTTTTCATGACGTTTATTAATCTCAATAGTTCATCGTCAGATATAGCTCTTGGCGACTTAGATGGCTCTATTTCTGCCTCTCTCAACAACGCTAATGCAGTGGATTCTCCAATACTCTGAAATCCCCTAATGAGCATTTCCTTTATATCTTTAAACTCATGTAAATCTCTTAGCTGTTTTAACATCTCTATGTCAACTCCGTGTGGATGTGGCCTTACTTCTCTCGGAGGAGAAGGTAATTTATCAATGATTCTAGGATAGTAGACCACCTCATTCTCAGGGGTGTATGCAACTATATTAGCGTAAGGTGTAACTATGGCGGTTCTATGCAAATATTCCAATATCCTTGACTTGGCCCTACTCCAGTCACCCTCTATGGTAACAGTCACAATGGTTCCATGCCATTCACGGCTCTTTCTCCACGAACCCCTCTCGATTATCACGGGCTCATTTTTATTGATATCTATTCGTAACTTAAAATAATATATGCGCCTATACCCCTCTTTACTGGTAACAATTTCAACCGGCCTCCCAGTGGTTAATTGTCCATATAGAACTACCATTTTTACTCCAAGACCATACATCCCTCTTGTTTGTTTCAGTACATACTTGCTACTAAATAACACCTTACCAAACGCATGTGGAACTATATCCGGGGGGATACCTATTCCATTGTCTTCCACAGTTATCTTGTAAAATTCCTGTACTTCGTCAACTCTACGTATTGAGATCTTGATATCAGGAAATATGCCATGTGCATCTGTAGCATCAAGTGCGTTCTCCACTAATTCCCTAATGGCCTGGTAAAAAGCCCTGGCTGGATTAGCGAATCCTGCTATTTCTCTGTATTTGTAGAAGAACTCTGCCGGACTTATGGCTCTATATTTTTCCACGATCTCGTCCAATCCTAAACACCGTGTAAGCACATTACGCATTATTATAATAGATTAATACTTGGGTTAAAAGCCCAGACATTAGAAATTCAGGGGAAATAGTGTCGTTCAACCCTCTTTCTATTTCACTTTAAAGCCTTTTACTCATCGAAGCTTAGAAAGCCGTGTTGAATATATCCAGGTGATGCATGGTGAAAGGTGTATCAGGAATAGTGGCCACGGCAATTTTACTTGCATTGACTATTGCGGGCGGAGTGTTCTTATACAACTACGTCTCGCACTATTTAAATACTTCCACGAAGACCGGCAACATAGTAATAGAGAACGCCATTTTGATCAGATCGTTAAGGAGATTGGATGTAACAGTGAGAAATATAGGTCTCGGCGATGCCAGAGTAATAGGCGTAGAAATAGTGGGAGCCGTAAACAAAGAATACGAGGCCGATGTCGTTATACCTACTGGTAAAACCACAACGATTTACATAAACATAGATGAACAAAGCATCCTAAATATCAGCGGCGAACTATACGTGAGAGTGAAATATGATAAAACCGTAACTGAGCCCATTTCTGTCAGAATACTATAAAATATACTAAGGTGTTCACATAGTGATGAAACCCCTGGTTCTTTTTTTATCTAAATTAAAATCTCCTTTTTACAAAACATTAATGAAAAAAGAAGAAATGATCACGAGTGAATTGTATTCTCTTATAAAACAAATATATTTAGATGGATATATAGTCGAAAAAATCCCGCTTAACGAGATTATAGAGACCTATTCTATCAAGGACGTGGTCAAGGTAATCATAGGCTTAGGCAAGGATATGTTGACATATGTAATTGAAGAACCCGATATTAATGAAAACATTATGAGGGAGGTTTTCAACAAGATACATGAGTGTTTAATTAGTTCAACAAATTGTATCAATCAATTAGAGTTAGATAAAAATACCTTGGACGAACGATCATACGTATTTTTGAAGATAAATAGTAATTATGGACCTTTAACACCATTAATCCTTGATTCAAATATCGAGGATATATCTATTAGTGAAAATGATCGAAGGATCTATGTAATACATAGCAGATATTCATGGTATGGATGGTTAAAGACAAACATCGTGTTAAAGCCTGAAACACTTGATAGAATTATATTAGCATTTTCACGTAAAGCCGGAAAACATATCTCACTCATAAAACCCCTTGTTGAAGGTACATATGAAGGGAAAACAAGAATTAGTGCAATATATAGTGACATGGTATCCAGGACTGGAAGTAGCTTAGTCATAAGGAGAAAAACGAGAGAAGAATGGACCATAACAAGGTTGATCAATGAAGGAATAATAGACAGTGTAACAGCGGCATATCTATGGCTTGTTCTAGAGAATAAAGGGTGGATAATTATAGCTGGCCAGGTAGGTGCTGGCAAAACAACATTAACCCAGGCATTACTCAACTTGGTCCCCCCGACTCGGAAAGTGATAATAATAGAAGATGTGCCAGAACTACATATCATACACGGTTTATGGGAATCGCTGGTGGAGAAAAACGAAGTCTTTGGAATAACACCCGAAATAAGTTCTTATAAACTATTGAAATTTGCCCTCCGAAGAAGACCTGATTACGTAGTGATAGGAGAGGTGAGAGGAGTAGAAGCACGGCTTTTAGTACAAGCATCTAGGCTTGGACACGGTGTTTTAAATACAATACATGCAGATAGCCCGGTTTCAGTGTTACAGAGACTCACAGCACCGCCCATCTCAATACCATTAGATCTTCTCGATAACATATGGTGTATTGTAATGATAGGCCTGGTAGATAATAAAAAACGCAAAGTCCTCTCAGTACACGAAGTTGGGGATGGATCAAAACTTATACCTATATGTATATTCACGAATGAGAATAATTCATGTGATATAAGTGAAATTCTGAAAAACACTTATAGATTCTCCAAAGTATACAAGAAAGATGAGTTATATAGTAAGTTAATTGAGCGTGCATTATTCTTAGAAAGACTAGTTTCAAGCGGGGTTTTTGATCTAAACGAATTTTCGATCAAACTACTCGATTTCTATAATAGAAACATCTCGGGAAAAACAGGTGCAATAGATCATGCCAAAGATGAGTGGGCTATTTTACAACAGTATATATAAGAAAAGCGGGAAGATTAGAAATATTGATAAGTGTCTTGAGAAGGAATTTATTCAGATCCTCATAATAAATTCCGCTCTAGAATCTAGTGGTTTAAAAATATATGATCTATTTAACATGATTCACCATAACAAGGTAAAGGTTCCACTATGTTACAAGAACTTGGCTGGTATCTACGTATTCCTAGAAAGATCCCTTGGAGATCCCCATTTATCATTAAGAAAACTGAGCGAGGTCTTACAAAACAAAAGGATCTCTAGTTTTCTCAGAGAATATGCAAATGTGCTAATAAGCACAGGGGATACACGGAGCTATGTTGACTCGGTTTTAAGGGAAGAAATGACTAGGATAAGAACTAGAATCTCTGAAACACTGAAATTTGTGGACCTTCTTTACGAATCCATATTAATACTAACCATTGGTTTTTCATTGATACTGATAATGCCATTTATCAACATACCACTTTATATTACACAGTTTTCCATAGTCATGATCGGCTTAATAGGCTATATGATTGCGTCAAGCATTTTAAGCAATATAGATATCGCGATCCCCAAGTTTATAATGATGATCGATACAATATATATTATTTCGTCATGTATATTGATAGTGAACAATTATGGAATATTAGTTCATGGATTACTTATATTGCCATTGTACTTGATAATTAAGAGAAAAAGCTTAAATGTCTTCAGACTAGAGAATGCCGGCCTGGCATTGTTACGTAGTATATATTCAAGCATAACGCTAAACATGCCCATCGATAAAGCCATCAGTACTAGCCTGGAAAGACAGCCCTTCCGCGAATTTAAATTGATTAATCACTATTTTAAAATGGGTCTAAATATCGAAGAGATCGTGTATCGCCTTGAACTACCTAACCTAGTTAAGAAAATATTCTACTTAATTACCACACCAATGCTTTATAGCAATTGGAGAGGCCATTACATATTCAGCGTCATCAGGATATTTGACCATTTAATTGATATTAGAAAATATATTGTAGAGAAGGCTAGGTCGTATGTTTTATATTCTATAATATTAACAGCATTGATATTCATATCATATGTATTGATCTCGAGATCTGATCTCATGATCTCCAGTGAAACTATGGATATGTTATATGTTCATGGATATCTAGGGTTCTTATCCATGTATATACCGGCATCATTGCTTAAAGACAGAGGATTTACGTCATCTAGTACGAGTGTTTTTTTAATTCCATTGATATCATGTATCACATATTTGCTGTTAAAATGTCTTTGATCCGGAAATTCGACGATTAGCAATGAGATCTATCCTTTCACCACACCTATCGGTATCATCCTTATCACAGGCTTAGCTATTTTAACTTTGTGAGCAACTAGCACAACTCTGTCGACATCTTTATATGCTTCTGGTGCTTCTTCACTCAATACCCTACGAGTAGCCGCTCTGACCAATATTCCCTTACGGTTTAATTCGTTGATCACTTTTTCTGGGGTATGAGATCTTATCGCATCACCTCTGCTTAACCATCTGCCAGCTCCATGGGGGGCGCTGTACCAGGTTCTAGCGCCTTCTGGTATACCTACCAATATATAGCTGGCTGTGCCCATACTACCCGGTATCAAGACTGGTTGTCCAATGTTCATATAATCGCTTGGAATCTCTGGATGTCCTGGTGGAAAGGCACGAGTAGCCCCTTTTCTATGGACGACTACTTTGTACTTCTTATTATCAATGACGTGTTCCTCCACCTTAGCAATATTGTGTGCGACATCGTATATGGTCTCTATACCCAGGGTCTCTGGATCCTTTTTAAATACCTGCCTAAAACTTTCTCTCACCCAGTGCGTTATTATCTGCCTATTTGTCCATGCAAAATTCGCCGCCGCCGCCATGGCTTTGAAATAATCCTGTGCTTCAGGAGATTGGAAGGGGAGTGCCGCCAACTCTCTATCAGGTACCGTGATCCCATATTTTCTCATAGCCCTTTCCATGATCATTAGATAATCGCTTGCGACCTGATGTCCAAGCCCCCTGCTACCAGTGTGTATCATTATCGTTATCTGGCCTGTTTCAGTTATACCCATTACCTTTGCTATTTCATAGTCATATATTTGATCGACAACTTGTATCTCGAGAAAATGATTCCCAGCACCCAGAGTTCCCAATTGCTCGTGTCCTCTTCTCTTAGCTACATTGCTCACCTTGCTAGCATCCGCTACATTCATACATCCCTTTTCTTCTATGTGTTCTATGTCCCTTTTCCACCCAAATCCATGTTCCACTGCCCATTTAACACCATTTTCCAATACCTCGTCAAGATCTCTGAGACTTAGTCTTAATTGACCAGTAGCGCCAACACCACTGGGTATATTCCTGAACAATGCATCGACTAATTCCTTTATCTTGTCTTTTATATCGTCTACTGAAAGATTTGTCCTCAACACTCTTACTCCACAATTAATGTCGTATCCAACACCACCTGGACTAATCACGCCCTCTTCTAAATCAAAACCAGCTACCCCTCCTATTGGGAATCCATATCCCTGATGGCCATCAGGCATCACATATGAATATAACCGTATACCTGGTAAACAAGCAACATTTACCGCTTGTTCGAGCGTAAGGTCGCTTTCCATTTTTTCAAGCAAATATTCATCAGCGAATATGATCGCATCTGTTTTCATACATGATTTGTAACCGGCGGGAATTCTCCACTCGTAATTATCAATTCTCTCTAACCTTGCACGCGGCATTTAAAACACCTATTTATTTTAATCGGAAAAATGGTTTTAATGTATTATTGCACGGAGAGTTGGTTTCGCTTCAAATACTCAGATATTTCATTAAGGTCTACGTGTAATTGATATCCAGTTTTCATGTCTTTCAACAATACCTTATTATTTTTATATTCTCTTTCACCAATAATCAGCACTTTATCAAATCCTTTTTTACCTGCGTATTCCAGTATTCTGGATAACGATCTATGCCTATATACGGAAAACGAAGTATTGTCCAAGGATCTCAATCTCCCTAAAATATCATAGCCTTTACTTAATGGGATATCGCCCACTAATGCCACTAAGACTTTCGATCTAGTGTCGACCAATTCACGCAGATCCTTCTCTAAGACTAAGACCACCCTATCTAACCCTAGTGCTAATCCAGTGAAGTATTCAAAAACACCTTTATAGACCACTGAGAGACCATCGTATCTTCCCCCACCACCGATACTTACATCTAGATTACTTGGAACTTTGTACTCAAAGATTAAGCCAGTATAGTATGCTAATCCCCGCACTAGTTTGGGATCATATCTAACATCATAACCGAGTTCTTTCAATGTATAGATAAATCCAACCAATCTATTGTATTCGTTCACGACTTTTTCATAATCATCTCTAAATATGTTCTTCATATCGTTTATGAAGCCCTCGAGCTTGTCGAGTTTAAGCTCCGTTATTTCCTTAAATAAATCTACGTATTCAGAGCTAGTTGTACTCAATAATACCTCGATCGCTTTATCTATCATGTCCTTATCTATCAGGTGTAATACATGATCTTGTGTTTCTTCGGAAATTCCAATGTTTTTCATAAATGCCCTATAGATCGCCACATTCCCGACAACGTAATGGTGTTTAATGCCTATATCATCTAAAAAAGAACTGGCAGTATATGCTACTAGAACATCTGCATTGACATCGGGATCTCCTATTATCTCTAAACCGCCTTGCCAGAACTCCCTGTACCTAGCATATTGGGGTTCTTCGTATCTAAAGCACTGTGAAATATAATACAGTCTAATAGGCTTTGATTCACCACGCATGTGTCTTAAATAAGCTCTAACAACGCTGGCAGTAACCTCTGGTCTTAAAGCTACTAATCTGCCGGCTTTATCCTCAAATACATACATAGATTTCCTTATTTCCTCGCCACTTTTCACTTCAAATAGTCTTAGATATTCGATAGTAGGAGTTATTATCGGCTCGAACCCATGTAATCTCGCTATTTTCCTAAACTTAAGCATTATATATTCATATATTTCTGCATCTTTACCAACGATATCTCTCATACCTCGAGGCGGATTAAGGTACTCCTCGCTCATGTTAAGTCACCAGCGGCGTGATTGAATTGATCTCGTAATATGTCAAATCTCCCTGTAAACTTACAATGGCCAGGATTATTGATAAGTTATTTTTCATAGCTTCACTCACCAGGTTTATCAATAGATCCGGGCTTATCATCATTTTCTCCTCTAATACTATAACCAACTTGAGATCACCTGTCTTGTCCTTCACTATTAAACGCATATCTCCCAATACTCTTACTCTCCTACCTCTATCTCTCAAGTCCTTATAGACTGCCAGCATTGGCCAGAAGAATTTTTCCAGGCACTCGTGTTTCTCCTTCACAAGATCATCTAGACTGTCAATCACCTTATCTCCCATAACTACACGAACTCTTTTCTGGAGAAGCAGATAGGCTATCTCCAGCATATTTAGAACGACGCCATCTGCAACAGGGGTTCCAAACCATCTCTCTAAGAGCTCTTCTACGCGATTATCTCTCCTTGCATAACCACTACAGGTATTGTTAATGAAAACAACACTAACCATATCATTGGACACAATTATCGCCATTATCTAGATAATTCTATGGAATACTTGATACCTTATACTCTAAAAACCTCGTTCCACGAGCCTTATCAAGATGCTTGTTTTAGGTAGGATCTCGATTATATTGTCAAGTAAACGATCGCATTCACCTATTAGATCCACTAATAGATGATTAGTAAATAACTTGACCTCAACTAATACGTTTTCACATTTAAAGAGTCGTAATGACTCCATATGGTTGTACATCTCGTTACACTGTTCTTTAAGGATTTTGATAATATTTTCATAAATTTTATTGTTCTCCTTCATTATATCAATCATAACATGTTTGATCAATTTCCTCCCCTCTAAAAATAGTCCTTTATTAATTCTTCCACGGTTTTCTTATCAGCTACGATTATTATCTTAATGCCAGTTTCCTCGATGTATCCATATAATTCAGGATCAATTGAAAGCGTGAACAACAACCATGGATCATATTGCTCTATCAATTCTTCCAAATAATCTAGGTTTTCCGGTTTCTCAATTCTCTTAACTATCTTGTTTTCTACGACATCGTAAAGCACTATATCCTTTGCACTGTTGAAATCAACAACGTTTTCTCCGCTACATGTTATCAACACATATCTCAATATTCTTACACCCATTTACTCTTATGGAATAATTATGTTATTATGCTATTCGTTATAATAAGGGGTTTTAGAACCTTATAACTCACAATAACAAATCAGCGGGGTCGACATGATCTATATAGACATGGAAAGAGCGCTCACAATAGCCAGGTTATTTGATAAAATACGTGATATCATACCTCAGCTCGAAATAAGAGACCCTCAATATCTTGCATTGAAAAAACTTATAAGTAAACGGGGATGTAATGAGGCAGCATTGTTGACTATATGTAATAGCTTAGTAAGCTATCAATTACTGATCCCAGGTGAAGAATATTGGTCATTGTTTGCAGATTACTTCTCAAGAATGCCAAGCACAAGCCTGATCGAAGATCTCCTCGAGTTCATGAAGGCGAATAACTATAGGTTTTTAACGAATAAGATAAATAGGGTTAAAAGATTTTTGTACTCAAATCTAGCTCATAGACTGAGAGATAATGGTCTAGGGTTCTGTGAAAACCCATGTTCATTGTATAAAGACTTATTAGTAGAACTGAAGGCGGATAAGTATTCGAAAACCATAGCATTTGCGATCAAAATGTACACTTACCTATGTGATATCTGCGGAGTTAAGGTTAATTCGTTTCTCGATATACCTCTCCCGTTAGATCGTAGGAACGTGTTATTCTCGATCACGAGTTGTCTCGTCAAGGGCTGTAATTCCGTGGCCACATGCACTAGTATTCTATATAAAGAAAATAAGCTCAAAGAGATGCTCCTAAAGACTTGGAACAATATATGCAGGTTATCGGGAATTCCGTGTATAAAAATAGATGTTTTTACATGGTTGTTTACCGGTGTTTTGGAGAAAGTAAGATTTAACGCTAACAAGGTTATTCAAGTATTTAGAGAAAAATATGAGGTAGAAATACCGTTTGAGGTAGTTTACGAGTTCTCTAGATGTGGGGGTTTACATGAATGCACTAGAAATACTGGAAAATATCGCTAAAGCTATATACGATAATTCATTTGACCATGGATTACCCCATGTAGAAAGGGTGTTGAAATGGACTTATAGAATTATTGAGGCAGAGAAATTGGAAATAGATGAGGAGATATTGAGGCTTTCCGTGTACCTACACGATATAGGACGAGTGATCGGAGAACCACATGGTCATTACTCTATGATGATCGCGGAGGAATTGATGCGAGAAATCGGCTATAATGAGGACTATATAATGAGAGTGCTAAATGCCATAGCTTATCATAGTTTTAGTTTCAGTAAACACTATAAAATAGAGCCCCTGTGCGAAGAAGCCAAGATCCTGAGCGACGCTGATAAAATAGATGCACTTGGGATCGTAGGCCTCTTACGTGTTTTTTCGTATTCATTTAAGTTAAATAGGAATATGCAAGACACGCTTGAACATTTTTACGAAAAGATCTTCAATTTGGAAAAGTATATGCATTATAATTTTTCTAAGAGAATTGCAAGAGTGTATATTACTAGAATTAAATTAATCTTAAGGGCGCTCGTTGAAGAAATCTCGGGGGTATTTTATCGATAATTAACTATATTATTAACCTCAATTACCTAAAATCTTATTATTGACAGGGTGTACTTATTGAATACCAGCTTAACAATAGCAAGACAGTTAATTCATGGCGCCATTAAAGGCCTGAACGCTTACATAAAGCCAGGTGGACTTCATAGGATCAAGCCCAAAAGAGTGTTCGATGAAATAATATGTAATTTGATAACGACTCTAGATAGTGTAGTGGAGGGTATTGAACTGGGTGATAAAATTCGAAAAGGGGAATTGTCACTGGCCGGTTTAGATCAAGGTAAGCTATTATCAAAGGCGATAAGAGAAATATATAGAAATTGTAATGTTGTTCACCCACAATATGTAATACCACTGATAGTGGGCGGTATTGCCATAGGGTTAAGTAATGCCGAAAATATATTAGAGGATTGGGGTAAGTTGAAAAAAGCCATGGATATGATATGTTCTATTAACAGATGGAATGAGTTGAAACAATTGATCGAAACCCTGAGAGCTGTGGGAAGAGTTGACATGTATGAACACTTGCAATCAACAGGTATTTCTCAAATAACAATAATTCGAATGGGAGCGTCTTTCGACGACTTATATAGGGTTCTAAGTTCTAAATGGCCGGGTTTCTCTGTGATAGAATCCCGCGAAAACATATTATACAATAATATTAAAAGACTAGTAGATATTAACCGGGAATATCAAAGCTTGAACCACAGCATTATAGCACTATACATGGAAATGATAGAATCCAGGGTCCCTGTTAATCTAAAGAATAAGTTGCATGAGGTGCGTAAATATAAATATATGCAAACAGCAGAAGGAGTTAAAATGCTCTACGAACTCGATATATTATTCAAAAAGAATGGAATATCGTTCGAGGATGTCACAGAGGTCATAACTATGCTCTCCGCTTATGCATCTTTCGAGGGGTTGAAATAGCTTATATTGTTATACCAACTATTCTGCCTCTCGCCGGTAACGACACGTTATATATCTTTACATCATTGATCTCAATCATTTCGATCCTGCCTTGATGAGCATGCCCATGTATTACTAGATCAACTAATTTCTTATCAATAATTGTTTTCCCGAGATTTTGCGATGCCAAGAACGGGTATATAGAGACAGGTTCTCCTACTAGGTTTTTATAGGTCACACCGTAATGAGATATTAATATTGTTATTGAGCAATCCTTGTTCTTAGCTAAGTGGATCAATTCTAGTAACTTATGTGGAAGAGAGCGATAATGTTTTTCAAGCCCTGGTAAATTTTTACGTTGCCATGTAGTCAATTCGTCAAGAGCGCCTCTAGTTCCTACGAAACATATGTTTTTTGTCCCCACGTTCACTAACATGTATTCATCTTTTAGCCAGTTTATACATGGATATTCTCTTTTATACCTATCTTCAAAACCCCAATATTCTTCGTTTCCATAAACCGCTATCATTAATGTACCTGGAAATCTCTTCTTGACAAGCTCGTAAATGGGTTTTAATGCATAGATGTTGTTCCTTTCCACCATGTCGCCGGCGAATATAAAGACGTTTGGCTCTTCTCTTATTTCCTCTATAGCTTTCATGAACATATTCAAATATCTAGGACTATGCACATCCGAAGTAGCCAATATGCGAACCAAGACCTCTCCCTTATTTTTAAATCCTTAATCCCATGTTAAATGATAAAGGGGTGATATCATGACTATTGGCATGCTTAAGGGTGCAAATAAAGCCGGTCATAAGGGATGGACAACAGAGAAATGTATATTATGTTCAACAGTACTGGATTTCTTTGTCAGCTATGATACCAAGAACATATATTATTGCCCTAAGTGCCTAGAGCAAGGCATAAAGGCATATTTCTGCGTTGCTGATGCCCGGAAAGTTCACTATAGATGTCCTTATTGTAAAACGGAGCTAAGACAGTATTTCTAAGACTCTAAATGCTTTTGTCGAATATCCTCGGAGTTGTTGATCAGTATTTTTATAGCTCTTGTAGGACATAGCGGTACACATCCATAACACTCTATACAGTTGTCTTCATGTACAATAATTTCGTTTTCTTCGAATCTAAACACACCCGTTGGACAATGATATACACACAACATGCACTTATTACATCTATCGGTATCTACCTTGATTTTAACCATAGGGGTTATCCTCAAATATCGTGATTATATTGATATTATAATCCCTGAGCAAGTAAAATTATCACATTGTACTCAAAATTAATAATGGTGATCCAGTGAAATGGCGTTAATAAAAGCGGATCTCCATATACATTCTATTTACAGCGATGGCAAAGGAAGCCCCATTGAAATACTTCACACCTCTATGAGCAAAAATATAGGTATAATTTCAATAACAGATCACGACACATTTGAGGGTAGTATTAAGGCACGCGCCCTCTCAAAAAATAAGGAATTACCCCTCGTCATTCTAGGTATCGAGATGAGAACAGATAAAGGCGATATATTGGTATATTGCATAAACCAAGTGAATCTACCTAAAAGACTAGATGATTTAATCGATAAGGCCCACGATGAAAATTGTCTAATAGTTCCAGCCCACCCATTCGATATTTTCAAGCTAGGGATCGGAGATGAGATCTTCAATTATAGAGATTGGGATGCCATAGAGATTTGGAATGCCACTGCATCTAAGGGTTCGAATTACGAGGCTATTAGGGCCGCTAAGCTTTTAGAGAAGCCTGGTATAGCTAATAGTGATGCCCACGTATTAGAGGCCATAGGGGTCGCTCACACGATCATAGAAATAGACGATCTAAAGCCGGAACTTGTCTTAGAGGCTATAAGGAAAAATAATGTAAGGCCAATATTCGGTACATTATCAACTAAGACATATGCCAAAATGCTTGCATGGGGTCTGGAACGAAGAATTAGGAAAATCTTTTAATTCAAGACCTGTAAGTATATACCACCCCCTATGTCGATAACTCCCCCTGATGGTTTGACATCATATAGCTCTACTTTTTCCAGTCGATGTAGATCGATCAATTCCTGTACAACGCTCTGGAGATCTCTTGGAATAAATACTAACGCCTTAAGTGGTTGTGAAAGCTTCATGCCAGATCTCTTTTTATATGTCCATATAGCTGAGTTAGCTTTCTGAACCTTCCATGCCAATTCAACATCTGTTGTTAAGTATTTCTCCTCAATTTTGGGGAACAACTGAGCATGTACAGAAGTACCGTACATCTCCCTATAAATAGCATCTGTTATAAATGGCATAATTGGAGACAGCATTATCAGTAATCTCTTCAGTACATAGTGCAGTGTATACCAAACTGCTTTTTGCTCCTCAGCTGAATATTTACCATCTCTGTTATAAGCACGTGACTTGGTTAATTCTATATAATGTGAGGCAAAGTAATTCCACATAAACTGATATAGTTCATTGATAGGTACATATACATCCAACTCGCTATATGCTTTATCCACTATGTTTATTATATTGTTCAGTAAAGCTAATGTTACCTTATCAATATCTCTAAACTTGCACTCATCTTCATTTGGTTCAGGAAAACTTGATATATATCTCGCAATGTTCCATAGTTTTGTGGCAAACAGTAATCCCGCTTTGACAACATTTTCGTTAAACCTGTAATCATAGCCCAATTTAGCACTTATTGCTGCCCAATATCTGAACGCGTCTGCTCCATATTTTTCAATAATGGGGTCAGGATCTATTACATTGCCCTTTGATTTATGCATGGCCTCTCCTTTCTCATCTAATCCCATTCCAGTTAAACGTACCCATTTAAACGCTGGCTTACCGAGTAATTGATAAACTCTGAGTATTGTGTAGTAAAGCCATGTCCTTATGATATCTACTCCTTGTGGCCTAATTGTATTTTTAAAAGCTTTCTCGAATAATACGTTATTCCTCATATAACCGGTTACATATAAAACACTTATACTGCTGTCAAACCATGTATCAAATACTTTCTTTTCTCCTTTCAAATACTCTCTTGGAGCATTGCATATAGGGCATTTATCCCAAGGCGGTGGGTCTATCCATGGCCTATAATATTTACCGGGTTCTGGTATCAATGCATTTCCACATTTCTCACATCTCCACAGTGGTACTTCTGTCGCGTAATATCTATCACGGCTTATAGGCCAATCAGTGGTTATGTTATTTATCCAGTCAATCAACTTTTTCTTATGCATTTCTGGTCTAAACGTTATTTCTTCTAATATTCTCAATAATTGGTCCTTAAACTCCAATTGCTTGAGGAACCATTCCTTGGCGTGAATTATCTGGATAGGTGTTTTACATCTCCAACATACTGGGATATTGTGTTTGATCCTTTCCATTTTCTCAAGGAAACCCATTTCACTCAGTAGTTTCACCACCTTTCTCCTCGCCTCTTCAATTGTCAAGCCAGCTAGTGGTCCCGCATTATCTAATAAAATACCGTTTTTATCTATGATAACCGTGGGTTCTAAGCCAAGTTCCCTGAATATTTTGACATCTAAATGGTCTCCATAACTACATACCATTACTATGCCTGTTCCGAACCCTGGGTCAACACTATCATGTTCATATATTGGCATTTCATGTCCATATAAGGGATTTATAGCGCGAAGATTTTTGTATTTTTTATATCTATTATCGAGGGGATTATACACTAGGGCTTTACATGATGCGAGCAGTTCTGGCCTCGTCGTAGCAACTATAATTGTTTCCTCCATGTCCTTTACTGGGAACCTTATATAATACAAAAATCCTTCTTCCTCAACATATTCCAGCTCGGCATCGGCAAGAGTAGTCCTGCACCTAGGGCACCAATTGACTGGCCTCTCAGTCTCATATATCAACCCACGCCTATAGAGCTCTATGAATGTTGCCTGAGTTATCTTTCTATAATCCTCACTATCAGTCCCATTAATCCAGTAATGAAAACTACAACCGAGCCTTTTCCACACATTTACCAGCTCTTTTTCAGCATTATCCAAAAATTCTCTACAAAGTTTGAGAAAATGTAACCTTCCCTCGGGTGTTTTAGCTAACTCGTGGGGATTAATGCCATATTTCTTCTCAACTTGAACTTCGACGGGAAGCCCATTTCTATCAGCGTAAAATGGTACCATTACATTGTAGCCCTTGAGCCTAAAATACCTTGCAATCATATCTATTTGAGCATAATGTGCGGCACCGCCAACATGCCATTTACCACTTGCGTATGGCGGGGGAGTATCTATTGTTATTATTTCCCTGGGATCCGCTGGATCAAAGCGAAAATCGTAAATGGCTTCCTTTTCCCACAACATTAACAGATCTAGTTCCCTCCTGGGATCCCATCTCTTATCTTTTATTTTCGGCTCGAAAACGTCATGCATATTCAGCTCATCCTTGGCTAAATTGTATTACTACAATGTATAATTTAATAATTTCAGGAACTAATAATAACTCATTAATGGATTTTAGCGAGAAATACCGGATATGTGCGAAATTATCCACCATGATGCATCGAACATCGCCTTTACATCTTCAAAAGTCGGTTTTCTGTTCACAAACCACTTCACATTAATCACTTCACAATTATCGCTAACCATTATACCAATTACGAGGACTTTATTAATCCCTATTGTTGCAATGCTCTTTGGAATCAATGTAGGCTTTACTTCCTCTATTATCAGGCACGTGTCTTCCACGCAGGTATACTTTATATCCTGGTTATCTAGTGCACATCTATCTGTTTTTTTATACACATCAACCGAGACCATGTATTCGTTTTCACCAGATTTCACAACTATTGTTCTGTAGAAATCACTAAAATAATATTCATCTATATCATTGCGTTTATTCACGACGATCATCACCGCGAACATCGACTTATCTATATCTTCTATCTAATAGTTTATGACACTTGCTTATACATTATACCAAGTTTTTCAGCTATTTTATATGCAGTTAACATCTCATCCTTGTTAACCCTTCTGGATATATCGCTGTATTTTTCGGGATATTTCAAAACTAAGTGTTCTGGTCTGTATTGCTCCATTATATTGACTAATGCACGTGGTGTATGCTTGGCAATCCACTCTAACACCTTCTCAGTACAACATTCTATATGATTCGGTAAAACCAAGTGACGGATAATAATATCGCCAGAATTATGGGCTCTTTCTATGTTTCGAGTAACTATTTCCCAATATTTCCTAACTTTGCTAAATCTCCACGCACATTCATTATTACCATACTTTAGATCCGGTAACCATATGTCGATGATGTCTTCGAGAAGTTTCATGGATTCTTCACTCATATACATATTGCTATTCCAGAGTTGTGGAACATTAATATTTAAATACTTAAAACTCTCGAGAATGAATGGAATATGTGGCGTGGGATCACCCCCCACGTGATTTATGTTTCTTGCCCCTCGTTTCCTTAAATAGAACTGTATCTCAGCTAATTCTCCAGGAGTTACCCGTGCTCCTTCCCGTGCCCTTACTTGGCTGATATCGTAGTTTTGACAAAATACACACTTGAAATTACACCCACCGTAAAATATTGTACCGCTTGGCACTAGTGGAGCTTCTTCCCCCATATGATGGAAATAACTATGTACTATACAATCTCTATCTACGAGGCATATTCCTGGTTTTCCATGCAACCTTGTGGCACCACATCGTCGTTCACAGAGATTACAGGGATTCATTAATCTATATGCAATCGATATCTTTACGTCAAGGTAACTATATTTAGGTGTTTCAAGCCTGTTTATATCCATATATTGACTTTCCTCAATCTCTTTGAGCATTTTCCTGAAAACAAGGGAGTATTTTTCGTGGATATTCCACAGCTCATTTATATTGAGCTCATTTGTATATGGGTTTATGTCGACCTCGAGTTTCTTAGCTATCAGAAATCTAGCTGGTTTTTCATTTCTCATTACCTTGTAATACCACGACAATCTATCAAGCACAATGGGATCAGACCACACATTAATAGCATCCGGCCTAATATTGATGAGTGTGATAAACCATTCAGCCATTATTCACCACTATGTTTTTCTTTTGATAACGATTTTAAAATAGATAAAACCATGTCTCATCTTAGCTTTAAACAAGACTCGCTATCTCTCTCAGGTCTTTCACAACATATGTCGCATACTTACATGCTCTGCTACATGGCTCTATTGCTATCGATGTCCCAACGATTTTGAAAACCTCTATATCCCACTCGCTGTCACCAACATATACAACGTCTTTTAAATCTATGCCAAGAGAGTTTACTAAGTCCATTATTACTCTTGGTTTCTCCATTAAAGGTACACGAGGTATGCCTCCAGGTATTAGCTCGTCATCACGAAATATCAACTCGTTATATAAACATATATCTGCATTAATGATTTCACAAACTTTCCTAACCACGATGTCAATACCACTACTTATTACCGCGATTAAATAGTTTTTATCCCTGAGTTTTTTGGTAACAACATCGATGTTGTCCCTTATTCTTATATTTGAAAGTGCTATCTCTACGTCTTTTTTAGTGATAGGTTTGCCATGGCTGTGTATCATTAATGCTGTATCTATCTTCATCCAATCTAAATACGATATTAATCCCTTTCTATAGAGTTCCATAAAGTATTTGTTGTCATTGCATCCAAAGTATTTCAGGAGAATTTCCCAACTACTTTTATCCTCTATTAGTACTCCATCACAGTCAAATACTATTAGCTTCCTTTTCAATCGCTTTCACCATTTCAACTATTTTCCACATATTCCTGATTGGAACACTTTTCTTCATGCTTATCTCTACATCTACATTATCCCCCATGTATCGAGCTCTAACCACAATGTTGCCACGTAATGTGAGCCTGAGACCACGCTTAGAACTTCTTACTTTAAGGGGACTAAGTTTTTCTGATAAGAAATCCTTTAAGCTAGCACTCTGCTGTCTATTAACCAAATCCACATTTCCTTTTATGTCACGTAGAACACTGTCAATGGTGTTCACAATATTCTCTATATCGGAGTATTTGGCTTTGGCATCTTCAAGTACTTCGATCAAAACATTTAAAAGGTTATTTGTCTTACAAATATTCACTATATTGGCAAAATCCTTGGACCTTAGGAACTCGGTTAGATTATTGATACTCCCATTATATGGACTAAACTTATATATATCCTCTGCTTGTTGAAACATTTTCTTTAAATCGCCTATCAATTTAGCTGAAATACCCATTTCAATGTATTTGTTCAGGATAGGGTTTACTATGTGCCTTAGAAAATCATACCTCATGGTAATCTCCTGAAAGCACAACATTTTAATAGGTCTTATTTCCAATTATTGGATTTGGGAATTTTAAATCAAATGAAACATGGGTAGAAATACGTGACAAAACAAGGTAAGAGATATTCATGGGATCCATATACAAGCGATGTAGCCAGGTTAAGCATATACCCATCAATTAAAATGCCTGAAGAAGAAAGACTAGAGCCAGGTAGAATTTTAGTAGTAGAGATCAAGGATGTGGATTCTAAAGGCAATGGAATAGTGAAATACAAGGACAAGCGCATAGTAGTTTATAACGCGAGTCTTGGTTCAAAGGTCAAAATAAAGATCACAAGAGTTAACAAAGATACAGCGTTTGCTGAAATCATAGATATTCTTAGTGATGCTGACAACAGGTATTGATCAGATATGTCTTAGAAATCCAACCTCATATATAGCGAAATATACAAAGGAAGTTGAAGTGGAACAGGCGAACGTGTTGTTAGAAGATATTTAAAAATAAGCCTGGCTATTTAATCAAAAACTATTTCTTATATCCTATTTTCCTGAGGAACTCCCAACGTTCTTTTTTATCGTCTTCTCCTTCAACCCCCAACGGTGTATATCCGTCTACAATCCCTATTATTGCTCTCCCTTGATCAGTTTCTGCCACAATTACTTGAACCGGATTTGCCGTTGCAACATAGAGCGATACTATTTCTTGTACATTTTTTAACTGGTTTAAAATGTTGATCGGGTAAGCGTTTCTAATGAATAATACAAAGGTGTGTCCAGCACCAATTTTCAACGCACTTTCAATTGCTGCCTTAACCAGTTCTTCGTCATTACCCTCATATCTAACCAATCTTTTGCCACTTGCTTCGTTGAATGCTATACCGAATTTTATAGTGGGAACGCTTGTAACAAGGGTTTCATGAATGTCTTCCACGGTTTTTATAAAATGGCTTCTACCGATTATCACATTGGCTCCTTTGGGTATTTCTATTGGAACTATATGTATTTTTAACTCCATAGTCTCATCCATTAGGAAAATTAAAAATTCTCTTGCTAATATCTCTATTACTTGGGGTTTGTTTGAAAGTAGTTTCCAAGATCCAATTACTCACTCCAGTTAATATAAATGATAATGGGTTTCACTTACAGTTATATAAGATAGAGGAGGAAAAGTGGATTGAAAACGACGTAGCAATAGAAAATGTTAATACTGATAAATTGCTTGAGATATCAGCGAAGGAGATCGTATCACTAATGCCATTGATGAAAAATAGAGAAGGTTATATATTTGTTACAACAGAGTCTCCGGGGTTAAGCGTTACCATAGGCGAAGGTAATCCTCCTAAAACAGAGACAATAATATCACCTAAACCAGAGCATTTAAGGAGGATATTATTTATAAGATATGACTCAACTGGGAACACCAGAACTGTATATGAATATCGCCCTTCCATGGAAAGCGTTGTTTATGACGGCTATATATCATTGCCATCCAATGTACAATATGATATAATACTGATTGAGACATCAGATAACACCAGGATATTGTTACCACATGAACTATATATGCCGTCGATAAAAACCCTCTCTAAACCCGCTAGAAAAATTCGCTCTAAGAGAAGGCGTCGCAAACACGGTAGAAAGAAATCGAAAAGATCGCGATGATCTGTATGCCTATACACATAAAGGCCAGTCCAAGCGATATAGCGTCAAATATAATAGCTGTTGGTGATCCAGAGAGAGTAGATCTTCTATCACAAGTACTACTTCAAGATGCTAAAATAGTCAATATACATCGTGGCTTTAAGATCGTCACAGGATATTATAAGGATTCTAAGATCACCATTGCCACGCATGGTATAGGTGCACCTAGTGCAGCGATCGTTTTCGAAGAACTGTACCAGTTAGGCGCTAAGAGAATTGTAAGGTTGGGAACCACAGGTAGCTTGAGAAAAGATCTTCGGGTAGGAGACATAGTAGTAGCAAGTGGCGCCATGTATCCCATCGGTGGGTGTGGATTAGCACAATATATACCAGGCCTTTGTGGGGCTAGTTCTCCTCACCCCATATTGACATATAGAATAATGAAAACACTAGAAGAGCTCAATATTGAATTCAAATATGGCCCTGTGTTTTCAAGTGATGCTTTCTACACAGAGGATAAAGACTTCGCTGAGAAATTGAGCAAATATGGCGTGTTATCAGTTGAAATGGAGGCAGCGGTACTGTTTATACTTGGATGGATGAGGGGCTTTGAGGCTGCCTGTGTTCTAGTTACGAGTAATACTCTATACGACAGCGTTTTTCCAATGGTTGAACATTTAACGGAAAAGTTTATTACCGTAGGCAAAGCAATAGTAGAAATGTTTAATAAATATTACAAGTGAGAACAACATGAAATAGATACAGGTGGTCTCGACATTGTGTTGCCGCCAATTAAAATATACGATACTCTTAGTAAGAAAGAAAAACAATTAGAGCCTGTAGAGCCAGGCATTATAAAGATGTATGTATGTGGCCCCACGGTATATGACTACTCTCATATAGGGCATGGCCGAGTCTATGTAATTTACGATTCGTTTAAAAAGTACCTATCTATACGAGGATTTCATACGGTCCATGTGATGAACATAACTGATGTAGATGATAAGATCATAAGGAGATCTCGCGAGGAAGGCAAGGATTGGAAGGAAATAGCAGACGAGTATACTAAAGACTATCTACAAGTACTCGAGAAATTAAGAGTACAAGTAGATCATCATCCACGTGTTACAGATCACATAAAAGACATTATAGAATTCATACAAATTCTCATAGACAAGGGGTATGCCTATGTAGCACCAAGTGGGAGTGTTTACTTCAATGTGGATTTATATGATACGTATGGGGAGTTATCAGGGCGAATAGAGAAAAAAACATGGGATCAAGAACCAGAGTTTTTAGGTGAGAAGAAAAACCCATATGATTTCGCTCTCTGGAAAGTCGCCAAACCAGGTGAACCCTATTGGGAGAGTCCCTGGGGCAAAGGAAGGCCAGGATGGCACATAGAGTGCAGTGTTATGAGTACTAGGTATTTGGGAAAGAAATTTGATATACATGGAGGAGGCACGGACCTAATATTTCCACACCATGAGAATGAAAGAGCACAAAGCGAGGCTGCATTAGGCTCTAGACCCTGGGTATCTATCTGGATGCATACCGGTTTGTTAATGGTAGGTAAAGAGAAAATGAGCAAGAGCTTAGGCAACATAATCCCACTCAGAGAAGCCTTAAGTAAATGGGAACCGGAGGTTCTGAGGATATGGTATCTATCCACACATTATAGGAAACCACTGTATTTCAGCGAAGAAGGGCTTGAATCCGCTAAGAAATTATATGAAAGGACATTACTTGTTGAGAATATACTCAGAAAACTAAGTAAAGAAACCACAGGATTGCACTATGTAAATGATGCAGATCTTGAATTAGCCAAAAAATTATTAAAGCTAAGACAGGAATTTCACGTAGCCCTAAGCAACGATTTCAACACCCCTGAAGCATTGGCAGTATACAGCGAGTTCTTAACCACGATATTTCGCGATATACAATATAATCCAAAACACATATTAGTTATGCTAAGTCTTAAACTATTCAAAGAGTTCACAACTGTTTTTGGTATAGAGGGATTAGAGGAAAAGTATGGAGAAGAAGAACTAGTAAATAATTTGATCAAATTGATAATTGAAACTAGAAAGGAGCTTAGAAAACGCGGGATCTATGATTTATCTGACAATATAAGGTCAGAGCTAGCTAAAATGGGTATACATTTGTTGGACAAGGGATTAGAAACCACTTGGATCAGGCTCAGAAGGGCATAAATCATTTCAATAATCAACTATTATTGGTCTCGATCTCGGGGGATTTTTGCGTTCATGCTAATTGCTAATTAAGATATTATTTATAAATGTTGACGTACATAGCTATAGATCGGAAAAAATATGGCCATCAACCAAGCACATGGTTCCATGATATACTTTCTATGTGAAAATCATGACTACTGTTCCTTGTTAAGGAAAATATTTAAACAAATTGGTCTTGAACAATACATTGAATTTAATAATAGATTGAAAATAGATCTAACAGGATCCAAGATCATTTTCGCATACGTCACCGCAACAAAGTCGCAAGCGATGTTACAATACTTTAAAGAAAGGTGTCCAGAAAAATTAATCATCTTTACTGGATACGGTATTTGGAGAAATATCTATGAATTAGGCGATCTAGTGGAGATTGCTAAGAAATGTAATCCCGTAATAATAACTCATACTACCAAGGATTACAACGCTGTGAAGAATCTTTTAAGTGATGTAAGAATATTAGATATCCCTATACATTTATTGACAGCAAGTGGTATTAGAGATCCACTTCCACATGAAGGATGTATACTTGCACACATTGATGACTGTGAATGTTTAGCGATGATCTTGGATCTTTTGTCAAAAATAGGGGTATATACACCTGTAATCAATATTAGTGCCTCCAACTGTAATCATCCACTAATAATCAATGTCAACACTGATGATTTCTATCCATTGATCTCCTCGTCTACGTTGGGGTTAATTTCAATGAATGATACATTAGGGTTTGAGATAGAAGGATACCTACTATGGGATTCTCGCCCCTCGATCACATGTGGCGAACTAGCCTCTGATCTCGAATATGATGAAAACCCGTTAATAAGCAAGATCAAAAGATGTGATCCTGAAATGATCTCTGAAGAGATCTTGAGGATAATAAACTCGCTAATGTCATATAAAAAACTCGGCACAGATATAACCACGATATGGAATTTTAAAGGAATTTTAAAAAATATACTCAACGAGCTTATTACATAAATATATCTAGTTCTACATTCACGATTTTTGTTTCAATATTTCTTTCACTATTCCTTTAAGCTCTTCGATAGATGCAACTTGCTTTAGCTGTGTTTTCAACTTATAGACAAGGACCTTGTTAGTGAGCCTGTCTTTTACCCTAATATAATCCAAGTCTTTAAACCTATATACATCTAGCAAATCCAAGCCATATGTATTTAAAATATTTCTTAATGAGATCACAATATTCTTAGGCATTTCCATGTCCCGTTTTAATCACTAAATCATGTTATTCTATAATAATTCATTGTGAAAATGAGTTTAAAAACAGGCATGGTGCAACGCATTGGATAATGTGTATGTAAAATTTGGAGAGGGGTGTTTAGGGATATCGTTTACAACAGAATCCATAGTAATCAATGGCATCAAGCTTAACATCGAGGTGCGGCCAAGAATGGTTATAATACATGGAGTTAAAGACGTAAATATTTCCCAAATATATCAACATAGAAAAAAGGTCATATATATACACCATGAAGGCGAACCATACAAGAACTATTATTGCGGAAACAACGTTTACACCGAGTACTCAGCCCCAGTTTTCTCACTTAAATACACGGAATTAAACGTGGGCAAGTACATCACAATGATCTTATCTCCTACTTTTTTAATTGACTACTTAGTTATAAGTGATAATATCGTAGTGCTCATTATACCAGGTAAACGAAAAGTTTTCATGGACACATCTAAAAATACTACATCGCTATACATTGTTTAGTTGAATTAATCTACCAGTTTATTTTGCCGTAATGATGGTACCTGTGATCTCTAAATCACCTTTAATGGCTCTAATAACATTTGTGATATTGAAGCCCGAGAGTATTATAACAGGGATTTCAAGCGTCTTCGAAATTCTAAACATCAGCTTTATCTTGCTATACATACCGCCCGTCGCATCTCTGTTTTTATCGCTTTCGAGGATCGAGAGCACTTCCTCGATGTTTTTCGGAGTTATTCTATTGATCAATTTTGCTTCTCTACATGATCTAGGGTTACATGTATAAACACCATCTACATCTGTTAACAAAACTATTCTCGATGGTCTGAGATATGTTGACAGTATTTCAAACACCTTTTCCGTGGAAACTATAGCATAGCCCTGATGAGAAGGTATGCAGTCCCCGTATATCACTGGTATTAAATTATTATTCAATAGGCTGATAATCGGTTCCAGAAACACTTTGAAATCGTTACTTAGCGAGTGAGAAATTATGGCACTGGTTTGTATACTGGTAGCGTTTATGTTATTCATTACTAAATAGTCAACTATTATCTTATTCAGCGCTCTAGTCGATGCGTGACATAATGTTATAAACTCTGCGGGGTTTTTATCAATATACTTCATCACGACGTAATGTGCAAAACTGCCTCCGCCATTACCTATTATTAATTTCACATCTTGCACAACTTCTCTTAATATGTCAACAGTCGATCTCAGCGCCTCGTATTTAATACTTATAGGCTTGTTCTTATCAGTTATGAAACTGCCTCCTAATTTAATGAATACCAAATTCTTCAATATGCGACACCACTGCATTTTTATTATATTTGATTTTAATTCATTATTTTTGGATTACTCCAGGTGTCGTAGTGAAGCGATCTCTGGTTTCGTTTATCACTAATTACTGGAAACTTGTATTAGCAAACATTATTGCATTTTACTTTGCATATAGTGGCTGGAATTATTACGATGTCCGTTATTTTCTGAACTGGTATGACAATTATTTCAAAACGAACATGCTCTTCCACATATATACAGGTAAAGCTACTGAAAAAGTTGCATATCCTCCTCTGGCTGTCTTCATATTCGTGGCATTTCATTATATAGCAACTAGTGTATCGAATAATGTCACTGTGTGGAGGATCATTGATAAAATACCCCTTCTCATATCATTTAACGTTGTGTATTTAATTCTTCGAAAAAAATATAAGGATAAAGCAGGCGATCTTTGGCTGCTTAACTGTATGGCGTACGTTATAATAGCGGGGTATCAATTCGATCTAATAGTGGCGATGTTGTTAACAATTGCATATATATATCTATTAAAAGAGCGTTTTGAGCTATATGGAATATTAATTGTGCTTGCTGCACTGATAAAACAAGCTGTTGCAATACTGTTCTTGATACCTATTGTTGTGATGATCAAGAGAAAAGATCTTTCTAGGCTTCTCAAATACCTCGGCATTTCAGCAACAGTGACACTTTCGATCTCTATGCCATTCCTACTAGTCGATCCTCTCTCTTTCATAAATAAAATAGCTCTTTTTCATGCAACCAGAATACCTCAGAATTTCAGCATATGGGCCATTCCAATTTATATTGCATGGTATGATATATCAGTAATACCTGGCTGGATCGCATGGGCATGGATTATTCCTTTCTCAATATACTTTATCACATGGATTATCTCGTATTATAGAGAGAAAATATATAATGAAGACATTCATCTCGCCTATATAATATTGATATTAATAGGTTTCCTTCTACTCAGCAAGATCGGTAATAATAACTACTTCATGTGGATTTCACCATTCATACCAATATTGTTTCACAAATTGAGGCATAAATCGACAAATTTTGTATCTTTTTATATCTTGGTCACGCTGATACTTGGATTTCTCCATGGATTTTTCACTTTGTGGGCAGCCGCTGTAGCAGGCTATTCCGTCTTCCTATTCGAAGACTTAAATTGGGTATCAGCTGAACAAGTAATAATATACAGTGTGGGTGAAAATTCATTGTATTACCAATTATTATTACAATTTAGATCATCTCCTTCTTTGCGAGAAATTTTCACGGTCTTTGATAGTGCGAAACCGGTCTCCATGATTATTTTCACATTAATATATGTTATATATCTAATCTACTTAGCATTATACACAGTAAAACATCTAAAACCTAAATATACTTTCTCAACAATGTTTCTTAAAGTTTTACGTAATTTTTGAAATTATTAAAATCAAGGTGGTTTAATGCTAGTGTTTATTGGTGTAGGATATTCAAAGGAACAACTAACAATAGAAGCTATTAATGAAGTAAAAAGAGCAGAGAAAATATACATTGATACGTATACATCTCTTTACGAATATTCATTAAGAGAATTACTTGAAGAGATAAATCCAAATGCAGAATACGTCTATGCAACTAGGAGAGTTCTGGAAGGAGAGGCCATAAACAAGATAATAAAAGAGGCTGAAACACGAAACATAGCCATAGTTTCGCCTGGTGACCCATTTATAGCGACAACACATGATGCCATAAGATTAGAGGCTATTAAGAGAAACATAACAGTTAAGGTAGTCCATGGAATTTCGATCATAAGCATGATCTACAGTAAACTCGGATTACAAGTCTATAGGTTTGGCAAGATCGCGACACTTGTATATCCAGATCATTTTAAACCATACAGCACTATTGAGGTCATTTATGATAACTTATCTCGGAACCTTCACTCAATAGTATTACTTGATCTAAGGATCGATGAATCTAAGGCTATGAGTATAGAAGAGGCCGTTGAGATCATCAGAGAACTTGATTTTAAAAACACTTTGTTAAAACAGCCAGCCATAGCTGTGGCCAGACTTGGCTGGAAAGATGAGAAAATATGTGCAGATATTCTCGAAAATCTGAGTAAATATAAATACCCTCCACCTCCTCATACACTTGTAATAACTGCATCACTGCACCCCATAGAAAGAGAATTCTATGAGTATTGGAAAAATACGTGTTTCCATGCTATTTAATAATTAATCATGTTTTCTGCTCAATGCTATTAACAAATCCAAAACATATTTATGATCCACCACCTTAGCATTCAAGACCTCTTTCATATATTTTAATGCCCATGCATGATCTTCGCTACTAAACGCCGCTACACCATCCTCGACTATTATTAAATTAAATCTCTCATAAAAAGCATCTATAGCTGTATGTAGAACACATATATGGGTATGTATGCCCGTCAATATCAATGTATCCACTCTTAGATCTCTTAAAACATATTTTAATCCAGTATCTCTAAATCCACTATAAGATCTTTTATATAAAACTATATCGTTTTTATCGGGCTTAAGCTCATCGATAATGTCCCCCTCTAGATCCCCTATTAATGCGTGAGGTCCCCAGATTCTTAATTCATGATCAAATGGGAAATGTCTATCAGCTAAGTAAATTATAGGGACATTTACATCACGAGCACACTTTATTATGTTCTTTATCACTGGGACTATAAACATAGCCATTGGGCTCTTAAGCCTACCATATACGAATTCCCTTAACATATCGATGACTAGAACCGCGGGATTCATTTTAATTATCCCCTTCGCATTTACATTAAAGTGGCTGGGATTAATAGCATTTTTGCCAATGATGAACGACTTCGGTTCTGATATCTCATGATGAACCGTGTGAGGGCTGAGATCAATTATATATAGACTATATATTCTCATATATACGTTTCTGATAGATTTATAAACTAATATTACGTTTAAATAAACATGGGTGAAAATATTGAAAGCCTGTGCTTCACTATATGAAGAAGACCCCATATATCAAATGGCCGTTAAACAGTTAAAAGACGCCGCCTCATTGCTTGGGCTTTCAGAGGAGGTTGTAGATGCTTTACGCCATCCCGAAAAACTAATACAGGTAAAAATAACTATAAAAAGGGAAAGCGGTAAGGTAGAAACATTCCTTGGTTGGAGAAGCCAACACAACAGTGCCCTAGGCCCTTACAAAGGCGGTATAAGATATGGGGAAAATGTTACCCCAGGAGAAGTGGTTGCACTATCTATGTGGATGACCTGGAAAAACGCACTTGCAGGTCTACCATATGGAGGTGGAAAAGGAGGTGTCAAGGTGAATCCAAAAGTTCTTAGTCAAAGAGAGCTCGAAGACCTGAGTAGAAAGTTTTTCGCCGCTATAGCCAGGGATGTTGGAGAGAACATAGATATTCCAGCCCCTGACGTATATACAAATCCCCAGATAATGGCATGGTATTTCGACGAATATAGTAAAATCGTTGGATACAATGCATGGGGCGTAGTGACGGCAAAACCCCCCGAATTGGGAGGGCTTTATGCTAGATTTGTATCAACCGGTTATGGCGTTGCATTAATGGCTAGAGAGGCCGCTAAGCGATTAATAGGCGGAATAGAGGGTAAGACTGTGGCTATTCATGGATTCGGAAATGTGGGGATATATGCAGCAAAGTATCTACATGAATGGGGAGCTAGAATTGTCGCTGTTAGTGATAGTAAAGGATATGTGTATGATCCGCATGGACTTGATGTCGACAAGCTAATAACGATAAAGAACACGATAGATAGAGTCACGGAATATCGAGGTACAAATACCATAGTCTCGTTCAATCATATGGAGCTGCTGGAACTGCCAACCGACATATTGATACCGGCAGCAATAGAAAACGTTATCACAGCCAAAAACGCTAACAATATAAAGGCAAAGATCATAGTAGAAGGTGCAAATGGGCCTACAACCCCTGAAGCTGATAAATTACTCCACGAGAAAGGCATAGTAGTTATACCCGATATACTCGCGAATGCTGGAGGAGTTGTAATGAGTTGGATAGAATGGAGTCACAATAGAATGGGGTGTTGGCTTACAGATGAAGAAGCGTTGTCAAGACTCGACAAAATGATGACCATTAATTTCCACAAAGTTTTCGATGAATGGCAAAGAAGATATGGGGAATATCCAATGAGGACTGCCGCATACGCCATAGCCGTGGATAGAGTCGTAAGGGCTATGAAAGCTCGTGGATGGATATAGCTTGGATGCCTAAATATATGATTATTTCCCCTGTTTTTTCCTTTTGTAAATAATTTTTCCATTTATATTTCTTATTTCCTCTACTCTGTGAAAAGGTATTACCTCGTTACCAGTGATTATACAATTACCTCGTATATCATCTATTAATTGACCTGGAATAGGTCTAAGTGTCTCGATGTTCTCTTCTCTAAACTTGATATATATAACATAGTCCTCCTTTCTACTACCAAAAAATATTCGTTTAAGCCATTTTTCTATTTCTCCTTTTCTTCTACCCAGTTTTAATACACCTTACAATATTAATGATATTTGAACGGAATTTTATAAATCACGGTGTTGTGATAAATGCCGAGAAGGAGAATTATAGGTGTAATAACAATGATTCTATCGATCACGGCGATGATGTTGTATACATATTTACTTTTCTACTCATCAAAAGACATGCAAGCTATGACTCTTAAGCTAAGTGTATATGTTATGATTATGATTGGGCTATGTTCCCTCCTAGCAATCGGATACGGGCTAGCAAAAACACTAAGTATTCCATCCGAAGAAGTTCGCAAAGAGTTAAAAAGTAATAAATGTGAAGATAAGGGCTGAGATCATTTGTCCCTATATGCTAATTTATTTGTAAGCCATTTAAGAACTTCTTTTGTTTCATCACAGATCTCTCTTGATTCTTCAAGCGCGGTCAATGCCTTTTCAACATATTTGTCTATAACTGCTTCATTATAACTCAAACTTCCCGTCTCCTTGACGATATCTTGAACAAACTTTATGTGATCATCGCTGATCTCGAATGGATCCATGACATCATATATGTACTTTAACTTATTTTTAGTATTTTCGTCGGCAAGTTTATATGCCTTCACGATCAATAACGTTTTCTTCTTACTCCTAACATCACTACCTATCGGTTTGCCTGTCAACCTCGGGTCCCCATATAGACCAATTATATCGTCTCTTAACTGGAAGGCTATTCCAGCTGATAGGGCATAATTTGATAATTCTTCGAGTAATTTCTTATTGTATTTCGTAGACGCTATAGCGCCCAGATGAAGAGGTAATTCCACAGTATATGAAGCTGTCTTCAACTGGTGGATCAATATTATGTCATCTTCATCAATATTATTTAAAGGAACCTGTGAGAATAATACATCGAGATATTGGCCAAAAGCCACTTTTCTTAATCCACTAGAATACGTGGCTATTAAGTCGGCTAATGCATCGCTGGGTATTTTTGCCTTAGCTAACATCCCAACGGCCATCGCCTCAAGGTAATCCCCAGTTGTTATAGCCTGTGAAATACCATAGTGTTGGCATTCCTTGCTATTAATATATCTCTCGCCGAGTAAACATTGCGATTTAAACCATACATGGACTGTGGGGCCTCCACGTCTTTTCTCGTCTTTATCCATTATATCATCATGTATGAGCAAGTAGCTTTGTAATAATTCGATCCCACTCATTATAGGTAAGATTTTATCTAAATCCTCGATTTTCCATTGCTTGCTATTATAGCCCAAGAATATTAGGAAGGCTCTTAGTCTCTTACCTCCTCGTAAAGTGTAATCCTCTGCTATATATATCATATCACCCAGTAATGGAGAAATGGCGATGGCTTCCTTCTCTAATTGTTCAAAAACAGTCTTGAGATCATCATATACTTTGCGAACAACTAGGTCTAAAAACCCCTCATATCCCTTGTTATTTTTTTCCAAGCTCATTTCCAAATATCCCTCGGATAGAATAATGCCATCGATTGAATTAATTACTTATTTTTCGTTCTCAATATTTTCTCCAATTCCATTATCACCTGGAGATGTCGTTTCTCTCTTAAAAGATCCCAGTAGATCCCCTTGGGCTTATATCCCTGAGGCTCGATCCTAACTAATTTAGTGGGCGTGGCATAATAATCAACAGTTAAGTCATGTATTTCTAGCGGAATCGAGTTAATTACCTGTAGATCATGTATAGTCGTCACAACAGGTGTCCTCTCATCTATTAAATTTAGTTCTCGTAATATACCGTATTCTAGCTCAGCGTATCCACCACCTTTACCTAATCTAACACCTTTTTTGTCAACCGCAACACATCCTGTCACAATGAGATCTATAGGAGGAATTTCATCAAGTTTAATAATCTTACCAAATTTGAAACTACCGGTTATTGTCGCTGCCGTTTTTATCTTGTTTCTGGGTATTTTCCTGGGATCTAGTATTAAAAACCCATTGCTTAACCTAGGAGTTGCCATTATAAGTATCTTGCCATTTTCCAGGGCTTTCTCACGTAAATATATTTGCGGGGAATCCGGGTTAGATTTAATTACGATCGCCTTTTCCCATTCCCTTATACTCGTTATTTTCAATGCCGCTTTATCTGCACCTACGAAATTCGGAATTCTCCCGTAAACAGGCCTCGGGAACATAGCTATGTTCCTAGTCTCCATTAGTTCCCAAATGGTTTTTCTTATCTCAGCCTTGATCTTTTTGATGGTTTCTACGTCTTTATTTATATTCGACATCTCAATCAACTACTATGTGTTTTTATCTCGGGGATTTGATATAAAAGCCTAGGGATGAGATGCGTGGAGAAAATACTCCAAATAGCCCTTGATATGACAGAGCTCGTTAAAGCCGTAGATCTATCTCTCAAAATAGTGTCTACGTTTAAGTGTAAGAACATATGGCTCGAGGCGGGGACTCCTCTCCTAAAAGCCTGGGGCAAATTGGCAGTGAAATCATTGAAAAATCTAACTAATTGCTTTGTAGTAGCTGATACAAAGACCATAGATGCCGCCCAAATAGAGGCTGAAACGATGTTCAAGAACGGGGCAGATGCTATCACCATATTAGCTGTTGCAGATGATGAGGTCTTAAGAGAAGCGATGAATATTAAAAAAGAATACAATGATAAGTTGTTGATTATAGATCTAATAAGTCATCCCAATCCATATCAAAGAGCTATGGAGTTATCAAGGTTCGAACCCGATGTACTGCTATACCACGTGGGGATCAGTGTTCAGAAGGCCAGGAAATTGACTGTCCATGACTTGCTCAGCGAAATAAGTAGAATAAAAAATGAACTAGCGATAACCATTGGAGTGGCAGGTGGACTTAAACCTGGCCTTATAAAGCCTGTGATAGAGCAAGGGGCGGATATTATAGTGGTAGGAGGAGCTATAACGAAAGCCCGGGATCCACTCTCCATTGTAAGCGAAATATTTAGAGAGATGTCAATAATGTTATAATGACGAAAGGTAATAACAAACGATGTGATTTATTCCTCAGAAACTTGGTTGTTTCAAGATCTTATTTATAATGCCTGAAGAAACCACTTCGATGTACCTCCGCATATGATCTTCTAATAATTTTTTGAGTTTTTCGGATGCAACTTTCTTACATTGACCGCACAGCATCTTACCATTAATACAATTTTCATATATCTCTTTAAGTTCACTAGTATCTCTAACAAGGTGATATAAGTAAAGTTCATATATAGTACATTTCCACGGTTCTCCTCCTAATCGCTTTTGCTCCTCTGCTGTGGCTCTACCACCAGTTAGGGCATTCTGTATTTTCTTGATAGCTACATCTATAGGATCGTTTAAGTGAATTGCATATTCCGGTCTGCTTTTGCTCATTTTATTACCATCAAGACCGCGCAATAGTTTATGGTAGATAGATGAAGGCCTTGATAAGGAGAGTTCTGTAGCAAATCTATCAGCTAAATCTCTTGTGAGCCTCAGATGGGGATCCTGATCTGCGCCCACAGGCACTAATACGTATTTGTAACCACCATATATATCTAACTGGAGGTGAAGTATATCAGCGGCTTGCGTTAAAGCCGCCATAACTTTACCCGGTGTTAGATCTCCATATATTGCCTCCATTTCAGAGAATGTGACTTTTCTAGAAAACATCTGTATTAGCCTATAATAAGGATCGTCCATTGCTGTCTGATAATAGAAATCTGCCTTCTCAGAGTCTATGCCCCAGGCTATGGCGTGTGCAACGAACTCTACACCTCTTTTAATAGTCTCTTTCCTATCCTCGCGCCTCACAATATAGGCCTCCGCATCCGCTATCACGATTTTCACATATGCACCTATTTCCTGCAGGAATTTCAATTCTTCATAAACCATCGCTGTACCTAGATGAGGTATGCCACTTGGCATAAACCCCGTTAAAACGGCGACCTTTTTCCTCTCCCTGAGGCCTGTGAGCCATATATCGAAATCCCTATGACCGAATATCACTCGTCTCTTGAAATACATATGATCTCTCGGGAGCATGTTCATCACATCGTCTATGCGCTTTATTCCAAACTCGCTTAGCAATTTCTCGTAGTCCTCTATTGCAAAGTAACCCCATGGATCAAGTATTCTTGACATACACATCATCCTGTATTTATAAAATGTCGTTATTGCATTTTTGAAACCTATCTTACGTGGTTATAGCTTTAGCCAATCCTGGAGGTGTATCGATCGGCTGATTTAATATCACTCCTAAATTATACGCCATGAACTGTAATGGTGTAATAACTAAAATGGGGTATATCAATGTATTCACGTCTGAAGGTAATTTGATAAATGTATAGGGGGTATCAATAGTTATGTTCACCGATAATAGTTTTGTCGTCCTATACATTACTTCTTTCAACACTTTGTTATAAAGGCCCTTAGCATTTTCCTCTACTGGTTCGATCATGATTATTGGAAAATTCTCAGAGACTATTGCGAGGGGCCCGTGTCTTAGCTCGCCTAATTGAAGTCCCTCGGCATGAATGAGTGCGGTTTCTTTGAATTTCAATGCACTCTCAAGGGCTATGGGATATAGAATCCCACTACTGACTACGTAGAGTCCAGTTGCATTGCATAATTCCCTGGCAATCCTACTTGTAATATCATGGAACATTGGCATTAGTGGCTTCATTTTTTCCACTAAGGATCTGATATCATTTATTATCTCTCTGTGACCTTGTAAAGTGTTCTTACCAGTGAAAATACCCGTATACGATGCCAACATCAATAAGACAGCTAAGGTAGATGTAAAGGTCTTTGTAGCTGGAACAGCTATTTCCGGCCCTGCTCCGACTGGAAGGTAGACATTTGATTCCAATGCTAATCTGGAGCCGACATTGTTTGTAATACCGATTATGACAGCTCCTCTTTGTTTAGCGAGCTTTACACTCGTTATCACATCACTTGTCTCGCCGCTCTGACTTATTGCTATTATTACTGAGCCTGTTGCAACATTATCTAGGAATGAGTAAGGGAACTCGGCAGCGGAGATCGCAATAGTATTTATGCCAGCTAGATTGCTGAAATAATATGTACCAACCATGCCCGCGTGTAAACTTGTCCCATTGGCCACTATGAACACGTTTTTAGCTCCATAAAGTATCATTGATGCCAGTCTCAGGTATTTTTCCATCACGGAAATAATGCTTCTAAGTAATGCGTCCGGTATCTCATATATTTCTTTCAACATATAATGTGGATATCCCCCTTTATCTACGTATTCGACGACGTATTTGACTCTCTTGAGTTGCATTTCACCTAGTTCCATTGGGATAGTGTTGCCAATTCTATATAACTCTATTTTATCAAGTGACACGAATCCTACACTTCCATCTTCCACGATGTACGCATTTTCGGCAAAACCGTGAAGCGATGGTAAATCGCTTGACACATAGATACATTTTCTTCCCAAACCTATTACAAGCGGTTGTCCATGTTGGATAATATATATCTTGTCCTTTTCATTAGCGATTAAGAACACAAGTGAATATATACCTGTGAGTTCTGATGCAATCTTGTGCAAAGATGTGACTACATCGTGTGTTTTCAAATACTCCTCTAATAGGTGGGCAGCCACCTCTGTATCTGTTCTAGACTTAAAAAAGTGATCGAGATTTTCTAATCTAGCCTTGATGTCTTCATAATTATCTATTATACCATCACCGACCACCGCGATGTTGCCTTTGCAATCAAGGAGTGGATGAGTGTTTTCGTAAACAGGCCACCCTCTACTAGCATACCTTGTATGGCCAATGGCTATTTGCCCACCTATATGTACCAGGTCTATTTGCTTAGAAACATTATTCAAATGCCCCGGCGCCTTTCTCACTTCAATTCCATTATTTTTTAAAATTGCTATTCCTACGCCATCATAACCACGATATAGAAGTCTCCTCAAGCCTTCAAATATCACACCATCTGGTATGATATCTTCACATATAATTGCAAATATACCTCCCAAAAACCATCCCCAGTCTAATTAAGAATTAGAGGTATAATATTTTCGCCGAAACCTAATAGGTATTATAAGAGGGGGATATATGCCAAGGTATACCTTAATATGGCTTCGACAAAATAGCTGGGAAAACGCCGATGATTTTCCAAATTACTTAAAAAGGCGTAAAATACTCAATGAAATATATTATAAAGTAGCAGAGTATGTGCAAGATCGCGAAGGGATAGCACTGCAACTAGATATCGATAAAATATTAATATTAGCTAATAGCCTTGATAAAGAGTCCCATCTGAATTTACTAAAAGAATTAGAATCTACCGGGTTATCTAATATAAACATGATTTCCATTGTTCACGAGAACCCGATTTATACGTTGATAAAGGCATCAAGTCTTTTACCCACTAGGTTCTATTTCCAGGACGGCAAGATCGGTTTAGATGAATACTATGTGGCTATAATTTGCCTAAAGGATCATGGAAAAATCGATCTAATGGCCTATACTATATATTTAAGAGACATTGCTGAAATAGCATTTGCATTAAGTAACCTGGGTAATATAGCATTAGTGCATGATCATAAGGTGATTGCGCTCTTATCTAAGAATTCCCTTAAATATCTAAGCGCAATGGATAATTTACATATAGGTATTGGAATAGATCTTTACGGCTTTAGAGCATTGGATAAAGCCTACAATGCATTGAAAATAGCTATCCAGGAAAAGAGAAGCCCTGTCATTTTCGAATAGATATCCTACTTTTTGATGTTTTGTTTTCCCCAGATATTGAAAAAACCACTACGAGAGATAGTAGTATAGATAATAATAACAAAGTGATTGTCAATGTATAGTCAATGTTCTGGGGACTGGGTTCGGAGTTTGCAATGACGGTTGTTTCAAGTATAGGTGTTATCCTAGTGGACATGTGTAATCAGCGCTCGATTTTAACTAAGCGTTTTGCCCCCTCTTGAGATCAGATAAGGGGCATCGATCATCAGATAAGCTCACCGGTAATACCGTTCATCATCTACTTACATTATGACTAGAAACTTAATTAAATTTTCTTTTTTCCTAATTCCTTTTTCTATGTATGAGTTCAATATATGTATTGATTATCTTTATTGATTGAAATATTTCCTCTTCAAAATAACACATGGATTCCACTGATTCAGTGTTTATTAGGTGTGCCACGATTTTCTTAAACCTAGGCTTGTTACAATCTAAGATCTCTGCTTGTTCTATTAAACCAATCATAGCCAGAGACTCTATATATCTAAGTGTACAGTCTGATTTACATATAATATATTGTTTCAATTCTAATTGATGACTCATCCTCAATCAACCACGTGTTAATCCTCCATTTTCCCAAATCTATTTTATCATAAATGGGCCCCTTTCTTTAAAAACAAATAACCCGCCATAACTTCACAGACAAGGTGAATGCCATGGGTTGGAGTGGTCTCAAAAGAGAGGAGACCATAGGGGATAAACTAAGAAAAATATTCACCAATGAGCGAGAATCGGTAGAGAAAAAGGCCATAATAGCACAATACAGGATAAAAACCGCTATAGGTAGGATAGCTAACTATCTCGAGAGGTTATCAGAGAGGGATAGAGCATTATTTGAAAACATCGTTGATGCATTAACGAAAAAGGATGAACTGAGAGCCAAAATGTATGCCAAGGAAGTAGCCGAGATCAGGAAGATAAGTAAACAACTACTCACAGTACAATATGCTCTGGAACACGCGGTGTTGAAACTAGAAACCTTTGTAATATATGGTGGTGCCGTCAATGAAGTTGCACCTATATTAGGCGTTATGAGAGAAGCTGTGGGAATATTGAAGACAGTGGCACCAGATATATGGATCGACCTACAGGTAGCTATGAGAGAGCTCGAAGCAGCTATTGGCGCTGGAATCGCTGATATGACAATTGATGTTAGCACCGGGCTTGACAGCGAAGCTAGGAAGATCTTGGAAGAAGCGAAAATTATCGCGGAACAGAAGATGAGAGAGAAGTTCGCAGAATTACCAAAGACCATACCCTTGCCGGAAACAGAACAGGCCAAGACGAGTTAATTTATGTCACGTTGACTTTTTTGATTCCTAGAAAATCATAGTTTTTTCAAGATCTTTTGGCTAATTAACAATATCAAATAATTTATTTTCTTTTCCGCCATTTTCAACGCCGCTTTTAACTCATCTTTCTTCGCTGAGTAATCATTTAAATTAAATAAGTCTACATCCACCCTAATGCTCTTAGCCAACATTGTCAAGCGACTAGGCAAGATGTCCATGACAAAGTTTCTAGCTTTAAAAGACATATTCTTAGTATTTGAGTTGTATGTTAAAACTATTGTTTCTGGCCTAGTTCTTGTAAACACCAACGTGTTTTCCAATGCAAAGAGGTATGTATAGGGAGCTAGCGATATTATTTTCGAATCCGCTTCACCTTCCACTCTCTTACCCAACTCCTCCCATACATACATAATGTTCTTTATAATTCCTTGCACTCTTGAAACCAAATTAAGTACCTTAATATCTACATCTTTTTTTGCTCCCCGCATTATGTTGTTTTCCATATTGTTAGAAATAGTGTTTAGAAATCTGCTTGCTTCCTTTACACCTAGTATTATATTATCCATAGGTTTTCACCAGACAAATTGTTTTACATCAATGACCATAATTTATAGATTTCGTCAACTAAATCCCTGTTGATTATGTCTACACTGGTATCACTAATTAATATGACCTCGCCAGCGCCTTTTTCCACGACACCTATTTTACTATATTGTTTATTCAGCTGATTTAGAGCATTTTCAAACTCTTGTGTATTTGCCGGGGGAACTGTAGCTACTATACAACCGCTACTCAGAAGCTTTAATGGGTCTATTTTTAACGCACTTGTGATCTTGGCGACTGGTTGCTCGATCATTATTTTATCTCGCCAGACCTTGATCCTGGTTTTGCTTGCCACCGCTATTTCGCGTATAGCCTGTAGTATACCGCCCTCTGTTGCGTCATGCATGGTGTTCACGAAATCCCTAATGCTTAAAGCAACCTTGACAATGCTTATATCATACACATAGTTCTTGGCTGTTTCAATTGTCTTTTTTTCCACGCCATATTGTAATAATTTCTCTTCAAAATCCCATGCTATAATCCCCGTTCCTTCGCCTCCTACTCTACCCACAATGTATACATAATCACCTGGCTTGGCATTTCTCGTTAAAATTGGTGGTAATAATGTGTATCCAATAGAGGTCATTGAGATCAGCGGCCTATTGATATTAGGAGATATTTCTGTGTGCCCTCCTATTATGACTCCCTTTATTTCCTCTAAGGCCTTCTTCATATCACCAAAGATCCTTTTTACATCATCAAAGCTGATATTGCTAGGTAATAATATTGTGGGCATAAACCATTTTGGCTCAACGCCTCTTACAGCTATGTCATTAGCAGCGACATGTACCGCTAAATAACCTATATGTTCTACGGCAGTTGTTATTGGATCTACATGCGCTACTAGAAACCCGTCTCTTAATCGTATTATTGCTGCATCTTCGCCCTGCATAGGCCCTATTAATAGGTCAATATCATCCGTTGGTATGAGCGATATCAATTCCTGCATCAGGGTCCATTCAAGTTTCCCAGTTTTAGCCATGTTAACCCCTATTGAGTTGTATTTATGAAAAGACATAACCAAGATTACCCTATATCAGCTTGTCAATTTTAATGCCTTAAAACAGTTTTTGCATACATACTCAACTAGTGAAACCTGGATTAGACAATCCTCGCAACCTATTCTACCACATATTTTACAATAACCAATCGATAACGCGTTTCCACAAATATTACATAAAGCATCATCACACACGTTGCATATTCCCTTTCCTAGATTAAAATCAATTGAACAAGTCCTCCTTCCACATAGCTTACACTTATAGATCGCCTCGCGTTCTCCACATATCTCACATAGATGCATCGCAAATTCCCTCAGGGAGGACTGATTCTGTAAAATTTGACCACGTTGTCCACCAGGATTTTATAAGCTTTCTCCTCTTCAACGATATTGCTACGTACATAATTATTTATGATCCTAGGTATGTCCCATGGATATGCCGAAACACCTGGCCTTTGGAGATCATCTATGTAATCTGATTCGATCATTCCATGCGACCAGTTAATAGAAGCGTATTTTTCATCGAAGTGTTTAATAGGTATTGTAAAGGGCATGCCGATTCTCTCGCTCCACGATGCTGTATCGTAATTAACATGGTGTAATATTGTCCTACTAAATTTAACGCCGATTTTCTCCACTAATATCTTGATCGAATATGTCGTTATAAACCCGCCTTGTTCTAAATGTAAATGGAGCAAAGAATCGTAATCACGAGCTAATTCCATAGCCTTGATCATGATCACCTCTGAGAAAACTAATCTCTCGGGGCTAGTTCCATAATGTTGGCGGCCGACTTCGCCTATACCATCAATAATATTGCTTTTAAGTGCACTCTCCAAGAGCTTTAACACATTCTCTAAGATCCTGAATAATTTCTCCCCCCTAAGACCTTGTTTATAATATTCATCGATCTCCGCTGGATGTATACCGGCCAATTTCACAACCTTTATATTCTCGTTCTTGATGATCTCCGCTTCTTTGTTCAACAACTGGATTATCTTTTTATATGACTCAGCACCGATCTCCGTTAAACCATAGTGATAGGGTGGCAAACTGACAATCGCCATGAACCATCCACCTTCTTTTTTGAATTTCTTAGCTATATTGAATGCGCCAAGCCCTTTCACAGGGTTTACATGTAAATGTGCATCACTAAATATTAGCATAAAGCCAGCACCTGTTTTTTACAGGCTTTTGGAGAATTAATTATAGGGAAGGATGATAATATGGCTAACGATATAGTGGAGATCAAGATAGCTATTCCAAGGAATCTTTATGAAAAACTCCTAGAGATCTCTAAAAGTGAGGGATTTGAAGGACCAGCTAAGTACATTGAGACAATCATAGAGGATTTTTTGACACAGCGATCTAAGTTGAGTGAATTGGTGGAAACCATCGTGGTTGAAAAATTAAAGAAAAGAATTGAGAGAATGATCCAAGACGAGGTGAACAAGGGCTTGAACGCCGTGGAGACGTTGAAGAAACAGGTCCTTGATCTATATGATAAAATGGAGTCCTTGGAACAAAAAATAAATGAATTAGAGGCTACTCTAAAAGAACACTATGAAAAACCAACCCCTGCACAGGTTCCCCAATACACAAGATCTTATAAAACCGGGATCGAGAGATTAAGAGACGAGAAAATAGTATTTGAAAGTAAATTACCCCCTAGGATACAAAGAGATAGATTATTTTCATACTTTGAACGCAT
>JAWBBW010000003.1:0-69905 GCA_038824035.1 Desulfurococcaceae archaeon
AGAAAAGACTAGAAGAGTACAATGGGAGGTAGTTCTACACTTCTACGTAGACGTCTATGAACTTCTTATACCATTTCTCATATTCTTCTGGAGTTACAATATGTACCTGGAAGATGTACTCAAAGCCCAGGTCCTCGAATATCTTCTTGTATAATTTCGCTCTCATCCACGGATCCCTTGCAAGCTCCGTTACGAGGAGAACATCAATATCGCTATCGGGCCTCATTTTGCCACGCACGTAGCTACCAAATAGCATAGTTCTGCAAGTGGAGTCTGCAGATACGCATATCTCTTTGATCTTACCTATATGTGTCATAATGCTCTCTAAGCACCTCTTCCTGGCGAGGTACTTGTGGTAGAGGAAGTCTATGAAGCCTTCTCGAGCCATTTAAACACCTCTAAAAGCTTTTTACCAAGTTCTAAAGCCCGTGTAACAATCTCAGGATCGTACTCTCTAGGAATATATTTCGACGTAATATATAATTCCTCTAAAAGGTATAATAACTCTATATGAGAACTTACAATATTCTCGAGTTCTATATTTCCATAGATCTTCACAAGATCTTTAAGCAGAATAACAATTGAATGTGTCTTTGGGAAATCTCCCAGCCTTCTATACAACAAATACTTCGCGTAAAGCTGTATAGCCTGTTCTATGTGGAAGAGAACTAAGTCGTAGTCCCCTCGATCAAAATCATCAATGGCATTGTCTCAGAAACGACTCGGCCCTTCTACGCAAAATCTCGTAGCTCACTTAAAACCACCCTCGTGGAAGTTCTCGTAAACACGCCTATAAGGTCCTTTATTATATATCGAGGCCCATGGCTATATAATTCATTACAACTGAGCCTTTACTAATCAATGATTTCCCGAGAAAACATAATTTACAGAGGAGAAGAAAATTCTCCGTGGACACGATCTCCTCAAAGTTCAGATCATCATTCACATAGCTGAGGGATTAAAGCGAAGAAGTATATAAATAGAGATAGAATACATGGAGAAGTACTTGATGAACTCTGATGAGGATCAATGGTTTGAGGTTGAAACACGTCAAAGGACTTACGATGACCAATTAGTCGTCACACAGAAACAATGCCTATAACTAAAAACAATTTCCATGGATCCTGGTGCTAATGGCCTCGTTAGATACTGCTTGGTTTAACGGCTATTAAATACCGGGAAGGGAGCATTGAGTTGAAAACTTTTACGTACTTTTCACTAATAATTTTTACGAACTCGACAACCTCTTTATCCCTATGTATTTAATATATCCCACATCAATATGTTGCACAGTTACTACAGTGAAGATTAACCCGGGCTTTATCCAGATCTTTATTCTCCTTCAATAGTTACTGTTATTGTGGAGTATTTCCTCGTAGTTCTAGTCTTCATCATTATAATTGGACGGGACCACGATTCTGGTTGTATCTCAATGAGTGTTAGCTAGAGTGTTGCTTCATAATGTGTTCAGCTATTTTAATGGCGCCATTAGTGTACTTGATAGATGGTTTTTTCTCAGCCTCTTCCAATGCTTCTACGAGTTTACCAGGTGTTGCTTCGTCGAGGAAAACAGCGTTTAGTTTTTCAGCAAATGCCTTAACCTCTCTTTTTGTGAAGAGCTTTGAATGCCTCTTGGTATAGGCTATGACCACGGGTTTCCCATAAGCGAGCCTGGCTGTCGCGGCTGTTATTCCCGGGTGGGTTATAACGATCCTCGCTCCTGCAATCCACTTGTGGAGGTCTTCTGTGTACTTGAAGAAGACCCACTTTGGCTTTCTCTGCGTGAAAGGGATTGGATCGATATCACCTGTTTGTATAACCATTTTATCCACATCGAGCTCCAAAGCAGCGTTAAAGAGATCATCAGCGCCGAGCGTGCCGGTTGTCACCAACACGTATCCCTCATCTCGTGGCTCATAAATCAAGGGCTCGTAAACCGGCCCGACTACTACTCCATGGGGGTATATCCTCAACTGCTCTTCCCAGTGGAGGAAAACCATTGCGCCTGTTTTGTAGAGGAAATTCACTGCCATGCTGCCTCTACAAACCCTGTCAACCGCTTCTAGTGTATAAACCCTACTTTTCCTCAGTGTTTTCAAAGTGATGGAGGGTAATATCGAGAAATTAGAGCCCGGTGCGAAGATGAATCTATATTTTTCGCGGACAAGGTTGAGTGATTCAGCAAACGCTCTCAGCCATCTGTGAACTCCTTTGTGGAAAGGCTCAAGCGGTCTACGAGGTAGTGTCGCGTAAATGGTTCTACCTAATTCCTTGAACCTGGTCTCGAGGTATAGGTAACCCCGTGGTAATAGAACATCAAGTTCAACCCCGCGCTTAGCCAATTCACGGGCAACTGTGTAAGCATAGCCAGCATGGCCTCCATAACTAGCTATGACAAGTCCTCGCATAAAATCACCTCCTTATCAGTAACTGGGCTAATCAATGTATATGTCAAGTGCTTTCTAAACCTTAATCAAACACTACACTGGGTGAACTACGACGCCAAGTCAATAATTTTGTCTCCAAGAGACCAGGTCTCCCTATAAAAACATGGCTTTTCATGGATCGCGATGAGCCAAACCTGCCTCAAAATCCATTGATGTATTTTGAAGAACTATTAGCGATGACTAAACGTTCTTGAACATCAGTGCTAACTCCACGTGGCTAAATCCCGTCGCTCTTTCAGTTTCAACGCCCGGCGAGAGCACGTATGTGCACTCCATGGCATTCAACCTCTATTTCAGGAGATCAAGGTACTCGTAGTTAACCCTGTAATTCACATAGCCTATGATAGCTGATTCAGGCCTCTTGCCATGATATATTTATTAATCCTAATACCACTGAGAACACTGTAAATCTCGTCGAAAAGCCTGTGAAGTCTTAACAATTCCGTTCTAAACCTCTGTTCTGTGACATGAATTCGAAATACATATTGTTCTGCCTGACAAATCCACTCAACAATACACTCGGTGTTAAGACACGATATGTGAAAACCAAAGTAGAAACAATACTCGTCATCAAGGACTATGGACTGTAATTGCCCTTGACCTTCATTAAACCTTGAACAATAGCCAGTGACCTAGGAAATACCTTGTAATGGATAATTACATGTAATTACATGTTATAACATCATGAATTAATCCTGGTGATTTTTAATTCTTACTTAATAGGTGTATGATGCTTATGAATCAAGTAGAAATAGGCAGAATTGAGCACATAGCCGAGATCGATGTTTCAAAGTTGGTGGATAATATTATTGAGAGACGTGGTTGTCATAGAAGCAAATTAATCCCAATACTCCAAGATATCCAAGGTGAATTAAAATACCTCCCGAGAAAAGCACTTGAATTGATTTCAAACAAGCTCAGTATACCGATCTCTGAAATAATTGCTGTAGCTTCTTTTTATCATCAGTTCAGATTAGAACCCATCGGAGATTATATTTTTCAAGTATGTTTAGGAACAGCGTGCTATCTAAAAGGGGCGAACGATGTTTACGAAGCATTAAAATTAATTGCCGATAAGACTCGTATAACCGTTGAAAAAGCACGATGTTTTGGATGTTGTAGCCTTGCCCCGGTTATGATGGTAATTAATACCAAGACGGGTAGCAAGGACATATATGGAAGACTAAATCCAAATGATGCGAGAAAAATAGCGTCAAAGTACTTAGCGATAACACGTAGCAAGAGGTAATCTTAATTGAATAGCGATGAATCATTAAGTGAAATCATCTACGGTCATGGCGATTTAAGAATACACATTCCCATATCGAGTTGTACTTTAGCCGCTGGGGCTCAGGAGATATACGATGTTACTGAAAAATACATTCATAGAACCGGTATAAACGCCGAGTTACATAAAGTTGGCTGTATGGGGTTATGTTTCCTGGATCCATGGATCATGGTTGCTGGTAAAGATCTACCGCCGGCAATATATGTAAACGTTAAACCCACCGATGTCGAGGAAATAGTGAACAAGTATTTAAAGGGGGATTTATCAAACGCGTATGCTATTAGGTTCAGAAGAGGCGATACAAGTTATGATGTCCCATCACTCGAGGATAGGCCTGAGTGGAAACACCAAGTAAGATTCGTTTCAAGGAATTGTGGATTGATTGATCCAGAATCCATAGACGAGTACATCAAAACAGGAGGTTATGAAGGACTTAGAAAGGCATTGAAAATGAAACAGGAAGAGATAATAGAGGTGGTTAAAAAATCCTGTCTAAGAGGTAGAGGTGGTGCTGGCTTTCCAACATGGCTTAAGTGGAAAATAACCTATGAACAAAAGAGCGATGAGAAGTATGTTATATGTAATGGAGATGAAGGTGATCCAGGGGCTTTTATGAACAGGCTTTTAGCGGAGTCTGATCCCCATAGAGTTATAGAGGGATTAATAATAGCTGGTTATGCCGTGGGTGCCACTAAAGGATTCATCTTTGTGAGAGCGGAGAAACCACTTATGGCGAATAGATTGGAAAAAGCAGTTATCGAGGCTAGAAAGAAAGGATTTCTCGGTGAAAAAATAATGGGGACAAACTTCAACTTCGATATCGAGGTCTACAGAAGCGCGGGGGCATTTGTTTGCGGCGAGGAAACGGCATTAATAGCTGCAATTGAGGGTAAAGCCCGACCAAGACAAAGACCGCCATATCCAGCTGTAAGTGGGTTATGGGGTAGACCAACACTTATAAACAATGTCGAAACACTAGCTCATATTGCAACAATATTTCAAGTCGGGGTAGACGAGTTCATTAAGTACGGGACTGAAAAATCTAAGGGTACTAAGATGTTTTGTGTAACCGGAGCAGTGAAAAGGACTGGTGTCTATGAGGTACCAATAGGAACAACTATTAAAAAACTGGTATATGAATTAGCAGGAGGACCTGTTGAAGGTAAAAGGATAAAGGCTGTTCAAGTGGGAGGACCAAGTGGAGGATGTATACCATCTGATTTATTCGACCTGGAATTAGATTATGAAACATTACAAGCTTATGGAGCTATAATGGGATCGGGAGGATTGGTTGTAATAGATGATTCCGGATGCATGGTTAATGTTGCGAAATATTTCACCGATTTCACATTGGCAGAGTCATGTGGGAAATGCTTGCCATGTAGAGTTGGAATGAAAATAATGAATGATATACTGGGGAAAATAGTGAACGGCGAAGGGGATTCCTCTGATATAGAGACCTTAAGGGATCTAGGTGTATCGGTGATCAAAACAAGCTTATGTGGTTTAGGAGGGACTGCACCGAACCCGGTCCTATCAACTCTCAGGTATTTTGAAAGTGAATACAAAGAACACATAGAGAACAAAAAATGCCCGGCAAAGGCATGTCCAAGGCTCGTAACTTACGCGATAATTGAAAATAGATGTCGTGGATGTGGTGTTTGCGCGAGACATTGTCCGGCCAATGCCATTGAGGGTATAACAGGTAAACCCCATTCCATCAATCCCTTGAAATGTATAAAATGTGGTATGTGTTTGATTAGTTGCCCCTTCGGTGCAATTGAAAAAACATAGGTGATAAATTATGGTTAGAGTCAAGGTCAACGATATAGAAGTAGAAGTATCGCCGGGTTCATATATCATAGATGCTATTGAAAAAGCTGGGTTCAGAGTTCCCTTACTATGCTATCTTAAAGGTTTATTCAATGAGGCGACTTGTAGATTATGTGTCGTGAAAGCTAATGGAAGAGTTGTCCCATCATGTAGATTCCCTGTTCAAGAAGATATGGTCATTATTACAAATGACAACGAGTTACATAAGTTGAGAAGAATAAACTTCGAGTTAGTTTTAGCAACACATAATATAAATTGTTGGGAATGTTATAGGAAGGGATCGTGTTTGCTCGTCTCACTTTCAAAGGAACTCAGAGTTGAAGGTATACCAGTATGTTCCGAGTGTTTCTTATATGGTGATCGATGTTTAATAAAACAAGGAATTCCATGCTTAGGCCCCATCACTATTGCTGGATGTGATGCCGAATGTACCAGGCAAAACGCACCCTGTATTGGATGCAGGGGATTCGTATCTAGCATGAGTATCTGGAAAAATGCGCTTAGATTTTACAAGGAAAACAATATTGAAAGAAGAGATCTAGAATCGGTCATAGCCATCTTTTGGCCGGTTCTACCGATTAAATTCCAGAAATTAATTCTAGAGGTGTACATGCAGTGAACAATACCCGGTTAGAGCTTGAACTAGATAGAGTGGCCGGAGAGTCGAAGATTACAGTTTATCTGAAAAATGGGGAAATCAGAGCCGAATACTCGGGGTTATTAAGTGAAAGATTATTTGAGCGTTTAATTATGAAACGCGACTACAAATATGTGCCATATATAGCAGCTAGAATATGTGGTGTATGTAGCCATGCCCATTTCTGGGCCTCAAATCTAGCGATTGAGAATGCCCTGGGAATAGAAGTTGACGAGGTCACGGCTGAGTTAAGGGATATATGCAACAAGCTCCAAATCATAGAAAATCACTTGGTTCACTTGTTTTTCCTTGCATTACCTGATTACAAGACCCCTGAGCCGAAGATCTTATCCAATGTCATAAAGGCCAAGGAGTTATTGAAAAACACGTTGAACATATTATGCGGGAGATTATCAGGGCCACAACCATATATGCCAGGTGGTTTCATCAAGGAAATATCAGGATTACATATTGATAAATCGACTAAATTAATGGAGCACTTGGTCTTAATTATTAATGAAGTTGTCAACTATGTTTTGAGCAAAATTAATTTACCTTTACTAAAAGATCCTTCCCCCAATTATCTAGCATTATCCACTTGGCCTGAGAAAAGCATACCGATCAAGGAACCATACGTTATCTCGAGCAATAATGGAAATGTTGAAATAAATGGCGAGAACTATTTGAATTACTTTAATGAAATTAAATCAGAATACTCAAATAGCAAGTCATGTGTTTTCAATAACCAGGTGTTCTTTGTTGGAGCAAGAGCAAGGCTCTTAGCTAAAAGGTACATGGATTTAAGCCCAGAACTCCTCGATTCACTGAGTAACAATCCCTATAGCAACATAGTAGCTAAGGCCATAGAAGCTCGTTATTTAGTAAGCGATGTGTTAAATAAATTGAGTGGTGTAGCCGGTAAATCACCCAAGAGAACTCTGCCTAGCCGTAATAAAGGAAGGGGATTATCTATTGTCGAAGCGCCACGTGGATTATTAATTCACTACTATGAGATCGGAGAAGAAGGTAGGATAGAAAGAGTAAACATAATCACGCCTACTGTTATGTTTACTAAACACGTGGAGAAAACCGCTGAGGCTTTGGTAAAACAGTTTTATGACATGGAGATTAATACGATATCTAAGTATATAGAAATGTTAATACGATCATATGATCCATGTATACCTTGTGCTGTTCACTTGATTAAAGTCTCATAGGGTTGATCTACTTGAAAATGGCGTTAATATCCCTAACAGGATGTGAAGGATGTTTCTACAATTTAATCGATGAACGAGTATTAGGATTACTGGAGAAATATAACGTAGAATTAGTTGATTGGCGATTTCTAGGAATAAGAAAAAGTGACGAATACGATATCGCAGTAGTTGAGGGCTCTGTTGTTAATGAAAATGACTTAAAGAAGCTTCAATTAATAAGGAAGAAATCGAAGATCCTGGTTGCTATCGGTACATGCGCTATTCAGGGAGGTGTTCAAGCTGGAATACAGCGCGAAATAGAAAAACACGAATCTAAGCCTTTAGCCTCCTATGTCAAGGTGGATTACTATATACGGGGATGCCCCGTCAGGGTTGAGGAATTTCTACGATTTCTTGAAGATGTTTTAAGAGGCGAGAAGCCAGTATGGTATGAAAGAAGATTTGATCTAGTTGAACGACCAGTGTTTAAGGTAAGTGATAGTGATGGTTTTCTAATCTTAGATTCATCTAAATGCATTGTTTGTGGCAGATGTATAGAGCTGTGTAGAATCATGCAAGCTAATGTCCTGAACTATATTAATAGAGGCATATCAACGCTTGTTTCAACTCCGTATGGAGATCGATTCGAGAGTGCTGGTTGTCACTACTGTGGTTTATGCGTAGCATATTGTCCAGTCGGTGCGATTACACATAAACTTGAAATCGATAAATTAACTAATGGTAAAGGTTTGGAGATCTATATAGAACCAGAAGCTCTTGCATCGTTAATTGAAGCCGAAGACAGCGATCTTTTGCAAATCATTAAGGCTTTATATGTGCTTGGCTATGACAAGATCATAGTATACTCTAATGCTGTACAAGTTCAACCGGGCAAAATATATGCTAAGAGTCCCGTTGAATATCAATTCCTAAAGAGGACTTATCCAGATCTCGAAGTGGAGCTCTTAGTCCCTAAAATACCGGATAACGCGATTTATGTGACTCAATGCATGGCTTGGAGAAGACTGTTAAAAAATGCCGTAACTAGTAGAGAATTACAGATATTGATGAAAAGTATTCCTAAAGAAACGTTGTCAATTAAACCAGGAGAACAACTTAAACAACCTATAATCAATTTGAACCCCGGTATAAGTGTAAAGTATATAAATAATCCACGAGAAATAAAGGATATGGTTGATAAAGCCCTGGATCAAGCGTTGATCTACACAATGTGTCCTGGAGGCTGTTTAATGGGTGGTGGCCAGCCCTTGTCTAAAAACGGTTCATGGCGTTCAATATACGAAGCGAGATCAATGATATTGAAAAGACTGGATACTTCTTTTACTTAGTTCTGATAAGAGGTTGGAAATTACGTGATCCGGGTATTTTAAAACAAATTAAAATAGCTGGATAAGTTAGATTAAAAATCCTTGACTGAAAGGCTATATTTCAATGTATGGTGACAAATCTTGAGTATCGAGGTTAGAAAGGTCATAAAGGTTGGCAAACAGTCCAGTGCCATTGTAATACCATCAACTTGGATGAGTCAACTTGGACTTAACATAGGTGATCAAGTTAAACTAGTATATGATGGCAATAGAATAGTCATAACACCAATAAAAGAGGCTGAGTTGTTCCGGGGGCAAATAACGATTGAAGGCGCGGATAAAATAGCACTTGCTAAGTTAATAGCAGCTTTCATGGAAGGTGTTGCTACTGTTAAATTTAAAGCGGATTATGAAGATGCAGTTAAATTACTAAATGAATTGAAAAAAGAGGTTCCCTCAGTTATATTCATTGCAAGACCTGATAATAGATATCACACTGTTATATTTCCCGATATCAGTGTGGATTACAGTGAACTTCTTGTGAAGTTTTGCGAAGTTTTTAAGAAAATAGTAAGACGTGAAGGCGAATTAAATATTTTGTTATCTGATTTCAAATATACACAGTTATTGTTGTTAAGATTACTTAAGATTAAATACTATGGAGACAATTTAAATATACCTGAAGCGTTGGATGTTGTGTTATTTGCTAATGTATTGAGGGAAATTGTTGATTTAATTATAGATAGGAACATTCAAATCAACGAGGAACTCGAGGACATAGTCTCACTATTAGTTGATCAATTCTGTGGCAATGACTTGGATGCCGCAGTTAAAATAGCTAGTAATATTATGGTCAAAGCTGATAAATTTCCACCTGAGATGCAAAAACATGTTTCAATGCTCATTGAATTGATATTCAGACGATGTATAAGGGATAAGGCATGTAGATGTAAACACTTCTTTCCCAAGATCTAGTCTTAATTCAGCCAGGTTTAATTTGGTTTACTTTAATATAGTCTGTAATGACAGGGCATTGTTGGGGATATCATTCTATCAAGGGAAATTAGAACACATGTACTGTACATGGAATTTTAAATGTGAAGGAATTTGGAAAAACTTCCATGATACAAAATATGGGAGATGGCGAAACCACTTAGTATTGTACTGCACAATTACATGCATATGCATGAGAGTTGGTTTAATAAATGAACCAAGTAATGAGGTAATATATTATACACGGTAATTATTGCAGAACATTTCGATCAGGGGAATAGAGGATATTACTGCCATAAGGGGCATCTACATTCTCAATAATGATCATTGAAATACTATTTTTCTTCATGTTTGTTTCATTTTTAACAACAATCCTTGTAATTCATAGTTGGTGGGAATAATGGTTTACGTGTTCAATAAGGTCATCGTTACAGGTGGGGCAGGGTTTATTGGGAGCCATATTGTGGACTATATAATAGGCAACAAGCTGGCCGAGCACGTCGTGGTAATAGATAATCTAAGTAGTGGATCGGTGGAGAATATTGAACAATGGATAAATACCGGTTCATTACAACTAATCGTAGCTGATTTGAAGAAATTTGATGAGAAATGGGTAACGGCGTTTAAAGGGGTAGATGCTGTTCTACACCTAGCCGCTAACCCCGAGGTAAGGATTTCCTCAATAGAGCCTAGGGTTCATTTCGAGGAAAACGTCGTGGCCACTTTCAACGTGCTCGAGGCCTCCCGTGTACACGATGTAGGGGTACATTTTTTTGCATCGAGTTCAACTGTTTACGGTGATGCCAGGGTAATACCAACCCCTGAGACCTATCCATTGGAACCTATATCTGTGTATGGCGCATCTAAGGCAGCTTGCGAAATGCTCTATCACTCGTATCACAAGCTATATGGATTCAGCGTGGCCATAGCCAGGTATGCGAATATCATAGGCCCTAGATCCACGCATGGAGTTGTAGTCGATTTCATTAAGAAACTGAGGAAAAATCCATTCAAATTAGAAATACTAGGTGATGGGGCCCAGAGGAAAAGCTACCTCTACATATCAGATGCCGTAGAGGCATCGATGATGCTCCTAGACCTATGTAAAAAGAACAGAGGATTTCACGTGTTCAACGTCGGTAACGAGGACTGGGTGACAGTGAGAGAGATAGCTGACATAGTTGTCAAGGAAATGGGGCTTGTAAATGTCGAATACGTGCACAGGCCAATGACACCTGATGGACGTGGGTGGCCTGGCGATGTCAAGTTGATGCTACTTGATATAAGCAAGTTGAAAGAACTGGGTTGGAGACCTAAAATACCATCTACACTAGCTATTAAAATAACAGCGAGAGAACATATTGCGCGGATCGCGGGAAATGTCCAATAGGTATTGGCAATGAAAAGGGGTTTAAAAAATCACTTATATAGGTCTCTGTAAATCATATCTATGCATATCTTCGCTAATAAAATATCACTAGTTGTAGCCAAAGTTGCTAGGCAATCGTATTTACCCCTTTTCGCAATCTCTCTGCCCATCGTTCCCGTGTGGTTATCTCTACCCATCGATCTACTCGTGTTCCCATATATTCTCGATTTAGTAAAGCCTTTAAACAGACTAAGCAGATTCGAGATATTCATACTTTTCACCACTCGTATATATCATGATTATGTTGGTAAAAATCCCCTTAAAAACTTTATTTAATATATATAGATTTAAGAATCCCATATATATTAAACCGAGAGTGATATATACTATTATATATTGTATTAAGCTAGAATCCCATGAAATATCACTGTAATAACCGACCTTGGAGATGTATTCACGAGTCACTATCCCTGGTATATATCCACATATTACCCATTTTTGTCCTATATGGTATTGAAAAGTATTTAAACCACAGGGGGTTATTATATCTATAACAACTAGTGTGAACGGGGGGAAAATGTCATCGCAGGAATCTGGCCCAAGGGAGTTGTGGGCCACTAGGGTTGGATTGATATTAGCAATGGCTGGCAATGCGATTGGCCTGGGTAATTTCCTGAGATTTCCTGGAAGAGTAGCACTATATGGAGGCGGGGCATATTTAATCCCCTACTTCATAGCACTTTTAATACTAGGTCTACCAATAATGTGGCTTGAATGGGCGATAGGCAGGTATGGTGGACAAGTTAGAGCACATTGGCTTGGGCCAATGATGTATATGATCACAAAGAAGAAGCTCGGAGAGCACAGGGCAAAGATAATTGCAGGCGTGTTCGGCGGCTTAACACTATGTGTGGCAATATTGTTGAACGCGTATTATACCAACCTGATAGGTTGGACAGCTTTCTGGGCTGGTATGTCGATATCGGGCAAGGTGGCGGAGATAACAGAGGTGGGGCAAGCAGTTGGTTACCTGGTTAAGATCATAAGTGACCCAGTTTACAATCTCGTTCCATGGGTAGTGTCGTTATTAGTAATAGGCCTAGTGGTCTCACCAGGCGTGTCAAAAGGACTTGAGAGAGCGGCCAAGGTCATGATGCCCTTGTTATTCATATTTGCAATCGCATTGCTAATAACATCGCTTACGTGGAGAACCCCCATAAAGCCGGAATGGGATTCGATCAAGGGATTTCTGTGGTTGTGGACACCTAGGCCCGAGAAACTAGCTGATCCAGCATCCTGGTTAGAAGGGGCTGGCCAGATATTCTTCACTCTCAGCCTTGGCATAGCGGGTATAATACCAACATATGCCAGCTACATTAAGCGAGAAGACGACATAGCTTTAAGCGCTTTGACCACAGCGTCTTTAAACGAATTTGCAGAAGTCATATGTGGAGGCACAATAGCGTTCTCACTGGGATACGCCTTTGGCGGTGAACTCCCCATAGGCATGGTCTATGTGGATGGTAAATCCCCGTTCTTCCTAGCTATGGCGGTTTATCCAGCATTCTTTGGTAAATTAGGAGGAGTGGGCTCTTTCTTAGGCTCAGTGTGGTACCTGTTATTCTGGTTCGCTGGCGTGACCTCGGCAGTGGCGATATTGAACACCATTGCGGAGATGTTCCAAGACCTCGGATTAAAAAGGTCTACGGCGACTTTCATAGGAATATTACTACACTTCATTTTCGGCGTTCCAATAGCCATAGAAGGGATGATGACTGTAGCATATGACTGGGGCCCCTCAACAGTTTATCTAGATTTCACAGACTTCTTCGTCGGTTCATTCCTACTCGTGGTGACAGCGTTCCTGGAGACGATATTTGCCGGCGAATTCATATGGCCAGAAGGATATGAAGAAGTGAACCGAGGTGGTTTCATAAAAGTGCCGAAGTGGATTTGGAAATATGTATTATCGATAATAGCACCAATATACTTATTAGGAATGCTGATCTGGTTACCTTGGAGCGCTAGATTAGGGAAATTAATTGAAACTGGTGCACCAATGGAATGGCTTGGCCCTACATTGGCCGGCATATCGCTATTATTTACAGTGGCGATCTTTATCATGGGCTATGTTATAGCGGTGAAAGCTGTGGAGAAGTCCTTTAAAGGCAAGGGGTGAGATCGTGGAGACCATAGGCATATATAAGAACATCCCTCTGACAATTGATCCATCATTGGCAACGGTTTTCGCCGTTATAGGATGGCTCATTGTATTATGTCTAGTTCTTTACACAGTATATAAATGGACAGGGATCCGTAGAAAGGAGGTAAAGAAATAAGATGCTTGAAAACACAATAAATGATCTAGATAAAATCCTTTTTTACCTTCGTTCACATAACATTTCCCATACATATGAGATTTGCCTGAAAACACGTGATAGGCTTGAGAAAATCCGTGGCTATTCAGAACTGAGCGGGGATGCTAGCAAAGTATACTCGAAGCTCGTAGATGACCTGGATGTGCTAAAGAAGTGTGTCTCCAAGTCAAGGCCGGGTATAGCCAATGCATGTAGAAAAGAAGCATACAATGTCTATAAGGATGCTGTCTTACTCTCAGCCATAGTTACTGGCGAGATCAGGGAACTCGTTAAAGCCAGGAGGGCTGGATATTTAGCAATAGCTATGGGATTGCCCACGGCGGCCTTGTTCGGCCTAAGCCCTATGGCGATAGCGTTAATATTCATCGGCGTTTTATGGACATATTTCCACTTTGTAAGGCTAAGGCTAATAGGCTGGGTTACATTGACAATTACGTTGTTCTTGATATCCCCTTTCCTAATTAACTCGATTCGATACTTTTTCCACGCATTGCTAGATCCCGGGGAAATAGAATACATAGCGAACGAACTTAGCATAGGCTACACAGGGGCATTGATCATGACGATAACGCTACTTGCAATATCGCTGACAGCGTTTACGCTATCGTTGTATTCACTAATCAAGCTCTTCAAATACCGTGTTCTATTTCACTGAAAACTCTAAACCATGTTTTCCATTCACCATGATTCTACATTAGCTTGTTCAAGGCTCTTTATCCACATCTTTGTCATGATAAGCTATTTTGGGGAACTTGTATACACTGGGCAATTTCTTAGAGATATTTACCAGATCACCGGGAGACATTGCCATTTGAACTTAATTTTCCATTGATCCGTTTTCCGTAATTGAGTTAAAATGATCGCTCGAAACCAGTTCATGTCAGAGTAACCAAGGGTAAAACAGGTTCTTGTTAAAACAGATCTCAATAAGTACGAGTAATCGAATATCAGGTAGTGGTTATTATATCATTATATGACCGGTTTATATAATTTATTTTTAAATTTCTAGAACATATATAGCCCCGGGAAGCCCCTGGTGGTCGTAATGTCCGCGAAAGGTGAAAAGAAGAAAGAGGAGAAAAAGGAGGAAAAGAAAAAGAAATAGGTCACCACTTCTTAGCCATGTGCTTAATTACCCACCTAGAAACTCACGCTTATTTTTTATTCAACTTCTTCATTTAGAATCTAGTTGAAAACGCATATATACTCATGCCTTTTGATTATATATCGTGGGATCATGGGGTTAAAAGAATATTTCGAATTAGAGAAATATAAAACCAATATCAAGAGAGAAGTTCTTGCTGGCGCGACCACGTTTCTAGCAATGGCTTACATAATTCTGGTAAACCCCTCAATATTGTATGTTGGCGGTGTGCCGTTCGGCCCGGCGATCATAGCTACAATCGTGACGGCGGCAGTCTCCACTATTTTAACAGGTATATATGCGAGGAAGCCCTTCGCTATGGCTCCCTATATGGGGGAGAACGCGTTATTCGCTTTCGCCATAGTCCCGATGCTATTATCCATTGGCTATCCAATTGAAAACGCGTGGAAATTAGCACTAGGGGCTGTTTTCTGGGGAGGCGTGATATTCCTCATAGTCTCACTCACAGGTGTCAGAGCCGTTATGGCCAGGGCGGTTCCAATGCCGATTTCGCTGAGCTGGGCAGTGGGCATAGGGCTGTTCCTAATGTTCATAGGGTTCGCTAATGCTGGCATAGCGGTTGCTGGGATCGGCACACCAGTCAAGGTAGGAGACTTGACTGCTACTAGGCCATTAGTAGCCATTGCCGGGACAATAGTGACCATTGCACTATATGTACTCAGAGTACCTGGTTCCATATTAATAGGTATAATCGCAACCATGTTCATAGCGGCGATTGCGGGGATACCAGCTCTTCACCCTGAGGCACAATTGGGTTTCCCCAATTGGATGGAAATATTCGGGCAACTCGATGTGGTCAACTCGCTAAGAGTGCCGCAACTAATACCAATGATAGTCCTGCTATTCCTAGTTGACATATTCGATACATTGGGCACAGTTGCTGGACTAGGGGCTAAGGCTGGGTTTGTGGATGAGAAAGGGAGAGTTGTTGGCATGGAGAAAGTATTCCACATAGATGCGCTTGCAACGGTCATAGGAGCCATCTTCGGGACAAGCACAACCGGTACATACATAGAATCGGCAGCTGGAATAGAAATGGGAGGTAGAACTGGGCTCACGGCATTGGTAACCGGTGTATTGTTCTTGATAACATTACCGCTTGTCACTTTCATATCAATGCTAGATCCAGGTTTCTTAACACTGGCTGGCGCCCCGGCATTAATAGTGATTGGGATCATAATGTTGAGCGCCTTGAGGGGGATAAATTTCGAAAACCCGGTAGAAGCAATACCAGCTGCTATGGCCATAGGCTTCATGATATTCACCTACAACATCTCACTGGGCATAGCAGCCAGCCTGATAGCATATCCCTTGGTGGCCACAGCTGCTGGCAAATTCAAGGAAGTGCACCCAGTATCGTGGATTTTGGCTATACTAAGTCTATTGCTATTTATATTCTATCCCTATTAGTTTTTCCCACACTCTTCATACCTTGAACTGATTACGAAAAACGTGAAACCTCGTTAATGCTAGGTGTTTCAATAGTTTAATATGTAGCTAATTGCCTTGATCGAGGCACTCACGGCATTTGATCTATAATTCACTGGGCCTCATTTTAAGTGCTTAGCCAATATATCTTTGAATTCGTCTATACACATGGATATCTCTTTGTCGGTTAATACATGGAGTCCTTTGTTCCTTCTCCACGCATATATCATTCGCGATATCTCGTTGCCTTTCACGAAGTACTCTATTCTAAAGTTCACATCGCCGATCGAGCTTATGTTTCTATACACCTGTTCATCAACAAACGCATTGATAGATATCAACACGGTGTTCATGGATTTCAAGTAATTGACTTTATTATACAATGCGACGTAAAAACCTCTTGAAGCATGTGTTAACACATGTACTCCGTGGAACACTATTATATCTGGTTTAACCTTTTTTATAAATGATAGTTCATGTGCAAGTAATTGCGCATAGTTATATGAATATGGATTTATGCCCTCAACGATCACCTGTTCCTTGAAAAACCTATCGATTTTTTCAACATTGATCCCCGCTTTTTTCAACTCGCTATATACAATATCGATCATAGCGGAGGGCGGTAATAGGTAGCTTATGATCAATGTCTTGAGGTTATTTGCAATGGCCATGGCCAATATATCCAGCAGTATCGTGGAATCTATGATCACCTCGGGTGGGTGGAAAATATTTATTAAAAAGCCCCTATGGTAATGCCCAAAGACCTTTCTCATAACACTGCAAGCTGGCAATATCTCCTCTTTCTGGGGCGATATCTCGCTTAATACTGGGGGTATGAATACGTCAATCCCGGTGTTCTCCATTATGAAAAACGGTATCTCGGCCAAGTATATTGGAAAACCCCTTGCCTTTCTAATCTCCATATATCTCGTTAAAAACCCATCTTCCACTCTTTGTTTCAATATTATTATGGCGTCTGCCGTGAACTCGATTGAACCCATATTTATTTTCTCTTCCCCAAAGGGCAATTCCACGATACATATCAATAACCCGTTCAACGAGTTTGGCAATGCGTAGAAATAGTTTAACAACCATGCACGTTTCTCAGCGTGGTCTTTCACGACATCTAGTAAGACGCTTATCGAGTCTATCACGAGAATATCGGGTTTTTCCTCTATTAATATCCTATTTATCGAGTCCACTGCATGCTCTATGTCAATAGATGATGGTAATTTAACATACTTGAAAACACCTTTTTCCTCGATGTCTTTTAAATGAATTCCCAGTTTGCTGAGATTTCTATACAGTTTCTCCTTGTCTTCATAGAAAGTTACATAGATACATTTATATCCTAGCAATGCATTTGAATAACAAATTTTCGAAGCAAGGGTTGTTTTACCTGAACCAGGGTGGCCGGCGATCACAATCATATATGGCTGGTTAATGGCGCCCTTAAATAGCTCGTTCAATCCCTCAATGCCAGTTACAAAGCCACTTTTCTGGGCCTCAGTAATGCTCATATATATCGCCAATTTCACTGAGTTTTATGAAGTTAATGGTTATAAAAACTTATAAAGACACTTATCCCACGATCCACTGGCTTCATTTAATCGGATCATCGATGTAGGAGATCTGAAAGGATCTCGTGAAAAACTATATCACGTACTTAGGGGTAAAGTTTAAAACCCCCATCTCCTTTACCATGATGTGAGGAATCGGGTTGGACAAAATGTCCAAGCATATTGTAACGAGGTCTATACACCATAGATCATTATTGATTGTGGTATTGTTAATACCATTGATTATGTATTTAGCGAATCCCCTCTTGCTAATAGCTGAGAGAAAAGTAACAGATGCTCTGGGTAGGGAAATAGAGTTACCAGATAACATAGCCGTTGTCGCCACGCTTTCACCATCGTTGACGGAGATATTGGCTGCCCTAGATCTCTTGGACAATATAAGGGCCTGTGATACATATTCTCTAAACAATGTGTGGTTCATGAACACCAGTGATATCCTCAGAGACAAAGGCGTGAAAGACCTCGGCGGCTACTGGTGGAGTACTGTTAAAACCCAGGATATACTTGAAATAAATCCTGATCTCGTATTAGCAGATAAAGGGGCTCATAAACCTCTTCTTCAGTTCTTCGAGGAATATGGCATAAGGGTGTTGTATCTAAACGGAGGCTCAGCCACAAGTATCAACGAGGTATACAATGATATATATATCATTGGATCGATATTCAACAAGGCCGATAAAGCCCTCGAAGTCGTAGATGAAATAGAGAGGTCGTTCTCACAGTATTTACACATGCTTGACAAATACGGGGGTAAAAAGATCTTGATAATACTTGGATTATGGCAAGGCATATGGGTTGCTGGGAAAGGGACGTTTATAGATGATGCATTGACAAGGCTCGGATTAAAAAATGCGGCCAAGGTATTTGGCTGGGTAGCGGTGAGCATCGAGGACCTCATTTCATGGGATCCCGACATAATCATAATTCCTGAAATGGGCATTACCGAGAAAGACCTTGAAGAACAAGGGATCATGGCTTTGAACAAGCCCGTGGTCTTTCTCAACACAACTGAGACAGATATATTATTAAGACCAGGCCCGCTTCTAAAATATCTCCCTGAAACCATGTACAAGGTGCTCACAGCGGTGTTTGCCTATGAGGAAACCCCGTTTCCTGTTACTACTACAACATTGACCATCCCGAGTGCTGGCGAGGAATACGTGGTAACCAAGGTGTTCACAGAGACTGTAAGAGAATTTGTGACGATAACCGAGGCCATTACCGTGCCCGTGACCATGGTTACCACTCTCACAGTATTACCAACAGAATTACAATCGGAGACCAATATAGCTGTGCTCATCGCGGTGGTGATCGTCGGCCTCATAGTGGGCCTGTTGATCGGGTATTACATTAGTTTGAAGAGACATCGGTGAATGTGTTGGGAGAATTCTTCAAAAATAACGTATTTTTTCTCATAATATTGCTTTCAATAATAATCATAATTCTCCCTATTATCCACACCTTTTTGTTAAACATGTATTACCCGGTCAACTACCTGGTGCAACAATATAGGCTATATAGGGCCATTTACATAGTGATCTCGGGTATAGCCCTGTCTTATGCCGGGTGTCTTCTACAATCAACTCTCAGAAATCCACTAGTAGATCACTACATTCTAGGTATAGGTAGCGGTGCATTACTAGCCACATATCTCTGTATATTGATCACAGGTTACAATGTCAGGTTGATCGCAACGGTAGCTATAATAGGTGGTTTATTAGCATTGTTCTTGACCACATCATTGGCTGAATACCTTTCTGGCTCTGATGTGGCGTATGTGTTGGCTGGTATGAGTATAAATAGCCTGTTCTCCGGGCTCTCGATTCTTCTATCATACTACGTGGTCACTAGGTATCCATATGCATCTATACTCTTGGTTGGCGGTTTCACGTTATCAAGGCCAGGCCTATTACCATATCTATTGCCTTTGGCAATTGTAGTTATCCCAACATATTTCATATTGGCCAAGAGACTCAACGCGGTATTACTAGGAGATGAGTATGCAATGCAACTTGGCGTTAATCCTAGAACAACTAGATTGATCAGCTCGATTATTTCGGGGTGTATCGCGAGCATGGTTGTGGCGTTTTTCGGGATAATAGGCTTCATAGGCTTAATGACCCCTCATGTTTCAAGGTTTTTGCTAAAAACAAGTGACAATAGACTCGTGATCCCAATGGCACTGGGCCTCGGTGTTGGCATGTTATATCTCACAGATTTGTTGTCAAGAAGCATAGCGGCCCCTGTGATAGGTGAAATACCATCAGGGGCAATAGTGTCTGCCATAGGAGCGCCTTTTTTCACATTGCTATTGATCAGGAGATTTAAGAGAGGGTTTTAACGATGATAGAGGTCAAGGATCTACGGGTTGTGTATAGGCCGTGGAACATAGAAGCGTTGAAAGGCATTTATCTCTCTATACCGAGAAATAAGGTCATCTGTGTACTGGGGCCCAATGCTTCTGGTAAGACAACGTTGTTGAAATCAATAGCTAATTTGATCGATTATGAAGGCGTGATATTGATAGATAAGGTAAATACGAGAAAACTCGGCAAATTATTTAGAAAAATGATATCGTATACATCGAGCATTGAAAAGACGAAATTCTTAGGAGTAAGCGTGTTAGATGCACTACTGATATCACGATACCCCGTTTCCAAGGGATTCATAGATACGAGAGAGGACTATGAAGAGGTCGAGAGAATTGCAAAAGAGCTGGGCATAACGCATCTACTAAGAAGAAGGATCGATGAATTGAGTTCAGGCGAGCTCCAAAAAGTGGTGCTCGCAATGGCCTTGGTCAAGAAACCGAGCACCTTATTACTAGATGAGCCGGATAACCACTTAGACATAGGCATGAAGCCTTTTTTATCTAGATTTCTCAGGAGGATATCCAGTGAATTGACAGTGATCCTCTCAACGCATGACCCGTTATTTGCTACACATGTCTGTGATTACTATATACTATTGCATAATGGCGTTGTGAAATTTATGGGGACACATGAAGACCTGGTTAAAAACACCAAGATACTCGAAGAGGTTTTCGGAGTGGGGTTTGAACTGATCGAGACTGAGGCGAGGAAAATCATTGTCCCCATCTACTGATCTACCGAGGGCTTCTAGAACACAACATCGAGATCGATGCTATTATCACAGCATCGTCTAGATATCTTCTGTAATTGTTAAACCAGATCACAATGCCATTACCTTCAAATACAGCCTTCTCTACCGGCTTAACGTAGTGGATCTCTATATCCGGCGGCATGCCTGGATAAGAGACTTTGTTTTCGCTGACTACTCCTATAGCCTCTACCTTGCTCGGGTTAGCTGAGAATATGACTATGAAATCTCTCAGATAAACCACGTGTTTGCTGACTAGCTCTATTATGTCTATACCTAGTTCCTTGTACATGACGATCGCCTTTTCACCATGCACCCCTATCACCTGTATACTGAGCATATCGACGACGTTGCTTATTGTTTGCGATAAGTTCTTGTTGCCCTTTTTCAAGAAATCTATTATATGGCGCACCTGTCTCTCCCTTAGAGATAGATACCTCGATAAGCCAACTCTACCCATGCCTTCATACTTGGAGGCGAGCGCGACAGCTAGTGTCAATACAGGGTTCAATCCATGTCTATTCAGGGATTCATCTAGGAGGCCTTTTAGGTCATCACATTTGATCGGCATCAACAACCTCTCCTCGGATAAAAGAATTGAATACAGAGATGTTTAAAAACGATATTTGGTAATAAGCCATCTAAACTTCTCCTCGATAATATAGTTATTAAATAATTAATAAATGTATTTTCAATAAAATATAAACAAACCTCTCCGAGGTGCATAGACATGGCCTATAGGAGGAATATACCAATTGCCATGACTATTGCTGGCAGTGATTCAGGTGGTGGGGCTGGGATAGAGGCTGATCTGAAGACTTTCGCGGCACTCGGCGTTCATGGCACAGTCGCGGTGACAAGTATCACGGCTCAGAATACATACGAAGTGAAGGCGATATTTGATCTACCTGGGTGGATGGTGTACGAGCAAATAAGGGCTGTGGCGGAGGATATGAGAATCGACGCGGCCAAGACCGGTATGTTAAGCAATAGCGATATAATAACCAATGTTGCCAAGGCTGTAAGGGATTTCAATTTACAACTGGTGATCGACCCGGTGATGATCGCTAAATCAGGCGCCAGGCTTTTACGCGAAGACGCTATAGAGGCTCTTAGGAAAGAGTTGATCCCACTGGCCAAGGTCGTAACTCCTAATAAAATGGAGGCAGAGGCGTTGGCCGAGATATCGATAAACAACATAGAAGATGCGAAGAGAGCGGCTAAGATTATCCGTGAAAAATACGGTTGCGAATCGGTGGTTGTAAAAGGCGGACACCTAGAGGGCGATAAGGCGATCGATGTGCTCTATCACCGTGATCAATACTATTTCATTGAATCAGAGAAAATAATGGATGCCTGTCTACATGGCGGGGGTTGTACATATTCGGCTGCTATAGCGGCATATCTCGCCAAGGGCCTTGACGTGGTGAGCGCGGTGAGAAAGGCGAAGGAATTCATAACCACGGCTATCAAATACGGGCTTAGACTAGGTAAAGGACATTGCCCTGTTAACCCAATGGCGTGGTTAGAGATACCAGCGGAGAGATATAACGCTATTAAACACGTGGAGAACGCTGTCCAATTAGTGCTTAATAATTCCGAGAAAATATATAAATACGCGCCAGAAGTCGGCATAAACATCGTTGAAGCTATAAGTCCTAAATACCTGAGGTCCACAGAGGATGTCGCTGGTGTGTTAGGCAGGGTCGTCAAAGCTCGTGGAAAATTGATGCAGGCAGGTCCAGTGGAGTTTGGGGCATCAGATCACCTGGCTAGATTAGTGATGGAAATAACTAGGTATAACCCGGAGTTCAGAGCGGCGTTGAACATTAGATATGATAAAAATCTTGTCGACAACGCTACGCGTAAGAACTATGTAGTGGTGTTTGTGGATAGAAGGCTTGAACCCCAAGATATCAGGTCAAGGGAAGGTATGTCGATGAAATGGCTTGTTGAAGAGGCTTTTAAAAAGGCCAATAGAGTCCCGGATATAATCTATGATATAGGAGATATTGGTAAGGAACCTATGATCAGGATACTTGGCAGAGATGCGTTGGAGGTTGTGAATAAATTATTGGAGATAATAGAGTAGTATTTTGGCTAAGATAATGCATCGAATTCAGTATTTTAACCTCTTTGTTTAAGCTTTATATCTTTTCACGGCGATTTTTATCGTCGTGAATAAGCAAAAGGCCTCGCTGATACAGGTGGGCTGATGTTCAAGGGGTTTAAAATACTCCTTACAGGCGATGAAGGCCTGGTCAGCACGTATCACAGAACATACCTGGGGTTCGCGTCTGGACTCCCAATGGATATTTTCCCAGCTTTCCTGGGTGAATTGTTATTCCCAACTAAGAGCGGTGAACATGGTAGGATGAAAACAACTCAGTACGGGCTATGTAAGATCGAGGCATCATTATTAGAATCGGGTTTCACCAGGGATGAGGTCGCAATAGTGGATCCAAGGAGACTGGATGAAGGGATAGGGCCCGATACGAGGGCTGTGGGTATAGGCGTCTTGGACCCACTAGGAATAAACTATGGTACAATGCTCTTGAGAACAGTTTTATGGATAATGGGTGTTGAGACAAAGTTACAATCGTATATGTCGTGGGCTACTATGAAGATATTGAAAAACCCTGTAATGAATAAGTATAGGAAAAACATCAAGGTGATTCTTGGGGGTCAAGGGGTATGGGAGATCATAGATAGCGGTCTCCAGGACAAATTGGGAATAGATACAATAGTTGAGGGCGAAGGAGAACTTGTAGCCCCAGGTCTTTTCAAGGAGGCTGTTAATGGTGGAAAATTACCCCGTTATGTTAAAGGGCCGCCAGTGCCGGTCGACAAGATACCGGTTATTAGGACACCTTCGCGAGGTATTGTCGAGATCACAAGGGGTTGTGGAAGAGGATGTAGATTCTGCAATCCAACACTCCTCATGTTCAGGAGCATACCAGTGGATAAGATCATTAGAGAAGTGAGCGTGAACATATTAGGCGGTGAAAACTGCATAACACTTCACTCAGAGGATTTCTTAAGATATGGCTCCACCAGTCTTGTGCCCAGAGAAGATAAGGTGATCGGGTTATTGAGCACTGTGTTGAAAATGCCAGGTGTCAAGGAGTTATCAGTGGATTTTGTCACGGCTTCGAGCGTTATGGCTAATCCCGGGTTAGTCAGGAAAACAGGCGAGTTGCTCGGCCTCAACGAAAATAACCCCTCCATAATACAGCTAGGAATAGAGTCTGCGAGCCCGAGGCTTATACAGGAGATAGCACCGGGCAAGCCCAGGCCATTTAAGCCAGAGGAATGGCCGAGAGTAGTTGAAGATGCTGTTGCTGTCTTGAATGATTCTGGCTGGTGGATTTGTGCAACCCTCATTGTTAATCTCCCCGGCGAGAAACCCGAGGACATCGAGATGAATATTAGGCTGGTCGAACAATTATCAGCATATAATGTCTTCGTGTTTCCACTCCCATTCATACCTTCTGGTAGTTTGAGGAGATCTAGAGGGCTTAAGACCAGTGAAATACTTCCATCTGGTAATAACCTGGAATTAATCGCTTTAGCTGTATATGATGGGATCAATAAATTGAGGAAATTGTCAAAACACCTTGTTGCGAAAGCTCCGTTCGGTGTTAGACAAATTCTCGGAGCTCTCCTATACTTTGCGGCATCCATCGGTCTCAGGAGACTTCAGAGAGGTTTGTTAGAACCGAGGATTTTATCCAAGATCGCGGTGTAAGTGTTTTTAAACACTAGCACTAGTTTTAAATCATGATATGTGATAACAGATGTGAAGGACCCTGTATGGGGCGGATAGCTAGTAAGTTTGGCTTTATCGATTTCAAAAACATATGTAGTGATTGCAGGGTCAATTGTTGTAGAAAATATTACGCTGTGTTATTGCCGGAAGAAGAGCCAGAATTCGAAAACGTATCCTTCGCGATCAACACAGAAAAGGGGATTGTGAGAGGTATTGGGAGTTATGGTGGTAAGCCATGTCCATATTTATCGGAAAATGGGTTTTGCAAAATATATGAAAAAAGACCATTTGATTGTAGATTATGGCCGGTGGTTGTATACATAGACTTAAAGACAATGGAGAAAGTCATATACTTGGACAAGGAATGCCCGGCAGTGATAGAGAACAGGATACCGCCTAGTTTGATCAACAGGATAATTGAGGAAGTCAGGAAAATAGATTTCGATGAAAAATGGTTAATCAAATACACTCTTGCACCATGGCCTAATAACTTCATAGAGATAGCGAGAATTAGGACATGACCGCGAGGTGCCCGCTAATTTATTTATCGCGAAAACATGGATTTATCAAGGGGATCTTCTATGCAAGAAGAGAACTTGAAAAGCATTGACCGAGAAATGGCGGATTTCTATAGGAAACTGAGAAAAGAACTATTCATTCCAAGCGCCGAATACATTAACTCGTTGAAATCAATTATACAGGGATTACGGATAAAGACTACCCAGGCCAAGGTGAAACATTGTAATAGGAAAGAGAAGTCGTGCTTATTAATAGATCATGTCTTGGAGTTATTGGATAGTATCGAGATAACTATAGAGGAAAACCTGAGACATCCCAGTAAATTTATACGTGGACTTGGATACAGGATCTATAGCATAGTATTTGATGAAAGGAAATCAATAGATGATAAACTAGTCGAGATCAGTAATATCGTTGACAAAATGGCCGAGTTCTATGGAGCCCTGCTCGAGATCACTAGAAAAGCCAGGGATGAGAGGATTAAGAGAGCCATTGTGACGGCCGAAGGGCTTGTTAAGGACATTGAGAACATGACTGAGAATTTATTAAATGAATCGAGAAAAGCTGGACACGTGGATAAAGGGAAATATTTTAACATTATTCAAAAACTTTGTATAATAGGATCATATGTTTCGAGTTATGTAAGAGAAGCCAACGCTATTATCGGGAAAGAGAGAGATGTCCTCGAGGATATACCTTATGAAATCTATGTCGAGAAAAAATATAGATTACCATTGAAATGGATTGTGAAATGGCATGAAAAGGAGCTGAGATCATCGATTGATAGGTTCAAGGAGATGGCATGTGCGATAGATCCAACAAGAGATCCGATCGAGGTGTTGAAAAGCACTATACATGTTTCATACTCCACGCCAGAGGAGATGTTTAATGATATGAAAAAGTTTCTCGAAATTGCTAGAGATCATGCCTCAAAGTACATTGATTTACCCCAAGACATAGTGTGTGAAGTTACGGGTGTTAGGGAGTTTGAAAAAGATATATATCCAATGGGCTATGCCGGAGTGCCCGATCCTCTTGAAAAGGAAACGAAATGCATGATCGCATTAAACCAATATAATTATCGGGCGTTTTCACGTGGTTGGTTAATGATGATGGCTATACACGAGGCCTATTATGGGCATAACATTCATTGGATCAAAGTAGGACTCGCGGATATACCTGAATCGTTTAAAATACCGAGTGACATAGGGTCTCCATTGGCCGAAGGACTAGCACATAGAGGAGAAGAGCTATTACAAGACATATACGGTGATAAGTCATTTCCACCACTAGTTGCCTGGAGAAGAGTACACACAGCACTAAGGGTTTACATAGAGATAAACATGTTCCTCTACAATAAAATAACGCCAGAGGATGCTGTTAAATTATACATGAATATAATGGGTTTCGATGAACAAACGGCAAAAGGACTTGTAGAAGCACACCTAGAAAATAGGGGGTATAATTTATGTTACCTGGCTGGCTATAAGATGATAGAGGAGTATAGGTCTAAACTCAGAGATCTCGATGAAAAGACATTCAGCAATACACTATTCTCAGCTGGTTTTATTTCAATCAGAAATGTCAAGAAAGTGCTGGATATAAAGGAGGATATGCCCTGGGAAAAAGACTAGCTATTTTCTACTCGTATATGACCTTTTTCTCAAACATATCTAGTAAAGGTATCCAGACAGTCATGGGGCCGGGCTCTCTGTTCGCCCACGCATAGTATGGTATTGCTTTGAACTTTGCTTTCCTCGTCTTTAACGAGAACTTGTTTAGCTCGATGTAAAGTTCATGTGTACTGTATTCAAGCGCGTAACCCTCGCCTTCGATCACCACGACTCCGTTGAGTAAGTTGGGCTCGAATCTAGCTTCCAATTTGGATTTGGTGGTTAATGCAATGCTCCACACATCTATGCCTGGGTTATCGACTTGCTCTAGGCAATAAATTATGGGGCCTCTCTTGATCGCAACTTTGCCTGTGTTGTGGATCACCATGGGGTTTGAGGCGATCAATTTAATTGGCATCTCGATATCTAGTCTAATGGTATCCCCCATTCTCCATAATCTTTCTATTCTCAAGTATGTTGATGGCTTTATCTGGGTATTCACTGGTTTATCATTCACATATACCTTAGCTCCCTGAGCCCAACCAGGAATTCTGAGATAAATTGAGAATTCGTCCTCTGTCTCCGGATATACTTTGATCAAAACTCTGCCATCCCATGGATAATTGGTCTCTTGTTCGATCTTGACCTTTTTGCCCTTGAACTCTATATCAGCCTCGTTAGAGGCATATAAATTGATCCAGATACCATCACTGGATGTGTTGTAGAAATATCCTGGTAGAGATGCGAGTAATCTGGCTATGTTCGGTGGACAACATGGGCAAGGGAACCATGGCTGTCTCCTATGTTTACCACGATCGGCGAGTGGGTTAACATAGAAGAATAGCTTTCCATCTAGTGAGATACCTGATAATGCGCCATTATATAGCGTTAACTCCATGATATCAGCATACTTTGCTTCACCGGTCGCTAGTAATAACCTATAATTCCACGTGACATTGGCTACGGACGCACATGTCTCAGCATATGCCCTGTCATTTGGTAATTCGTATGCCTCGCCAATCGCCTCTCCATCATGTCTTGAGCCGATTCCGCCAGTTATGTACATCTTCTTATTCACGACATCTAGCCATAGCCTATCAATGGCTTCCCATAACTCCTTGTTGCCGGTCTCCAAGTACAGGTCTGTAGCACCTGTCGTAAGATATAGAAATCTAACGGCATGAGCGCCTGGCGGCGCCTCGTCGAGTTGTTTAAACGGCTTATTATCGACGAAATAGGGCCATCCATCCAGTTTACCTCTACCCCTTAATTCTATGAAGAATTCTGTGAGTTCTAGTAGCCTCTTATCCCTTGTCTCCCTATAGAGTTCAGGCAGGGCGATCTCTATCTCAGGGTGGCCGTCGGGCATTTCAAGTTTTCCAGGGCCAAAGGTGTTGTAGAGATGTTCGGCGTATTTGATCGCGACATTGAAGAGCTTTTCGCATACACCCGTTCTCTTACACGCTATCGCTGCCTGTATCATGTGGCCTCCGACATATAGTTCGTGTGACCATCTAAGGTTCTTATACCTCTCCTCCGGTTTTCCATGAAACCTCGTATTAATGTAGCCATCGGGCTCTTGTACAGCTTCAACTAGCTCGACAACTTCTTTGACTTTCTCCTCGAGTTCACGGTTTCGTTTATATGATAGTAACCAGGCAGTTGCTTCTAACCATTTGTACACATGTTCATCAGCAAATACATATCCCTTGAACTCAGCTTGTACTCTGCCTAGGATTCTCCTGAAATTGTTTAATGCACCCGATTCCTCCAGTTTACTGTATATGGCTGGCAATGTTGACGTTGAGAGCAATTCTATTCGTGGCGCCCAAAACGTGTCTTTTAACTTGACGTTCGTTATAGGAACAGGTTTTAGCCTTGCATGTGGGGATAGGGTGGTATCCACTACTATGGGCTTGGTCTCCATATGTAACCCTCCAGTCTGGTATATCGATGTAGTGGTATAAAAACAACAATAGAGACTTATAGCTGAAAGCTGAAAACGGTAATTTAATAAACCATTTATCCATTCATAATACCACGAAGATATTTGCTAGGTTAAGTTTTTAAACACCTTGTGGTGGCTTAACTACATGTCAGGAACAAATTGTCAAATAATAGAGACGGATCTGGATAGGGATTTAAGGTTTTCACCCGAGATAGTAGAGATATGTGGTGATACTGTAAGAGTCTTTAGGAATGGGGTTGAGATATCCCATTACAACGATGTGAGGAATTTCTCGATAGAGTGCAATGTAAGTGTATGTAGATTAATAGCACATCTAAGTAACGGGGATCGCGTGAACGTGGTTTTTTTCACAAAGAGAAAAGAAGATGATTTTAGAAAGTTCATTTACCGCCATTACAACGTTAATCCGCCAGTGCCGATCACTAGAAGAACGTTCCAAATGAGTGCTACGCTTAGATGGTTGTTTGGCCTTGCTCTTCAGTATAGAAAGCTCCTTGTAATCGGTATTGTTTTGAGCATAACGTTATCCTTGATATCAGTCATACCTCCATATCTAATGAAACTGGCCATTGACAGGGTCCTCGTTAATCCTATTCCCTCGTTGGAAGTATTCCTAAGGATACTATCACTCATGGCTATGACATATATGGCAATAACATTGATAGGTATACTGAGAGGTGTGTTGATCGGTAGACTTGGCAATAAAATATCGGCAGATCTATCGATCAAGCTATATGAACAGGTGATAGCACACCTCGAGCCGATATACCTCGATAACATAGGCATAGGCAAAATCACTTCGAGAATAGTTGATGATGCAAATTCACTGAACTGGCTATTGGCGTGGCTCGCGCCCTCACTGGCTAGCGAGGTATTGAACATAGCGTTTACAATAGTAGCAATAATATTTGTCGGATCACATCTAAGTGTATACATATTTATCCCAATACCATTGATAGCGTTATTTGCTATTTATTATAGGAAAAAGATCTGGCCATTATTTAATGCTAGGTGGAGAAGGGGATCTGAAATATATTCGAGAATATATGATACAATACCAAACTACGTTGTCGTGAGGTCATTTGGCAAGGAGATATCTGAGATCCTGTCATTCAGCAATTACAGGCTTAGGCTATATTTGACAGAGGTATCGATAATCACCCTTAATAGCCTTGTATGGCCTTTCCTAACATTCATGTTAAACCTTGCAACACTCGCCATATGGTGGATCGGCGGGTTAGGGGTTATAAATAGGGTTGTAGAACTGGGCACGGTTTCTGCATTAGTCACGTATACATCTCAGCTATACATGTCGGTAACAAGGCTGGGCGAGATGTATCAACAGGTCCAGAGATCCATGGTTTCAGCGGAGAGGATCAGGGAGTTATTGCTGATCATGCCGAAAAGACAACACGTGAAACCAGCCAAAAGCAGTGAAACAACTTGTACGGAGATCTCGGAAATAGTGTTCGACGATGTGCATTTCTCATACGATATTGGGCAAGATATTCTGAGAGGCGTCACTCTAAGTATTAAGAAAGGGGATAAAGTCGCTATTATAGGTAAAAGCGGTGTAGGTAAATCGACGATCATAAAATTGATGATGGGTTTCTATAGGCCATCACAGGGTAAAATAACGTTCAATGGGATTGAAGATCTCGATCATTATTGCCTAGTCAGAAACATAGGTTACGTTCCACAGGAAATAACATTGTTCAACACTACTATAGGGCTTAACGTAGGTTATGGATTGGACCGATATGATCCATTCGAAATAATAAAGGCATGTAAAATATCAATGATACATGACGAGATCATAAAACTACCATTAGCTTATGACACGGTGATAGGGGAAAGAGGGTTCAAATTATCGGTTGGCCAAAGGCAGAGAATAGCGATTGCAAGAGCCGTTGTCAAAAACCCCAATATCTACATATTCGATGAGGCCACTTCTAATCTAGATGTGATAAATGAGAAAGTAGTGTTCACAGCCATATTGAACATTGCGCGTGATAAGACAGCTATATTCGTAACGCATAATGTTTTCGAAATACTCTTGGCTGATAGGGTAATCGTCATCGATAATGGTAGAGTTGTGGAGGAGGGAGAGCCGCTTAAATTGATCATGGATAGGAACAGCAGGTTATACAACATGTTCAGGGAGCAAATTGTTGGCAGAAATGTAGCCGAGATAGCCGACATAATAAACTCCATAAAGGAGGAGGTATATAGCAAGGAGCGTGTCGACGTCAGTGCTGTGTTCGTGAACAATGATGTCAGGATCGTTGATTATGATGTTGAAAGAGGTGTTCTATCAATAGAGTACAATGGCTTTGTGGTAAATAACCTTAAACCACGTCGATTATTCCCTATAACAGCGCCCAATGTAATAGGGCTTTATACTGAAGATGGTAAAGAGGTCTTGATAATTGATCTAGATAAATTAAACCACAATGTCAGAAGAATTGTTGAAAACATTTCAGATAGATATAGCAAGGTGTTCGAGATAACAAAGATCAATAAAACGTCGATCAAAGGGGAAGCTGTTATATGGCATGTTGAGACTGATTGCGGCAATACAATAGTTGAAATAGTGTATAGAGGGGGGATGTCTCAGATATATGAGATCGGAGATAAGATAGTGATTGTTGATAAGTATTCAAACGTGTTCAAAATAGATACTAAGAGACTTGACCAGAAGAGCTTGAAAATAGTCTATCGTGCACTATAGGAAAGCGAGTTTTTTACACAATCCCAACAATCCTACACCTTAGTTTACAATATCGATATACGGTGTGTTTGTTTGTATTCATAAACACTAGATCCATATATATGGTTGGAGAACCTTGATGATCCAAACGTGATAAATGGATATCTAATAGGAGTGTTAAGACCCATAGGAAATTGGGGAAATATTCTGAGATATTAATGGACAAGCTAAGGGCTTATTACAATATCCCAGTTGTCCGGAAAGTGGTCATTGGTAAATACAGGTTACTATGCATTGATGAGGGATTCGATATCGTTTAGAATAGTGAAAATACGTGAGAACGGGGATTTAGAGGACATAATTTCCTCGAGCGATCTAGGGAGAGACACCGTTATAAAGAGTCTTCAGGCTGTTCACGAAAAGGATGTAATTGTTTTCTCAAATTCCATAGGGGGTCTGATGTAGTGTATACAATTTTGATGAACCCCGTTAATGGGGGATAATAGATAGGCTTTACGGGATTATTGGAAACATTGTGTGGACGGGAATAGCAAATATTATTATGTAAGGGTATATTACGATCAGAGGACTCCGGATAACGTTGATCCACCCGCTACCAGGGTATTTATCCGCGAAAATGGTGAAGAGGAAATGGTATTTGGTCAAGAATTGCTTGTCGATAATAGGATTGTTGTTCACTATCTCGTGGATGCGGCTTCTTATCTTCAGAATTTATGACCTAGATGGGGCAATATGTGGAGAGAGATTTTAGCCCAAAGGGCTTTATAAATTCCATGGACTCTGATGGAAAGAGATGTGTTTTCAAATACGAATCGTTCACTACTCCCTATAGGATATATGTGCTCCATGGGAAGGGTCTTCGATGTATTAAGTCGGTTGAGCTAAATGATAAATATATCGTGGAGGAATCATGGGTTAAATCCAGTGATGGCATGCCTACACATTTCTTTAGAGTTAGAAACAGAAATAAGGACATGGGGGTTGTCTTGGCATATGGGTATGGTGATTACAGAACGCCAATGGTCCCAATTTACACGCCCTTCATAATGCCATTGCTCGATGATGGAGGTGAATACGTGGTGGCCAATATAAGGGGTGATAGCGAGTATGGTGAAAAATGGTATAGAGAGGGCATGAGGGATAAGAAACAAAACGTGTTCAACGACTTCATAGCTATCTTGGAATACTTGGAGGAAAAAGAACAAACGAGTCTTTGTATATGGAGTTAGCAATGGAGGGCTATTAGTAGGTGCCGTATCGACTCAGAGACCAGACGTGATCGATGGAGCTATCATAGGATATCCAGTTTTAGACATGTTGAGATTCCACAAGCTATTTATTGGAAGGCTATGGATAACGGAGTTTGGTGATCCAGATAACCCCAGGGATAGGGAATATCTTTCAAGGTATTCTCCATATCACAATTTAAAGCCAGGCATTAAATATCCCCCGTGATGTCGATAACGGGTCTTAGAGATGATAGAGTGCACCCCTCTCACGCATTCAAATTTGTGGCGAGGCTCGAGGAGATAGACTCGGAGTATTTACTAAAAGTTGAAACAGAAAGCGGCCACTCGGGAGCTCCCCCGGTTAGGAAAATGGCCGAATATGCAGATATATTGTCATTTATCTATATGAATACCAATATATGTAGTGCTAGGTAGATAGCGGTGTGATATATGCATGAAATGGAACTCCACAGGCTCAACATGAGTAAATTCATGAAGAAGATTGAGGAGAAAGGGTTTGACATAGCATTTATTGCTCCTGGTTCAGATTTCTACTACTTAACCGGGATAAGGCCTGGCTACACGCTTGAAAGGCCTTTTATATTGATTATAACTCCTCGGGATTACAATCTCGTGGTTCCGGCTTTGTATAAATATGAAATAGAGAACTCGTGGTTGAAAGAACGTGTGTTAATATGGAGAGATGGCGAAGATCCATTCGTATTCATGAAGAATATTATAAAGGATATGGAGGTTAAAAGAGCCCTGATAGATGATTATATGCCTGCTGGTATATTGATCAAGTTGATCAAGTTGATGCCAGGCGTCGTGATAGAGCCTTTGAGCACGGTAATGTCCGATCTCAGGGCAATTAAATCAGAGCTGGAACTACAATACATTGTAGAGGCGTGTAGAATAGTTGACCATGTTTTCCAAGAGCTACTAGAAATCGATCCACGCGGTAAGAGAGAGAAAGACATAGCCAAGTACATAGAGAAGCTTATAGAGGAAAAAGGAGGAGAGCCTTGTTTCAGCCCACTCGTAGCGTATGGGGCTAATGCGGCAAATCCGCATCACGTCTCGGGGAATGAGTTGATAAGGGATAACAATGTCTTGATCCTGGATTATGGTGCTAGGTATAATGGCTATTGCTCAGACATCACGAGAACAGTGTTCATAGGTGATGTAAGTAATGAGATTAAAGAAGTATATAAAATCGTCTTAGATGCCCATGACCTAGGTGTTGAATATGTTAGGGAAGGAGTTTATGCCGAGGACATAGATAGTGTTGTGAGAAATTATATCACGAAGCATGGCTATGGAGATAATTTCATCCACAGAACAGGGCATGGCCTAGGGCTAGATGTACACGAAGACCCGTATATAGCGCCTGGCAATAAAACTGTGCTTAGGAATGGAATGGTCTTTACAATAGAACCTGGCATATATATCAATGGCAAGTTTGGCGTGAGAATTGAAGATGATGTGGCCATAATTGGCAATAAAGGTGTCTTATTAACAAGGAGCAGTAGAGAGATGATCACATTATAATTTTTCCGAATAGTCTAAGCTATATAAACATTGTTATTGTTATATCTACATGGCGGTATCCATGGATGGGGATATCACATCAGTGGTGATCGCCAGGGAAAAGGACATTAAGAAGGAACTGGAAAGCCGTAGAGGCGGGCCGAGGCCAAGTAGTCAAAGAGTACTGAAACTCCTAGAAGAATCTCAGAGAGCTGTTGTCAAGATCTCAGTTGAGCGTGCAAAGCTCATAACTGATTTTTATAGAAACTGTGAAAACGATCCCAAGTGCCGTGGTTTACCAATAGTCGTAAAGAGGGCATTGGCATTCAGGTATTTAATGGAAAATGTCTCATTGCCTATAGAAGATGGTCAATTAATAGTTGGTATCAGAGGTACTGGTCCAAAAGAAGTCCCAACTTACCCGGAAATATGTTGCCATTCCATAAGGGATCTTGAGGTTTTGAATACTAGGGAGAAAATGCCATATAGAGTAGATCAAGATGTTTTCAAGTTATATCAAGAGGAGATCATACCGTATTGGCAAGGCAAGACGATCAGAGACATGATATTCTCCACTATGCCCAAGGAATGGATCGAGTCTTACCAAGCTGGCATATGGACAGAGTTCATGGAGCAAAGAGCCCCGGGGCACACAGCTGGCGGTGAGAGGATCTTTAGGAAAGGGGTATTGGATATACTAGAGGAGATCAGAGAGGTTAAAAAATCGTTGAGCCCAAACGACCCTGAGTATTATGAGAAGATGGCAGAACTAGAGGCAATGGAGATCGTGGGAGAGGCTATAATAATATATTCAAAGAGATATGCCAGTAAGTTAAGGGAATTAGCAGAGAAAGAGACCGATCCAAGGAGAAAATGGGAACTGATTCAAATGTCAGAGATCTGTGAACGAGTGCCAGCTCATGCTCCTAGAACATTTTGGGAAGCGCTTCAACATTACTGGTTTATCCATGTCGGCATAACATATGAAGCAAATGGATGGGACTCTTTCACCCCTGGTAGGATAGATCTATGGCTTTACCCATTTTACAAGAAAGACATCGAAGAAGGGAGGATCACAAGGGAGTTCGCTAAGGAATTGCTTGAATGTTTCTGGATTAAATTTAATAATCAGCCAGCTCCGCCAAAAGTTGGTGTAACAGCAGAGGAGAGTTACACGTATAATGATTTCTCGAAGATAAACATAGGAGGGGTAGATGAGAACGGTAAAGATGCCGTGAACGAATTAACGTACATGGTGTTAGAGGTATTAGAGGAGATGAGAACACAGCAACCAAACACAGCTGTGCTTGTCAGTGCCAAGAACCCGGATGAGCTGTTGATAAGGGCATTGAGGGTTGTCTCAAGGGGTTTTGGTGAACCCCCGTTTTTCAATCACGATGGCATAGTGATCAAGATGCTTAGACAGGGTAAATGCCTCCGTGATGCCAGATTATCCGGGGCTAGTGGATGTGTTGAATCAGGTGCTTTTGGTAAAGAGGCATATATATTGACAGGTTATTTCAACTTACCCAAGATATTAGAGATAACACTCAACAATGGCGTGGACCCTAGGACCGGTAAGAAAATAGGATTAGAAACAGGTGATCCAAGGAACTTCAGGGATTTCGAAGAGCTGTGGGGGGCGTTTATGAAGCAGGTCAAATATTTCCTCGATATAAAAATGCGTGGTAATGATTTAATAGAGATGATATATGCTAAGTATTTACCAGTGCCATTTCTCTCGCTCTGGATAGATGATTGCGTGAAAAAGGCCAGAGATTACAACGCTGGCGGCGCCAGGTATAATACTCAGTATATACAAATGGTGGGGTTAGGTACATTAGTGGACTCGCTCGTTGCTATAAAGTACCATATCTTCGAGAACAAAACATTCACGATGGATCAATTATTGGAGGCGCTGAGAAAAGATTTCAATGGATATGAGTGGATGAGGCAGATATTGTTGAACAAGACACCTAAATGGGGTAATGACGACGACTATGTGGACCAACTGGCTGTAAGATTAAACGAGGAGTTAGTGAGCATTGTGGAGTCATATCCATTAACCCCTATTAGAAAGGCCATTAGGCAGATATATTGGTTACCCACAACGGTACATGTGTATTTCGGCTCAGTCACAGGCGCCACCCCTGATGGTAGAAAGGCTGGAATGCCTCTCTCGGAGGGAATATCTCCTGTGCAGGGAATGGATAAGAAAGGATTGATAGCAGTGTTTAGATCAGTGGCCAAGGTCGATTGGGACAAGACAGGTGGTGCATTGTTAAATGCAAAGCTGACCCCTGATTTCTTCAATAACGAGGATAACCTCAGGAAACTAGCGTACGCTATTAGAACGTTCTTTAAACTGGGTGGGCACCATGTCCAGTTCAATGTGGTTAGTGCTGAGTTGCTTAGAGAGGCTCAAAGAAGGCCACAGGATTTCGAGGACTTGATGGTCAGAGTTGCTGGTTACAGCGATTATTTCGTTAAATTGCCTAGGGGGTTACAAGACGAGATAATAGCTAGGACAGAGCACATGGAGTTATAGCTTTTCAATTGCAAAGTGATTTCAAATGAAACGAGGAATTATTTTCGACATACAGAGATTTGCGATCTATGATGGGCCCGGTATAAGGACACTTATATTTTTAAAGGGATGTCCACTCAGATGTTGGTGGTGTCAAAACCCAGAAGGACTAGATCCTAAGCCAATAGTGGTCCACTACGATTATAAGTGCATGAGATGTCAGACATGTGTAAGAGTGTGCCCTGAGAAAGCAGTGATATATGATGAGTCCAAAAACTGCATTATCATAGATAGAGACCTCTGTAAAGCATGTGGGATATGCGTTAAAGCATGCCCCACAACAGCTATGAGGTTGATCGGCAGATCTGTAAGCACGGATGAGGTCTTAAGTGAAATAGAAAGAGATATTCCATTCTATGACTCGAGTGGTGGTGGGGTAACTTTCTCGGGAGGTGAACCATTATTTCAACCAGAATTCTTGTTGGAATTGCTTCGGGGATGTAAGGCGAGAGGTATCCATGTAGCTATAGAAACCTCTGGTTTCACATCGCTTAATATATTTAGAGAAATAATAAAGTATACTGACTTATTGCTATATGATATCAAGTTAGTCGATGAACAAGATCATTTGAAGTACACGGGAGTCTCGAACAAGCAAATACTCTTAAACCTACATCACGCGGATAATGTGGGGAAAGAGATAATAATAAGATTCCCAGTGATACCATCTATCACGGATACCGAGAGAAACTTAGAAGGGCTTTTAAACGTGTTATCTAATTTAAAGAATGTGAAAAGAGTTGATCTCCTTCCTTACCACGATGTAAAGGAGAAATATGAGAGACTTGGTATGGAGTATAAGATGAAGCCTGGATTAAAGGTCTCAGATGAAAGGCTGTTTTTCATTAAGCAGTTAATTGAGGGGCTGGGATATAAAGTCACCATTGGGGGTTATGGCTAAAACACACCGGGTTTTTAATAAGCCTCTTCGATCCACAGGTTCTCTATGATATCTACTACTTTGTTCAACCCAGAGTACACTGTGAAAGAGCTGGCCACTATTAGCGCATATGAACATATGTTGAGCAATCCCCCTATACTGGGCAGTTGACCCATCAACCCAAATATCCCAGCTAGTAATATTAGGCGATAAGACTTCCTAAGGCGAACTCTCTGGGCTAGAATTGTCTTAAACTCCTTTAGCAAATAGTATAGGGATAGGAAAGCCATGAAATTTGGTATAGATGTGAGGAAATTGGTTAACATGAGGTAGTATTCGAAGCCCGTGTACTGGGATTCTATGATCATTTTGCCTCCAAAAGGTATCTTAACGACCAGTGTTCCATTGATTATGGAATGTGCCAATACGGCGTAAAGTGGTTGAAATGCTATGAGTGTAATCGATGCTAGGAAGGCTAGTTTATTGGCTCTTCTAGAAATAGTGTTTATTTCAAAGAAAAAACCTGTTGGTTTGAAGATCAAATACCTTATAACCAGGGCGAGTATGAGACACTCAGATAGTGTGACAGCGAAGACAGGCCATTTTAAAATAGCTATATCTATCTCCATGTATATGTCCCCTGATATCGCTGGAGGCAATTTATCCATGATATCCTCGGTTATAATCGATGAAACCACGGATCCAAGCATTACGAAGAAGATGAGACTTAGGATGGCTCTGGCCGGGAGATACCACCTGGTTATTTTAATGTATTTAATGCTTTCTTCTAGGTGATCTATCAGGGATTTAAGGGATTCTAGATCACTACTCAAATTATGCACCATGCCACGGTGTGGCCGCAATAATTCGTTAATTTCCTTTCCTTATCTCCCTTATTAAACTAGGTAATTTGAAAAATTCAAAAACCATGTCTATGTAATCGGGCAAAAGACCCCTCGTTTGTTTAGACAATTAGCTTTGTTGTGGAGGGGTCAAATATATGTGCTTTATTTAATTCCATGTCTATGCACACATCTTCGCCGATCCTTAGACCAGGTATCACTGACACTCCTTGGATAACTATGTTTTCGCTAAGCATTATTTTTGAATATGCTATATTACCCAGGTATTCCTCTACATATACCTTGCCCTTAATACCGCATTTCACGGCCTCTGATAATCTATAAACCTTGGTAGGGGGTTTGAAATGGTTGATATAAGAATTAAAAACCTGGCATCGGCATTGATTCTCCTTACACCCTTCTTGGTTCTTTACACGATTTTCACAATATATCCATTAGCTGTGGCAATACACCTAAGCCTGTATAGGACAACGCCATACGGGGATTATTATGTTGGATTGGACAATTATATCTCAATATTAACTGGAAAAGATATCAGGCTCAATATAGGCTTTAGTAATGTGCTTGTATATGGATTGTTCAACGCCATAACGCTTGGCCTATCTCTGTTAATGGCATGGTTATTAACGAGGTCGATAACTGGTAAGTGGTCAACCGTGACACAGATAGCGATACTGCTACCAATGGTGGTAAGCTGGGTATCGCTTGGATTGGCCTGGACAACGTTATTGAGCGCCATACGTAACCTGGGCAGAGCAGCTGGCGTCATGTGGCTTGATAACCCATTGGTCTACACCTCTACAGCTAAGTGGACGGTGGGAGCGTTGATTACATGGGGTTCCCTTGGTTATGCTACACTACTCTACATATCAACCATAAGATCCCTTCCAATGGACTACTTCGAGGCAGCCATGATCGATGGCGCTTCTGATTGGCAGATATTTAGGCATGTAACAGTCCCATTACTCAAGCATATCATAATATTCCAGTTAATAGGTGCAGTTGTGGCGGCGTTTAACATATTCGATCCTGTAGCTGTATTGACCGGAGGAGGTCCAGCATGGTCTTCTACGAGTGTTGCATTTTACGCTGCACGGCAAGTACAATATGCGTGGAATGTGGGGATGTGCGCGGCGATCGGCGTGGTGGTCATAGCCATAGTGCTGGGATTAAACCTGTTCCAATTTAGATTGATCTACAAGAGGCTTGTATAAGGGGTGTTAATATGGCCACGAGGCCTCGAAGAAACAGGGTTGTGATCAAATACATATTATTAATAATACCTATAATATTAATGGTAACATATATATATCCATTCCTTCACCTAGCGTTGATCTCCTTTGGCGCGAACTATAACAAGGTTCCTCCCGAGTTCATACCATCTGTCCCAACCCTTCGCGGTTATTTAGAATTGTTTGCACACCCATTATTGTCAAGGTGGGTATTGAATAGTGTCATATTTGCGGTAGGTACCACGTTTGGTAGCATTGCACTGGCAATACTAGCTGGGTATGCGCTTTCAAGGATACAGTTCCCCGGTCGTACCATAGTGTTCTGGTACTCCATGCTTGGTATAATGATACCTGGAATAATGCTATACATACCCTTGTACATACTAATGCTGAGGGCAAAGCTACTGAATACATATCAAGGCCTCATAATACCGTTATTAGCTAGTGCCTATAATGTCTTCTTAGTCAAACAAGCATTTGACGCTCTACCCAGGGATTTCGAAGAGGCCGCATACATAGATGGAGCTGGCTCGTTTACAATAGCATTTAGGATTATGATGCCCCTCGTAAAGCCAGTGATCGTAACTGCCTTATTATATAACTTTGTGTGGAACTGGAACAACTTCGCTTGGCCATTATTCGTTGCACCTAATAGCGAGAGATACACATTAGCCCTAGGTGTCTGGATGAGTACATGGTCCTACACTGTTGATTTCTGGAAATATGCTTCAGGGGCAATATTGCAGGCAGCTGTGCCAATAGTGTTATATGTGTTGGCGTTATCGTATTTCCTGAGAGGCCTGAAGATGGCTGGGTTGAAGAAATAGCGTTAACAAGTCTCTAACCCCGCTTTAAAACCTGTTTTTAAATTCAGGCCCACTAATTGATTACTGTATCGGCGGTGTGTGAAATGAAAACACATGTATATGTGGATACATCATCTATCATAGCTCCTCTGGACAGGAGAATATATGGCCAATTCGTAGAACATCTTGGAAAATGCATATATGGAGGTATATGGGTTGGCGAGAACTCGAAAATACCCAATGTCAAGGGGTATAGACTCGATGTATTGAACGCTGTGAAGGAAATTAAGCCGCCGTTGATCAGGTGGCCCGGGGGCAACTTCGTCTCACAATATCATTGGATGGACGGTATAGGGCCGAGAGAGCATAGACCCAGGAGATTCGAATTAGCATGGGGTCAGGAAGAGCCGAATGAGTTTGGAACTGATGAGTATATTGAATGGATTAAAATGATTGGTGCAGAGCCATATATAGTGGTCAATGCAGGTAATGGCACACCGGAAGAAGCAGCGGCATGGGTTGAATATTGTAACTCGCCGAGGGATACATATTATGCCTCTTTGAGAAAGAAATATGGGCACAAAGAGCCATATAATGTCAAGTTATGGGGTATCGGTAACGAGCTATATGGGAGATGGCAAGTAGGTTTCTGCAAGGATGGTGAGGAGTGTGGATGGAGAACAGTGGAATTTGCTGATCACATGAGGAGGGTTGATCCAACCATAAAGTTGGTGGCTGTGGGCGTGGATATAGATCCTGAATGGAATGTGGATATGATAAGGATAGCAGGCGAATATATAGATTACCTATCAATACACACATATATATTCACAGATAGACAGGGCAAGACATATGAAGACCTAGTGGCGTGGCCCGTTTTCATAGAAGAAAACCTCAGGAGTATTTACTATGTGATCGAGCAAACAAAGTTCAAATATAGGATCAAGAGAGACATTAAGATCATATTTGATGAGTGGAATGTGTGGTATCCAGAAGCACAACCCCCGTATTTAACTCAAATAACCAGCGTGAAAGATGCAGTGTTCACGGGCCTTGTGTTAAACTCCCTTCAGAGATTGGTCAAGATCGTGCCAGCGGCGTGTTTTGCCCAGACAGTTAATGTATTGCCATTGATAATCACTGATGATGAGGGCAAGATGATATTGTCACCGCAATATCTAGTCTTCAAGCTATATACAGAGGTATTAGAAGGCAACGTGGTCACGACGATCGCATCTTCGCCAGCATATAGGTCTAAGGAACTAGACAGGGAAATACCATATCTAGATGCATCGGCGGTATTTTCCAGCGATAAGACAACTCTATACTTATACGTAGTTAATAGACATCCTGAGGAGAGTGCAGAAATAATGCTACATATCAAGAACTTTAAGCCATCGACAATTAGACATAAATATGTAGCTGGAACATCTATCAATGATAAAAACACATTTGACAAGCCTGATAATGTTAAAATAGAGGAAAAAAGTTATGCGCTGACAACAACACAGACGGTCTCAATACCTCCTCATTCAGTTAATCTATTGATCCTGTCTTAATTTTTCCTCTAAATCACTTTTCGAGGGTCATTACACCTACTTTTGAATCGGGTTCTAGGTTACCAGAGATACCGGCAGCTAGTGATGTGCCATATGTAGACGCTGTCGCCCTGTTTAACGAAGACAGGTCTACACTCTCTCTGATCATAGTCAATTATCACACAACCAACAACATTAAGACCTACATAAATCTACACAACTACGAAATCGATGGCCCCATTAAAGTTGTTCAATTAACAGCGCCCGCGATTTCAGCCAGGAACACTTGGAATAACCCTGATTATGTCAAACCAGTGGAATACATAATGGAGGCTATGTCAAATAACTTGGAAATAGAATTGCCAAAGTTATCTGTAACATTATTATTAATAAATGGTTCTGTGAAACCAGGCAGCGCGCCAGACCCATATAAGGCTGTATTCACATTGCCGGTGACTATTTCGCAGACCACTACCCCCATTTCCACGGAACCCGCGCCGTCTCCAACCACCACTTCCACTCCCATAACACCTGTTTCCACACCGTTGATCACACCAACCCCTACACCCACCCCTGGGCCGATCACAACTACGCCCGTTCAGTCACCAACAACGCCCCCGATCACCACTCCTGTCTTGACAACTCCCACAACTCCTGCATTATCACCAACTCCATCTATACCGATTATGTATTTAGCCATACCTATTGCGCTATTAGTCACGGCTATATCATTATTTATATTGCTCAGAAAGATGAAGAAGTGAAGGAATCATGTTTTTTTCCTTGAATATACATTAAACCATATTCTCATAACTCCTTTCTCGCGCGTTACCCATTTAAACATGAGGGTGAAATTGTAAATCCCTTTTTCAATTTCAAGTGGCGTGTCGAACCCAGGTATATTCGATGCCCTTCTCATACATGTGCCAATGGTATCTATGAAACAAGGCACATGGATCCTGTACTTACTAGTTCGCGACTCCATCAGCATCTCCATACCTATGATCGCCTGGATAAAGGGCTCGAATTTAATGGAATCCTTATCTATCTGCAAGAGAGAGGTCCAAGGTATCTTCCACATGTATAGATCAATCCTTCTCTCGCCACGCTCTCTATCCATTTTCAACTCAACGTCAATATTTCTCGATACAATATATTGCACGAAAACACACCACACATACAAATATACCATAGACATAAATATGCCACTATGGAATTATAGCCATCAATCACACAATATCAAAAAATGATCACGATGCAAAAGAATTATAGAGAAAACAAAGAGATAAAACCAGTTGACAATTAATAAGGCAAGAAAAGCGTAGGAAGCGGCGTCCGGGGCTTTGTGCTCCGGATTAAATAAATGTAATGTCTATATTAGATCAAGACAATAAACCCAGACGACAGATAACACCGGACCCGGTTCACCCAGGCCCAGTGTCATCAGCCGCCTGAGCTTATTGTCTTGATCTAATATAGACATTACATTTATTTAATCCGGAGCACAAAGCCCCGGACGCCATCTTTTTATTTCTTTTTTCCTATATTTAAACTACATGTTTTGTATTTTCTTATGAAAATATGTGGGATCGTTGTGGGAGTTGTTTTGTATAAGTATTGTTCAAGTATTACATTTGTTTTGTATTATTTTACTGACTTCATTTATATTAGATAAATTATCTATGAGGGTTTGATATGGCGTTATTATTATTATGTTTTTACCTTTGGCCTCGTTCTCGGCTGAGGGATGAATATAAAGCCCATACATTATCATCAATGGATCTTTTATTTTATTCATCTCTACGAGCATCATTGTCTTTTCATAGAATAACTTGACATCCTCAGCGTGGATCCTTGACTTGGCTTCCCCTATTATGATTATCTTTGATTTGTCAGGTATTCTCCAGCCTTCCCCGTAGTAATCGAATTCAAGTATTTTGCCATTTATGTTGAAAAACCTCCTATCTAGTTTCTCAACCTCTATGTTCAAGTACTTGTATATCCACGCTGGTAGAAAACTCCTAGCCGAATCTTCTATGATGAACCCTATTGAATCACTTAATTTACTGACCTCTCTTGCAATGTTGTTGACAAGTAGGGTCAATTTTTCAATTCTATCGGCTAATTGATTAGTATATGACTTTATTTCATCCATGTTCTTAGATAGATTTGAAACAGTGTCCCTTAAGTCGAAGATATCCTTTCTAAATTCCTGTAATTTCGATACATATGTTGTTTCACACCTTTCCTCCCTTAGTTTAAATAACCTTGTGAAAACACTTACCACTATGCCCCTTTGTAAAATCCCCCGAGGATACAGTGAAAAACCAGAGGTCCTGGAAATACTCGGGTTGACTGGTATCGATTGATCAGCGGCATTGTTAAAATACCTGAGTGATATTTACAAAAATATTGAAAACACCAAAGCCCTGATCAGGACTCCAAGCGATGTGGTCTTGATGAGGTTTCTATCAATAATTAACAATATAGGTGAATTACTACTGGTTTTGGGTATATTCATGGTGGTAATACCATTAGTCGACCTCGTATGCAATGAGCCCATATCTATGTGGTTTTTACTCTTTTCATTAGTATACATATCAATAGGGTTCATATCGTTTGCATTGACATATAGGGCTCAATCTTTCGAGATGGGCATAATAGATGCCCTCCTTGTCTACTCATCGGCATGGCTCATATTGCCATTGATCTCGGCAATACCACTTTCAATGGAGCTGGGAATACCTTTCATAGATGCGTTATTTGAATCTATATCAGGTTTCACAGGAACAGGTCTTACAGTGATACCTGATTTAGATAATTTAAAGAAAAGCATATTGTTCTGGAGAGCGTTGATGCAGTGGACAGGAGAACTAGGTTTCGCGGTTTTCGCAATGGTATTTGTGCCGTTTTTCTGGAGATATGGGTTAATAGTGTATAGCCTTGAAAGGCCAAGTAGAATACACGCCTCTCTGAGGAGAACGGCTCGGCAATTGTTAAATATATATTTAATACTGACAGTGGCAGGTGTGTTGGCATGTTATTACACCGGGATGAATATCTTGGATGCAGTGGTACATACCATGACAGCCATAGCCACAGGAGGTATGAGCACTTATAACATGAATTATCAAAAAGTATTCGAATACGCCCCCATGAGCATATATCCCATCTCAGCCCTGATGTTCCTAGGTGGCACGAGTTTCATAGTTTTGAACCTACTATTAAACGGTGAATTGAGGAAAATATGGAGTAATGAAGAGTTCAAGTTATACATTGTCATGTCAATGGCTTTGCCTATTGCATCAACCGTGTTAATACTTCCCCATGTCAAGTGGTCATTAAGAGATGCGTTAATATATGGGTTTTTCAACACTCTCTCAGGACTCACCACAACGGGATTTAACATAGGATCGATTTCAACACTGCCTCCAAGTATTAAACTGGTGATCATAGCTGGCATGTTCATAGGTGGGATGAGTTTTGCAACAACTGGTGGTATAAAATTAGCCAGGTTCCTTATATTATTGAAAAAGGCGAGGTCATACGTAGTGCACTTCGCCACAGCCGGTAAAGCCAGTCTACCAGTTAGATTTAATGGAGTGATATTGGACGATGACGAGATAGCCAACAATGTATTTTTCATAGTTCTTCATTCACTAACAATATTGATAGGAGCAGGCGTAATAAAGAGCGTGTTGCCAGATACGGATTTCATAGACGCCTTCTTCGAAGCGACATCGGCCGCGAGCGCTGTGGGGTTATCAACGGGTATTACATCGCAAACAACCCCTTTCTTCGTTAAGATAGCCCTGATCTCGCTCATGTATCTGGGCAGGTTGGAGTATTTGCCCTTAATAGCTTTGCTTGGTGTAACTGTTTTTAGAAAATACTCAACGATCTTTAGGTGATAAGTAGAAATGCATAATTGTTAATTTAGGAAAATAATAAAAAAGAGAATCTGGGTGATTATGTGTGATCAACGAGATTGAGGAAAAAATGAAAGTATTTGTATCCGAGCTGAAATACGTGAAAAGCATTGATGGATACATGGTTAAATTGTCAACATTAGTCTACGACCTAGAGAACACGTGTCTAGGCGATTACGATTGTGTAAAGGATAAACTCATATACGTGTTGAGACACCCGTTTGTAGCAAAAGAACTATCTAACCTGGCTTGTTACAAAGATGAAATACTCAACACCATAGAGACTAATCCGAGATTCAAAAACCTCAGAAAATATATAAATGTGGTTGAAGAGGCGATGAAAGATATACAATGCATAGAAAGGAGAGAACTAGAAAGATCAAGGGATGCCACGTTCAGGATAGAACACGAAGAAACAAATATCCACGGCGGTACATATTCGAAGGAAACCATTTCTATTTGGAAAAAGCCCGTGAAATTCCTGCATAAAACTAGCTATGAGAAGATAGTAACGAAGCTGGCAATAGCGATATCTATAATATTATTCATTGTCTCCCTGTTGATATTGATCCTACGTTAGAAGGGACTCTAGTACACTCTCCTTGAATATCTCTAACCCCACTTTAGCCTCTTCTTCGGTTATTATTAATGGTGGTGCAATTCTAATACTGCTTTTACCACAGGGCAATAACACTAGGCCTTTTTCAAGGGCTCTTTTAATTATCTTGTTCCGCATCAATGGATCCGGTGTCTTAGATCTCTTGTCTTTAACGATCTCAATACCCCATGCTAATCCAATGCCCCTGACATCTCCTATGTGCTTTGCCCTCTCTTTAAGAGGTTCCAACTCATCTTTGAAGAGCTTTCCCAAATTCCTAACACTTGGTAGTAGATTTTTAATTATCTCGATGGTTTTCAAAGCAACCATACATGCGAGGGCGTGTCCACCAAATGTGTTGCTGTGCATGCCTGGTTCTTTGAAATCCAGTTCAGCTCTGAATACAGTGGCTCCAATGGGTATAGCACCACCACTCAGAGCCTTTGCAAGTGTCATCACCTCTGGCTCGGTGTCAAAGTTCTCTATTGCAAACATTTTACCAGTTCTACCCATTCCCATTTGGACCTCGTCATCTATTAAGATGATCCCGTGTTTATCTAATAGTTTCTTCAATTCAACAAAGAAATTCCTAGGTGGCACCACATACCCTCCTTCCCCCTGAATTGGCTCGGTGATCACAGCTGCGACCTCGTCTGGTGGAATCAATTTATCTAATACATATTCTTCTATAAACTCTAGAACCCTGTTCACAAGTTCGTCTGGGTTTTCATATCCATCTATATGCCATGGATTTCTATATGGATTTGGAAACGGGACATGCACTACTCCCGGCATCCAGGGGAATACCCTCTTTCTCTGAATGTTCTTACTGGCCGTTGTCGCTAAAGACCCCATGGTCCTCCCATGAAACCCTCCGAAGAACGCAATTATCAATTTCCTATCAAGCGCTTGCCTAGCTAGCTTTAATGCGGCTTCATTGGCCTCTGTGCCACTGTTTGCAAAAAACACTTTTTTATCCCAGTTACCAGGGGTTATTTCAACTAGTTTCTTGGCCAACATGACTTGGTATGGATTGAAGAAATCGGTTCCAGCCGCATGTGCTAATTTATTCAATTGCTCTATGATAACCCTTTTAACCTCTGGGTGTGTTGGATAACCCAGGTTACATACACCTATGCTACTACTGAAGTCAAGGTATTTGTTACCATCAACATCATACATCCAAACACCTTCAGCCCTTTCCACAACTAGCGGTAGTGTGTCCGGGTCATGGGTTGTTTTCGCTATGTATTTATAATGATCCCTGATCCACTTCTCGGCATTAGAACCTGGGGCTCCTGGCGTGATCCTTATCTCGGGCTTCATACATACACCTTTCTAATGTGTATCTTTCAAAGTTAAAAACACTTAGGTCGCATCATGGTTTTGCAACAGCCATGTTCATCCTAATAAGACGTTTTTTATATTGATAATAGTTGTTATAGAGGAGGAGTTATGGATATTGAAGGCATCACCGAGTTACCACTCCACGACGGGCATGTCCCGCCTTACTTGCTTAGGCGAATGAAATTCCTCGGTTCTTTGATAGCAAGACATATTATTGAAACATATGGCCCTGAGGAGTTATTGAGGCGATTGGCTAATCCATATTGGTTCCAGGCATTTAATAATGTGATTGGAATGGACTGGGATAGTAGCGGCTCAACGACAGTAGTTCTCTATGTTTTAAAAGAAGCGTTGCCGCCGGATAGGATCGATGAGAACGAAATAGCTGTATTGGGCGGTAAAGGCAGAGATGCGGTGAACACAGCTCTCGAAATAGCTAGGCTAAGGATCGATCTCGATAAAGGTGAGTTAGTGAGACTAAGTAGAGTAGCGGCTAAAATAGACTCAGTTGCTTTACAGGATGGTTACATCCTTTATATACACGGTCTATTAGTGACAAGTTATGGTAAAACACTGGTTATACAACAAGGCATGAATATTAGGGAAAAACTGGCTAGGAGATATCATATATACGTGGAGAATGGAATACGTAACTTATTGAGTGAAGATCCTCACTCAGGGGTAATTTCATCCAGGATATCTACGGCTTTAAACCTCGTTGATGACCAATCCTGTGAGACCAGGAAAGCCATCGTGGATATTCTGAATTCCACGCCTCTCGATTCATTACTACAAGATCTTCGCAATGTTAATAGACTATTGAAGGGCCTAGGAGACATAACGCTGTATCATCATGGCTATAGCGGCGTATCGGGTACAGAAACAAACAAGGTTGTTTTCGTAGATAAGATCTCGGGTAAAATAAACGCGAACAAATTCTTTTATCGGCCCATAACGGATATGAAAAGGGTAGAACTAGTGGCCAGGAAATTGAAGGAAACATTGGTCCAGGATTTCAAGGACCTTCTCTTAAGAGAGGGGTTAGGGCCTGAGACCATGAGGGCGATCGCATTGGTTGCCGATCTGATATATGGCTATGAGCCGTCGTTCACTGACCCCACCACTCACCTAGTAGATCCATTCCTATATGCATATGCCCATGGCGGCAAGGACGGCATTCCATATAAAGTTAGGATCAGGGAGTTGGATAAAACCATAGAGTTTTTCACAAATCTGATAAACTGTATCAGGGTTGGTAACAAGGAAAGGGAATACATGCTTAGGAACTTGTCTAAAATAGTGTTAAAATTCAAGTATTTTCTAAAATGACTCGTTACCAAAACTTCACAGGGAATTGTATAGGATATTCTTCAAGATATCCCTAGTTACCTCGAATGGAATACCCCTATACCTTTCCCTAATCATCCTCTCTACGAACTCCATTACCTTGCCTAGATCTCGTTTTTCAATACCATAATCACTCAGTTTCTCATGAAAACCGAGCATTTCTTGAAATCTCTTCACGGAATTAGCGGCTTTCCATGCATCTTCGCTTAAGGGCTTTATCGATGGATCAAGTAATTTGAGTATCCTGGCTGAACTATGTGGCATAGCCTTATGGGTGTAGTAGATAACCAATGGGCCTGTTATAGCCAGGCCTGCTCCATGCGGTAGCGATGGTTTTAGCCCAGTAAGCCCATGTTCCAATGCATGGTTCAAATGCGTCATCGCCAGGTCTATACAAATACCGGAAAGCATTGATGCGTATAGCAACTTACTTCTTAAAATGATGTCACCCGGCCTATCCAGGACCATGGGTAACGCTTCTACAATGTTTTCAACCGATTTCTCGGCTAATGTGTTAACAAATGCGTTTGAATACAGTGATGTAGCTGACTCATATGCATGGTAAAAGGCGTCAAGCGATGTGTAGATCGTCTGGTCACGGCTTAATGTAATAGTGTATTTGGGGTCATCGAAACTTACATTTGGATATATGGCGTTGAAGCCTCTTTTCTCAATGGTGCCAGATATCGTCAGCACTGCGTATCTATTGATCTCGGAGCCTGTGCCATGAGTTAAATTGATAGCGATCAATGGAATATTCACATGGTTCACGTAATGAATATTGTTTTTCATTAAGTCCACAATCCCGATGCCCGTGGACAAAACGAGTGAAACAGCCTTAGCCGTATCTATTACACTTCCACCACCTATCGCGATCAATAGATCAACACTGTGGGCCTTAGCATATTCCACGGCCTCTTCCACTAGCGAGGTGGATGGATTAGGAGTTACCTTATCGAAAAGTATATATTCAATACCTTGTTCATTGAGAATCCTTGAAACATCGTCAAGGGCTCCCGATACCATGGCCGCTCTCTTGCTCGTTAAGAGAAACACCTTCTTGAAACCACGTATATATCCAGACAATTCCTCAATAACGCTCTCAACGCCGAAATTCAATGTTACATTTCCATATCTTAGCTTGAATTTCTTAGTCCATATATCCGATTCCATGTTATACACCAAGCCTAGTTCTTATCTATTACAACGAAATCGTTAACCTCTATTAATCCATATAATCTCGATGAGGCTTCGAGTAAACCAAAAAACGGTAATAGGAGAAATAATTGAGGCGTCTTGGACTTGTATATGCCATATGTATAGCTACCTATGTAGTAGATATTTGTCGGTAGTAGGAATAAGGCGAATCCCAGGTATGATAAGACTGGGTAAAGCAATATGATTACTATGAAACTTAGAACCCAGGTCACGCTTCTGAAAATTATTAGGATCTTCATGGGCGTTGGACAATACTTGATTCCCGATACAACTCCCTTAAACCACCTACCTCGTTGAAACATTAGATCTCTTATCGAATTAGGACTCTTAATTGAGACGCGGGTGGCCGATTGCCATGTCTTATAACCCCTCTTAACCAGCTCTATGGCGAACACGAAGTCCTCTGCTATTGTCTTCTTATCGAATTTCACTTCTTTGAGAACCGATCCCTTCACGATCATCAGTTCTCCATGAAGGCCTATAAGTGGCTTACCAAGTAATCCAGTGAAGAATCTGTAAAGAGTGATGTCGTCGATGTATCTTACCCAATCCATTGTAAATGTGATCTTACTTCTACCTTGTCTAGGTACTAGGATCCCGTTAGCGGCTACGAATCCCTGTTTCTCGTATAGCGGTATTTCATATAGAAAGTTCAAGTCCATTATTATGTTGTCATCATCGATGAACACATACCATTTATCCGGCTTCACATAGTGCTCGACGAAGTAGTTCAATGCCCTGCCTTTGCCTACAAGGTCTCGTCTATATTTATTTGGCACAACTACGAGCCTGACCCCTTTCATATTGATCAACATGTCTATTAAAGGTGCATCTTCATCGACAACCAATGTCACCTTGTTAAATAGCTTAACATGGTATTTAACAACCTCTATTAGGCTATTCTTAACCTTTTCATTGGCCTTGGAAACTATCACTATTTCAACGTTTGACGCTTTCTCATCACCTTTACGTGGTCGATAGAATATATAGCCCACTAGGCCCATGCCGAGGAAAACAGAATATATAGTTATGCCTAGCACCATGAATTTAATGGCGTTCTCGGTCAAAGTGTTTAACATCCACTTAAACCTCGCTTTCTGGTTAACAGCGATTTCATCAAGGTATTAGAAATTACACTAGGATAAAAATACTTTGTAGAAAACATAAAAGCTTATCTATGCGTGGAAGATATTTTCTCGTAAATTATCCTAAACAAATCCTCGCTACTAAACTCTATTTCGACTCGATCATCGTATTTTTTAACCACAATACCCTCAAGTGGGTTGGGTGGAGGGTCTGGTAATTCCGGGCTAGGTTTCTCCTTACCCAGATATATCCATTTCAATTTCTTGGTCACCGGGTCTTTTTCAATTTTATACCAATATCTACCATAATAGTAATATTTCACAAGAGATCCGTCCTGGAGTCTCCTAGACACTATGTGTACTGGTTTTAAATAGTAATTCTTGCCCTTTATGCTGTTGTTGTACTCATATATGCTAGGCAGGATCTCTCCTAATACAAGGTTTAGTTTCCTAATTATCTCCGGGGATTCCTTTATTGTCACATATCCTTTTTTACCACTTGACACGAGCATCGTGGTCAGCCCATGGGAGTTTAATCACCAGGTCATAGACCACTATATTCTTCATCCCAGCTAAAGTATATAAACAAGACTTTTAATCTATTCCACGTATCTCTGAGACCCCGTTATAATCTGGTTTAACAATAAATGCCTTAAAACCCCTTTGCCTGATTGATTCAAGTATTTTACTGCTGATCGAGGAGTCCACCAGACCTATCACAACCCCACCTTTGCCAGCACCGCTTATTTTCCCCCCATAAGCCCCTTGTCTAATCATTTCATGAACAATCTCGTCGCACTCCTTACATGAAACCCCTATTGCCCAGAGTAATCCATGGTTCATGAGCATTAATTCACCTAGTCCAATCATGTTCGCCTCTTTTATATATTCAAGCGCTTTGTTAACTATTTCCTCGCCAGCTTCATATATTTTGGACATGATAACGGGAACCCTATCATATCGTTCCAGCACGGATCTCACCACTTCACCAGTTGCCCTTTTCAAGCCGGTGTCTACAACCACGATCTCCACGTTCCCCGGTAATTTCAGATCGAGTCTCTTGAATACACCGCTCTGGTAGTATAATAAACCACCATAAACAGAAAGTGTATTATCCACTCCACTGGGCCTGTAATGAACCCTTTTCTCAGCTTCAAAGGCGATCTCGTTGACATCGCTTAATGAGAAATCAACACCTATATATGATAACAATGCATGCGTAAACGCAACGCTCACGGCTGCTGATGAGCCCATGCCAGCTCCCAGTGGTATTTCCGAATCTATGTAGACATCCACATTCTCTATTTCCACGGCTTTCTTGGAATATCTCTCACTTGCTTTCTCAATTATCGTTCTAAACAATAACATGTCCTTGGACTCGTGATCAATTCTGCCTATTTGCTTTGAGAAAAACTCCCCTTTTCCATGTTTTATACACACAACTGCATACCTCGACACAGCAATTCCGAGCGCTGGTTTACCCTTGACCACGAAATGTTCTCCAAATAGCAATATCTTGCCAGGCGCTTTGCTACATATCATTGTGACACCCTGTGTTCAGTTCATAATGGGTTTAAATGTTATTAAATACCAAATTACTTTTAAACACCAGGTGTGGGTTTTTTGACAACTGAGAAGAGAATATCATTCAGGGATATCCAAAAATTATTAGAGGATTGTAAGAGAAGAACAGAAGGATTTAAACACAAAATACTGGTTATAAGTGGAAAAGGAGGAGTTGGTAAAACGTTTTTCTCCTCAATGCTGGCTCTTGCTCTCGCAACTAGGGGGAAAGAAACAGCAATACTGGATGCCGACATATATGGTTCCTCTGTACCCGCTATGCTGGGCCTATACGGCCTTAGGCACTATGCAAATGAAAAAGGGGATATCCTGCCCGTAACGGGACCTCTTGGTGTAAAAGTCGTGGCGATTAATCTAATGTTGGACTCACCCGATACCCCGATTGCGTGGAGAGGATCACTTGTCTCGAGAGCCATCATAGAGTTGCTCGCAAGGGTTGAGTGGGATGGAGGCGATTACTTGGTCATAGATATGCCGCCTGGTACGGGCGATGCCGCTTTAACTATAATACAGTCATTGCCATCTATATCTGGGGCGTTAGTGGTCACGGCGCCCAACACTCTCAGCGAGATCATTGTGGCGAAATCAATAAATTTGTTGACTTCCAAGAGCATTAGATTACTCGGCATTGTTGAGAACATGGCCTATTTCAAATGCCCAATATGTGGGAGTAAAGTGGACTTGATGGGGAAACACGTGGGCGAAATGCTTGCATCCAGGTATGATATTCCATTGCTGGGTAAAATCCCATTTGACCCAGAGGTGAATGTAGCGGTGGACTCTCAGATGCCCTACATATTGGCCAAGCCAGATAGTGAGGTATCAAAGGCGATACTTGGGATCGCTGATAAAATAATAACCCTCCTTGAGCATCAAGATATCTGAGATGTATTGCTCGAGAATATCCATGGACAATAACGAGTCAAAGTGATTGAAATGTCCCAGGGAGAAATCCATGAAAAACCGAATTGGCTATTACTCAAGGATGCTGCAGAAGCGTTGTATAGATCTGGACGAATATTCTTCAGCAGGAAAGAACTTGTCAACGAGGCCAAGAAACGAGACCCAGCACGTTCGGATATGAGCCTTGATTTCGAAATAGACCTCGTGACGGTGAATAGCAATAGTAAGGATAAGTACAAGGATCCCGACAAACTGTTCCTGTATAGAGTTGACAGAGGTAAGTATACTTTATATAACCCGGAAGAACACGGCGATCTAGACAAGTACATAGGCATGGAGAGATATCCATTGGCTGGTAAACAGCTGATCGAGAAAGTTCTCGAGATCTTAGAGGAGATGGGCTATGATGCTGTGCCAAATAGATCAATGAAAGTGCTTCAACCAGACATCATAGCCGAGAAAGAGGAATCTAAAATAGGGATCTGGGTTATAGATCCTAATATGTCGATTTCAACTCAGTACAAGACACTTGCTTATGCTATAGGGTCATGTATGTTGAATAGGAGTTTTAACGAATACATAGTAATAGTGCCTGTAGATCTGTATAAGAGGATTACACAGGAAGTGTTGGAGGTTTTAAGGACATTTAACATAAAGTTTGCAACTCTAAGAGAAGAGAGGAGATACAGCCTTAATTTATGAGGTGATGTTTTCAGGTTCAAGCCTCTTCTTTAACACCTCCTTTGCTTCTTCGAGAATTGACTTGATCTCGCTACTACTATGTACATCGTATGTTATAACATCAGACACCGACATCTCGCCGAGCTCTCTCAGCGAGGACTCGAGTTCAGCGAATACCATGCCTATGTCGGGTATATTCAATTCAGGTAGTTTAGATAAATCCCTTATAAGTGGCTTTAATTCGCTGACTAATTGATTGAAATCCCTTGTAACTATAGCGTATTGTAATGCCAAGTCTATTTTCTCCGTTATAAGCCTCAGTAACGCTAATCTATGGAGTAATTTATCCAGTTTGACGATCTCCTCTGCATATCTCCTAGCCAGATATCTTTCCCCTTTCTCCTCTAGTTCAACGAGCTTTTCATATAGCATATTTCTTCTCTCAGATATCCTATCATGTATACTGGTGATCTTATCCCGCATTAATCTCAGGTAATACAGTGTTTCAACGGATTTTTTCAAAGGATCTACGCGGCGCTTAAACATTGAAACCCCGTAGTATTATCAAGGCTATTTGTTTAAAAAGAAAGGGTTAATTAAATGACTCTATATCTCTGTCAATTGATATATGAAGATAGTGCTGTATATTGAACCAGAATAGCCGAGGAAATTAATGGTTAAAGGCTTCAACGTGCGTGGATCTATAAATGGCTCTACTATAACAGCGTATGGAGCGAGATAGGGGTCATTTTTAAGCGGCCTATCCGATATTACCGAGATAGATGTCGGGTTTATGGTTTTCTCAATACTTATTTTCAATGCTGATTCGTAGAAATTCCTTGTCGCCTGATCTAAGTAGAATTCATTACCATTAAACCAGTAGAATTCCCCTGTCTTGTTCCTAGTACTAGCCCAGTATAACATGCCGTCAACCATCATTTTATATATGAGTGGTAATTTATCGGGATTGCTGAAGTTGGGGCTGATCAATAATGTATCGGTAAACCTATAAACATAGATGAAATCAGCTGTATTCACATAGTCCACGTTTATCCCTTTAGATCTCAACTCTTCCACCACTGAATTACCTATCCTAATCATCCACAAGCTCTTAGGTATATCCACAGCACCTGGCATACCTCCTCCAGTTATAAACGGGGCTATAATAACCCTGTCATCGAGTTCACCGACAAAGAACGCGTCTATCACCATTATGAATGTTCTATTCGGCTTGACATTGAACAGGCTTGCCAATTTGACTACTTCGCTGGTGTTAGTAGAGGACATTATAAGCCCTATTATACCTATCTGGGTATTATTGAGAGTAGAACCATCGGCTACAGATGCGCGCAAACCCTCCACGGAGATGCCATATCCATAATCCCACCAGGATATCACAACAGAGTCTTCCGGTGTGGAACGTATGATTTCCATTGCCTTGTACCACGAATCACTGAGGTACGGTAAATTACTGACACCTGCTTTTAGTGTATACACGAAGTTACTGCTTATTCGGTAATCGTAATAAGCTGCATAAGCAGTATTAAATATCGTTAATAGCAGGATAACTGAGAGCAACACCCTTGTACCCTTACTTGGCCCCGTGGCTTTAACCAATACCTTGGCTTTCCTTGTTTTAACTCGCTCACTCATTCGTGGCAAGATGTAATTAAACATGCTAGCTAATAGAGTGCTCACTGTCAATATCCCGAAATACGCGGCGATAGCTATCATATATGCCGCGTTTAGATATGAATAAAATGAAACAGCAAAGGCTACTGCTACATATATTTGTTCTGGTTGACCCTTGTACAACATATATATAACTCCTATAATGCCCAGTATCAATGGAGATGTAAATATTAATGGTGATAGGAAAACACCCCATGCACGTAACATGGCCATCGCGTGTTCTATTGATGACAAGGGGGATTGATGTTCAGCAATGCTCTCTACTAATGGCTGGGTGGGTATGAATCGTAATCCAAGGGCCCATGCCAATCTACCACTTATCGGTAAAACCCCATAAATTGTCAATACTATTCCGCCAATCACAATTAATATTAAAAGCCCCATGTACCTACCCGTTGTCAGAAATGGTTTTTTGAGCCCCATTTTCCTGTATTCGACACCGAGGTAATAGGCTAGTAAGGGGAGTATCAATGTGCCGATCATTATCCATCCAAGGCCCCTTATATTAAATGGGTAAATACCGAGCGAAGATGCATTGGCCGGGGATGGTATTATAAATATGAATGAGAACACCACGACGAGAATATTATATAATAGAAACCTCTTAGTGAAATGCTGCCTCATCAATATTGGTGATAGGATAATAAACAATACAACTGTACCAATCACGAATACGTAACCACCCCATAACCACCCCACAAGAGATAAGAAAAGCGCTGAGAGAGCACTATATTTGAACAATTCAATGGGCTTAACAATAGTATTCACGGTTTTCAATAATCTTGAGTAAAACAGTATGAACAGGTATAAAAACACGACACTCGCGCCTTCCTTTTCTATGTACCCCACCATTGTTCTCTCAGTAGCAGCTGGTAAAATGGCCAATAAGAACATAGCCAAGATCCCCCCGATCCTACTACCTGAGAGCTCCTTTGCCACGAAATAAGCTACTATGATGCCAAGTGATGCGAATATCAATGGCTGTATACAACTCCATTCCTTAAATCCCAGGCCAAACCTCTGGATTATATGATAGCTAGTTCCTATCCATAGGGGGAACAACGGATAACTGGTGTATATGAAATCCCTGCCCCATGGATACCAGAAAATATGGGTATCTGGGTTATCCCTTGTCAAACTATACCACGCCAGTGGCCCTTTCTCATATACGTATTTTGCTTGCCAGAACTCAATGTAACTGTCAAATTCAAAGAACTCAAACCCGTTTATCCACAGGGGTGCAGCCCTGATCACCAGGCCTAGGATCAATGCCGATATCGCTGTGATCAATAGTAGTATTTTCATTAATCGTCTGTTCTCATACATGTATGTATACGTTTTCGTGACTGCTGATTCCACGGCTTTAAACACTTAAATCCCCTCGATTAAACAGGCCTTGTTGTGAAAATGTCATATTGATTTTGATTTAAAAACAAAACCTTCATGGTATTATCAATGCTAGTAATGCTTTTTGAGCGTGTTTCCTATTCTCAGCTTGATCCCATACAACACTCCATTTACCATCTATAACATCGTCGACCACTTCCTCTCCTCTCTTGGCTGGTAAACAATGCATGAATATGGCATCGTGTTTGGCGCGTTTCATTAGGTCAACTGTCACTTTATATGGTGATAAATCCTTTATTCTTTTCTCGCGTTCTTTTTCCTGCCCCATACTAACCCATACATCGGTGTAAACTACATCAGCGTTTTCAACGGCTTTGAATGGATCACGTTCGATCTCATATGATCCACCATTCACCATGGCGTATTCCTCAAATAGTTTCACAACACTTGGATGAGGGTCATAGCCTGGTGGAGAGGATATGATTATCTCGCCACCCAAGATCCCAATTGCCAACATCAAGCTGTGAAGGACATTGTCACCTCCATCACCTATGAACACTATCTTCAACCTAGCTATATCTCTGCCTTTTTTCTCAATAATCGTCATCACGTCACTCAATGCCTGTGCTGGGTGATGTAGATCGCTCAGCCCATTTATAACGGGCACAGAGCTGTACTCGGCTAATTTCTCCAGTTTCCAGTGTTCATAAACCCTAGCCATTATACCATCCACATACCTGGATAAAACCCTCGCTGTATCCTCGATGGTCTCTCCTCTAGCTAGTTGTAGTTCATTTGCACTGAGGTATATAGCATCTCCACCCAGCTCTTTCATTGCTGTTTCAAAACTGATCCTGGTCCTCGTGCTTGGCTTTTCAAATATCATTGCCAAATGCCTGCCGATTAATAACGGGATAATTCTCTCACCAGCGAGATATCTTTGTTTAAACTGAAAAGCTGTCTCCACTATGAACAATAGTTCTTCGCGCGTGAACTCTGTAAGAGTTAAAAAATCCCTCCCCTTGAGGCTTGATACCATTTCCTACTCCCCTTTTTACCAAAAGGGCTGAGTTAGTATATATGTTTTAGAAAACGACCCTGATTTGATATAAATTCCATGAATTTTGATAAGTTGGTTAAATATCAACTAGTGCTTTAACACCACTATAAGCTTAACGACAATCTAAACCACCTGGATTTTTCGAATATATAAGGTGAAATGACCTCTACCAGGTGATATGCCACCATCCCCGCAATCAAGCCTCCGATCACATCGCTAAGCCAGTGAACACCTGCTAATAAACGTGTAATACATACCGCAAAAACCCATGTATATAGAAATAGGCGAATATACATGTTTTTCCACTTATTCGAAATAAACATAGATATTGCTGTGGCTCTAGCAACATGCCCTGATGGATAACCATATAATTCCAATTCGCCTAGAAAATCAGTAGGTGTATCCATGTATATCCCTGGTCTGGGAATTTTCAACGTCATTTTAAGCCCATATGTGAGTAACAATGTCATGAACATCAATGAGAGTAGCTCCACGTTAGTCGATGTGAACCGTTTCATTCTAATTAAATCAAGTAGTAGCAATGATAATACCAGTAACAATGTGGCATAAATGTTCGCGGTTCCCGAGATCGTGATCACAAGGACATTGTCGCCGATATGTAAAACACCGTACACGACTTGGTCCATTTGTTTGAATAAATCGATCTTAACAAGGTATGTGAACACAATCAATGATATCACCGAGATCATGGTTTTACGTGCCTTCATCTGGAACACCAATGTAGATTGACTATAAATATAGATCTCGTTTAAAATAATATGGTTGATAAACCTGATTGAGTGTTCTCGGCATCGGAGCTCGCCTTGTTCCAGGCGTAACAATAATACCTTTTTATGTGCTAGGAATAAGAACCTGTTTAAATACCTGTTCCGAATAAGACCATATTCATCAAAGGACATTAATGGTGAGATAATGGGTATTGAGGAGATCTTGAGTTACATAGCTTATACAATAATATGGAACCCTCTTATGCCGTTTTTCTTCCTAGTAGCTGGATTATATCTAACCATAGGTACTAGGTTCTTCCAATTCAGGCATTTCAAGACGATCGTTAAAAACACTGTAGGCAAGATATCAGAGTCTAGGAAAATAAAGGGGGCTGGGATATTATCTCAATTCGCTGCATGGGCAACAGCGACCGGCGCTGCTATTGGAATGGGCAATATAGCCGGTGTTTCAAGCGCCATTGCCTTGGGGGGCCCTGGCGCTGTTTTCTGGATGTGGATGGCAGCAGTATTTGGAATGACAACTAAGCTCAGCGAGATCGTGCTAGGTATTAAGTACAGGAGGGTGACAAAAGATGGCAAGACGTATGGAGGGCCACCATTCTATATAGAGGAGGGGCTTGGAAAAGAACATGGCTGGCCGCGATGGGTTTGGAAAACACTCGCAGTATTGTTTACCATAACGTTTTGCTCTGTCTCAGTGATATCCATGAGCAATTACACCATTATGGAAGGTGCTATGGCGTGTTTCGGCTTATCCAGGGAAACAGCGGTGGTGGTAGGGTTGATCTACGCTATACTAGTGATCTTGATTTGCATAGGTTTCATACCAAGAGTGGCAAAAGTCGCGGAGATACTTGTCCCATTAATGGTGGTCTTATACTTTGGGCTTGGCTTAGGCGTGATAATAGCCTATGCGGAAAACTTGCCAGATGCGATAGCAAGTATATTCAGATATGCATTCACGCCGGCCGCTCCTATAGGTGGGTTTGCAGGTGCAACTATATCCAAGGCTATACAAGTAGGCGTTGCTAGGAGTGTATATAGCAACGAGGCTGGCTGGGGCAGTGCTCCGCATATACACGCGTCAGCGAGCGTTGATCATCCAGTTAAACAGGGCATGTGGGGAGTTATGGAGGTGTTTTTAGATACAATAGTGGTCTGCACAATAACGGCCTTAATAGTCTTGACAACAGGTGTTTGGCAAACCGGAAAGGGAGGTGTGGGGGCGGTGTTAAACGCGCTTCAAATGGTATATGGTACTTCAGCAACAGCGTTGCTCTATATCACGTTATTCATATTTGTGTTGACAACGTCAACAGGGTGGTACACATACATGGAAGTTGAGGCTAGGTATTGGCTAGAGAATAGGCCTAGACTATTAAACGCCGTGGTCAGGTTTTTACAGATAGGCTCACCACTCGTGATATGGGTGATTGGGGCGTTGGCGATACTGTATGGCATTGTCCCAGCCGTGTTCTGGGTTCTCGGCGATATAACAGCCGGCATACCAGTGTACATAAACCTAGTGGTATTGCTAATACTATCTCCCATAGTCTTTAAAGAAGTGAAGGAGTTCGAGTCAAAGTATATTGGGAAATAGTGTTTTCCACCTCCTCACCTAGACTAAAATGCTCACATTATAATCTTATAATTTATAATTATTGTGAAATACGCTGCGACGATGCCACTCTGGCTTGTCTTGTCGAAATAGCGACGAAGTGTTTTTTTTGTCTTATATCAATACTGTGTCAATGAGGGGGAAGTGTTTTTAAGTCCACTTATTACTCCATTAATTAGGGGTGTGCTTTCATGGACCTTGTATCAATTTTTATCTCTATGTTCGTTATATCCATGATCCTGGTTATCTTGGGTGTCTTATTAATATTCTTATCCATGTTGAAAAGTATTAGTGAAAGCGAAGAAAGGAAAACAGAGGCTGGAGGAGTCGTGATAATTGGTCCGTTTCCAATAGTGTTTGGGACTAGTAAGGAGATATCAAAGATAATGTTGATACTCGCCATTGTTTTAACCATAATTGTATTCATAGTCTTCCTCATAACTATTGGTCTAGTGAGGTGGTGATATGAAATTATATCTGCTTGGTTTCACGCTCATTTTCATAGGTGTGATCCTCGCAATGGTCTCGGCTTTTTTACCACTCTTATTCACAATGATCGACGGTAAAACGACGATTAAAGGCGGGGATATCGATGTGAAGATCGGCGCTGGGTGGTGCATTGTAGTGTTCTTTATTCCAATATGTTTTGGTTTTGGCGAATATGCGACCTTGTTAATGGTGCTTGTGATCGCATTGGCAATAGTGCTGGTACTGACAAGCTATTTATTGTATAGGCATGTCAAGAAGCAAACAAGCTATATCGCTTCACCAGGTTAGGGCTTTAAGGGGTTTTATAACCTTTATACCTGAGGGTCTTGGTGTGATTGTGGGTATTAAAAAATCTAAAAACATGTTTGATGTAACCATATGGTCTAATGCGATGTATCCAATAACGTCTTACATTAATGTCAAGGTGTTCATCGATGGTAGACTTCCCAGTGAGTTCGATGAGCTATACGTAGAGGCTGTAATTGTTAAATATATAAGGGAGAAAGCGGAGGTATATATATACACCAAGGTGGAGCGGTAAAAACTGTTCACTAAGTAGGGATTTTTAGACGCCGAGGTCACTTCAAGTACTTCTCACTAATATATTTGACTAAGTACTCTGGATTATATTCCTCTCCAAGAGATTTTCGTAACAGGTCCTTGGGTGGATATGTGGCTCCATATTTATGTATTCTATCCCTAAGCCAATTTTTTATTGAATCGAAATCAAAATTTCCCACTCTGTGGTAGAGTCTCATCTCGGGATCCATCGCATACTTGATCATGGCGGCCACTATATTGCCCAACATATATCCTGGGAAATAGCCTATACTGCCACTGCTCCAATGTATATCCTGTAGAACCCCTTCACTATATGTACGTGGCCTAACTCCTAGTAATTCCTCCATGTATTCATTCCACAGCTCTGGCAGATCCGAGACTTTTATTTCACCACTAATGACGAGTTTTTCGAGCTCTGTCCTGAGGATTATATGCATATTATATGTGACCTCATCGGCATCAACTCTGATCACGTCCGGTCTCACAGTATTGAAGTAATAATATAGGTCTTCGGCCTTGTAATCTCTAACAAATTCCAGGTGTTCTCTTAGAATGGGGTATATCAACTCCACGAATTCCAAGCTTCTACCCACTACATTCTCCCAAAAACGACTCTGCCCTTCATGAATACCTGGGCTGGCCCCTGTGGCTAGTGGCGTATACGAGAGAGCCGGATCTATTTGTAACTGGTAAAGAGCATGTCCGAACTCGTGGAGAACGCTATAAAGAGTTCTCTTGAAATCCACGCCCTCATACCTGGTTGTTATCCTGACATCGTTTAAACCCATATCTACTGTGAAGGGGTGTGGTGATATATCAAGCCTTGATTTATCATTAAACGGAAATCCAAGCAATTCGAGTACTTTTCTATTAACAATATCCATCTTAGTAACATCGTACTTGACCTTTTCAAGCGGGTGTTCGCAAGGATAGATCCCAGAGTTTATGACTTTTTGGATAATCGGCTTCAATTCTCGTTTCAAGTAATTTAAAACTCTGTCTACATCCTCTGTTTTCAACCCTTCTTCAGCCAGGTCTAGCAATGCATCATATGGATGGCTATCCCATCCCAGGTAATCAGCCGTTTTCCTAGCTAACTCGAAAATCTTCTCGAGATATGGCTTGAATAATTCGAAGTCATTCCTAGCTCTGGCCTCTCGCCAAACAATTACCGCCTCCTGGGTCACTTTGGCCTTCTCGGCGATAAGCCATGGAGGCAACGTTTTAGCCACCTTTATAGCTCTTTTCAATACCCTTACAACACCTCGTTCATATTCGTTTAGATCCTCTTCTTTATCAGCCCTATCGACCAATTCAATGAACTCTGGTTTCAATAACAATTGCTGGTATAGGAGACTTAGCTCAGCCCTTGCAACAGCCCTATCTCTATATCCTTCTCGAGGCATATAGGTCTCTGAATCCCAGTTCATCAATGCCATCGAGTGTTCAATCGCCCAAATTGGCCTATACTTCTCCAAGATCTCCTTTATAACCCCTTTCTCGAAGACCAAGAACTCCACCTGTTGAAATATTGTGTGTTAGTGAATAAAAAATCATGATAAAGAATCCGTGAACTATGTAATGTATTGGGTATTTAACAATTAATAGGATACAAATATTTCACATTTGATCATGGCTAATTATTGACATGTACTAAGCAATCAAAATCGCGTGTTTAACAAAAGGATTAACAAATAATATTGATACTTATGCGATACATATATTAGCTCCGTGTAACATGCGGGAGATCCTGTGGATCTTCATAAAAATAAAATGAATTTTATATATAATCCTTTAATTGAAATAGACAAATATAGTGGTGTCAATGACCGAAAAGCTGATATATGATGTCATAATCATAGGGGGCGGTGTCTCTGGGTTATCAGCGGCATTATACACGGCTAGGCAGGGCTTAAAAACACTGGTCATATCCATGGATATTGGTGGTCAATTGTCCTATGCAAGCCTTATAGAGAACTATCCAGGTGTTGAAGCCGTAAAAGGCCTTGATCTTGTTTTAAAAATACAGAGACAGGCTATCTCATTCAATGCGGAGATATTGATAGACGAAGTAGTGGGCTTGGAGAAACATGAGAAAGTGTTTTCAGTTAAAACGAAGAAAAAAGGGGTATTTAACTCACTCGCTGTAATAGCTGCTTGTGGAAAAGCACCGCGTAGACTCAATTTGCCTGATGAAGATAGGTTTGTGGGCAAGGGGTTGAGTTATTGTGTAATATGTGATGCACCACTCTATAGGAACAAGGACGTGGTGTTAGTGAGTTATGGTGAGAAAGCCGTAGAGTCCATTTCTCTCCTAGCATCCGTGGCTAGCCATGTTTACTATATTACACGATATGAAAAAGACCACTCACTTGAAGAAGCCAGGAAATATAGCAATGTGACCTCGTTTCCAGGGTATGAGGTTTCCGGGATACTGGGAGAGGACAGAGTTAGTGGAGTCTTGATAACCGATAAAACCGGTAATACACGGGAAATAGCTACGAGCGGTGTTTTCGTCGAACTTGGTTTTGAAACAAAGATCGATTTTCTAAGGGAGTTTGTCGATTTAAATGAAAAAAACGAAATCAAGGTGGATCAATATGGTAGGACAAAGACAGACGGTTTATTCGCAGCCGGGGACCTAGTGGAGACGCCGTATAAGCAAGCAGTGATCGCCGCTGCCTCTGGCGTTATCGCGGCACTTTCAGCCATAAACTATGTATATAAATTAAAGGGTGTTTCAAAGGAGATAAGGTCTGATTGGGCCAAGACACGGGAGACCTCAATCAGCAAGAAGTCCTTTAAGCTATGATAAACATAATTAATACCTGATTTCTACGATCAAGCTATCAATACTTTTTGGGACATCTTTGAGAGGTTTTATAAATCCCTCTAATATTGACCTTAACATGTTTTTCACAAACGGATTTAGAGCTATCTCAGTGTTGTTAATGATTAGCTTAACTTGTAATTCCATGGGGCATTTAATACTGGGATCTCTTAAATAAGCCTCTGCGAACAATCTACACGTAGTGAAACCACATGCTCCACAGTTCCTGCCTGGTAAATTACCCGCGATGTGTTCAACAGCTCTTTTCCTCACGAAATCCACTATACCGTCGACATCATCTTTACCAAATACTTTTTTGCTATCCAAGTCGAGCTCTTGTGGATTATTGGTTACAACGGCTATTACAGTATCACCCAAGATCCTCTCTAATTCTGCTACCTCTTCCTGGGAATCAGCTATCGCGACTATATCCCCCACTTTGCTGTGCTTAAACCCTTCGACAACGATTATAGGCGTATCCGTGAAACTCAAGGCATACTCTAAGCTATCGATCCATTTCCGGCGATATATTACACCTATATCGCTACTTGAAAGTATCACTGGATCAGCACCTTCATTGACATATACATGGCTGTCCTTGTTCTCCAGTTCTACTTTATGTGTGGCGTGTTTTATTGCTGAGACACTATACCCCATTGATCTCAGCTTTGATATCACTTTCGAAGCGATATAGGTTTTACCCTTACCGCTCTTCAGGGATATGAACCTGACAACATATCTTAGCAAAGTACACACCTTTCATAGGCTATTTTAACTATTACTTTATTATTCATCCCTATGTTTAATCGTGTTATAATTTTCATGGCTGTACATGGTCTAACTAAAATGATGCTATGAATATGCCTATAGACACTGTTAAAGCCCCGACGATCACTCTGCCTCTTGGTTTCTCCCTAGCAATGATCCTGACTGTTATCTGTGATAACACAGGTGTCAACGCTGTTGCTAAAACCGTTGCTGAAACACCTATTGTGCTTATTGAATATATGAACAAGTACATGCCTATACCCCAGCCCAGGATTCCAGTTATAGCGGATAGTGCTAGGAGTTGTTTCCACTCGGATATATCCCCAGGTCTTTTGAATAAAAAGCTTATCATGGAAAATACAGTGAAAACGATTACTAGCCTTATGGCAGTTATGCTCAGTGGATCGGCTGTATCTGTTATATATTTCATAATGGCCGATGCTATGCCCCACGAAAGTGAAGCCAACGCGCCATATAGGGCCCCAGGTATATTCATGGATTTGACGTTACTATCATACGATGCGATCACTATTCCGAGGAATGCTATTAAACCGCCAATGACGGTGAATAGTGACGTATTTTCATTAATGATAAATACCGCGATTATTTGAGCAACCAATATATATGTATAGCTGATCACAACGGCGAGGGAACCCCCTATGGACTGTATGGCCCTGGTATACGCTGTATCGCCTATGCCAGGGCCTAATATGGCTGATATCGCTATTATAAATAGTGATCTGATATCACTCAGGGATCTGTATAATTCATGGTAATCGAGTACGATGAAAGGAGCCAGGAATAATAATGCTAGTAAAGCCCTCATAGATGTCAAAAGTAACGGCCCTACGTTCTTGCCAAGTCTAGAGATAAGTGCCGGGTTTAAACTCCATAAAAGCGATGCAGCCACAGCATACATGTATTTATCCAGCATAAGTCATTCCTCGGGCAGAGTTCCCTTATGCCAATTCTAAAAGTATATCTTGGTTTAAAGACATTGTTGAACGTATTTATAATGACTTGATCAACAGATATTGTTATAGATAAAACTCTATGAGTAAGGATAGAGTAGGGATATAAAACTTATATTCACCACCATGGTCATCCTACGGCATATCTTGACACAATATCAAGTATCTTGTCCACTTCGCGTTTAATTGAATGAGGTATTGGTACATCTATGTTCATAAATCCCCGTATCAAAACCGCCTTGGCCTCTTCCTCTGTGAATCCTTTGCTCATCAAGTAACTCAGTTCTCTCTCGGCGATTAACCCTATTGCGGCTTCGTGACTTAGGAGAGCACCATATTTCCTAGAAGTTATGATTGGTATTGAGGAAATAAACGCCTCGTTTGAAAGCAATAATCCCAGGCACTCTATATGCCCTTTGACACCGGTCTCAAGTGCCTCTAGATCAGCCCTAGCATATACCTTTGACTTATCCCTGGCGATAACCCTTGATACAGATTCACCTGATGAACTATCCTCTTCGAAGACTATCTTAGAGCCCACATCGTATACGCCATTACCACTTGACGCTATGACTGACGCTGTGTGGGCTTTTGCACCTTGTTTTAAATAGATCTTTGGATATGTCTGTAAACTGCCAATGGGGCTGTATATCACATAGTAACTCACGTATTCACCGCCTTTATCCACATTGACAACGGTCCTGGGCCTCACATGTAAACCCTCTGCCCAGGCATGTATCATTGTGAACGTCAAACGAGCGTTTTTGCCTACGAAGAACTCCGAGATACCTATGTGCACGCCGTCACTAACTCCATGTGGTATGGCGCAACCAGTCACGACATGAGCCTCTGCACCACTATCCATGTAGACTATGTTATGGGCGAACTGTACTCTATTATTACCTATTAATGCAAGGCATGAATATATCGGCACTGGTACACGCGTATTGGGGGGTACATATATAAAATAGCCGATCTCGCCTCCATATAGATAGGCGGCAGCAGTATACTTATCTGATGTAGGATCTACAAGGCTCCATGCAAGTTTCCTCGAGAACTCGTATTCCTTGAGAGCCTCTCTCAGGGGTTTCACTATTACACCATATTTCGACAGGGCTTTTGCCATGGCACTGTAGAGCGCTGTTTCATTTGCCTGGAGATATGCAATTGACTTGATATTTATACCGACCCGCTCAGTGGTTGATAATATTCTATTATCGAGAACACTGCTATCGAGTAATCCCGTACTAGGTTCCTCAATTCTATACTTGGATAAATCTATGTCTGGGCCATAGGGTGCTGGCTTACTAAGTGCTTTTTCGGCATCTTCTCTACTTGCCATTAGGATCACCTCTTTAAGAGGATTTCAACGCCCTTCTTATATCCAAATTTCAAGATCACTGGGAGAACTTCATCGGGATATCCGGAGTAGACCATTTTACCTGATATTAATAGGTGAACTCTATCAATTCTGCTGATTTTCTCTGTGATCATGCCTACATGGGTCACCAATATAACACTGGTGCCTTTTCTCTTCAATGCCTCGATGGATCTAGCTATTATCTCGATGCTCTCTATATCAACCCCACTATCTGGTTCATCGAGCATGGCTAGCTTTGGGTTTTGTATCATAACGAGATATAGCTCTGTTCTCTTCCTCTCTCCACCGCTGAAACCCACAAATAGATCTCTATTTAGGAGTGTATCAATCATCAACATGGACGCCATCATGGAGCAATCAGAGCATCTGTATTTTCTCAAAATAGCCGATGCTATGTCCCTTAACTTCACGCCCTTGATCTCCGGTGGATTTTGATGCCCTAGTGCTATTCCTAGTTTAGCCCTTTCATGGCTAGGTAGACCTGTCACATCCTTGTCCTCGAATAAAATTCTGCCTCCACATACCTTGGCGTTGCCGATGCCCATAATGGTGGAAAGCAACGTTGATTTACCACTGCCGTTTGGCCCCATAATAATGTGTACCTCTCCGCTATTCACGACTAGATTTATGTCTTCCAGGATTTTTTTGTCATCGATACATGCGCTGAGATTTTCCACTTTTAATAAAACCATTCAACATACCCAATTATAACAATGTTATTGAGACTTAAATATCAGACTATTCAGCATAGGCCTTTGATGAATGCTCAAAGCTCAACGATATCTAGTCAAAATAAACTATAATAGGAATGGTTTAACTTAGTTAATCATGACATTGGCCTTTGATTATAGGTGTAAAGATGAGTACAACTTTACGATATATACCGATCCCCCAACCTCCTCCAGAAATGCCTATTTCACAGGGCAATATAACCATGGTTAACAACACTCTCCCCGCTAGTGGGGTTTGGGTAGTGGGTACATCGAAAGAAGGGCTTGAACAGCCTTCACATGAAGTAATCATGTTGATCGCATTGATCATCATGCTCGTTACATGCACTGTGTTGATCCTATTATTCATGAGGTCTAACCCCACCTATGGCTCTGTTCATTTAAAGACCTTTACAAAACAGTATGGCGAACATCTTGGCAGAGTTAATTATAGATATAGTGGATTAAAACTGATCCTAAGAAAGATCTTCTTAAGACTTAAGGAGAGATTAAATATGGGTAGCGATAAAACACCGAGAGAAATAGCTTCAATCGATAGCAGAGCAAGGAGTTTCGCGGAAATATATGAGGATATAGTGTATGGTGATAAGGAGCGCGGAGATGTCTCAATGGTTGTAGAATTCGTCAAAAAGGTGTTCAGTATTGAAGAATAAGAGCATACTTATGATCTTGATCTTGATGTCCTTGATCACAATCGCGCACATGACTGTTCCCATAGAGGTTTTCACCGAGCCCGATCCACCATCAGTGTTCAATGCCTGGGCTGGAGGGCTCTCCCAATATTATTACCTCAATGTGCATAGATCTGAGGTTACAACTGATCTCAGCTATGTAGCTCGCAGAAATCCAAACGAATATGCATTGATAATACCTGGATAATTTTTCTTGTTAATAGCGTTGTTAGCCATAAGGAACATAGCTGGCATAAGAATAGATGATCTATCCTTTATAGGGGATTTTTTATTGAAAGACCTACACGACCTAATCA
>JAWBBW010000003.1:69915-100405 GCA_038824035.1 Desulfurococcaceae archaeon
TGATCTCAGCTATGTAGCTCGCAGAAATCCAAACGAATATGCATTGATAATACCTGGTTCAGGAAGAGTACTTATACCATCCTCAGAATTGTTTGAATGGGTTGAAAAAGGTGGTATAGTCATAGTGATGGATGAGTCAACATATATCTATCCATTATTAGACAGACTTGGACTTAGAATAGAGCGTTCTTTCAACAGCATTGATAGTGCTACATGTAATATCGACGGCGAGATCATCACTGTGGTGTTCAATGTATATGTTGTATTGAGAAATGTAGATAACTTGAAAGGAAATACCACGCCAATATGTCTCATAGATGGAAACCCCGTTGCATGGAAAATACCATATGGCAGGGGAGTGTTCTATGTCATCGGTGATTCGAGCATTGTTATAAACGAAGTGTTATCACAACATAGTATATCAAGTGAGAACATGTTATTCCTCGAGATCCTGGTTCAGAGAAGAAAGATCATTTTCTACGATTCCTTCACGAGAAAAGAGGTAACCACTATGGAAAGATTATTAGATGTTTTATCCTGGTTCATCAACGTAGTGACACATGCGGCGGGGGTTATAAAGACACAGGACATGTTAATAAGGATCGTGGCTTACACGGTTCTAGCTGTGATACCAGCGTCTATATTATTCATAATGATTGGTGAATTGGAATTGCCACTTAGATATAAAGAGGAGTTATTAAAGCCAAGCGAGGTGTTAGATCAGGTTAAGCGAAAACTACGTAAATATGTCGGGGCTTGATCGACATGGAGCAAAGTGTTCTAGATATAAAGAGCAAAGTTAATTCGTTATTTGACATTATCAGTAGCAAGGTGATTGGTAAGAGAAAAGAAATAGAACTAGTGATAGCAACTCTGCTAGCAGAGGGCCATGTATTATTAGAAGGCGTGCCAGGTGTCGCGAAAACCCATATGGCCAAAACAATATCGCTGACACTAGGGCTGAGTTTTAAGAGAATTCAATCAACACCTGATATGCTTCCAAGCGACATAGTGGGCTCAATAGTGTTTGACACCAAGAAAGGCGAATTTGTATTTAGACAGGGCCCTATTTTCACCAATGTGTTATTCGTCGATGAAATAAACAGACTACCGCCTAAGACACAGGCAGCTTTATTAGAGGCCATGCAGGAACTGCAGGTAACCGTTGAAGGAGTCACATATCCATTGCCGCGGCCATTTCTCGTCATAGCGACCATGAACCCCATAGAGATAGAGGGCACTTTTCCACTATCCGAGGCACAAGTAGATAGATTTTTATCCAAGATAACCCTAGGGTATCCATCATCAGATGAAATGGTTGAAATATTGTCAAGGTTTTACGAAATCAATGACTTAATGGACATTAAGCCTGTTATGCAAATTCACGATATAATTGAATCAATAGGGCTTGTTAAAAAGGTACATGTGGAGCAGAACATTGCAAGATATATAGCATATATAGTGGAGGCCACTAGAAAACACCCACTGGTTAAACTAGGCGCATCTCCGAGAGGGGCCATAGCGTTGTACAAGTTATCCAAGTCTATGGCCTTTTTGAGAGGTAGGGATTACGTGACGCCGGATGATGTCAAATATGTAGTGCATGCAGCGCTATCTCATAGAATTATATTGAAACCGGAGGCAAGGATATCCGGTATATCGCCCTTAGACATCTTAGACGAGGTATTAGAAAAGGTAGAGGTGCCTTGAAGATCTCCAGAGCCGGCGTAGCCGCTATAATTATCAACATAGTGTCAATAATATACGCTTTCTCAACTAGGTCAATACTCATACTTTCCCTGGCACTTCTTCTAACGCTATTACTTTTTATGGATTACTCGAATACTAGGAGAATACGCGATGTTGTCTCTGGGCTGATCATAAAGAGGTCCATTAACAATGCCACTGTGATAGAACTCGGCAAGTTCACCGTGAATTTACATATAACTAATAACTCGAATGAGTCCATACCGTGGCTTAAAATCATTGACATACAGCCAGAGTATGTCAAAGTTCCTCGAAGGGAGAACGAGATCTCTTTGACATTGCCCGGCAAGGCCAGTATCGATATATGTTACGATGCAATCTCACTTGCACCGGGTCTTTTGAAATACGATGAATCAGAAGTCTACGTCTCGGGGTATATGGGTTTTTTCCACGATAAATTGATATTTAAAATCCCTGGCCACGTAACATCTCTTCCCCTAACAATAGATATAGACATCGACCTGCGTTCAGTGGAGAGAATTATTTCCACATATATAAGGGGTAAATCCAACATAGGCCTATACGATCTCTCCAATATAAGGGACTATGTCAGTGGTGATGATGTGAGGAAAATACTGTGGAAACATTACGCGAGAACCGGTAAACTATACGTAAGGGAAGATTATGGAGAATCAAGGATAAGAACACTGGTTATATTAGATAAAGCTCCTTTTGACTGGAACATAGGGGATAAGTGTAATACATTGGCACACATCAAGGCACGTGTGTTTTCCTCGCTGATAAATTATTTGATCAAGGCTGGTTCAAGAGTAGACGTTGTGGCTTGTGTGGATTCAACAGTCAAGATGGTCTCGGATATAGGAGATTCAGTGGACATTGTGAACAGGATCTACTCATCTATCCCAGCTGGTGGGGGGTGTACAACTACTGTGGATATATATTTATGGTGGTTCAAGTATTTATCCATAAAACCAGAGGATTACGATGTAATAATCATGATCACATCTCCTATTTCATTGCTATACAACGAGCAAATCGCCTTGAAAAGATTGCTCTCAGTTCTAGCTGATAAGCTACACTTGGTTATGCCGATTTTTAAATATAATGTTGTGTTAGACGTTGAACCAGAGAAGCTGATTTCATCGCTATATAAATATTGCGGTGAAATAGGCATAGGCAATATGTCCTTTATCGAGGAAAACATGGAAGTATTTGGTAGGGAAGATATATGTTCATAGAGATTGCCGTGTTAGTTGTCATGGCGATCGCGTTATTAATGGATCTTAAGTATTCAGGAGAAATATCACCGTTTATATCACTTGTAATAGTCTTGATTGGCGTCATCTGTGATTACCAGTATATAGTGATCGCGGGGATCTCGTTCTTCATTACACATAGACTCGTAATCCTATCAGTATATACGATCAAAATATACAAAGATCTGGCTGCGTTTATCGAGATAGTCAAAGAACCATTGCTGTTATTTCTCTTGGTGACAATAGCTGGGATCATCTCGGCTAATGCGATAATCCCTGGCCTCGACCAATGGTCTTCCTCTGTAATTTTCTTATTAATAGTGTTGTTAGCCATAAGGAACATAGCTGGTATAAGAATAGATGATCTATCCTTTATAGGGGATTTTTTATTGAAAGACCTACACGACCTCATCAACGGCATAGATGCTTTGTCCAATGTATTCATAGCGATAACATGTCTCATAGCGATGATCACATGGAGATTTACAGGGTTCTTAATATCCCTAGGCTATTTAATAGTTGTTCTCATCGGCTCGAGGATACGAAGTAAAAGGCAGGGTGTTAAGAAATTGATCAAACTCATACCGACATTGCTCGGCCTCTTAATAGGATTTATATACTGAGAGAGAAATCCTAATACCTAGCACGCGTAGATGGCGGTAAGGAGAATTGCCAGCATTTAATACATGGTTACTAATAATACTGCTTATGGCTTCGTTGATTTTCCTAGGTATAAGTGTGTTTCTATCACTTATCGACAAATATATACAAGCACTTTTCTCATTTATAGCTGGCCTGATATTGTTAAGTAGCTTTCTCGCATTAGTGAGAGAATTCAAGCTAAGGCAATGATGTTTGTGGGATTTCAGTGAAAAACGTATATTATATGATTTTAAAAGTAGGTACCCGATATCTTGAAAATAGCTTCAAATAACCATAAAGGGTGGTGTTAGATGCGCCCTACACATTGATCAAGAGCAAAGTAGAGGTGGAGGCCCCAGCATCCATAGCGAACCTTGGCCCGGGCTTTGACCTATTGGCAGTCGCGATCGATGCTTATCGTGACAGAGTGGTTGTAAAGGCTGAACAAGGTAATGGCGATATATATCTAGTGGTTAATGGTTACGAAGTCCCCAGTGATGGAAACAACGTGGCATATGTGGTCACAAGGGAGTTTATTAAAAAGGAGGGGATTAAAGACATCGATGTCCGCATAGAACTGGTGAAAGGTGTCCCTGTCGGTGCCGGGCTTGGTAGTTCAGCGGCGACGTCTGTGGCAATATCTTATGCTCTCCATGTTTTATTTAAACCCGTTGTTGATATGTCAAGTATATTGTATTACTCAGCAATAGGTGAGGCATTCGTAGCGGGGGTACCTCATTATGATAATATCTCGGCTAGCCTATATGGAGGCTTTGTCTTTATAGACCATAGCAATATGCGTGTATATGCATTTAAGCCATGTATGGATATATATATAGGCGTTGTAACACCATTAAGTAGTGTAATAAGAGAACGTAAGACTCAAATATCGAGATCACTTCTGCCCCCGGCGATCAGTCTAGAAGACCATGTCCGCCAATCCTCTAGCCTGGTGAAACTCGTTTACTCTATTATGAAATGTGATCCAAGGTTGTTTGGGGAGGCCATTACACAGGACTACTTAATAGAACCGGCTAGATCAAAACTCATACCTTATTACAACGAGTTGAAGAAAATAGCACTTGATAACGGGGCCTATGGTTTCAACATAGCTGGTGCAGGGCCCTCGGTGTTTTTCATACATGAGGATAGAGATGTAGTGACAAACATAGCTAAGACATTGGTAGAGTTCTATTTAAAACATGGAATAGAATCTGTTTATGTAATCACAAAGCCAAGAGATAAAGGGTCAGAGATAATCAGGGCTGATGATTAGGCAAGTTATGGTCATTGTTCATGCACCATGTTGTCCACATCTTCTAGTGGCAATGTTGTTAACCCGTATTTTAATATCCTGTTTATAAGTTTCTTAACAGTTCTCGAGACATCAGCGGCATTGACAGCGCTTCTAAGCGATATCCAAGCCACATCAACAACATCTCCACCGGGTCTCAGAGAGCCCTTAATACTCTTGGGGTCGAACAACACATCCAATATTAGATAGTGATATTTCACATCACCCCGCTCATCGAGTACTATGTTGTTCAAAACCCATAAGATCCCTGTAGGCTCCGCCTCTATACCTGTCTCTTCCTTCAACTCACGTTTTGCTGCCTCCCCTATTCTCTCTCCGCGCTCCATAGCACCGCCTGGTATAGACCATTTTCCCTTGCCAGGTGGATATGCGCGACGAACCAGTAAGATCTCATCATTATCAATTAATACAGCACCAACAGCGGCTATGGGGTAGGCGGGGTAGAGCCGGCTCAATGCAATATCCTACCTCGGGTGTTTTGAGCTAAATTTACTATAATAGTATATAGCAAGAGTTTTTATAAAACAAGCCATCACTAACATTGGGATATAGCACACTATATTAACTAGCTAGGTGAATTAAAATGTTAACTCCAAAGATCCTAGTATTGAACGGGTCTCCGAGGAAATATGGCTCATCATCCCAATTAGCTGGCGTAGTTATGAAGGGCATACTCGATGCCGGGGGTATAGGAGAGGAGATATTTCTATACGACTACGATATAAAGCCTTGTAAGGGCTGCGTTTCAGATGGCAATAAATACTGTAAATTCCCCTGTGTAATAAACGATGATTTCAACCAGATAGGCATGAAAATACTGAGCTCAGATGGCCTAGTAATAACGACACCAGTATATTGGTATGCACCCAGCGGGGTGCTCAAGAACTTCATAGATAGATTAACCAGTATGGAGCACATGATATTCAAAGCTGGTAGGAGTCTCTTAGAGGGTAAAGTCGCTGGCTTTGTGGTCACAGGTCTTGATAGTGGTGTGATGATGACAATATCATACCTAATAACAGTATTTAATAGCATGGGGGTTCATATAATTCCATGGAGCATGGCATATAGTCATTTGGAGGACGTTTCCGTGGATGAACAGGCCCTTAGAGATGCTTATAATGTTGGATATATAGCGGTCTTGACGGCCAAGGCGCTTAAGTCATTTGGACAGCACATCGGCTATAGACCAGATGTCGACATCAAGGTATTAGCGGAGATTGCGAGAAAACGATATCTAGATAACATCGATAAACGCGAGGAGAGGATCAGGGGGTTTGAAAGCCTCTTTTAGCTGTACCGGGGGTTTCACACAATTCCTTGACCAGTGATTCCAATATCGAGCTGGAACTCCACGGCCCAATTCTCTTATCTATTTTAACTACCTTTACATCTCTCATGCCTCTTTTCCCTAGCTCTTTTTTAAGCTCTTCGGGCTCAATCCATTGATCTGGCCCTAGCAGTATTATATCTGGCCCTAGATCCATAATTGGCTTTAAGAAATCGCCTTCATCACCTAATACAGCGTCTGTCACGTATTTCACGTGTTTGACCACGTATAGACGATCGTTTTCGCCGAGGACGGGTTTTCTCTTCTTAAATCTCTCGAAGTTCGTATCCCTCGACACTATGACAAAGACATTCCCCAGCTCCCATGCCTTTTTCAATACATATATATGTCCTGGATGAAGCAATTCAAAGCTACCTGCGACAACTACTCGAGGCCTTTTAAGCAATGATGATGAGGATCTCCACTCCGCCTTTATATACCCCATATATCTTAGTGCATCAATGATGCCCTCAGCATAGGCTATACAGGCAAGGCTTGTGAAAGAATCCCCCTTCTCGAGATAGTAAATCGCATCGCTTAGATAGGATTTAACCAACTCAATCAACGGTTTCACATCTTTATCAATGGGTTTTTCATCCATTTCACTAACTAGTTGCTTGACATTCTCTATATATGCCTTGACCCTATCCATCGCACTAGTCATTTTAACCACCTATATCGTTAATTAATCGAGAACCATTATAATTAACAAAACACCGGTAATACAAACTCAATACATGGATACATATCGTCTTGACAATTACATCAGGATCTGTAAGATGTAATACCATTTAAAGGCCTCATAGCCATCGACCTGGGAAATTTTTAAATAACCAATTTACATAGTAGAGAATAGACATGAGGTGTTAATATTCAATGAAATGGTATATACGGAGAACATTATACACGCTCTTGTCATGGTTCCTGGCCATAACAGTGACATACGCTGTCATAAGGGCCTCCCCAGGAGATCCAGCGACCATATTGTTCTCTGAGTTCAGAGCTGCTGGCTATTCCATTGAGGATGCCAGGAAACTTGTCCAGATGTATATAGGTATATTGCCCGATGAGCCTCCATGGCTTTCAGCAATTAAGTTATTCGCCAATTTATTCAGAGGGGATTTAGGTGTTTCAATAGTTTGGAGATTACCTGTTACAAGACTAATAGGCATTATGTTACCGTGGTCATTGTTCTTCGCAGCATGGTCACTTATGTGGACAGTAATTATTGGCGTAATATTGGGATTGATAATGGCCTATTACAGGCATAACAAAATACTACATTCCTCTTTGAGAACAATATTCGCAGTGTTAACTGCTGCACCGGTTTGGTTATTAGCGGTTATATTGCATTTATACCTAGCCATAGGATTTAAGATATTTCCAATTGGTCAGCCATATCCGCAAGGAGTGACACCGGGTTTATCATTGGAATTTATTGGAGGGGTCTTATGGCATTACACATTACCCACAATAGTACAGGTCATGGTTTCATTCCCAGGGTGGTCTCTTGGAATGATGGCAGCGGCTGTTTCAGTGCTTCACGATGATTATGTTGATTATGCAAAAGCAAGGGGTATACCAGGTAGGAGGATCTTGATATCTTATGTTGCGAGGAACTCGATATTGCCAATATATACACGCATAGCCCCAACTCTTGCCGGGATGTTGGTAGGCCTTGTTTGGATCGAGTCGCGTTTTGTATTGCCTGGCGTTGGTTCTTTGCTGGCAACAGCTATAGGTAGAAGGGATTATCCATTAATGATGGGCTGTTATTTCATAGTTATAACAGCAGTGGTGTTTGGAAACCTATTAACAGATCTGACATATGGCCTGATAGATCCACGTGCTAGGTATGGAGAGGTGTAATAACCATGAAAAGCGAGTCATCGAGGTTGTATGAGATATATAGTGGCCTATATGCAAACCTAGTGTTCTTTTTCAGGATTCTTTGGAGAAGAAAAAGAGCTCTAGTCGGATTTCTGATCCTATTGATCGTGTATGTCATACCAGCAATACTCGTGGTAACCAGGGTCATACCAAGGCTTCCACCGGCAAGAGGCGGTTGGGAAAACATGTATAGACCGCCCTCACTTGATGATTTCCCATGGTATATACTGGGGACAGAATCCACGGGGCGTCCATTATTGTTATGTCTCTTACATGGAATACCGCCGGCATTGTCGATAGCATTCCTAGCTGGGATAATAACGGTAGGTGTTGGCTTGGTTATAGGGCTCTCAGCTGGCTATATCGGTGGATGGGTGGATGCGGGACTAGTAGTTGTAATAGATGTTGCACAGAGTATACCGGCGCTGTTCCTGTCACTGATACTCTCAGCCACATTACCAACCGAGTTGAAAGGCAATCCGCTGATTATAGCTGGTGTGTTGAGTATTACGGCATGGGCCGGACTAGCCAGGGCTGTTAGAGCACAGGTCTTTTCACTGAAGAGGAGAGAAGTTATCGAGGTTGCCAAGGTACTCGGATTCAGTACGTGGAAAATAATTTTTGGTGAAATAATGAGGTATATCATGCCATTCATATTTATGAGCTTGATAGGAGCGGTCGTGGGCTCTATAGGTGGTTATTTCGGCTTAGCATTTCTGGGATTATTCCCACTAGATCCTACTAATTGGAGCTGGCAAATAAGTAGAGCATTAGATTACCTAGGCGCCCTGGGATTGATAAGGGGGGGTAGGGCGCAATTAGGATTCTGGGCCCCTACAGTGATGATCATATTATTGCAAACGTCTTTGATATATCTCTCGGAGATAGTTGAGGAGTTATTTAACCCGATCTTAAGGGTCATGATCATAAGGGAATTAGAGACTAAGAAGGTGAGATCTAAGTGAGCAGTGTAATCCTAGATATAAAGAAGCTTGATGTAGGTTTTTTCAATGTCCCAGTTGTACGTGATGTTAGTTTTAAAATATACAGAGATGAAGCGTATGGGATCATAGGCGAAAGTGGTTCAGGTAAAACAACAATAGCTAGAGCGATCATGAGATTATTGCCACCTGGTGGAATGACTTCGCCCGATAGCTCAGCGATATATTATGGCCTCGATAGGGAAGTGGATTTATTTAAGCTATCACCACCTGAATATAATAGTTTAATAAGATGGAAAGAGATATCAATGGTGTTTCAAAGCGCGCTCAGTTCTTTAAATCCAACTATAAGAGTTAAGGATCATTTCATTGAGACAGCCAAAGCCCATGGCATAACAGATAAGTCTAAGGCGTTGGAAAGAGCCCGCGAGCTCTTAGAATCCGTTAAACTAGATCCTGAAAGGGTATTGCGAATGTATCCAATAGAGCTTAGTGGCGGAATGAAACAACGTGTATTGATAGCACTGGCTTTATACCTCGAGCCTAAAATAGTCATATTGGATGAGCCTACGACAGCGCTTGACGTGTTAACCCAGAGAACAATACTTGATTTATTAAAGAAATTGCGTGAAAGACATAAGTTGACATATGTATTGATTACACATGATATAGCACTAGTGGCTGATCTTGTGGATAGAATGACGGTTGTCTATGCGGGCAAAATGGTCGAGGAGGGTCATGTCGAGGACGTATTCTATAACCCGTTACATCCATATACAAGGTTATTGCTTGAAGCAGTGCCGAAAATAGGTGACTTCATGAAATTGCCTAAACCGATACCAGGGGCCTCTATTGATTATAGAAAGTTGCCAAGTGGTTGTTCATTTCACCCAAGATGTCCATATGCAAGTGGTGTATGTATGACCATCGAGCCAGATCTAATCACAATAGATAATAAGAGGCGAGTGGCATGCCATATGTACACAGATAGGTGGAAGAGGTGATCACATGCCCGAACCACTAATCACGATCAACAATGTGTCGAGAAAATTTGGCATCAGAAAAGGGCTAAGGGTAATAGAGTTCTATGCATTGAAAAATATAGACCTGGAAATACCCCGTGCAACGATCGTGGGAATAGTAGGTGAGAGTGGTTCAGGTAAGACAACATTGGGTAAGATAACGCTGGCCATATTGAAGCCTAGTAGTGGCAAGGTGCTATATGCCGGGCAGGATTTATTTAAATTTGTCAAGAAAAGGGAAAACAGGAGATTACTCCAATATATACCGCAAGATCCATACGCGAGCTTAAATCCATTCAAGACTGTGAAACAGTTATTAATGGAACCGGTTAAATACCATAGGCTCGCAGAAAGCGATCGAGAGGCAATAGAGATCGTCGAGAAAATGCTAATAAACGTGGGTCTAACACCACCGGAGAGATACCTCGACTTGTTCCCCCCACAGCTAAGCGGTGGTGAGAGACAGCGTGTAAGCATAGCGAGGGCATTAATAGTTAATCCGAGTTACGTGGTAGCCGATGAGCCAGTGACCATGCTCGACGCCTCTTTGAAAAGTGGTATCATTAACACGTTAAGAGATCTAATGATCAAGTCAAATATATCGTTGACATTTATAACCCATGAGATAAGCTTGTTACAATTCTTTGGACCAGAGACCAGTGTCGTTATAATGTATCTTGGAAAAATAATGGAACAGGGGCCTCTAAAGGTATTACTAAGTGAACCACTACACCCATACACTAAGGCACTGATACAGGCTATACCAGTGCCCGATCCCAAGTTACGTGCAACTAGGAGCCTTATATTGAAAGAGGCTTCACCGCCTTCACCCATAAATAGACCTCCTGGATGCCCATTATCTGATAGATGTCCTTATGTCATGGAGATATGCACAAAGGAAGAGCCATCACTAAAAGAACAATCCATTAGCCATAAAGTGGCTTGCCATCTCTATGGTTAGCGATGGATCTCGATATCTCGACGTCTTTTTAATTAGCTAAACATTGTTGCATGGTTAATATTAGTACAATGTCTACATAGCTTTAATATATCTTGTTCACTTATCGGGGGATTATCGTGAATAATATTTAAAACCCCCCCATTAAATTATATATCTCACAGGGTATGTTAGAATGAAGTATTCCAATTTAATGGTGGGAATAATATTAGTAGCTATATTATTAACACCTCTTGTAATCCTAGCGCCAACAGCCAGCGCACAAGCACCGCCAAGAATTTTAGAAAGAACCATTATCTACACGCTACCCTATATCATAAATTTCAATCCATGGGCTCCTGGAAACACCTTTGGATTAGCCTGGCTATGTGGCCAACCACTGTTCTACTTTCTCCCTAATAACCAGTTATACATCCCGGCACTAGGGAAACGCGCTACATTTAATGCAGAAGAATTCTATATAGAAGTAGAGCTGTGGAAGGATAATTACTGGAATAACCAGGGTCAGCTCGTTAGGCCTTTAAACGCGAGAGATGTATGGGCTATGTACACTATTCAATGGAAGATCATGCGTAGTTACATTCCATATCTCTTAGACATAGTCATAGTAGATGACTATACAATAAGATTCTATTTAAACAAAACTCTGTTCCGATATGATGTCGAAAGCCCCTACATTGATGACCCGAGCAAAGTCGATATTTATAACTTGACAACGACCTTCAGGTATTATGCACTATACGGTATCCTTGGCTGGTGGTTGCATATCCAAGTACCCTATGAACTTTTCGGCCCATTCGCCGAGAAAGTGGCTAATATACCGGCTGACAAGGTCCCCGAGGTATTTGATTTGGAGGATTTACAAAACGAGGTGAGGGAATTTGCAGTCGATGTACCGTGGTGTATAGGGCCATATTGGCTTGACAGGGCCACATTAACCCCGCATGGAGTTGTCTTAAGGAAAAACGAGGGTTGGAGATATAAGGATAAATTACCATGGGATGAGATACGTTATACATTCGTGGGCGCAGAAGAGGCGCTCGTACAGGCGATAATAGCTGGTAAAGAATTAATTGGTATGCCTGGATTTGCATTGGAGATATTAGCAATGATTCAAGAAGAAGCTGAGGATATTAAAATAATATATGCGTGGAACTTCGAGATACATGGATTTGTCTTCAATATCGCCAAGTACCCATATAATGTGACAGAGGTCAGACATGCACTTGCATTGCTCGTTGACAAGGAGGAGTCCGCCGGGGCATTCCCACCTCTATATGTGCCATACTATGATTATCCATTGCCGATCTCGAGTAGTAGGTTCTTGCCAGATTGGATCAAGGCTAACCTTAGAAACTGGACACGTAATCCAACCGAGGCTTATAGGTTGCTTGAGAAAGCCGGCTTCAGGAGAGGACCAGATGGTTATTGGAGAATGCCTACTGGAGAGATATTTAAGGTTAGAATCTTGGCGACTGTAGGCTATGGAGTACCGTGGCAGGCCACTGGGCTGAATATAGTATCGCAACTCGAGCAACATGGTATCCAGGGAGAAGTAGAAGTAGTGGATCTCACTGTATATTGGAGCAGGGTCGGTATAGGTGATTACGATGTATTGATAACGTGGTCTGGATCAGGCTATGAATCACTGTGCATGATGCCGGATGGCTTGTGGGGAATGTTATATGGTGTTGCTGGTAAAGACGAAGCCAAGTTAAAGTGGACATGGCCTGTTCCATTACCAAATGGAACAGTTATATATGTATGTCCTGACTGCGAAGCGTGGAGAGTTAATTCCGCTATACCTGGCTCACAGGAGTACTGGGATGCAGTGGCCAAGGTCGTATGGTGGTATAACTATTACCTACCATCCTTTACGTTGTGGGGTGTGAGGAGAGCATTCTACTTCAATATAAGGGAGGTCAACATATTTGACTACCTAGGTGCACCGGATGATTGGATCGAGATAGCTGGTACAAGGTTCCCATACTATGAGAGAGATGCTGGCTTAATGATAACATGGGTATACCCAATGAATTACTGGATTGCACTAGGTATGATAAAGAGGCCAGAACAACCGGTATGGCCGCCTACTGGGCCACGTAGATATACATGGGATCTATTACCTCCAGGAGTTAAAGAAGGAGCTTTCGATATCATAGAGTTCTTTGCTAAAGGATTCGGGGTAGTCATAGAGGCTCCAGAGATAATACCAGTACCAACACCTACCCCAACTCCAACTCCGACGCCAACCCCCACAGTTACTACGCCAACGCCTACTCCGACACCGGAAATAACTCCTACTCCAACGCCAACGCCGGAAGTGAGCCCTACACCTACCCCGACCCCAACTCCGACACCGGAAATAACCCCGATACCTACCCCAACACCCACTCCGACACCGGAAATCGCTCCAGCGCCAGGTGTTAACTGGGCTTTAATAGGAGGGGCTATCGCGGCAGTAGTAATCGTGATAGTCGTGGTGTTGTTCATAGCGATGAAAGGAAAGAAGAAATGAGCACTCAGGAGACATTGCTAAAGATAATAATGAACATGGGCTATACCTTATTGGTATTGGTTTTTTTCTCTCTCCTATTCGCTTGGAACGAGATCATTAGTTCGGGCCTCATGGTATTGGTTCTGATCTCCTCGTTAATAGCGCTCTCGATGATCATAATACCAGCGCTCATTTTATATCGTGAGAGAAAATAACTTAAAATCTTATTTCTTATCTAGCACTTATATTTCACAAGGGGGTTTTATGCAGGATGTTTTGAATATCTTATTCGAGAAGATCCGCAGTGACTCCGTTATCGGTATAATACCGGTTTCCACGGTGCCATGGGGTTTTAAAAGCGTTGTAAATAGGTTAAACGAAGAAATAGGTGTCACCGATTACATAGTTTTAACGCGGAGAGGTATCGCCAGCGTTCTGAAAGCCATGATCAACGATCTTTACCTAGAAAATCGCGAGGACGGGAAGGAGTTGAATATCTACATCGATGTTGATTTCAGTAAAAGCACTTTGAAAAACGATGTCTTCGCCGACTTGTTTATTATAGAATCGATAGTATCGGGCATTGCTTTAAAAGCGAGGAAAATAGCAATCGATACAACATTCGTTAGTAGTAATTTGTCGTTTGCACTACAGTTCATTAAAACCAGACATACCGGATTACCAGTGATATTCACACATGTGGACCAGGTATCGCTTCCAAACATACCATCTTACCCTAAAAGCCCTCGATGGATCCACAAGGTATATGTCTATTATGACCGAGCGAACAAGATTGGTGTTAACGAGTGTAAGGAAAACCCCATGGATAAATTGAGTAAGAGGATAGCTTGGAGCGGGACAAAGGGCTTATTCGAAGAGATCTCCCTGATATTGAACAAGCTGAGCTGTACTAGGTACATGGAGGTGTTCGATGAGGGAAAAAGGGAAGAGCTCTCTGATATATCGACAATAGATGTGTTCATAGATATGCCGTCTATGGAGGAGAAAAGAAGGTATATATCACTCGATGTGAATAAAGGATTAGACGAAAACACCGTTAGCATGATGATGAGTAATTGGAGAACGCTCCTCGAAGCCATAGCTACGATGGATCCAAATATAGATAGAAATGCACTTGAGAGGATTTTAATGCAGATCCAGCGATATACAGGAGCAGTGGATCTAATAGTGCGCGAAGTGGAAAACAACAAACTTGATCTAAGTGATTATAGTGGCTATAAATTACACACAGTTCTGTGTGAACTAGCTGGTAGAAGTAGAAAACCAATAGCATTTCTAGCAGATACTAATTTGTTCTACCAAGGAGTGAACATGGTCTTATTGAAGGCGAGTATTAAGCAGGGAAAGCCATGGAGCTCGATCCAGGGCATGAACATTTATATACCTTCGTGCGCTGAATCGGAGATCATTAATAAAGTGACCGAGAACTCCAATGCTTCAACAGGTATACATAGGTATTCCTATATAATGGCGCTTCTGGCCCATAGGGCTCTTGAAGAAGTCGAAAATGTTTACCTGGGTACACGGCTTCATATAGCTAATCAACCGTGTGAGGCATCTCTGGGAGGGGTAAGTCGATTACTAGGTGAAGGTGTAGTGTTGATCGCGACAGCTGATAAAAGGGCTTTTAACGCATGGAGAACATTAGATATATGTAGAGACAAAGTCGTATGCATATACATAGGGCATAAGAACAAGCCGATAAACATCGATAACATATTCTCCAAGCTATATGCAAGTGTGGTTTTATCGCTTCAGATATATATAGCTAGCCTGTTCACTCCAATAGAGATCATAGGTAAAACTGGTGGTGTTAAGTTATCTCTGTCCGAGATAGAGGGGAATCAGGCGCCGGTGATCTCGATCACACCGGTGTCTGAGAAATGGAGATAATGGAATAGGTTTTCAATGTTTTTATATGAGAACATTGATTTGATATATCTAACAAACAGGGGCATCTCACTTGACTAAAGAACACGCTATGAGGTGGACCAAAGAGGGTAGGTCTACTCATTCCAGGAAATTCCTTAACATAGTGGTGCATTCCTCATTAAGCCCAGAGCTATTGATAGATGAGTTTAACAAGTTATCTATAACCACTGGTTGCCGAAGATTCAACTTGTTCATTATAGGCGATGAGAGCGCTAAGTCGCTTGAAAGTGTAAGGGAGATCATTCTGAGCAACCACATATATACCATCAGCGTGTATGTATTAAGCGAAGAACAGTTGAAAGCGTTTTCACGTGAAATATGTATTGGGGAAACTGTTTTCCTATCGCCAATGCACACAGGGTATTTGAAAGAAATATGCGGGGATTGAAATAGGTGTAAGACATGTTCGAAGTAGTGTTAACAACTGATAGGACAATGATGAGTAATCACCACGGCAAGGAATTCCTCGGTTTCATGGCCACAGGGCCCCCCATAGGTATGCCAGAGTGGCTTTGGACCATGCTTGCAGCGCCAAGGGTGAAAGTAGATAAGTATGGAAGGCCTATTGAGGCCCCTTATGGGATGAGGAAAATAGAGAGCATATTACTAGATGCCGGGTTTAATGTTGCTATAATTGATCCTGACCATTTGCATAAACACCTAAATACCTTGAAGGTATTAATGCTAAGCCACCATGACTACTTCGCCTATGGACCTCCTAGTAGTGAATGGTGGAGTCTAACTGGATTAGAGCCATTAAATAGGAGAAGCTTCACGAAACTCATGAATAGCCATGTAATAAGGAAAGCCAAGGAAAAGGGTGTTAAGATAATAGCTGGTGGACCAGCGGCTTGGCAATGGCTTTACGAATTGGAATTAATGGATAAATGGGGAGTGGACACGGTGGTGGATGGTGAAGGTGAAAAAATTGTCGTGGACCTCGTGCAAAGGGCCTTGAATAATGAGCCATTGCCGAGATATGTATATGTTGGGGTAGAAGACTCCCCGTCAATAGAGGAGATCCCGGTGATAAAAGGGGCAAGTGTTAATGGCTTAGTTGAGATAATGAGGGGTTGTCCAAGAGGCTGTAGATTCTGCAGTGTGACTCTGAGACCACTCAGGTTCATACCGTTGGAGAAGATCTTGGCGGAGATAGAGATAAACCTAGAGGCTGGTTTAAAAGGCATAATACTGCACAGCGAAGATGTCCTACTATATCATGCTGATGGAGTCAAGCCTCGCCCAGAGCCAGTGATCAAACTACACACAGAGGTCTTAAGTAAACTGGGCAATAAGAGGCACTTAGCATGGTCTCATGCAAGCTTATCAGCCATCAAATACGCGGAGGAGAACTACAAACTGGTCTCAAAGCTGATGAACGAGATGATACTGAATGAGTATAGGACATACCTAGGCGTGGAAGTGGGCATAGAGACAGGAAGCCCTCGTTTAGCGCGCGAAATCATGGTTGCGAAATCTAAGCCATACCCACCTGAAATGTGGCCGGAGATCGTCGAGGACGCGTTCAAGATCATGCACGAGAACAAGATAATACCCGCTGCCACGGTTATTCTCGGATTACCCGGTGAGACTACGGATGACGTTGTTAAGACAGTTGAATTAATAGAGAGGCTTAAACCGTATAGGAGCATAATAGTCCCAATGTTCTTTGTCCCCATGGGCGCGCTCAAGAAGAATAAATGGTTCATGAGAGATCAACTGAGACATGAACATATAGATGCTATGATCAAGATGTATGAGCACACGGTTTACTGGGCAGAGGACATAATAAGATTCTACATGAAAAGCCCCATTTATTGGCCTTTAAGGGTGATATTAAAATACTTCCTCGCATATGTAAGAAGAAATGTGAATAAATATAGGGGCAAGCTCGAGGAAATGATTAAAAAGTGAGATTGATTAAACAACCCTAGTTTCACTGGTGGTAGCAATTGGAGGTATTTTACATAACAACCCCAATATATTACCCAAACGCGGAGCCGCATGTAGGCCATGCATATACCACGATCTTCGCCGATGTATTGGCCAGGTATGCACGGCTCATCGGGAAAGAGGTGTTTTTCTTAACGGGAAACGATGAACACGGCTTGAAAATCCAGAAAACCGCTGAAAAACTCGGTAAACAGCCAAAGGAATTCGTCGACGCGATGGCAGAGGTGTATAAAAAATACTGGACATTATTGGATATATCATATGATCACTTCGTTAGGACGACTGATGATTACCACGAAGAGACGGTGAAAAAGGCCTTTGAATATATATACAAAAAAGGATTGATCTACAAGGCTAGATATAGTGGGTTATATTGCGTGGACTGTGAAAAATATTATTCAACAGGTGAGTATATCGAGGAAGAAGGTAAACCATATTGTCCAATTCATAGAAAGCCATTGGAATTTATGGAGGAGGAGACATATTATTTCAAGCTAAGCGAGTTTAAGGACTATGTAGTTGATTTACTGAAAAACAGGGATATAGTCTACCCAAGTCTCTATGCACAGGAAGTTCTCTCCAAGATCCAGGCAGAAGGCCTTAGAGATATATCAATAGCTAGGCCGGTTGAAAGGGTTTGGTGGGGTATTCCAGTGCCATTTGATGACAAGTATGTCATATATGTGTGGTTTGATGCATTGCTGAATTACATCAGCTCTATAGGTTATGGTAAGGATAATGAAAGGTTTTCAAAGTATTGGGGCAATGTACTTCACGTAATAGGTAAGGACATTTTATGGTTTCACACCGTTGTATGGTTTTCACTACTAAAAGCACTGGATCTAGAACCCCCGAGAAAACTCATTGTGCATGCTTTTTTAACAAATAAAGGGCTAAAGATAGGCAAGAGTGCTGGAAATGTGATCACAATAAATGACCTGTTGGAAAGATATAATGGTAGTGACGGTGTAAGATACCTTTTAATGAGGATATTCAACATGGATAAAGACAGCGAATTTTCATTCGAACTATTAGACAACATATATAACAGTGAACTAGCGGATACATTTGGAAACCTAGTTAGAAGGGTTGGAATGCTTGCATTGAAGAAAATGCAAGGCAAGATCTATAGGAGAAGCATTGATAAAAAAACAGGCGAGGCCATATTGGATAATATAGGTAAATACGTAGACTCGATGAACAATTTCGAGGTCTCCAAGGCGATAAACTACGCCATGGACATAGCCAGGTTAGCTAATCAATATGTGAACGATACAAGGCCATGGGAAAAAAGCGATCCAAGCAAGGAGCTATACACGCTTCTAGAGGCAATAAGGGTTACGACAATACTATTACACCCATTTACACCTAGGGCCACGAGTAAAATAGCATCCATGTTTGGTTTCACAATAGAAAGCCCGTTGAAAAAAGGCTTGGAGAACGTCGAAAGATATAATGTGGTTAATGCACCCATATTATTCAGGAAAATTACGACTAACCAACAGCAAACCGGATCTGGAGGGTCTTGATGAGTTACTATATCGCAATAGACATAGGGGCCACTAAGACCAGGATAGCAATGTGTAATGCGGACGGCATTTTGGAGAAAAAGGTTTTACCGACCCCTAGAACAGGTGATGAGTACACAGTGGCCAGGTTTTTGATAGAGAACATAGAGAAATCTTGGGGCAACTCGCTTGGAGATGTCAAGGCGGTGGGAGTAGCTACAATAGGGCCGTTAGATATTAAAAGAGGGCGAATAATTAACCCCGCAAACATAGAGATAAGGATATCCGAGATCCTGGGGCCTTTAAGGACTAGGCTAGGTAAACCGGTTTATGTGTTAAATGACGCGGTAGCGGCTGTTTGGGCCGAGAAACACTATGGAGACGGACAGAGTTATGACAATGTCGTGTACATAACAATGAGCACCGGCATCGGAGGCGGCATAATAGTGGATGGTAATCTGTTAATAGGTAAAAACGGCAACGCCCATGAGATCGGCCACATAGTCGTGGATTTCAATTCTAATTTAAGATGTGGATGTGGTGGATATGGACACTGGGAGTCATATGCAGGGGGAGCTAATATACCAAAAGTGGCCAAACACTTATACGATATTCGCGGCGATAACTATTACTCGGGGAGCAAGCTAGCATCTATGATCAAAAGTGGTGAACCATTTGATGCAAAGGTCGTTTTCGATTTATTTAGAAACAGGGATCAATTGGCAATTGATGTGGTGAACATGTACATAAAGGCCTCTGGAGCTGGGTTAGCATCGGTGATCAACTCGTATGACCCTGAGTTGATTACTATAGGCGGCGGGGTATTCCTTAATAATGCCGATATACTCCTAGATCCAATGATTAAAAGAGCTATAGTAGATATTATCACGGATAAACCAGTTATAAAGCCGACTAGGCTGGGAGAGGATATAGGGCTTTACGGTGCCTTATCAGTCGCGATAGATCCGCCTCCTGCTTTAATAAGGATCCAAAAACCTTGATATACCTATTGCCTTAAAGCCATTAACGTGGCCGTCTCCACAAGAGCCGCTATGAGCAGTACGATCAATCCTATTATTAATAACTTCGAGAATTCACGCCATTTCCCCCATTTGGATATAGAGGAGGCTATTACAGCATATGCCAATAGTTCTAACACGGTATGCGGGTAGATCAGTATGGTCATAAGTCCAAGTATACATGCAGTATTGACACATCTACGCATAGCCTCTAATCCTATAATTAGCCCGGCATTTAGTATACCTGTTGTCAATGGTATTAAACCCACATAAGGTATGATAGCAGGTAATGAGACAACGGCGTTGTTTATAAATATATAAATGGAAATGAACAACGGGGTTTGTTTCGTAATTGCCTCTAGGGATTCAAGGTAATAGAAGTAAAAAGAATAGGTATTGAAACCCGCCATTCCCATGAAAAGCCCGCTCATTATTAACAAATACGCTGTTGCGATGTTTATTATCACGAGGCTTTTCACATTCCTATGGCTATTTAGCAATATGAATACCGACCACAAAGCCCCAATACCAATAGCAACCAGCGATGTTGTGAATAAGCCGAGGTATGATAAGAGTATAAATAAGGCCATGGCCAATAGAATAACTCCGTGGAAAAAAGCTTGGGAAGCGTAAGGTGGGCCTTCCCCCTCGATATTGGTTGAGACACTTGATGGGGGATTCGGGTGATCCTTATGTATAGTCTCAACGTGTTTGTTATAGAGGCTTATCGTCTTCCACGTCTGATGCACTAAATAAGCGCCCAGCGTGAGCACTATTAATATTAACTGTAACAACGATCTTAGTCCTCCATATCTCTTCGTGAACTCTTGTTTTAAAAGTGCTCTCTCCTCCATGTTCATGTGTTCTCTTAATACTTTCTCGACTAAACATGATATAATTGGGTAAGAAATCCCGCCCGTTACTATTGAGAGCACGGCTCCTGTAACAGGGGACGGCATCTCGGTTGAGGACATGGCGTTTTTGAGATATTGCAAAAGGCTCATGAAATCCTTATTCCTTGTAAAATAATACGTGGTCACACTGCTCTCATATAGGTGTTTTCTGATCAATCGAAGTATTTTATAAGAAGCCACGGAAGACGATATCATATAGGCCAAGAACATTGTGAAGGCCCATTGAATAATTGTACCCGGGATCAATACATCTCCCTGTGTAATATAACCAGTTAACGCCTCGTCTAGAAATGAGAGGAATAATATCACGGCGGGAACTAGGAACAACGATGGCAATACGTATAGAACTGGGCTTTCCTTGTTAAAAATAAATGTCTTTATAACTTCGAACAATTGATCACTACCCTGATCCCCCCGTTGAGAACTCATTTCCATCACTAATATCTCCCATATATCATAATGTCTAGGGAGATTAAAACACAGTTTTGACTATACGCTATGGGGTTTGAACTGGTTTGAAAACGCAGTTATCGGGGACTAGGAATAACCCATCATCCCTGTGTTCTAGTCTACAGTTCTCAGCATAGTATACACCGGGCTTTAGCTCTGCATATAGTTCTCTATATGTCTCAATGAATAGTTCTCCGACACCGCTTGTGCTAGCCATATAAATTGATGGCAATAAGCTTGGCGTTAACCCATTAAACACATGTAGCTTGCCAGTAAAGAGATCTACCCGTGACACTGGGTGTATGCATGTGTTAAATCCCTTGTCATATCTATAGAGCTTTAAGTTGACATGATGACCCATGATATCCAGGTGTAAGAGAGTGTCTTTCTTCAAATATAGGTATTCACGCAGAGATAGATTGTTAACGTGTTTCTCGAAATATTCATTGACTAGAACATGTTCTCTCGTTCTATTTAAAACCCCTCTTTCGATTAAATCAGCAACCTTATCTGCGATCTCGCTGGTGCATCCATAGATAACCAGGTCTATATCATGCCATTTATCCGTGAATGGCGCGGAACCCGTTAACTCTATGTTATTTATATCGATGTTCAATATTGATGAAAGATAACTCACAATCCACTCATAGTGATTATTGATGGTTTTTTTAGAATACTTCACTGAGCCCTTTAATGGGATCATGTTTACATACTGCTTTATGCAATCCCAATAAACAATGTTCTGATACTTCGTGTAAAGGTATATAGGGATTTTAACACCTGTGAATAGATCATACCTGGGATAGGCAATAACATGATCCCTTGGATGTTGATATCCCTTCACAACGAAGACCATGCCGTTATATATCAATAGCTCTCCTTCCAGTAGGCGTGGCTTGATCGACATATATCCAACGCCGTAACACTGTAGTTTTCTTTAATAGTTTAACTCTGTTAATCAGTATTTTAGCTAACAATCTTCGTAGGTGACGTGTCACGAAGTTTCTGATGATACATGGAGGGGCAGGTGCTTGGAGAGATGAGATGCTCAGGTCGAAAGCCATTGGTGTTGTTAAGGCATGTGTTGAAAAAGGCTGGGAAATGTTGGATGAAAAAGGATCACTAGATGCCGTAGTGGAGTCGGTTAAGTGCATGGAGGACTCTGGTTATTTAAATGCTGGTTATGGCTCTGTCCTAGACCTGCTTGGTGGGAGAAGCCTTGATGCCGGGTTAATGACCTCTACAGGGCTCATAGGGGCGGTGGCATCTGTCAAGGCTACGAGAAATCCAATATTATTGGCAAAAATCGTGGCAGAGAAAACACCCCATATCATAATCACGGGGGAATACGCTGATCTCCTCGCGATCCTCAACGGATTACCTCCATTGCCGCCTCCACCACCACATGTGCTCGAGAGATATAGGCAAATGGCTAAGAAACTCCTAGAAGGCGGCGAGGACTTGGGTGATTACTATAAATCGTTAAGATCCCTTGTTGAGAAAATGGGTATTTATAAAACACTTCTCAAGGGGATCGTAGAGGTGTACGACACGGTGGGTGCTGTGGCGATAGATGATAACGATATTCTATCAGCGGCGACAAGTACCGGTGGAGTTGTGTTAAAGTTGCCAGGAAGGGTCGGAGACACGCCAATACCGGGTGCTGGTTTCTATGCGTCAGATCTCTTGGCATGTAGTTCGACAGGTATTGGTGAATACATTATAAGGACGATGCCCTGCTTGAGGCTCGACATGGTGTATAGAAACGTTGGGCATATTGAAAGAGCGCTGGGCATGGTCATGGAGTATATTGATAATATAGTGGGCAAAGGCTCAATGGGGTTGATAGGGATCGATAGACATGGCAACGCGTTTTACGCTTATAACACGGAGGCCATGTTGATAAGCTATATCGGAGATCATGGGGATATTGTTATAGAATACAAGCCGGAACCTGGGATGAGAGTTTGGAAAATCGCGAAGTAAACTGCATAGTATTGATCGATGTGGATGGCACACTGATACCTAGTTTAATAGATTTCGAGTCACTAAGGGAGCAGATAAGAAGGTTATTGGGGGTAAATGACACGTTGAGGCCACTCGGAGCAAGATTAGCGGCATTGCCTATTCCAAACGAGTTGAAAGATATAGCTTGGAGTATTATCGAGAGGGCTGAAATAGAGTCAGTTGAGCACATAGACATAAAGGATCTAGAGGAAAACATTAAATCGGTACGCCACATAAAGGAGATCGGATTTAAAGTGGTCATAATAACTGCCAGGAGCAGGTTATCCCTAAAGCTCATTCTAGAAAAACTGGGTATTAACAAATACGTGGACATGTGCGTTACAAGAGATCTAAATCCCGAAAGAAAAGCCCAGCTGAGGTACATAAAAACCCTCTTTGAAAGAGAAAAAGCGAGAATTATATTCATAGGCGATAGCGTATACGATGAAGAGGCGTCTAGAGAACTAGGTATAGAGTTCATAAAGGTTAATAATTACCGGGAATTACCTGGTTCAATTGAAAAGGCTATCTCGGTTTGTATCAATACCCTGGATCATAGAACAGGGTTTGACTCCTCGGTGTAATAATCTTCGCCTCCTGCTAAAACCCTTTGCAACGCTGCGTATAGCTCGTCGAAGCCCTCCCCATTCACGTTTGAAACAGGGATTATGTCGAATACCAGCAGTTTCTCGAAAATGCTTGACACTTCATCCCTATCCCATAAGAGTCTCGATGCCTTGTCCTCGAATACCACATCTGCCAGGAGATCTGGATCGTCGATCATATTCATTATCTTATCTAGATCATTTTTTGAGATCAGATCTATCTTTGTTAATACATTCAACTGTGGATATCCAATCCTAACATAGGTCGATGCGGAAAGCAATAACGCTGAGAAGAAATTGGATGCCCTCAACGCATATGTCGTGTCTATTAGAAATAATGAAACAGCCCTGGCATCGCTCACTATGGTTTTCAGGGCAAGTGGCCCGGATTCCCTGAACGCGAAGACTTCCATTTGACCCGGCGTGTCTATGATTATGTAATTGGTTTTAAAACTCCATATAGTGTCCCTTATCTCCTCTATATTGGTCAACAACATATCTATGGATGCTATCAAGGCGCCATTAGGCCCTAAGCCCGTTTTTCTCATTATGTCTCTTGCATCAACATATTCCCTGACATCTACATCGGGCTCATATGGTAGCTCATCTACGGCAGGATCTAGGTTAACTAATACAGCGTCAAGTTGGTGAGATGTCATGTATGTATACAGCATACTGGTTAAAGAGGATTTACCACTACCAGCTGTCCCCAACACTATTATGAAATACGGCATTGGCTATCACCAGTAGAAAAGCGACCTAGCACTTATTCCGTGAAATTTGCCCCTGAAATTTAATCTATAGCCGCATTTTCTACACTCGAAGTTATCTGTGAGAGACCATCTCACTATGAAGAAGCCCTTTCTCTCCACTACTACGTTTCCACATCTTGGGCAATGAGTATTTTCAAGTCTATGACCCCATACATTACCTATATATACGTATTTAAGCCCGATATCCATGGCTATCTTAGCCAATTTCTCCAGGGTGGAGACAGGGGTTGATGGTATATCTTGCATTAGGTAATCGGGGTGAAATCTTAGTAAGTGTAATGGGACCTCTTCTCCGAGGGTTTCATAGATCCAGGTGGCAAGTTTCTTCAAATCCTCCTCTCGATCCCCTATTTGAGGCACAATTAAATCCGTTATCTCGATCCACCATCCCTGGTTTTTCATTTCAACTATGCTTTGAAAAATGGGTGTGGGATCTGGCACTCCCATGTATTTTCTGTAGAATTCCGGGTTAGCGGATCCTTTAAAATCAACAGTGGCGGCATCTATTAAATTGCCCAGTTTCCTAATGGCCTCGGGAGTCATATATCCGTTTGTGACAATTGTGTTGAATAGCCCGTTTTCCTTAGCGATCTTCGCGGTGTCATACATGAATTCGAAGAATATAGTGGGCTCGTTATATGTGTAGCTGATGCCTTGACATCCACTTTTCTTTGCACTTTCCACGACTTCTACCGGCTCGTAGGGCTTTCCAAATAACTTATCTCTCCTACTCTGGCTGAGCACCCAGTTATCACAGAATTTACAGTAGAAGTTACAGCCGGCTGTTGATATCGAGAAAACATATGAACCGGGGTTAAAATGCATAAGAGGCTTTTTCTCAATTGGGTCTGGATTAGCGGCTGTCAAGACACCGTATACAAGCGTGTACAATTTGCCCTCGCTGTTATATCTAACACCGCATGCCCCATACGCATCTGGCACGATTATACATCTCCTGTGGCAAAGATTGCACTTGACTTTGCCATTGCCAACGCTCTCCCAGAGATCAGCTATTTTCACACCTGGTAAATCAAGGGCAAAACGCATCGATAACACCTCTAGATAGTTAATTACCCAGTAGCCTGTTATATTTCCACTTGGGTGTATTCAATGATAATAGCACTGATACAGCGCTCTTATTTCGAGGAAGGCTTGAAAATAGCCAATTCACTGAGATCAGAAGTCCTGGAGTTCGTGGAAAAGATGTTTCCAGATGGCGAACAATATGTTAGGATCATTGATCCAAACAAGCTCGAGAACAATGTAGTACTGATCATAGGTACTTTATATCCAGGCCAGGATGTTTCATTGTTCAAGACATTATTACTGGCCGATGCTTCTAGGAGACATAGAGCCAGGGAAATTATTGGCGTGATACCATATATCGCCTATTCAAGACAGGATAAAGCATTCTTGCCAGGAGAACCAGTGTCGGCTGAACTGGTGATCGATATGTTCAAAGCAGCTGGTTTCACCGGGTTATTGACAGTGGATATTCACAATCCCGATGTCTTGAAGTCATTCGGTGATAAGGCGGTGAACATATTCATATCCGATTTACTAGTCGAGAGAGCCCTTAAATACGTGTCAGACCCTGTTGTGATATCGCCGGACAAAGGCGCCTTGAATAGGGCTAAGTATGCAGCAGAGATCCATGGATTGGAATATGATTACATGGTGAAATCCAGGGATAGAATTACCGGCGTGATTAGCTATGCCACAAAGAGCGTGGATATCAACGGGAGGGATGCAGTTTTGATCGACGACATAATAAGCACAGGGGGTACCATTGCAGAGGCATCTAAAATACTCTACGAGAAGGGTGCGAGGAGAGTCGTGGTGGCGGCTTCACATGGGTTGATGGTCGGCGATGCCTTGTCAAAACTTGAAAAAGCGAATATCCATAAAGTGATCTTGGCTAATACCCTTGGCATTAGACATAGACATGAATTAATCGAGTACGTGGATATATCGGGCAGAGTGGCAGATGAGGTTTCAACACTTCTAGTTAAATTGAAATAGGCGTTCACATTGAAATACTATTTCATACTACGAGGCGATAACGAGCACTTGGCTATAGGAGAGCTACAGGCATTGTTGGAAACCTATGGCGTAATGGAGAGACCTATTTGCTATTCAATGCTATGCATAGTTGACTCAGACGTATTTGTGTTAGAAAAGATTAGGAGAAGAACCGGGTTTGTGAAAGAAATAGGGGAGTTCATATTAATGGATAATGTATATGAACAAGCCCGTGTGGATGAAATGAGGAGTTATTTGAAAAACCTTGGCAGGTTCTGGGCACATCACTCAGTGTTAAAGCCGATAGTTGACAAGCAACATATACTCGATTACCTGGGCTCGTTACGGATAAACCACCATGGTATTAGGAGAGGAGTAGAGGCCAGAATACTGTTCACAGAGGATAAAGTTATCTTAGGCATAAGTAGATATAAGCTGAGGACAAGGGCCAGTATATGTAAAGGGCCCTTTCAAAGGAGCATAGCTTTAACGCCTGATATTTCAAGGGCATTGATAAACCTCTCAAGAATTAGGGAGAACGAAGTGTTGATAGATCCATTTGCTGGCACAGGTAGCGTGTTGATCGAGGCCTGGTTTATGGGCATTAGGGCCATAGGTGTGGACATAGACTGGGAATTAGTACACGGTATGAGAGCTAATTTGGATTACTGTGGGATTGGTGATATAGTGATCTTGGGGGATTCCACAACACTCGAATATATTAACATAGGTGGTGTCGCCACCGACCTTCCATACGGCAAGGGCGCGAGTACTCACGGAATCGAGATAAGGCATCTATATGGCTTATTTATCGAGAGGCTTTCAAGTTATCTACCACGTGGTAAATACGCGAGCTTCATGATACCATGTTGGCTCGAGGATTATTTAGACGACTTATTAGCCAGTACTGAGTTACGGCTTAGACATCGCTACTATAGCTATGTACATGGAGGGTTGACCAGGGTGATCAACGTGGTGGTAAAGGGATGAATGCCAGGATATACATATTGGGTTCAGGAGCGGCGATCCCAATACATCGTTCGCCTCCATGTATTGCGATCAAAGTTGACTCTGATATATATGTACTTGATCCTGGCGAAGCGTGTCAAATACGTATGTTGAAAACCGGCCTCAGTCCTTTGAAAGCTAGGTCAATTTTTATATCACATCTACACGGAGATCACTACTTGGGTTTACCCGGCATGATTCAAACCATGACATTATCCAATAGAAAAGACCCATTGTATATTGTAGCCCCCAAGGAGTTCAAGGATTTCATTGAAATATCTATGGAAAAGGGTTTTATCAAGCCAGGTTTTAAGCTTGAATTGTTCGAGCTATATCCTGGGTTCACCTACGAGGATGGCAAAATAATAGTTAAGGCGTTCCAGGTACTCCACAGTATTGAATCATATGGTTTTCACATAGCCATAGGCAAGAAAACGATCTGTTACACAGGCGATACCCGGCCAACCGACGTTGTCGTCGAAAACTGTAGGGAAGCCGATATATTGATTCATGAAGCCACGTTCACCAGTGCTATGCACGAAGAGGCATGCGAACAAGGGCATTCAACGGCCCTAGATGCAGCACTGATCGCCCTCAGGGCTAATGTCAAGATGCTTGTTTTAACACATATAAGTGCCAGGTATAGCGATGACGAAATCCTTAAAGATGCCAAAAGGTTCTTTAAGAATTGTGTGGTCGCGCGAGATGGCATGGTGTTGATACTTTGAAATCACTCCGCGGTCAGATACTCTACAATTTCATCTAATTCGTCATCATCCCCTGTAATTATGAGTTTAATGGGTCCTAGTGGTGATTCCTTTTCACTATCGATGAGTGATATTTTGCCCACGTAGCTGGCTTGTTTATGTAGAAGTATTGCTATGGATTCACCATGTCTATATCTCTCTAGGTACGATCTAAATGCCGGCTCTATTTGTTGGGTCCTGATCGCATTTCTCAATGGCCTTAAGCACTCCTTGTTATACCCAAGGGCTCTCATGACATAATAGCCATTACCCAGCTCTTCTATTAATATGTTTTCTGTCTCTATAATGTTGAGGATAGCTCTCTTAACTTTCTCAGGGTCTTCACTGGGCCTTATCTCGGCCTCAACGATCACCTTGAGCACGCATCTTCACCAATCTATCTAGTAATTCCTTGGCCTGTTTTTCAATGTCCTCTATTATACTCTCGTTAACCAACATATGATCTGCTAACGCTATGACATTTCCAATTCCAAAGCCCAATTCTACGAGATCTCTTTTCAGAAATTCCTCGTACGTATTTGGATCTCCAGGTCTTTTCCTGGCTAATAATCGCTCAAACCTCGTTCGCGGAGAGGCATGGACAGCTATGATAACCACATCGCCGTGTTTTCTAAATGCCTCAACTTCTGTCAAACTCCTAACTCCATCAATAACCACGGCTTTGGCCTTTTGCTTGATCTTCTCGAGTGTCCTAACAGCGATCACGTCTTCGCCATATTCTTTCCTCAATTCCCTTGATGTCGATATCATTAATTCAGGGGTCACGTGTCCATATCTTTTGAGGACCTCTTCTCTGACTACATCGCCCATATTGTACACAGGTAATCCCATTTCAACTGCTACCCTGGTTACAATGCTCTTACCGGCTCCTGGCATACCGGTAACTAGGATAAACAACATGGTTCTCACCGTATTCTTAATTTTAATAAAATCAATTTGATATAAATACCATGGAAAAATAAGGTGTCTTAGCAGTGAGAAGAGAAGAGTTCATCAGGACATTTATAGCGATTGAAATAAGGGAGAAGGAGACGCTGGGGAAACTCATAGCTATTAGAAACGCCCTCGTGGAGACAGGTGCCGATGTGAAGCCCGTGGAAGACGAGAATATTCACATAACACTTAGATTCATAGGTGAAATCCCGGAGAGCATGGTTAGATTGATATGTAATGAAATAGCGGGCATATCCTTTAGTAAGTTCACAGCACATGTGAAAGGGCTAGGTGTTTTCCCGAATATAACCAGGCCCAGAGTTGTATGGGCAGGAATCGAGGAGGGTTCTGAGAAATTGATTGAACTACATAACTTAGTTGAGGACAAGCTTAGGAGACTAGGCATACCCAGGGAGAGAGAAGGGTTTACGCCTCACATAACACTCATCCGTGTGAAGGGTCATAGAAACATAGACAAGTTGATCAAGGCCATAAACATGTACGCTGGTTACGATTTCGGCTACTTCGATGTAGACGAGGTTATTGTTAAACGAAGTGTGTTGACACCGAGTGGCCCTATATATAGCGATCTATGCAGTGTGAAGCTCTCTTAGTTATTCTCGGTGCACTTGCACATGGCGATCAACACAGTTAACTACGATGATATCGAGAGATTTGTATTGAATAAGATAAAGCCGAGTAAATCGGAATACGAGATCTTGTTCAATGCATTCGAAAAGATAAGGGAGATCTTGGAACAAGTCATGATCGAGCGTGGTATTAAAGCTGAGATCACCTTGCAAGGCAGCATAGCGCACGATACATGGCTAGCGGGTGATAGAGACCTCGATGTATTTGTGTTATACCCGGGTGAATGGAGCGTTGAGAAAGTCAGGTCTCTTGGTTTCGAAGTAATACTTGAGGCGGCGAAGAGGATCGGTAAATATGAGCTGAGATATGCTGAACACCCATATGTCAGGGTAATAGTGAATGGGGTTG
>JAWBBW010000004.1:0-98242 GCA_038824035.1 Desulfurococcaceae archaeon
AATTAATAGAGAAATGACGGTTTTTCAGGTTGATTCACCATGACATATATCTTCGCCGTTGCCCAGCAACTCTCTTTACCCATTTGATATTAAACCCTCGTGGAGATTTCTTGTGTGTTTAAAGTCCTTTCCAATTCATTTAATGACTTTAACCACTAACCCTGTTTCTCACTCATTCAGTGGATTTAATCTATGTTTCCCAATGTAATGATCATTAACGCTGGTGATCAATACAACTGGGAAATAAGCCGATCAACTGACAAACTGTTTCATTAACGATGAACCGGGTCTTCCTGGGCTCAGGATTATACATGGATTGAATTATACATGGGCGAACTCCGGTGAGACCTGTCCGTAGTTTATGCTTATGAATTCCACTTGGCTACCCCTTATCACCACTCTACCATATCTCAACAATGGTTTCCCATCATTAGAGTACTCTGTGCAATTACTCAATACCACGTTCATAGTGCCATCCACTAGTTCCAATTGCCCTATGTATTCATATCCTCCTTTTAATCTAACCAATACCACGTTTCCCTCCGAGCTTTTCAATATTTTAAACGGGCTGACTGGCTTAATATTTCTCACCGCAGGGCTCACTCAATAACACCTCATCTGTTTTTCTCGTTATTTACTACCACATTAATAATTCCCTCATGTATTTTTAAAACTATTGCCCCTCGATCACCAATCTAGACCGCATTTATCCAACTACTCGGCAAGTGTATTGGTAATGGGTTAAATGTAGGTATAAAGTGGTGTAAAACTTAAATATTTTTTTTTTACAAGTATATCCTACGCATAGTAATGGGTTTTAATCCCACAAAAAGAGTGTTGTAATAAAACCAGTTGGCTATTTTGGTGAAATCATGGAATACTTCACCACGGGGATTAAGGAACTCGATATATTCCTTGGAGAAATGCCCCCGGCCACTACTTTGTTGATAGAGGGTCATCCGGGTTCTGGCAAGACGATCTTGGCTTCAACCATATGCTACGCCAACGCTGCTAGGGGGAGTAAATGTTTATATATCTCATTACAAGAGTCCAAGAACAAGTTATACAGCTCTATGAGAAAACTCGGCATGGATTTCAAAGAGCTAGAAGAAAAAGGGTTATTGAGATTCATATACATACCCATGTCCAGGTCTCTCGAGGATATCACAGACTTGTTAACAAGGGCTATATGCGAGTATTCACCAAGTGTAATAGTCGTGGATTCTATTACGGCGCTACTATATCTCGTTGACGAGCCTTCTAGGAGGGCTTGGCTTCAAAACTACTTCTACAGAGCGGCCGAGATAATAAATGGTCTCATGATCTTAATAGCCGAGACCCCGTATGAAAGAGACACCTGTGAACTAGGTGCAATAGAGTTCGTGGCCGATGTTGTGTTGTTTCTGAGACAAAAGATCGGGGGACCACTGATGTTCAGGACCATGGAGATCAGGAAAGCGCGTGGTGCACAGCTGAGGACGGTTACAGCACCGTTCGCGATAATAGATGGGGTTGGAATTAGGTTATATGTACCCCCGGTTGTACCCGAGATACCGTATGAGAAAGGCGAGATCAAGGTGCCATGTGGACAGATAGTTAAATATATACCTGGTTTAAACGATAAGCTACCAAGAGGGAGCATTATATACGTGTCATATCCAGCTGATCTACGCTTGATAGAAATATTGGCCTTTGCAATGACCATGGCTAGTTTTAATAATACAAAGCTATTGATCATCAGTTTCAGGATATCGCCTTACTCGATGAAACAGACGTTATTGACATACATGGTGAAACTAGGGTATGAAAAAGATATCGCTGAGAAAATACTGGATAAGACAGTTGAATTTGTCAGTATAAACTCGCATTACTACCCAATGCCGGAACTCTACGCCACGATCGCGTATTATGTGGAGAACACGAAAGCCGAGATAATAGTTTTCCACGCAATTGATCTCGTTTATCTATCGATCAAAGATGAGTTTCCATGGCTATTGAACAACGTAATAAACCACTTGAAGGCGACTGAAAAGACCACTATATTCATGGGGGTGCCGATTAGTAATGACATGGATAATATAGTGGCGAGACTCAGTGACATCGTAATCAAGGTATTCATTGAAGAGGATAAGGGCATTACTACAAAGGCGAGGATATGGGTTAGAGGAAATGCCCCTGTTTTAGTAACCCCTGATATGGTGAACGAGGAGATCGTGGCTAATTGTTTCAGAGAACATGTCAATCCCTAGCCATATCCCTAGATACAACCATGTATCTACGTGCACGGTGATCGTAGACACACATCGTCCCAGGATTGACCGCTATTTTCCTATTCACATAGAAGTAGTCTATGCAAGTGCCCATATATGTGAACTCGCTGTCTATATCTGGGGGCATAACCGGCTCCACTATGCGACTAGATATGATGATTAAACCCTCTTGTTTAACCACGCGTTTCATCTCTCTGAGAGACTCTGCTTTATCCAGTATATTGTTCCAGACAGTTATCGAGAACACGTAGTCGAAGACCTTATCTCTGAATGGGAGATTCTCGGCATAGGCATTGATAAACAATGTGAATGGATTTCCGAGTTTTTCACGGGCTTTTTTCAACATACCGGTGCTGGGGTCTAGGCAAATGTATTGCATGGGTTTCCTGTGACTGCTACTCAGGTATTCATATAAAACACCTGTTCCACAGCCATTATCCAAGATCATGGCTGGCAATATCAAGTCCATGTGTATATCCATGAACCTGTATTTCACCCATTGCTCCTCGCCATATAATTCATCATAATCATCTGCCAATATATCGTAGAAATCCTCCATCCTTAATCACTCTTGTTGAAAAACCTTTCAAGGGATATGTGTTTCTTTCTCTTCTCTTTAACCATACCCCATAACTCCTTGAGATCTATGCTCTTGTACTCTAATCCAAGCCTATTAAGTGATTCCAATGCACTTGGAGAAAACGATGGAGATACCAATATCCCCCTTGGGCTCACCCCATGTTCTTTTTCAAATAACTTAACATACTTATATAGCTGTAATACAGCCTCCTTCGTAGCCAATGATCTTTTCAACTCTATCACCACGGGCCTGCCATTAACATCAATGCCATATATATCCACGTAACCATCTCCAAGCCGTTTTTCCACACCTACTATTCTCAGCCCTTTTTCTAATATATCCGGGTTCTCGACTATGATATCTCGTAAAGTGCCCTCATCCAAGTACATAGTGAATTCACCGGTATCCGTCAATTTATCGATCACAACCAGGTTTACCTTGGAAAGAAGTATTGTCAAGTACTCCCTTGGCTTATCCCGGACAACATGTATTATCAACCCCATACCGGGCTTATTCAACACCTCGGTGATGGCCAATGATGGTTGCCAGTTAACTGGTTGATAACCCTCAGGCCTATGTACAAGCACAGCCCCATCCTGTTTTATAATGATGACTCTCTCGCCCTCTTCCAGCCTCGATGCACCCCTGCCTTCGTAATCAACTTTACAAGTACCTATGAGTATTACTAGTTTTCTCCCCGCAATGGCTTTTTTCAACTCCTCGCTAACTATGTCGAGGTCTGGGTTCTCCAATACCAGCATGGTCATTGCCAGTTTAATTTAAAAAATGATTCGTTTTAAAGGACATCGACTTGTTATATAACCAGTTAATGAGATGTTTTCAAGAGCCCATGTATATCTCTCTCCATTTTTTAAATATCTCGTATATCTCTTGCCTACGTGTGAACACGGGTATTGTTTCGATATTCACTTTGTAATCCAGGTAAATACCCCCATTATATGTATCACCGCTATTCACATCTATCCACGTAGCCCCTTTGGGTAGGTATACTTTCCTGTAAACAGCTCCTTTCTCGTACACCGGTGCAACGAGTATATCGGGGCCGAACATGTATTCATCTTCCACTTTATATGCTTCAAGGTCTTGTGGAAAATCGTAGAACAGCGGCCTCATGATGGGTATGCCTTCCTCGCTCGCTCTCTTCGCTTGTTCGAGTATATATGGTTTAAGCATTTCTCTCAGGAATAAAAGCCCCCTTATAACCCTGTATGCCTCTTCGCCGAAACTCCAGATCTCGTTAGGCCCCCCTGTCAACTCATAGACATCACATGTCGATGCATTTTCTGGATAGGGTTTTCTATATCCATGTAGCCTGAATATTGGACAGAATACCCCGAACTGGAACCACCTTATGATCAGTTCTCTGAACGAGGGATCTTCTGGATCCCCGCCATAGAACCCGCCAATATCAGTGGTCCAGTATACTATCCCGGCCAGCGACGTGTTTAAACCAGCCTTTATCTGTCTCCTCAAAGAATCAAATGTCGATGGTATATCGCCGGACCACATCACTATTGGGAATCTCTGAGATCCTATCCACGCCGCCCTGATTAAGAGCACGAAATCTCTCTCATCTTCGCTCATCAAGCCCTCCGCGAAAGCCTTTGCATAATAAAACGGATATATATTCCCAATCTCCAGTGCATTGCCCATATGATATCTCACGTTTTCATAATGATAGGGGAGTATATTGAAATATCCATAGTCCCATCCAAACTCCGGCTCTGCCTCGTCTAGCCAGAAGAGTTTTATACCATGTTTATAGTAATTCTCTCTCACTCTACTCCACACGAATTTACCCGCATCCGGGTTAGTGAAATCCACATACGTTGTTAATCCTCTGAATGAGTGAAGTATTGGAATGCCTTTCTCCGTTTTAACCAGGAACCCCTTGTTAACCATTTCACCATAGTTTTCGCTATTCAAATCTACTGTAGGCCATATCGACACCATTAACTTGACCCCCATTTCTTCTAATTCCTTGACCATGGAGTCCGGATCAGGCCAAAACCGTGGATCGAATTTCCAATCGCCCTGATTAGTCCAGTGGAAGAAATCTATGACTATTATAGAGAGAGGTAGGCCGCGTTTCCTATACTCCCTGGCCACGTTCAACAATTCGCCCTGACTCCTATATCTCAATTTACTTTGCCAAAAACCAAACGCGTATTCAGGTAGTAGTGGTGGTTTGCCGGTGATCTCCAGGTATTTCTTAATGACCTCTGCAGGGGTTTCGCCATATATTACAAGGTAATCGATCTGTTTCGATGCCTCACACTCCCACATAGTCCAGTTCTTGGCGAACTCTACTCTCCCAATACATGGATTGTTCCACAAGAACCCATAAAACACCCCTTCACTGGGCCTGGCAAACAATGCGAACGGGATGCTTACCTGTGTATTTCTATGTGCTAATTCAAGGGAACAGCCCTTTAAATCGAGATACCCAATTGCGTATTGGCCCATGCCATAGACATGCTCGTTGTCACGAGCCTTCAAATATAGCTGTATTTTATAGAGATCTCCGTTGATATGCCTATAGTTCCTAGCCTTCAATAAATTGGCGTTGTTAACCCTGTAATCAATCCATAATTCCTCCAACAACACTTTGCCATCAACTGTGATATACCTGGCCACGCCATCCCGAGTAATCTCGAGGACTAGTTTCCCGTTACGCAATAATGCCTTATCCCCATTTATATTTACCTCTACATCGGGCTTATCACAGGGTTTCAACAAGGTCCAATCATCCATTGAAATCCTGCCGCTATACGAGGACCTAAATCTGATTACATCTCTACACCAAGGCTCGATCCTCAGTGTTTCCCCAGATCCAGTTGCTATGAGGACGTTGTTTTCCATGGAGAATGAGTATTTATAAGCCAATGTGGATCACCATGACAATGATACATGCCATGTAGATTACGAGTTTTACCTTATATTGCAGGGCATTGAAATACTTTATTAAAAGCTGTGTAATCGCAGAAAAGGGGTGATCTAAATAAAGATCAAGCCTATAGCATTCGATAGCATGGGCATCAGGAGTATGGCAACCATTGTTGAGACAAGCGAAGGGATCTTCCTAATAGATCCCGGTGCAGCATTGGCACCACGTAGATATGGTTTACCACCTCACGACATGGAATTAAGGGCTTTGAAGAGGTATCTCGATGAGATATACTCATATATGGGACAGGCCGATTATGTTATAATATCCCATTACCATAGAGATCACTACTTGTATAGGCAGGGCGAAGAAATTCACTATAGGAATAAATTGTTGTTAGTGAAAAACCCTGTCTCCAAGATAAATTGGCGACAAAGAGTGAGAGCCCATTTATTGTTCGAGAAAATGTCTGTTAAAAACCTTGCAAAGGAGATCAGGTATGTCGATGGCATGGAGATCGATATTGGAAAAGTCAAACTCAAGTTTTCAGCCCCTCTTAGCCATGGGGATTGTGATTCCAAACTGGGCTGGGTGCTTGTCACGAGTATCAGTGAAGAAGGCTATGTATTCACGCATGCCAGTGATATACAGGGTTGTCTATGTAATGAATCACTCAATTACTTGGTCAATATAGATCACGATGTGCTCGCCCTAAGTGGTCCTCCAACATACATAGCGCGTGACAAGGGCTTAGCTCTATTGGCTAATTTGATCAAATTGGTGAGGGTTCTCAAACCCAATACCACTGTGATCCTAGATCACCACATACTCCGGGATAGGGAATATGAAAAATACCTTGAAACACTGAGAAAAGAGAACCCGGAGGTCAATATTTTAACAGCGGCTGAATACATCGGTATTGATGTGAACCAGTTAGAGGCATATAGGGATATATTATGGCGGGGACATCTAACCAGGGCAAACCCATAATAGTGATCGAGCATCTCGAGGAAAGTCTAAGTCCGTGGCTACTACTGGAATATAGGCATGTATCCATGTTTTATGGAAAAGAATGGCTGTGGTTTACAAATATACCGGTCAAATATCATCGCGTACTGAGAAAATACAGTGCCCATGTATTTGACAAGAGCATTATAGCGCTGGTTGAGAATGGCCTTGTGAAACCTAATGAGCTGATAATCCTAGACCCACAGAGCAGTAATGAACTAGGATATAATGTGTTAGCAAGTACAAAATACGTTTTAATTGGAGGCATACTCGGAGATCACCCCCCTAGGGGTAGGACAAAGGCCATGTTAACTAGTAAACTGAGAGGTGTACAAGCCTACAATATTGGAGAGATGCAATACAGCATTGATGGCGCGGCCTATTATATCCATTACCTATGGATACATAGAGGTATTGAGGGTTTCAAATACATAGACGGCGTCTCCATAGATACGGATCACGGCTCGGTTTATCTACCATATAGATATCCATTAGTCAATGGAAAACCCCTATTAGCTGACGGCCTCGAATACTATATAAAACACAGGAAATTACGAGAAGACATTTGGCGAGAGCTATTTAGCGAAAGCGATGGGTAATGTCAACCACGTATCACTCGACGTGGTTTTAAACATAACTATTTAAACACATCATATAGGATGTATGATGTTATAAGCCATGTTGCGTAAAATGTCATCAAGCCCCTGAGGTAGAGATGAAATCTTTTAGTTGGTCTATACCTAAATAGGACATATAATATGGTCGCATAATACACTAGTATTGAGCCAGACCAGGCTATAGAGGACACTATTATGGGTGGTAGAAAATACGTCAAAACAAACACTGAAACACCATATATCAGCCCAGTCAATAGCCTTGTGAGTATTATCCTATCCTCTATGTCGAGTTGCATCTCGTAACCCAGTGGATTTAAGGGAATACATGGCTTATTAACATTACCAGGGTGTGTCCTCTTGCTTAAGAAACAAATGGATATAATCGACATATATGCCTGGACTCAGCGATACAGAGATAGCGTGGTCAATTGTTTCATCGATAATGTTTACAGGGCTAAGAGGTATTGGTTATTGAAATTAAGGTGTAGAGATGATATCAAGTTACTTAAAATAGAGCCCGGCCGTAGAATTCACTTCACTCGTGCTGAACCTATGGATAAGGATATAGATAACCTGGCGAGGTATCTCAGAGCACATGTGAGAGATGGGAAAATCACTGGCATGGAGATGCCCTGGTGGGAGAGAATAGTGGTTTTAACCACATTTAAACACGAAGAAAGCTTGAAACACTACATAGAGCTACTTCCAAGAGGACTATGGGTTGTGGTGGATAGCAATGACAAGATCATGTATGCATCGAGGTTTGAGGAATATAGAGATAGAGCTATAAAACCAGGACTCCATTATAAGCCGCCTCCAATGAAAAGCGCCACGCCATTTAATGAAAATGCCCTAATAGATTCATTGAATAAGGGGAAAGACCTTGTAAGAGGGATAGTGTTTGAATGGGGATTACCAGGCTATATAGCCGAGGAACTATTGCACAGAGCCGGGTTATACGAGGCTAAGAACACAAGACCAGCAAATATACCACGAGAAGACCTAGATGCGCTATTAAAGTCCTACAGAGAGATCGTCTCTGAGAGCTTAATTGGCAAGGGTTACCTGGTCTTAAAGGATGGTTCTTACGAGGTATTCGCCCCCTTTAAGCCATTGCTTTTCAAAGAGATCTATGATTGCGAGGTGAAAGAGCTCGATGATTTCAACGACTCCGTTGACACGTATTTCATGGAGTATGAATTACTCATGGAACGCGAGGAAATAGAACAGAAAATACAGAGGGAAATAGAATCACTAAGGCTTCGCATCAACGAGCAGGAGGCTGTCATTAGGAGATATGAAGAGGAGTTAAATGCCATTTCAAATAAGCTCCGATTGATTTATGAAAACTTTGAGAGTGTTCAGAGAATACTCGATTGCTCTGTTTTAACCAGGGAGAAAAAGGGCTGGGAAAGTGTGATCAGTGAGTGCGGGGTGAAATCATTTGACCGCGCGAAAGGCGTTATATACGTGGAAATAGGCGAGGTCATCGTAGACCTATCCATTAGGAGGTCTCTCGAAGATCAATTGATCGAATTAGAAAGAAATCGGAGAGAGCTGGAGAAAAAGATCAAAAGAGCGCAAGAAGTCTTACAGGGAATGAGAAATCAGCTGGAGAAAGGGATAAGTAGGGAAGAGCCATTGTCTCTCGTGAAACCATCCCCTAGGTATTGGTATGAGAGATTTCACTGGATGTTCACGCGTAATAAATACCTGGTCATAGCTGGTAGGGATGCCTCTCAGAACGAGGCAATTGTCAAGAAATACCTAGGCGAAAACGATATATTCATCCATGCCGACATACAGGGCGCCCCCGTTGTCGCGCTCTTGACAAAGGGCTCTATGCCCGAGGAAGGCGATATAATGGATGCTAGCCTAATAGCGGCTTGTTACTCGAAGGCTTGGAAAGCTGGATTTAGCTATATCGACGTTTACTGGGTTAGGGGTAACCAGGTATCCAAGAAACCGCCCTCAGGCGAGTACTTGTCAAAAGGCTCGTTTATGATATATGGCGAGAGAAATTTCATTAAGATGCCACTTGAACTCGGCATAGGGATTAGGGTTTTTTGTGACAATATCTATGGAGAGTACGTAAAGGTTGTAGTGGGGCCTAGGGAATTATTAGACAAGGAGACATTAGCATACGCTGTCCTAATGCCAGGTGATAGGAATCCTGAGGAAATAGCCAAGGATCTAGCAGAATATTTCGAGAGAGCTATTAGGGCTGTGAAAAACACTCCATATAAAATACCACTTCGAGACATCGTCGAAAAACTGCCTGGCAAATCCATGATCGTGTCTTTAAACCATGGTAAAGGACCCACGAAGTGCGAGGAATCATGACATCGTGTTGGAGTAAATATTAAGGTTTAAATTATCATAAAGTATAACCTTCTATCAAGTATGATGCTCATAAGAGGGGTTTGATGTGGGATTAAAGCGCAATATTGAAATAGAGACATTGAAAATGCAGAGTGTAAGGAATATGAGAGTTGAACTAGTTGAGAGAAAAGGGCTTGGACACCCCGATTACATAGCTGACTCTGCCAGCGAGGTCTCTTCACGTATTCTATGCAAATACTATCTCAAGGAATTCGGCACGATTCTCCACCACAATTTAGATAAAACACTAGTCGTGGGAGGGCAGTCAGCTCCGAGATTTGGCGGAGGAACAGTCCTTGAACCAATATACATAATCGTTGCCGGGAGAGCCACTACAGAGGTTAGGACAAGCGATGGAGTCGTGCATGTACCATTCGGCAAATTAATTGTCGAAGCAGTCAAGGATTGGATAAAGAGGAATTTCAAACACCTAGACCCCGAGGCACATGTAATAGTTGATTACAAAGTGAGAAAGGGCAGTGCTGACTTGGTATCAGTGTTCGAGACAGGGAAGAACGTCATGCCCTTAGCCAATGACACGAGTATAGGAGTTGGATACGCCCCTTTAACCCCCTTGGAGAAAATAGTGCTGAAAACGGAAATGTTTCTGAACAGCGAGGAATATAAGAGACGAAACCCGGCCGTAGGAGAGGACATCAAGGTGATGGGTCTAAGGCGTGATAAAACAATAACACTTACAATTGCAACCGCTATAATAGATAGGGAGGTTAGGGATAAATACGAGTATTTCAAGACCAAAGAGGATATAATTGCGACAGTGAAAGAGCTTAGCGCTGAAATAGCACCAGATTATAACATAGAGGTGTATGTAAACACGGCTGATATACCTGAGAAAAACAGTTTCTACCTCACAGTGACCGGCACTTCGGCTGAACACGGCGATGACGGTGCAACTGGAAGAGGGAACAGGGCTAATGGCCTTATAACGCCGATGCGCCCGATCAGTATCGAGGCCACTGCTGGTAAGAACCCCGTTAACCACGTTGGCAAGATATATAATGTCGTGGCCAGGACCATAGCAGAGAAAGTCTATAATCAATTCAGCGATATATTCAGCGATGTATACGTGGAGATCCTAAGCCAGATCGGTAGGCCAATAGATCAGCCGTTAATAGCCAGCATAAAATTAATACCCATTGACCCAGGGCATGGCGATATACCGGGGCATGTTAGAAACGAGATATATGGCATAGCCGATGAGGAATTGGCAAATATAAGGAAAGTCACAGAGCTCGTGTTAAATGACCTAGTTATCCTATACTAGTTTACGCCTAGATCTCTGGTATTCTTCGATCATTTTTATTATATTCTCATGCATTTTTTCAACACGGCGTCTCTCGATCTCTTTCCATTGCGCATTCACCTCGATCAACACCTCTTTTCTCACAAGCACGTAATCATCTAGGCTTAACAAAACTTCGGTTTTCACAATAGGTATTCCCAGCTCTAAGCCCCTGTTAACATCCACGTTGCCCCCTACGAGAAGGGCTATTCTATTGTTCTTCATGCATTCAATAATTTCCTTACCCAGGAACATCCCAATATCATTGTCAGTGATATCTAGGTAGATCGCGGGTGATTTCAAATTATATATGTCTTCACAGCTTATCGATGAATACCTGGGTATTAACGATAAATCTCCTTTACCTAGTGATATTAACATGTTTTCAAGTAAATGGATCCTTTCCTTTAAAGTATTTATTGTCTTTTCTTTTTCCTCGAGTTTTCTTTTGATATGATCTATCTCCATGTTTAACAGGGCAATCCTCCGTTCATACTCATCTATGCCTGGTTTACGCGATCTCAATAACTTGATCTCTGTTTTCAAATCACTGATCACCAGTTCTTTCTCCCTTAATTCCTCTTCAAGCCTCTTGACAGTGTTCTCCAAGACACGTATTCTCTCATGTAGCTTGTTAATGCTCTCGCCACTGATTGCTGCTTCGCTTTTTTCCCGTTTAATTTGCTCTACTTCTCCATGGCTACCTATGTTAAGGGTTTTCATGAAGTATTCATCCAACACTTCGCTGAGAGGCTTTCCTCTGATGACCTCGGCCACTATTTTCTCCTTATCTATACCTGGTATTTTCTCTATTTTAGCCATGATCTCTTCAACCAAATTCTTGATCGAGTGATAGGCCTTAACCGCCGCTACAAGCGCATCTCTCACATGTGTATCCGGTATTTCAACCCCGTATCTCTCCACTACATCCTTCATAACCCTGTTTTTCTCATCGATCGAGATATCGGAATCCGGTGCATATAACACAGCGTTCAGTAATCCAGCCATCTTTTTAACAAAATCAGGTGGCTTCGACATATCAGTTGCCAGGATAACGACATCTCCATGATGCGATATTTGTCTCAATACCTCATCCCTATCAGGGCCTTTGACGCTGGCTGTGAAAACCGGTCTTCCATAAATATCTATTACAGCTACGCCTATGTTCATGCCAGGGTCTAAACCAACTATGACAGGTCTCCTAGGAGAGATGTCCCTGTAATAAGTGTTCTTAGCGAGCACAGGACGTATAATGATCTTTATGTTCTTATGCCTTATAGGCTTGATCAACCCGTATAACCGCTCTCTCGGCGCATATATTATAAACATGCTTCTCTCTAATCCACCCTCGCTCTTTCTGAGCACCATGTCATAATCTATTTTATTCTCATCGAGGATCTCTTTCACTTTCTTTGTAACGTGCAGTATCGATGCCCTTATACTCCTCTTGAAACGTTCACTACTCATACCTCCCTGTGAAACTGTGCGCCCCTTTGTTATGATCAAGAGTGTCTTGTCCCCGAAAACCCTAAGTTCTTGGCCATAGCCATTATAAACAGCATATGCATTTATAAATGCCGTGTAGAGTGGAGAGGGCTTGGACACCTGTAAATCAAGCTCTCTCGCTATTTCACTCACACCCTTAACCTCCTCCCCTATTCCAGTGACCTGTATTATCTTGCAATTAGGAGGTAGTAGGGACATTATTTTAATGAGGTCTTTGTTATCACGCGCAATCTCATATACATTATCAACCGCGATTGCATCGACATGGTATTCTAGGACCAGTCTTAGGACCTTGTTTAAAGGCACGTCATCGTATTTACCTATGATACGTCCATCTCTCAATACCACGACAGCGTAATGTGGTAATTTCGTGGAATACGGGGAATATCCGGGTAATATATCTATTCCCATTATAGTTTTAATGACTACCCCCATGTCATCTACATAACTGAAGGGGTAAAATACCTGCACTTATTCCTCTAACCACCTATTTACGCTCCCACTCCACCACTCTTTTGAATGCCTCGTTGTAATCCAGGTCCACGCCATATGTTTTCCTGAAAAACCTCGTTATATAATATACGTCTCTCTTCAACAATTCAAATGCGTTTGGCTCATCCCTATACACGTATTGAGGCCAATCTATTATGAACGGTGTTTCATCGCTTCTACGTACAAGTATATTGTATTCACTAAGATCTCCATGCACTATGGACGCCTTGTGATAAGCTATCGCAAGGGTTTCAAGCACCTTGGTCAAGACCTGTTCTGGATTATTCAGAGAAGGCTTCTTACACAGCTCCACCCCATCAATGAACTCCGTGACCACCACATGCCTGTTATAGCCAATTGGCACTGGCACATATGCATTTAAATAGGCTAATTCTCTCAATGCCTTATACTCCCTTTCAGCCGCTATTTTGGATTGCTCATACCATGAATGTCTTCCCTCAATACTCCATTTCCTAGTCCTGGCTGTTTTCCTAAAACTGGTCCTACCTATTCTAAATATTTTAACAGCTAAATACACACCACCAGGAGCTAACCCAATGTATATCTCGCTTTCTTTCCCAACATTAATCTTATCGCCAATTGCCTCAAACACGTTCGCGTCAACGAGGGCCTTGAAAGCCAACATATCGTAGCCAGTATATGTTAACCTGTAAGCGAATTTACCACTAATTGTTTTCCTCTTAACTAGTTTAAGAGAATGCAACTTGCTCAAGATGAGTGTTATTTTCTCCTCGTGAAGACCTGAATACCTCTCTATGATTTCAAGTGGCACGTACTCTCTTCTCCTCAGCCCTCTCTCAATAGCGTTCAAGACCTTGAAATCATCATCCATGAGGCTTTTATATACTAAGCCAAGATTGGCCATTAAAGCACCTGGTCAGGATTTCAGACGTGTCCTCGAAAATAATATGGCTTCAATTACGGCGGAATATCTATGGCTCATTTCAAGAACATTTGTTCATATTGTCTTAGATATTGAACACTGGCTGAGACATCTATGAACAATGTCTTTGCCCTGTCGACATCCTCCACGTTGATGATTTGTGAGCCCCTTTCCTCGGCTATTATCCTAGCCGGCTCCAATAATTGAACGGCATATCTTAGACTGGTTTTACTCCCTATTTCAACTAGTTTTTCAAGTGCCTCTTTGCTTAGTTCTATCTCCATTTCCTCTGCACGTATCTTTATAATCTCCCTGATCTCATCGGGCGTGTAGGGCTTGGTTGGTATGATCAATAGCCTGTCCAGCAAATCGAGTGGCATGCCATGAGGTGATTCAATGTCCGTGCCCCTTATCTTAGCGAACCCCCTATTAGTTGCCAATATTATGATTGGGGCGAACTCGCTCTCCATGGCCCTTGTTAGGAAACTGAAAGACTCTATATCCAACATATGCGCGTCATCTATGAATAGCACTCCGGGTATTAATTCACCTTTTTTCTCATCAATCCATTTCTTGATGGTTTCATCCACTTGTTTTCTAACTTCTGATGGTATCTCTCTTTCAAATGTTATGCCAAAAATGCTGATCATACTTCTCTGGACAGCGAAATACACATCAAGGTCATGTAGCGTAAACACGTTCACAATCTCCTTTTCCTTTTTCACATGCCCACGAGGTATTTCAACTACCCGCTTTGTTTCAATATCATATGTCCTAGCACCTTCCAATTCCTTGGTTCTACCCACCCTGTGAACTCTCCCTGTTTCAGCATCGATCCATATCACATCGCCTTTTCTAATACCCATCTCTATGATCTGCTGTGTGACCTCTTCTGGAACAGTGAGAGTTAATTCCTCGTCCTTGGTAGCGAGGACTATCCTTGCCTCCACAGGCACCGTGAGATATGGAACCATTGGATGCCTAGCCCGCCTGACCTTAACTTCCTTAACCACGCCTTCATACACTTTCCTGATCTCCTTTATTTTCACTCCAAGGGCCTTTCTCACAGCCTCCATCAACACCTCTGTTTTCTTTCTCTCCGTGCTATATATCTCACTGCCACTCATCATGACAAAAGGCGTGTCTTCCCCCAACTCCCTTGCTATGGCCACTGCAATAGCTGTTTTGCCAGTACCTGGCGGTCCAACTAGCAATATGCCTCTGCCGGATAACCGACCTTCCCTAATCATCTTGACTATTATACCCGCCGCTTCTCGCGCCTCTAATTGCCCAACTAACCCCTCTGCTTTGAAAATAGCCTTGCCTTTTTCATCGAGCCCTAGACCCCTTATATGACTGTGTGAACTTATCCTCCTCCTGGCAACACTTTCGATCCTTATCCCACTCATGGTCTCAACCACGAATTGCCCCAATTTTTTTCTATTTTAACACAATCTCTATCTGGGATAATTATTTAGCCATTATATATCTTTGAACACGTATACCATGACTAAAACGCGTTAATAAACAAAGTTTTAAAAGACGATGTCTTACAAATAAATGTGTCTGGAATTATATCAGGGCCAGGAGTGAAAAGATTTGAAACCCTTAGTGAATAGTTTGTTGAAAGATTTCGAGGATCTAGTCAATGAACTGCGTAGAATCGGTATCTCCAAGGCCGATGAGGAGAAATTAATAAGCCTCAGAGACATGTTGGTCAATACAAAGAAACCGAGCATACTCACACAGGACTTGCTAACTAGTTATTACACGGCCTTGTCAACAGTGACAGAGGCATTAATAGCCATTAGGAATCTAAAGGACTATCTATCGATCTCGATAATAATAGACAAGGTCAAGGAAAATATTAGAGAATTCGCCGAGATGCTTGGAAAAGCATATAGACGCGAGAAAATACAATTGAATATACCAATATATCTCGGCCTCTTCATAACACTAGTAAACTTGATGAGCGAGCCGGGCCTTCAATCACTGATCCCAACGCTCTTAGCACTGCTAGCCCTCTCAATGTCTTGGATTAACGTATATATAGGGTTATCAATAGTATTGGTGATAAGTGCTGTTAATATATTGGTCTTCGGACTATATGTTGAAGTGTTATTCACCAACATATTGCTCGCACTCTCCGCTATAATGTATATGTACATAATATACATGTCCCATTCACATAGGTATGCAGAGAGACTTAACCTCGCCGTAGAAAGCATGCGCGCAGCGCTGATTAGTAAGTTAAAGCCAATTGACAGAGACGACGTGCTCGATACGTTATACACTAGTAATGTCGATAACAACAAGGTAATACATTCCATGTTATCGGAGCTCGTGGATAATGTCTCGCTTAGACGGTATAAAATCGCTGTCATGTTGATGAATGGCTTATCCATATACCACGATCACAAGACCTAGCCTCTCATAGCAGAGGCACGCTTAAATCGAGGAAACTGTTTAAATAACCTCTGTTTAACTAATGTTTCTGAAGGCCGGTGAGACCATGTCTGAGAAAAAACAGAGCAAAACAACCACTACTGAGAAGAGCAAGGAAATAAAAATTGTGAGCAAACAGGTGGTAACGCTCAGCGATATTGAGAAAAATCCACGACTGATCAAATTGTTATACATAATATCATTAACTAATGGGATCAGCGAGAAAGCGTTGATCCAGTTGTTGTACCTAATGAAGGAGAACGGGTTGGACCTCAATTACAAGTTCATCAATATAGCCAATATGATATCCAGTAAAGACGTGTTAAACGAGCTCGTAATGCTCAAATACGCCGGGTTAATCGAGGTCATACATAGGAAGATAGCTATAACGGGACTTGGGAAAGAATTCCTGTCTAAGAAACTAGATAAACTGGGAAATGATGCTGAGGTCTTGAAAAAACTTTATAGTGAGCTAAAACCGAAGATCGCCCCTATAGATGTGGAGATCGATATAAAGGCGCGGAGAAAAACCTAACTATATTGTTGGCTGTATTCTCCTCCTAGTTTCCTTTTCTTCCTTAGTACCTATGGAGAATAATGGGTTTATAGAGCCCTCTGTCTCTAGTTTTTTCAAGTAATTGCTAAACTTACTTGTATGATCTATGTCAAGGTCTATTAGCTCGTAGAATACATGCCTCAACCTAGACCAAAGCTCCACGAGTAGTTCACGTGGCATGTGAGTTGTGATCATGGGGTCTCTGAGCCATTGGTCAAATGCCTCGATCGTCCTACTCATGTGTTGAAAAGCCAATCTAGACAATGTTATTAATGTTAATCTATCAGCGTCTTTATAGTTCTCCTCGGCCTTTGCAAACATCTCTTTTATTTCAAGCTGCCTCTTAATCCACGCTTCTAGGTTTTGATAGAAACTACTCATTACGATGCTCCCCTGGACCAGGCTATGCTGAGTATTAATCCCCTTAATAACTATTCATGTTTACATATGTGTCTTGGTTGAAAGAGATGAGGAGTTTGAGTGAACCAGAGATCTTAATTGGAATCGATGAAGCGGGTAGAGGCCCTTTAATAGGCGATATGGTTGTGGCAGGGGTTATGGGGGCTAAAGGCCAGTTTGAGAAATTGGCTGAAATCGGGGTTAAAGATAGTAAAAAATTACAACCGCATCAAAGATACCATCTATACAAGGAGATAGTGAGAAGCGACCTATATATCTTGATCATATATGTGCCTCCTTTCAAGATAGATAGCGAGAACTTGAACAAGCTATTGGCCAGCTCTATTAGGAGAATACTTGGCTATTTCTCGAGGATTGTCTTGAAAAACGATAAATCAATTGGCATAATAATAGATGAAGTCAAGGGTATAAAAAAGATCGTGGAGAAATATGCCAGGGAGTTGTTTAAACAACGTTTATCTATTTTCGTAATGGAGCCTCATGCCGACTCCAAGTACATCCCGGTGTCAACCGCCAGCATAGTGGCCAAGATCAGTAGAGACAAGAATATTGAGATTTTGAAAAAGCTTCTGGGAGATTTCGGCTCGGGTTATCCCTCAGACCCCCTCACCAGGGAATGGCTAATTGAAAAACAACTTGAATTGACACAACCACCGTTGATATTAAGGAGGAGTTGGCATACGGTTAAGGATTTAGCCCCCTTGTGGTATAGAGAAAAAGGAAAAATCAGTAAAAACATCATGGATTTTACAATTAAGAAATAGAAAAGGTCTATGCCAATATGGTAACAAACCTGCCGGCAGAGGCGAAAGCTAAATGGATTAAGGTGATGGAAGCTAGAAGTATAGAGGAGAAGATACGGGCACTCGAAGAATTCCTATCAAGTGTCCCTAAACACAAAGGTACAGAAAGATTGCGGGAATGGGCCACTAAAAGACTAGCCCAGCTTAGAGATGAGCTAGAGGAGAGTAGGAAAAAGAAAAGTGGACGTGGCACATCGTTTTTCATCGAGAAATCCGGGGCTGCCCAGGTTGTCGTGATAGGCCCACCTAATAGTGGTAAAAGCTTATTAGTCAACAAGTTGACAGGTGCTAGGACCATTATAGCTGATTATCCATTTTCAACGACATACCCTGTGCCCGGCATGTTGAGGTATGAGGATGTCTATTTCCAATTAGTTGATGCGCCTCCATTAAGTAAAGATAGTTCCTTGATCGGCAAAGTGATCGGGCTTATTAGGAACGCCGATTGTTTGCTCATAACATTGGATGCTTCGAGGGATATTCTCGGTGACTATGATGAAATAGTTGAATTACTAAGGGAGGAGGGCATCCTGATATCTAAGCCTAAGGGGAGAGTTGTAATGGAGATTCAACGTGTTGGTAAATCGGGGATCAGGATAACATCGATGGGCAAATTGATTGGAGCTACTCTAGATGATGTGAAAAAACTCCTGGAGAGCTATAGGATATTCAACGCGCATGTCAAGATATACGGCGAGGTCACATTAGATGATGTAGAGCAAACAATATTCGAGAACACGACATATAAGCCATCAATAGTTTTCATAAATAAATCAGACCTAGGCAAAGTCGATGACACCATCCTCATGGAGATAGAGAGGAAAACACCCGGTGTACCAGTTACCGTGGGATCGGCTGTGACCGGAAAGGGCCTGGACAAGATCGCGCCATTGATTTTCAAAACACTGGACTTGATAAGGATATATACTAAATCACCTAATACACCCCCTTCGCCCAGGCCCTTGATTTTAAAACGGGGTTCCACGATCTACGATGTCGCCTTGAATATACACAAGGACTTTGTCAAGAACTTTCAATACGCCAAGATATGGGGTCCCTCTGCTAAATACCCTGGAGAAAAGGTTGGATTAGACCATGTCGTGGAAGATGGCGATATCGTTGAAATACATATAAGGGGTTAACACATTACGGTGTATTTTCAACTTGATCTTTGTTGGCATGATCAACCATTTCATGGGGTTGACAGGTGTTTTTCTCAATATTCATCATCGAGACTAGTTCAGTTAATTTCTCGAAAACGCCTTTCTCATCACAGAGATAAACCACACTTGGTTTACTATCCTTCAAAATCCTTAACGCATCTTCCTCTCCTAAATCGCCTGGGAAAACCACTAGCTTGTGCCTAAACCCCTTCGGCACCACGTTTTTGTCCACGAGTATCTTTATACTCGCCTTATCCGTGACCAACCATAGTTCTCCGTTTATCTCCCTTTGTAGTATTTTTAAAAGCCAGTTGACTGTGTCTTTATCTCCGCGAATACTCACCACCAAGAGTATCCTCGCCATGTCTCTCCCTCAACTTATTAAGATCCTGGGTTAGATAATAACACAGGGGGTTGTATTGATTATTCAAGAACTCTGTAATTACTTGAATAGCCAGGACATCAAAGCCAGGGTTATTGATGAGAAATCCATTAGAATAGATTACGATACATTGCCAATATATCTTTTAGTTGAATTAAGAGATGGGAAATACCTATATATTAGCATAAGGTATGAGGATCACTTGAGAGATGTTTTAGAAGATCTCCACGAAGGCGGTGAAAATATAGAAGATGTCGTGGAGGAAGCCCTTAGCTATCTGAGTGAGATATCGCTCAGGATTAGGAAATGGAGTGAAGCCAGGGGTCTTATCACAGTTTTTAAACTTAAAGAAGGTAGTGTGGAATTACTAGATATAGTCGAGGAGCTTAAACAAGAACTAGGTGAATAGGTTTTGAGTGAGAAAAAACTTTTCGGGACAGATGGTGTAAGGGGGATCATTAATGTGGAGCTTAATCCACAGTTCCTGGTAAGACTCGCCTTGGCCATAGGGTCGTATTTTCAGGAGGGATCTAGAGTATTGATTGGAATGGATTCGAGGGCTGGAGGCGGAGCGATAAAGGGTATTATAGCTGGTACACTAATATTCACGGGTTTAAAAGTATACGATGCTGGCTACACACCCACACCGGCATTACAATACGCTATTAAATCCCTGGGCTTCGATGGCGGCGTGATGATCACTGCAAGTCATAATCCACCGGAATATAATGGGATAAAGGTGATTGGTCCGCATGGTATAGAGGTTGATAGGGATGAGGAAAGGAAAATCGAGGAATTATTCTGGGAAATGAGGTATAGGAGCGTGGATTGGAGAGGCTTATCAGCCTCGATCACCCCATATCACGGTGTGAACGACATTTATGTCGACGCCATTGTTGAAAAAGTAGATAAGGACATTATCGCTAAGAAAGGGTTTAAAGTACTAGTGGATCCCGCTAACAACGTGGGTGCATTGACAACGCCGAAATTGCTTAGAAGGCTAGGGGTTAAACCACTTGTTATCAATGGCACACTGGATATCGAGCCCGCAAGGCTTCCTGAGCCTACGCCAGAGACACTGCGAGATACTGCCAAGATCGTCGCAGAGACCGGGTGTATACTTGGCGTGGGACATGACAGCGATGCTGATAGAGCATTGATGATTGATGAAAAAGGCAGGGTGTTTTGGGGCGATAGGTCAGCGACATTATTGGCCAAGTACCTAAAAGCTGTTAGAAATGAAAAGGGAAAGGTATATACCGCTGTATCATCAAGTATGATCATAGAAGAGGTGGTCAAGCCGCTCAATGTAGATGTCGTGTGGCTGAAAGTGGGCTCAGTGGATATAGCCCATGCAATGTTCAAATCCGGCGACGCCATGTGTGGTTTTGAAGAGAATGGTGGTTTCATGTATCCCCCACATCAATACGTGAGGGATGGTGGTATGAAAACGGCATTATTTCTAGAGATGTTAGCTAAATTAAATGCTAGGCCCTCGGAATTATTTGATCAATTGCCAAGGTACCATGTGATCAAGGCTAAGTATAACATGCCCAGAGAAATGGCGTTGAGAGTGATTGAAATGGCGAAAGATGTATTTAAGGACCATAGACAGATAACGATCGATGGCGTTAAAGTGATATCCAGTGATTACTGGGTATTAATAAGGCCGAGTGGCACTGAGCCATTGTTACGGGTCATGATAGAGGCCAGGTCAGAAGAATTGGCCATTAAACTGAGAGAGCAGGTTGAAAACCTAGTTAAAGAGGTGTCGAGGACTTGATGCGGTATTGGGGACTTGACATAGTAAGATGCGTTCACTGCAAAAATTTCCCCCTTGAAATTATAGTCATAGAATCCGAGAAACAGAACATCGATGTTTCCGGTATCCAAACACCGCTTTGTAAATCGTATTGTGGGTATTTAAAGGAGAATGTACAAAGTTCAAAGGAATATCCATGCTTGGATTGCCTGAAAACAGGCATCAAGACGGCTGTCCTATATTGCCCTGAATGTAAGAGATGGTACCCTGTGAGGGATGGCATAGTCCACTTGTTGACAGATAACAGGAGGAAAAAGGAACGCGATCTAGAGTTTTTGAGAAAGTACAAAGACCATATACCTAAATATATCCTTGAAGAGGGGAAACCCTTCAATTTACTTAAAATTGACTAGGTTTTTTCCTCATCTCGGATAAAGTGACTATATACGTAGATATCACTATCATACCTCCCCCAAGGACTTTATAAATCTCCAATTCCTCCATCCCCATTAACACTGAAAATAGAAGCGCGAATACTGGTTCAAGGAGAAATATCACAGCTGCTGATGCAGCTGAAACGTATTTCTGGCCCCATACCTGGAAAAAAGTTGCCCCAATAGAGCACGCGACCGCTAGATAGGCTAGGTATTTCAATATCTCCATGTCAAGCTGGAACCCGTAGACAATATATGCCAATGGGGCCATGAACGAGCCTGTTAGGAACATTCCATGTAGAAATTCCAATACATTTGTGTGCCTATATTTCGAGATCAGGATTATTTGGGCAGCCCATGCTATGGATCCGAGGAAAACAAGTAATTCGCCGATCCCAATACCCCCCTGTGGGCTTGTCAACACATATAATCCAAGCATGGATAATAATAGAGCCAGTAAATCCAGGACACCATAGCTTTTCCCAAGTAATGCCACATACACATGGACATGTATGGTATTGAAACCCGTTATAAATGCGCTGAGAGAGGGGGTGGTGTATGCTGTCCCCGCTGCCTGTAGTAATAGCCCAGATGCATATGCGATTCCTGTGATCATGCCCTTGACCATGCTGTCCATGTTTATAGGCCTACCCATCATTTTCAATACCACTAATATTGCTGTTAAGACCACAGTGGCGAACAATGTCCTATACGCTGTGTAGGAGAACGGATCTATATTGCTAACCGATAATTTTATGAACACGAATGAAGTGCCCCACAAGATCGTGGTTAAAACTAACAGTGAAACACCCTTGATTTTCGCTGTAATTCCATGGCTCATAGGCCTCGCCAAGTAGCATTGCATTAGACAAGGCGATTCCATAACTCGGTGTTATTTAATAATGACACTTAATGTTTTAAGGGATAATCCTAGTCCCGGACAAGCCCCTTAAGGCCTCTAATGCTTTGTCTAAATGCGCTATAATAGCTATTTTACCGCTGTTTTTCGCAAACCTGATAGCTGCCATGATCTTGGGCCCCATACTACCTGGTTTGAAATGCCCCTCGTTGTAATATCTAAGCGCATCTTCCACTGTCATGGTGTTAATTGGCTTTGCATCGGGTTTCCCATAGTTTAAGTAAACACTTTCAATATCTGTCAATATGAGTAGGAGGTCGGCTTTCAGGGCTGTGGCGAGTCTTTCAGCACTGAGGTCCTTGTCTATAACCGCTTCTACCCCTTTTAATCCCCCTGTCTCATTGATGTATACAGGTATTCCTCCACCCCCACTCGCTATGACTATAAACCCGTTGTCGAGCAACGTCTTTATAGCGTTTATCTCTACCAACTCTATAGGTTCGGGTGATGGCACTACTCTTCTATATCCTCCACGTGGATCCTCCTTGAAGACCCATCCAAGCTCCTTGCTCATGATCTCTGCCTCTTCTCTCTCATACCAGGAACCGATGTACTTGGATGGGTTTTTGAACGCGATATCGTTGATATCCACCAATGTTTGTGTTATAATGGTGACAACCCCTTTGACCACGTTGGGCAATAGGCCTTTCTCGCGGAGTTTATTGTGTATGCTTTGTTGTAATATATAGCCCAGCCATCCCTGTGTCATGGCACCGGCTATGTCAAGTGTCATTGGTGGTATATTTCTCTGTTTTAACCCAAGGACCATCCATTCCTCTATAATACCTACCTGTGGACCATTACCATGTGTCACTATCACTCTATATCTTTCTTTCACAAGCTCTGCAACCAGGTTAGCTGTCTTCTCGGCATTCCTCCAGTAATCATTGGGTAGACCCCTGTCTTCTTTCGATTGGAACGCATTGCCACCGAGAGCTATTACTATTAATCCTTTTTCACCAGTAAACAAGGGTGATCGCCGCGTGTATTAGTTATTTTATATGCTTTAATATAGTTTGATGAACATGAACCTAGATCATGAAATCCGGGACACCCTCTGGGCTATAAGCTATCCTTGGGCGTAGATTGTTCATTCTAAGCAAGTACTTTACATGCGGGTATAATATCACGTACTCCTCGTCGATGCACTCGGCTAGTGATGGATGTATCTTTGCTAATCTCCTCTTGTAGTTGCTATAAGCCTCTGGCTCGCTAAAACTCAACATCACCGCTGGATAAAATTCCTCGCAAGGCTTAAACCCGTATTCCAGTAGATTCGTCAACGCGTCGAATTGGTATTGATAAAAAGATCTATCGGCTCCACTTAGCATTTCAAACTCCTCTGGAATACATCCCTTGAAACTAACCCTGATCACCATGTTCTGGAAATTGCTAAGTTTCTCGGCAAGATATGGGTATTTGCCGAGTAATAATCCATTAGTCTCTAATATGAAAATGTACCTTGTTTCCCCGATCAATTCGAGCAAACTCAGTAAGTGGTTAAAACCCAGTGTTGGTTCACCACCACTGAGTCTGATATACTTGTATTTACATCTACTCGCTATGCCAACTAGCTTCTCGAAAACAGTGTTAGGGGGGTAGAATTGACCTTTATCACTGTAATAGCTATATCTCCAACTCCAACAAAACTTGCATCTTAGGTTACAACCAACTACGTCACCTGTTGCTATGCCGCCATACCATCTCCCTCCTCTGAAGCGATAATATCTCCTATCCTCAATGCCGTCCCTACTCCGTGTAACCTGGGAAATAACGATCTCGGCTATTTTGAATGGGTCTAGACCAGGCATTTCAGTTTCCATAAATCATTGTGACTAGGGATATTTTATCAATTCCAGGTTTTTAATCAAGTGTTCTAAGCCATCTAGATATACCGATGGATCCTTCACCAATATTTCTTCTAAACGGCTTCTTCTATGGAGTCTTAGCCTGTTATATATGTACACCAGTGATTGCACAACGCCGTTTAACACGTTGAATCTTTCCATGGAGAACGCGTATGGACATGTGGAAGAACATCTCTCACAGTTCAATCCACGCTTTAAACACCTGTTCTTATCCACCGAGACCTTGATATCTTGGCCCAAGAACCTAGCGTAGTACCTATCAATAGGTGCATGGACAGTGTCCCCGTAAGCATGGAGTAGATACGCCTTAATGCTCTTAACTCCCACGCCATGTATGCTAAGCAATCTCACTATCTCGGATAACCTGTCCACGGTACTTGAATAAACCTCATCAATGATATCCTTTTTACTCATGAAATCTCTTGCTATGTAGGAATTAGACGAGATATATCCTTTCCTAAGTAATTCCTGAACCCATCTCACAGTATTCACGTAATAATCCGTGTTGCGCGATAGATATATCGTGTAAAAGACCAATTGCTTATCTAGTTCATTATGTATCAAGGTTATGTTCTCCGCTATGCATTTATGAATGCCCGTAATTCCACAGATCTCTTTGAATAAATACAATCTATCAAGCCCCAATGCATTGCTAAGCTCACTTGTAAAACGATGTGGAGATTCACAAATAGTCTCTAAGTCCTTTTCATTGAAAACGCACTCAATTCCTCTCAAGGAACCAAAGGCTTTCTTGAAAATAAACCCATTATTGGTTTCTTCGATATCGAATAGAGGCAGGTGATAGGAATATAATAGCGTTAAGCCATAGTGAATGCCCTTTATAATCAACCCGACACCTATTCTAATTCTAAAGCCCTTAGCAATAGTTAAAGGTGATTCATTGGATAAAATTGCATATACTATTGGATATGGAGGTAGAACGGTTGACGAATTCATTGGGATATTGCTGTATTTCAATATAAATAAAGTGATAGATGTTAGGAGATGGAATAAATCGAAAAGACTACAAGATTTCTCCGGTAATACGCTCAGAGAACACCTAAGTAAATACGGCATAGACTACATATGGATACCAGAGCTCGGTGGTTATAGGAAATTCGGAGTAGACGTGGAGGATCGTGGCATAGCATCGTGTTTTGAATCAGAAGGATTTAGAGCATATGCCACTTACTTGACCACCAGGAGTGATGTAAAAGAGATCCTGAGGATAATGGTTAAACACCTGATGCAGAGTACAGGTGTGATCATGTGTAAAGAGAGATATCCATGGATGTGTCATAGGAAAATACTTTCAGATTACTTAGTGGCAGTAGGGTTCAAGGTGATACACATAATTAGTGAAGATAAGTTTTTCGAACACAGGCTCCACAATTGTGCTATCATCAAGAACGGCGTATTGTATTACCAGTAACCAATGGTTTGAAACCATTGGTTTCTTAAAAACCATAGGGCTCATTGTGTCGATTCGATCAAAAATTTCCCAAGCCTTGAATTTGATTTCTTCTAAAAGCCATACAGGGATATCGGAGATGCCATTCAACAATAGTCTCGGCGAGCATGATTGATTGAATAAATATTATCGCGAGGAATGCCCCTGTAGTAATGGGTGATCCCTATTAATAACCACATCACATATCAACTCTGTTAATACTTGCCTCATCAAGGAGTAATTCAAGTGTTGAGTTAAATGGGTGTATGCCAGGGTTTTGTGGGATATATTCAAGCAAAACCCTGTTAAATACCTCTAACTGGGGAGCACTGCTAACATTTCATACAGTGCCATAAATACACTATAGATATACACAGCATTTATATCACCTGGGTGTATTTAATAGCACTTGTTACATCGGGGTAGAATTTTATTATAGCCTTATCTATTTTTTAGCAATTACAATGGATAGCAAAACGCTTATATAGTTCCAGCATGAGGTATTGGCCTCCTTATACTTTGTAACATGAAATGCTCAGGCCTTGTTGACAGATATGCCGTTATATGTTGACAGGTCACTGATATTTAATCATATATGTCTCGGCACGATTGCTATAATGCACGGCGTTTTTCAACTAATTTGAACCCGGTAACGCTATTGCTGATTATTTCCTCATGACTCAGGTAGGTCTGTCACATATGTCTCATAATCACCTAGAACTATGATTAATCGACCAAGTTGAGATCGCATTGTATATACTGTAACGAGGTCAAACATGCTGAGACCAGTTTTATCATAGCTAATTCTAAAGATTTTTGCCGAGCACGGATACAGTGTTCTGTGTGATCGGGCTGAGCGATTTTATCACCAGAATATAGCTATATAAAGTAGCTATAAGCTTGCCCCCGTAATACCCTATGTAACCTTGAAATACATGCTTTATCATTATTTGAAATAGCCATGACCTCGATGTATATATGTAGCGAGAGATGGAACAAAATAGCTACATATATAACTACGTTAAGCTGTGTCTATTAAGAATAGGTGTCATATATGGTTACATCGAATAAAGTGAGTATAACCAGCCTGGTTCAAACAGTGCTCGAAGTAAATCCATGTATGATCGATAGTATTGAGAAAGGATATGCAAATTACACGCGGTTAGCATCAATCATAGCTGAAATAATAAAAAACAGGTATGGTGTTAAATGCAGCATTGATGCTACCAAGATGGCCCTTCTGAGGAGCAAGAACAAGGTATCTCAGGGATCTCGTTTAAAGAAAATATACGAGATATTCGCCAATAGCAATATAGAAGTGAAAACTGGTTTATCTGTTTTAACATATGATACAACGGTGCTTAGGGATATCACTAATGTGATCCAGGAATTATCTGGTAAAACCAGGTTTCTCTCCGTGGTTCAAAGTGTAAGTAATATAACGATCATAATTAACAAGGAGCTATGTGAACAAGTCAAGAAAAGCATAAAAGCTACTCCATTACTTGAAGTGAACGATACATCTGCATTGATATTGATAAGCCCCCCGGAAAACGTCGAGGTTCCAGGTTTCATAGCATATCTCACAGCCGTGTTAGCGATACAAGGGGTGAATATCATTCAAATAGTGTCATCTCATAGTGACACAATCGTGATCGTGGGTAAACAAGACACCGCGAAAACCTTCAATATATTGGAAAAATTAATTGAAAACTCAAAAAGTATGATCAAGAATGCGCGTAATATTACTTGATCAATGCTCCTTTAATGCTTTTTACCCACTCTGTGTCGATCTCCTCGACAAAGCCCTTGACTAATTGAGCGGCATTGTATACATCATTTAAATCCACAACCTCGACTGGGCTGTGCACATACCTAGTAGGTATGGAGATGGCGCCAGCTGGTACACCTTCTTTATTGAGCGCTATTATGGACGCATCAGTTGTACCGCCTGTTAATATTTCTAATTGATAGGGTATTTTCCTTTTCTCGGCAATACTTATTAAGAAATCCACTAGTTTTGGATGGACTATTAAGCCAGAGGCACCTCTTCCATCTGCAATCTTGATCGCAGGGCCCTTGCCAAGCCTTGTACACCATTCACTCTTAGGGACACCAGGTGTGTCGTTTGCTATGGTCACGTCAATAGCCAATGCCACATCAGGAGAGATCGCATATGCCGAAGTCCTGGCTCCTTTTAACCCAACTTCCTCCTGTACTGTGGCCACGAAATAAGTATCCACGCCAGGGGTTTCCATTAATTGGAGGGCCTTGATCATGGTTGCCACGCCGATCCTGTCATCAAATGCCTTGCCCGATATCTTGTCGCCCATTAACTCCACGACCTCCCTGTCAAAGACAGCTATATCGCCCACCTTTATGCCCAATTTCTCAACCTCATCTCTAGAGGATGCACCTATATCTATGAACAACTCCCTGATTTCTGGTACTTTCTGCGCCTCCTCTGGCTTGGCGACATGAGGTGGCCTTAAACCGATAACACCTCTATATACTTTACCATCACGTGTACTGATCAATACTCGTTGGTAAACAAGACTCCTCTCAAAAACACCGCCTATAGGTACAACTCTTAGGTACCCATCATCTTCGATATGTGATATGAACATGCCTATCTCATCCATGTGTGCAGCTATCATGATCTTGGCATCGCTTTTCTTACCCTTCTTAAAGCCTATCACGTTACCTAGTGTATCGATCCAAAGCCTATCAACATGTGGTTTCATCAACTCCACTACGATACTTCCGATCAAGTCTTCTCGGCCACTGGGCCCAGGTGGATTGGCTAATTTCCTCACAATATCTAGCAACTCGGATTTCCAATTCAAGTGGTTCACCAAATGGACTAATCACGGGGTTAGTTAATTAATGTTTCCACAGGTCACTAAGGGTATTTAATATGTAACTCTATTCCGTATTTCTTAAACCCCTCTATTGCCCTGATCACATCCCTTGTTGCCGTAACATCGTGTGTCCTGATCACATGTGCCCCTTTCAAAATAGCTATTGCGGTGAAGGCTAAGCTACCATATAGCCTTTCCTCGGGCTTATCCTTGCCAGTTAAGACACCTATAAAGGATTTCCTTGACACTCCTATGACTATTGGTAGACCGAAAACCCTTAGCCTATCTAGATTAGATAAAACACTTAGATCCCATATATACCATGGTGGATCCTTGTACCTGAAAAAGCCTATACACGGGTCTATTGCAACTTTTTTCATATCGTAGTCTATATCTCTTAACAACCCAAGGCTTTCCTCGAGCGCCGCAATAACTCTTTCCACAGGCCTATATCCATTCCGGGGAACAATCTCCCTAGCACATATGATCAGCGATGGCCTGTAATCCCTCACCACATTGATCATCATTCGATCACCCTTCAACCCTGTCACATCATTTACTATATCAGCACCTGCTTTGAGCGCTTCTTCCGCAACTCTTGATCTAAAAGTATCGATCGAGATAGGTATATCGACTAGGTCTTTAACAATCCTGATCGCTTTTACAACTCTCTCTATTTCAACGTCGATCGGTATTTCTGTCTGCAGATATGGAGCAGTAGACCTGCCGCCTATATCTATTAAATCACACCCCTCATTTACGGCTTTTTCAACAAACTCCTTTATCTCTTCGGGCTTAGTGAAAACAGAGCCCTTGTAAAATGATTCAGGCGATACATTTAAAACAGCCATTACCCTAACTGGGTGATTATCGCCTATGTCTAAATGACCTAGTTTCCCCTCTAACACTACTAGACCCCTGTAACCTAGGATTATTTGTTTCATTCGGGTAAAATTTAAATACCGGTACCAGATATAAATTCCATCCAAGGTGATATAGATGCGCCAATATTAAACCCTCGGTCAAAGCCCTTCTATATATTTGAAACTATAATCCTATATGAGAAAATACATCCCACCCCTGCGATAACGCTTTGTCCTAGGAAAGAGGTGGTCTAATGGTATTTGTCAAGACAATAAACGGTGAATTAAAATACATCGAAGACATAAGGATCAGGGTATTCCAAAAACTGAGATTACCACCACTTGATGAGAGACTGAGAACATTGAAGATTTATGGATGGAATACATTCAAGATCCCGATTGAAAAGATATTCATAGATATGTTGACAGATAGCGGTGTGAACGCCGTTAGCTTAGAGCAATTATCCGATATGATGGGGCTTGGATTAGAGGATGCATATGCAGGTAATAGGGCTTATTACAAGTTACTAGAGGTGTTCAAGGAATTTATACCACATAAACATGTTGTCCTGACACATCAGGGTAGAGCGGCGGAGAACCTCGTGTTCAAGGTCTTGATGAGAAATGGCAAGAAACCATACGTGTTGACAAACATACACTTCACTACAACCAGGGCCATTATAGAAAGGGTGTATGGAGGTAGAATGATAGAGTTACCAATCGAGGAGGCGTTCAATCCGGATAGCCTATTTGAATTCAAAGGCAACATGGATACATCAATGTTGGAAGAGGAGATCAGGAGAATTGGCAGAGAAAATATTGCAGCCGTTAGAATGGAGTATGCGGCTAACCTTCTTGGTGGACAGCCATTTAGTCTGAAAAACTACATAGAAGTAAGAGAGATCTGTGATAAATACGGCATACCATTAGTCGCCGATATCAGCATGGCTGATTGGCAAATAGCCCTCATGAAAGAACGTGACCCCCTGGCATCGGGCAAATCCGCTGCCAAGATATTAAGTGAGTTGATGGAATTGACAGACATATCCTATGCAAGTGCTAGGAAAGGGTTCTATGTACGAGGGGGCTTCATAACTGTCAAGGATAACGACAACATATATAGAGAGCTGAACGCGTGGCAGACTGTTTTCGAAGGACACACGACTTATGGAGGTATGAGTCTAAAAGAGGTCGCGATGTTGATAGATGGGATTAAAATGGCATTCGATGACAATCTCCCGTTCTATGAACTCGAACAAATAAAGTACGCCGTGAGGGAGCTAGATAGGCATGAAATACCGGTAATTAAGCCGCCTGGTGGCCTTGGCATACACATTGATGCCAAGAGATTTCTACCACACATACCACTCATACCGAGTGATAACAGTGGCGGATACCCAGCCGGTGCATTGGTCACAGCTGTCTACCTGGTCTCCGGGATACGGGGAATGGAGCGTGGACAGATCTCCATGGATCGAGACCCGGTTACATTCGAGGAAATACCGGTCAAACTCGACCTGGTCAGGTTTGGTATCCCGAGGAAAACATATCTAAAAGGCCATGTGGATTATCTCGTCGACAGGTTGATATGGCTATATGAACACAAGGAAATCATCAAAGGGCTTAAATGGATCTACGAGCCACCGGTGTTAAGGTTCTTCGAAGGAATATTGGAAGATGTTGGAAACTGGGGCAATAAGCTAGCAGAGATTTATGTAAAAGAACTCGGGGATGTATAACTAGTCCTCTAAGTTATTGATTGCAATAGTTTTTGCTTATCAATTAACCTATCATGCGCTGGTAAGTCTACTACCTTGTTGCCTATAATACAGGAGAATTTCCACTTATTCGTATCTAAGCGATATAGAACGTAGACAGGCGTGACATTTGCACTTAATACACCATTTCTATATCCGATCATTTCGATCAAGTCTTTTAATAACCTAAGCCTAGTTATAACCCCGAGTTGATATCCCAATTGCTCTGCCTCCTCTCCACCTCTCGGTATGAACCAGCCCAGAACCATTTTCTTAATGCCGCGAAGAGATTTACTTGCCTGATCCCATGCCGTTGTTACACGCTTCTCAATACTATCTATTACATTTGATATATAATGTTCTATTTCATCTTTATCGCATTTACACGTTGTTTCCAGTAACCTGAAATTATAACGGCCCCCAAACACTATTTTGTCGATACCAATGGGGCTTTTGAACGATAGGAAAAACCTGTTTTCCAGTATATCCTGTGCAAGATAATTGTGTAAAGAGCAATCGAATACATATGTGTCCTTGATCCTGTCAAATGGCGTTATCAACGCCGCCTTGCCCCAGAAACAAATATCTTTTTCACAATACCTGTTTAACAAGGAATCATCAGCACTTATGAATGATACCATTGATTCACCTCTTCAATATAATGTGTATCGATTCCCCCATTATATATTCAGCTAGTTCGCGAAGTGATTCTGAAACGGTTAGATGTGGGTAGGGAAGTTTCATTGTTTCCTCTATTGATATCTTGCCGAGATAAAGCGGTAGATAAGAAGATACTATCTCCGATGCATTCGGCGCTACTATTTGTAACCCATATATCTTCTCTCCCTTGTCACTATCCATTAAAACCTTCACAAAGGAGTGTCTAGATCCCTTGATCTTAACTGATGCAAGATGATATATTGGTAACTTGACCTTAATGTATTTAATCCCCCTCTCTCTCAGCTGTTTCTCAGTCGACCCGATGAGCGCTATTTCCAAACCTGTGAATATGGTCACGGGCATGGCATCATAGTTCACTTGGAAAAAGCCATCACCACTTATCGCTCTGGCGACGGATATGCTTTCAAGTAATGCTTTATGGGCTAATAATTGTCCTCCAATTACATCGCCAACCGCATATATGCCTGGTACTGCCTCATACGTCTCATTGACCTTTATAAAGCCCTTGTTATCGAGCTCTATACCAGCCTCCACTAAGCCTATTCCACTGGTCTTAGGCTTTCTACCAATAGCCACTAGTACTTTGTCAATGCACACCTCTTTGCCACTGGATAAATGGGCGATGTATTTCCCATTCACTTTATCAATGCGCGTGACGCTTGTTCCCTCGTATATCTTTATGCCTTTTTCAACAAGATATGATCTCAGCGCCGTTGCCACATCCTTATCCGCAAATGGCAATATGTGATCAGAGATCTCGACCACGGTGATATCCACGCCGAGTGATGAAAATACATTAGCCATTTCAACACCCACAACACCGCCACCGATTATCAACATACTGCCCGGTTTCTCATCGAGATACACCACTTCTCTATTACTCAATATGCCTTTTCCGTCAAATCTAGCATTGGGCAAATCAACCGGATCTGTGCCGAGGGCCAATATCAACTTGTCTGCCTCTATTTCCCGGCCTTCCTCCGAGATCTTCAGTGTTCTACGTGTTTTCAACAACGCCTTGCCCATGTATATTTCAACATTGTTTTTCTCCAACAAGTATTGAATACCTTCCCTCGATGCAGTAACTATGTTCTTAACCCATGTGGCCAAGTTTGCCCAGTCGTACTCAATTTTTCCATTCACCTTTGAAACAGCCCTCATGGCCTCGGCTATGTGATAAAGGGCCTTTGTGGGGACACATCCGTAATTTGTGCACTCACCACCTATCATATGCTCCTCTACAATGGCTGTTTTAAATCCCTTGTTAGCCAGGTATATTGCCGCTGGGTATCCACCTATGCCAGAGCCTATCACAACGACATCATATTTCACTTTATCTCTCCTCTCAATCTTTTCAAATAAATCCTCCACGTGGGTGATAAATGCTTGGGATGATTGGCTTTCACCAGGTCAACTCTGTTGACACTGGTTTTTAAAGGCCACTTGCTTGGTTCATGTGGATTTTTGTATGCAATTTCACTTATCTCTTGCAATCTCTCCACATATTTCTCGACTATTTCCGGTGTCTCTGATTCAGTGAACTCTATTTGCAAAGCCTCCTTGACAATCACTGGGAAATACATGGTGGGGGCGTGTAGGCCTCTATCTAGTAGTCCTTTCGCGACATCTTCGGCCCTGACCCCGGTATCCTCCATCAATGGGCTAGCACTGATAACTATTTCATGCTTATGAGGCCTGTTCTCACCGTATGGAATAATATATCCCTTGACATTTCTTATTAATTTTTTGAAATAATTAGTTAATAAAACTGCATGTTCTGTTACTTTTCTCAAACCCTCTGCCCCCATCATGGCTATGTACACGTATGCCCATATCAGCGGTATCACATTCGCGAAGAAGGATTTTACTAAGCCCACGCTGTGTTCACCAGGACCCTTTAAACGATACATCCCACTTCCTTCGTCATAGACCACGAGATATCCTGGGACAAGGTCTCTAAGCCTTATCCCTTTATCCGGGTCCACGGGCCTATCCTTTACGCATATGGGCCCTGCTCCAGGGCCTCCGCCGCCATGAGGTGAGCTAAATGTCTTGTGTAGATTTAAATGGGCAATGTCGAACCCCATATCCCCTGGCCTTGTATAACCCATTATGCCATTTAAGTTAGCACCATCGTAGTATAGTAGCGCGTCATATTCATGAATGATCTTCGCTATCTCTATTATGTTCTCCTCGAATAATCCGAATGTATTTGGATTAGTGATCATGAGGCCTGCCGTTGAATCCCCTACCACAGCCCTCAACGCGTTCATGTCTATGTTTCCATCGGGGTTAGATGGTATCTCTATTACCCTGAAACCCGCCATGCTCGCACTAGCCGGGTTTGTGCCGTGTGCACTATCTGGTATTATTATGTCCCTTTTCCTATCCAGTTGCCCACGTATTTCATGGTATTTCCTGATAGTTAATACACCAGCCAATTCCCCATGAGCGCCTGCCGCCGGGTGTAAGACACAGATATCCATACCGGTTATATTTGCAAGCCATTTCTGAAGTTCATACATTATCTCCAAGATCCCTTGTACAGTGCTTTCATCTTGCAGTGGATGTAAGTATAATATGTCCTCGTTGAACGCTATATCCCATGCTATTCTTGGATTATACTTCATGGTGCACGAGCCAAGGGGCACAGGGCCTGTGTCCACTCCATGCGACATTTGCGATAACCTTGTGAAATGCCTAATGACCTCTATCTCGCTGAGCTCAGGTAGAGCTGGTTCTTTTTCTCTCAACATCTCAGCTGGGATCTCAAGTCCACCAACTAGTTCCTTTACATCGTTCTCTATGTCTGGTAGCAGTATACCTATTCGGCCTGGAGAGCCCATTTCGAATACCAATGGCTCACTCCACTTGGATTGTCTATACAATTCACATCACCTGTTATTCAATATCTCTAGAAGGGCTTCAACGAGCAAGTCTATGTCTTTTTTCAAGTGAAGCTCCGTGAAAGCGAATAAGGCTGTTTCACCGAGTTCCTTGAAAAGCCCCCCTATATATAGCCCGCCATGAATACCTCTTTCCAATAGTTTAATATGTATGTGTGAATACCTAGTACCGGTTTTAGTGAATGATACTGGAAACTCGTTGAAGAAAGCTCCTTTGAACACATCCACGTCGAGTCCAGCTTTCCTCATTTTTAGCCATGCATAATGAGCTCTGTAATAATTGATCTCGGCTAATTTCTTGACACCGTTTTTACCGAGCAACGATAGATATACCGCGACCGCTATCGCTACCAATGCCTCGTTTGTACAGATATTCGAAGTGGCCTTTTCCCTCCTGATATGTTGTTCCCTTGCCTGGAGTATCATTGCAAATGCCCTTTCACCGCCATCCAACGTGTTCGTTAAACCAATGATCCTGCCTGGCATTTGTCTTAATAAGTTATTGTCATACCTAATGGCGAAGATCCCCAGGTGTGGTCCACCATAACTCATGCCTAGTCCAAATGGTTGTCCATCTCCCACCGCTATATCCGCACCAAGCTCTCCAGGCGGTTTTAAAAAACCCAATGACACCGGGTATACCCCTATTATAAACAAGGAGTCCTTCTCATGAGCTATCTCCCCCATTGCTTTTACGCCTGTCTCCACTATGCCGAAGAAATTAGGATATTGAACATATACAGCCGCTGTATCGTGGTCTACTTGCTCCTTAAGCTCCTCAATATCCACCATACCGGTGTATTCATCATATTTAACATTTACTATCTTGACATTGTGCGGCCACGTATATGTCTCCACCACTTTCCTATGCCATGGATTCATATTACTGGGTAATATTATCTTCTTCCTATCTTTCTTAACCCTCAGAGCCATTAACACGGCCTCTGCCAGCGAAGATCCCCAGTCATACATGGAGGCATTGACGATATCCATATCGAGTAATTCCGCCATCAAGCTCTGGTATTCAAACAACGCTTGCATCAATCCCTGCGAGATTTCGGCTTGATAAGGTGTATATGCTGTGAGGAACTCGCCTCGTGAAATAATGTATTTCACAACCGGTGGGACATAGTGAGGATATACACCGCCCCCCATGAATGGGGGTGCAACGAGTTTCTTATTCTTAGATAATTTCTCGTTGATAATCCTCTTCACCTCGATTTCCGATAACGGTCTTCCAAAGCCTATTTCAATGGAATTCCATAGATCCCTTGGGATCCTGAGGTCCCTGGGTATGTCGTTGAATAATTCCTCTACATCTTTAATGCCAATCGTCTCTAGCAGTTTGCCGAGATCTCTTTGCGTGGAACTAGGTATCCATGGGTTTGATCTACTCAATTAGATCACACGTCATACTCACTATCGTGTACCAAATACTTAAGTGTCATTTTTTACTTTTTCCAATAATGAATAAAAACAATTGACATGGGTAAGTATTTATATGCCTCGGATACCATTGCTAGATCTCCATTTGGAGAGGCTTGGTTGTGAGACCGGTTTTTTCAGCGGTTGGGAAGTGCCACTGAGGTATACCAGTGCTATTGAAGAGCACATGAATGTACGTAGAGATGTCGGCTTTTTCGATGTCTCCCACATGGGCAAGATCTCGTTGAAAGGTCCCGACGCGTTTCCACTAATACAGTACATATATACCAGGGATATGAGCAAGGTCAAGGAATACCATATGAGTGGCCCCACACTAGCCTTAAATGAATATGCCCGTGTAAAGGATGATGAAATGCTTTATAAAATACATGACGAGGAATGGCTCGTGGTGGCTAACGCGATCGCTACTAACAAGATGATTGAATACATTGAAAACGTTGTCAAGGGAAAGGGGTTTAGAGTTAAAGTAATGGACCTCACTCACGAATACTCTATTATAGCATTACAAGGGCCAAGATCAATTGATGTTATGGAATCCATTGGCGCGAAATGGGCAGGTGACTTGAAGCCGCTGGAATTTGTGACCAACGTGGAGATAAGTGGTTCTAAATTGTTCTTAGTGAGTAGAAGTGGTTGGACAGGTGAAGATGGATTCGAGATCTGGGGACATCATGGCGAGATCAAAAGGTTCTTGGAAATGCTTATTGAAAAAGGGGTTAAACCAGCTGGCCTCATAGCGAGGGATACCCTTAGAATTGAAATGGGATACGTGCTTAATGGCCAGGATTATGGAGAAGATCCATTGAAATACCCATGTGCTATCAGCCTCAGGTATGGAATGGGGGCTATTTCTTGGAGTAAAAGAGGATATGTGGGTGAACAAATGTTGAGATCATATAGAATAGAGGGGGTTAAATGGGTTAGAATGGGGTTGAAGCTGAGTAAAGAAGCCGGTAAGTTATTTCCAAGAAATGGCGCCGGCATATATGTTGAGAACAATATGATAGGGTGGATCACGAGTGGTTGTTACTCTCCTGTGTTGAACAGGGGTATTGCAATGGGCTATATCAGGGCAGAATACGCCATCCTAGGTGAAGAGGTTGAAGTGGATATAAGGGGTAATAGGTATTCGGCCAAGGTAGTTGATTTTCCATTTATTAATATTAATAAATAATTTTTTACAAGATTCGCTGTATTTTCATAATAGGGTGGTATCTTGGCATATGAATATGGCGAATCTCCGGGCTTAGATGCACTTATCGAGATCTACCCTGATCTAAGGGAGGTTTTGAATCTAACCATAAACCACACAGTGTGGAGAAAGAGAGAATGCTTGAACATGATTGCAAGTGAAAACGTCATGTCACCATTGGCTATGCTTGTCTACTTAAATGACATGATGCATAGATATGCCGAGGGGAAACCGTATAAGAGGTTTTACCAAGGGCTTAAATATGTAGATCCTCTCGAAACCAAGGCACAGCAGATCCTAGGCGATCTATTGAACACTAAATATGTCGATCTACGCCCAATAAGCGGGACAACGGCCAATGCATCTGTGTTCAGGGCTTTCACGAAACCGGGTGATAAGGCTGTGGTTGTGCCAGTGCAAGCCGGTGCCCATGTAAGCCACACACGACATGGCACACTTGGTGCATTGGGAATACAGCAGATTGATATGCCATTCGACATAGAGGAGTGGAATATAGATGTGGATAAGGCTACTAAGTTGATCGAGGAGGTTGAGCCGAAAATAGTGACCCTTGGTGGTTCCCTTTACTTGTTCCCACATCCCACAAGGGAGATAGCGGAGGTAGCACATAGAGTAGGAGCTAAGGTGATCCACGACGTCGCACATGTACTTGGCCTCATAGTTGGCAAGGTATGGGAAAACCCGCTTGAGCTCGGAGCCGATGTAATCACGTCATCAACTCACAAGACTTTTCCAGGCCCTCAAGGAGGTCTAATAGCCACTTCTAATGAAGAGGATTACAAGGAGATCGGTAAAGTGGTGTTCCCGATGTTTGTCTCCAATCACCATTTACATAGATTATCCGCAACAGCTGTCACAGCTATCGAGATGAAGATATGGGGACAACAATACGCCAGACAAGTAGTTGAGAACGCTAAAATCCTTGCCGAGGCGCTCGCCAACGAAGGGTTTAAGGTAGTTATGGAGAAGAAAGGGTTTACTCAAAGCCACCAAGTGGTTCTTGATGTCACCAATATGGGTAGAGGCTCTAAAGTGGCTTTGATGCTCGAGGAGGCAAATATAATTGTCAACAAGAACATGTTACCATGGGATAAGCCCGAAGATGTCAAGGACCCGAGTGGGTTGAGACTTGGCACACAGGAATTGACAAGGTGGGGTATGGGCAAAGACGAGATGATCGAGATAGCCAGGTTTATGAGAATGGTTGTTATCGATAAAAAAGATCCAGCGGATGTCCGTAAAAAGGTCGTGGAGTTCAGGAAAGACTTCATGGAGGTCCAATACGGTTTCAAGATCACTAGAGAAGATGAGACAAGGTTATTAAAAATAATGCTACACGCGGAGAGGTGGGATTAATGAGCGAGATCATCGTGGAGATAGGCAAGAGGAAATACATTGTCAAGGCTGATAGAAAATACACAGAAACCGATGAATGGGTATTAATGGAGAAATCCGGCGCGAAAATAGGCATAACTGATTACGCACAAAAGGAGCTAAAGGACGTAGTCGCAATAGAGATGCCTGAGCTAGGCAGGGTTGTGAAAAAAGGCGAGGAATTAGGCATGATAGACTCGGTGAAGGCTACATCGCCTTATTACGCCCCGATCTCTGGTAAAATAGTGGCTGTGAACAAGGAATTGGAGACCTCGCCAGAGCTCTTGAATAAGGATCCATATGGAGCTGGCTGGATACTCGTAATAGAGCCCAGTGATCCAAGCGAATATGAAGAACTCTTAACACCGGAGAAATACGTGGAATTGATCAAGAGTAGGAAACGGCAGTGAAGTGAAAGGGGCGTATTGTGGAAAACCAAATATCATTTCCAAAGTTAACTGCTAAGGAACTCGCATCGATGATTGACCATACATTGTTGAAGCCGGATGCTGATTACAAATTGCTCGAGAAATACATAGATGACACAAAGAGATATGGCTTTAAACTATTAATAATACCGCTCTCGCTTGTGGAAAAGGCATTAGAAATTAGTGGCAAGACCATTGACATAGGCACTGTGATAGGGTTCCCTCTAGGTAATACATCCATTAATGTGAAAGTGGCTGAAGCAATTGAAGCGGCCGAGCTCGGCGTGGCCGAGATAGATATGGTCATGAACATCAATTTGTTTAAATCAAGGGAATATGACAAGGTATTAGAAGAGATAAGGAGAATTGTGAGTGAAAGTAGGAGACGCGGAGTCAGGACAATAAAAGTGATCATAGAGACGGGTTTACTAAGTGATGATGAAAAGGCCGCGGCAACCGAGATCGTCGCGAAATCGGGAGCTGATTATGTAAAGACCTGTACAGGGTTTCTAGGCTCTGTCGCGACAATTCACGATGTTTATTTATTGAATAGAGTGGCTAAGGGAAGGGTTAGGATTAAGGCAGCTGGCGGTATAAGACATGCCGTGGATGCGTTAACGATGATAATGGCTGGGGCTAGTAGGATAGGGACAAGCACAGGCAATGTCATTATAGACGAGTTTCAACAACTCGAAAAAGCCTTTGATATTTAATAAAGGTTGGCGATTTTAACGGAATAAAGACGGTGTCACCCATGTACGAGGGCATATATCTCGTAGAACCAGCTGGAGGAGGGCTGAAGCTGCTGTTCAAAATAATCAAGGTATATGCCACGGAGAAATCGCCTTACCAAGAAATAGTGTTAGCCGAGCTCGAGGGTTTTGGAAAAGCACTTATAATAGATAATTTCATACAGAGCGCTGAGAAAGATGAATATATATACCATGAGTTATTAGTTCATCCAGCTATGGCTACTCATCCAAGTCCTGAAAATGTCCTGATAATAGGAGGTGGCGAAGGCGCGACACTGAGAGAAGTGTTGAAACATAGCTGTGTGAAAGAGGCCGTGATGGTTGATATAGACCCCATAGTGGTCGAGTTTTCGAAGAAATACCTTGAATACATGCACCAGGGCAGTTTCTATGATCCAAGGGCAAAAGTCTTGATCATGGATGGCAAGGAATATGTCGAGAAGGCGCCATCTAATTACTTTGACGTGGTTATAATGGATCTAACGGACCCCTATGCAGGCGAGGTTGCAAAGCCTCTATATAGTGAAGGGTTCTTCAGGGAATTGAAAAGGATTTTAAAACCAAATGGTGTATTGGCAACACAAGCTGGAAGTAGCTATTTCTACAGGAACGAATACATATATGTAAGGGATAACTTGAGAAAAGTGTTTAAAAACACCGTAGAATATTGGTTCTGGATACCTAGTTTCGGGTTAAACGTGAATTTCATAATTGCCTCAGATCTTTATGACCCCGCTAAGACATCGAAGATCATGGATGAGATCTTGCGTAAAAGGGGCGTTAAAACCAGGTTCATCAATGGGGGTATCTTAGAGGGCTTGATCAACATAGGGGTTTTGTATCCAAGTTGATTTTTTGATTAATCATGAAATTGAGGAAAAATGTTTTAGCGAAAACGACAACCATGAACAATGCTCAAGTCCATGCGATCATTTGAACGCATTAACTGAGATCACATCGATATTATGAAGAACCATATGTTATTTCCTAAGCCTGCTTTTGAATAATTCCATTTGTAATTTGAGGGACTCTTCGGGGATTAAATAGGGCTTGCCAATCAATTTGCTTAATATATATACCTGGGCAGCCCTCTCCACTAACACGAGGATCTCTAGTGCCTCCTCCAAATTTTTACCACAAGCAACCACTCCATGATTAGCTAATAGGGCTGCTTTACGGCCTTCAAGCGCCTTGACAACGTTCTCTGCTAGTTCTTTACTACCGAAATGAGCATAGTCTGCCACCCTTACCTCGCCTCCCACGTATATCACTATCTCCTCTATGACAGGTGGTAAAGGCTCTCTCACGGCTGCTAATGCCGTTGCATATATGGTGTGTGCGTGTATCACGGCATTTATATAATCATATGCTTTATATATACTTGTATGTAATGGGTATTCAACCGTGGGTGGGAGCGTGCCCTCGATTACCTTGCCATCCAATGTCATTACGATTATATCCTCTGGCCTTAACTTAGCCTTGTGTAAACCACTAGGGGTCATTAAGACATGCCCTGTTTCCCTGACATATACGCTTACATTTCCAGATCTGCCGTAGTTTAGCCATCGCTCTTCTAAGTAACTCATTACATCCGCCATAGCTGTCTTTATCTCCTCGTACATGTGGGTCCCTGGATAATAGTTATATAATCATGATTAATTAAGGTGTTTCATAGCAGTGTCCAATTCATTGATACTAGCTTATTCGCTTTCTCTTGACTATTAATACACCGTCATCGCGTATATCGATTACGACAACGTATTCATCGGCTTGTATGTTCTCATCTGAAATAGCTCTCCAATACTCACCCTCCACTTTGATGAAACCTATCTTACCTGGTTCAAGGCTTTCCACGGCTCTACCTATTTTACCGACAGGAGTGTATTGAATTGGTTTCTTGCGTTTCACTTCAACCACTTTGTAAATTGCAAGCCCAAATACTGAACCAAGAATTAGCGCTGTCCCTATTATAAATACCCTCAACGCCATGATGTACTCCCCTGGCGGTAAAGCCCCCGTGGGTATGTATACAGGCAATAGCGCCAGGCCCAGTGTAAGCAAAACCACACCGCTTATCCCTACAATACCGAAACCCGGTAACACGAATAGCTCTATAGCCAATAAGATCGCCCCTAACAATACGAGAAATGTCGACACCATGTTTGGGTTTATACCAGTTCCGATCAAGCCTAGCAAGATCATAGCTATGCTTATAGGCAAAACAACCAGTCTACCAGACACAAGGGCAAATATTGTGGCTAAAACCCCTATTGACAGCAATACATTGGCCAGGTATGAATTGGAGAGAATAGATAAAAACCTGGAACGCAGACTACATGAAAACTCCTGGATATCCCTGCGATTTATACTCAGTTTTATCGTTATCCCAGATACATTTAATTCCAAGTCACGTAATTTCTCAATTAATTCGTCCAAATCCTCCACCTCTATATCACCGATGTTCTGATCCACTGCTGTCCTCGAATTCACTACCTTGGAGCGAAGTATGAACTCCTCGATCAACGATATATTTCTGCCTCTCTTATTCGCGTAGACCCTGGCCTTCTCTATTATGGGATTTATGACCTTTGACTCATTGAGGAACACTATTTCCCCTGTAGCTGGGTTAACCATGACTGGTTGCATAGCACCTATTATCGAGTTTTTCTGCAAAGCTATGAAATCCGCTGGGAGTATTATCAATGTCCCGGCACTCAGGGCTTTATTCTCCACGTAGGCTATTACTGGCACCTTGGCGTATAATATGGAATCACCTATTCCAAAAGCCGAATCCAAATACCCGCCATAGGAGTTAACTCTATATATAAGCACTGCGTTTATTCCCTCAGCATATCTAAGCGCGTCTATAAAACACTCTTTAACGCCCTCGTCAATGGTATCCCATGGCGGGGTTATATCTATTAAAACAGCCCTAGTGAAAAACAATGGGGTCTCGCTCTGACCGCTCATCTCTAGATAATATACCGGCATAATCACGAATAGGATCAATATGGATAGTGATAAAACCCTGGTGAAAGCGATGAGTTTCAACAAGCAACTCAGCCTTGTCCAGTTCTTTTCTCATGCTCCTTAATAGCCCTGTATACCCCTATCATGCCTCCAAGTGCCGGAGAAGAAGTCTCTGTGACCACTACGAGGGATTTCTCCCTGGCAATCTCTATGAGTGTCTGTAACTCCCTCAGCCTCATCGCAGTCGGGTGTTCTTCGTATATTCTAGCAGCATCTGCCAATATCAATGAGGCCTGTCTCTCGCCCTCCGCCTCTATTATCCTAGCCCTTCTCCACCTTTCGGCCTCAGCTTGCTTAGCCATAGCCCTTGTCAGCTCTTCTGGTAATTCAACGGACTTGATTGTCACAGCAACTATTTTAATGCCCCATGGCAATGTCATCTCATCCAATATCCCCGAGATCTTTTTATTCAACTCCTCTCGTTTCTGCAATAAGTCATCCAAGTCCACTTGGCCAAGGACATCTCTCAGGACTGTTTGACCCAGCATGCTCACAGAGTAATGGTAATTCGCCACCTTTGTGATCGCCGATATGGGATCAACTACGCGGTAATATATCACTGCATCCACTTTAACACTGACATTATCTCTTGTGATGACTTCTTGTTTAGGCACATCGACCGTCACTATTCTCAGGTCCACTTTTGCTATAGTATCGAAGAACGGTATGATGATTATTAAGCCAGGCCCTTTAGCCTCTTTCAATCTACCTAGTCTGAACACCACTGCTCTCTCATATTCCTTTATTATCTTTATGGCTGAAGTTAATAACGGTATGCCTATGAATAGTATTAGCAATACTACTATCAACACTGTTAGGAGCATTTATAACCCACCCATGTGTCATATGAGTAAACAGCATTATAAATGATTAATCTATAACATAGCCAATATAGTCCCGAGACGCCACTAGGCCATTAATGGTTAACGGGGTAGCCATGGAAAAATAGCGTGTTAACCATGTTGTTTGAAAAAATTAATGTATTAATGTATTTCGACATAGTAGTACTTGCCTAAAGAGGTAGGCCTGATTGGTGAATAAATCTATTGATGCATTAATCGTAGGCGGTTTTGTGGTCGACAACATATTAGTGATAGAAAACATGCCGATCCCAGGGAAATGCCTATATGCACGTGATTTCAAAGTGCTGGTGGGTGGTTCAGCGAATTTTGCCATCACGGCTAGTAGGCTTGGGCTGAAAACTGCCTTGCTAGATGCCGTTGGACTCGATGACACGGGTAAAATGGCATTGAATATTCTCAGAGAGGAGAATGTCGATGTCTCGTTCACGATATCTAGGAATGGGTTAACGAAGCGGGTGCTTCTATTAATTACTATTAAAGGGGAGAGATCTTTTATAAACCTAGTGAGGGGATCCGCCACTATATCACCCAATGACGTGGATGAAGAAGTGATCAAGAGAAGTAAGAGCATATATGTCACAGGGTTTAGCCTTGGAATAGACGAGATTGCCTCATCAGAGGGCGAGGCCGTGTTAAAGGCTATTGAAACAGCGAATAAGCATGGCAAAATAGTCTTCTTCGACCCAGGCCCATTTGTGGGATCCATCGATCCTAAAACCCTGGATAAGGTTCTCGAGAGAACAGATATATTGTCCATGAACCTGCAGGAGGCAGTCATACTGGCCGGCGAGGATAGGCCAGAAGACATAGTAACTAGGTTACATGGAAAAGGACCTTGGGTCATTGCCGTGAAAATGGGCGAAAACGGGTGTTTTCTCTTAGTTAAGGGGAAATATTATAGACAACCAAGTATAAAAGTCCCAGTTATAGATACCACAGGTGCTGGCGACGCATTTAACGCCGCTCTCCTATATGGCTTTCTCAGAGGGCTGAGCCCTTACATGGTGATTAAGTTAGCTAATATAGTGGGGGCGCTTGCCGCTACTAAGCTAGGGGCAGGGCAGAACCTTCCAAGAAAACAAGAGATCGTTAGTTTCCTGGAGAAATTGAATGAGGGTGAATTGCTAAGGACCCTTTAACTAAGTGAACCGGATATACAATGTTTATTATTTAATCCATAGAATATTTACTAGGTGATGAGTTGGGTAAACAATGGATATTAATAGATTACTCGAAATGCAGTGGTTGTAGGCTATGCATGGTAATGTGTTCTCTGAGAAACGAGGGATTGATATGGCCTAGTGCATCCAGGATCCAGGTGTACGAACCCTATCCTGGTGCACCTGTCCCAGTTATATGTGTACAGTGTGATGATTATCCATGTGTTAATAATTGCCCTTATAGAGCTTTAAGTGTAAACGAATCCACGGGTGCTGTGAATGTAGATCCAAACAAGTGCACACTGTGTGGTATATGTAAGAGCGTGTGCCCAGCTGGGATTCCAAGGATACTTCCTGGCAAAAGCCATGTGATAATATGTGATCTATGTGGTGGACAACCAGAGTGCGTTAAAATATGTAATGAACTTGGATATGGGGCTTTGAAATTCGTTGAAAAACCAGATAATGGAGTTGTCAAGACATACCTAGTCAATCCATATGACTTATCCAGGATCATCTTTCAAAAATATACATCATAGGTGAGTTAAATGTATGGTGTGAATGGCAAGATCTTGGAAGTGGAATTGGATAATGGCAAATACAAAGTAATAGACGTGGATGAGAAAATCTATAAAATGTTCATAGGAGGAAGGGGCTTGGCCACTTATTATCTGGCTAAAAACTATGGAGAGATCTGGAAACACCTGGACCCCTTTTCACCGAGCAATCCATTAATCATATCAACCGGCCCTCTCACGGGCTTTTACCCTGGACTCAAGCTTTCCATTACTGGTAAATCACCTCAATCACATGGAGTAATTGGATCAACCGTTTCCAGCGAGATCGCAATAGAGTTGAAGGCGGCTGGGTATGACGCATTGATTATAAAGGGCGCGTGTCATAGGCCATCATACCTCTATGTGGAAGATGGCAAAGTCGAGGTTAGAGAGGCCGATGAGCTGTGGGGTTTAACTGGGTTAAAGTTGATCGAGAAATTCTCGGAGATTGCTAGGAGAGAACATGGATTGGAAACCCCTCCGGGTTTGCTCTACATTGGCCCTGCTGGCGAGAACGTTGTGAGGACAGCTACAGTAATGGCTAAGTTGACGCATGCTGCCGGCTACGGGGGGTATGGCTCCTTAATGGGGGCCAAGAAATTGAAAGCCATAGCTGTCAAGGGATATGGGCCTTTTCCCAAAGCATTTGACCCCGCCAGGCTACGTGATATCCTGTACAAGACCCTGAACACTATATATGGTAAAATGAAAAGGTTTAGACAATGGGGTACAACTGAGGGCTTATGGCACTTTGGATACCACACGAGCAGTATACCGATCAGGAATTGGCAGGAGGAATGGCATGATAACATGGAGTTATCGCCATTACAATTTGAGGCAAGGACCTGGATCAAGAATCCATGGTCGGAATATGCTTGCCCCGTTGGCTGTATGAAACTGAGCAAAATAAAAACCGGGGACAAAGTGTACATTACGGATGGGCCAGATTACGAAATGGGGGCTTATCTAGGCCCTAATCTAGGTGTCTTTAAACCCGAGGATATCGTTAAGCTAACTAGTTTAATGGACGAATTAGGATTGTGCGGCATTCAGACAGGCAATGTGATTGGCTTTGCCATAGAGCTATATGAGAAAGGGGTTTTAAGCAAAGATGATATAGGTTACGAGCTTAAATGGGGGGATGTGAAGTCCATAGAGAGGCTCATATACGACATAGCATATAGGAGAGGTATAGGCAATATACTGGCAGAAGGGATCTATCGTGCATGCAGAGAAATATCGCGCTTAAAGGATGTCGATGCATGTAAATATGCTGTTCATGTAAAGGGCATAGGCATTGGGGCTCATGGAATAAGGAGTGGAAAAGATTATCCACAGCCAATATCTTATGCGGCCTCTGTTCAGGGAGGCGATCACACGAGTGTGGCCGGGCTACCAGTCAAATCAACTGAATCCGAGGCATGGGCAGCTTTCATGGACAGTGCTGTTGTCTGCATGTTCTTGGCACAAGAGGATGACTATATGTTGGAGTACCTTAACACCGTCACAGGCTGGGGATTCACCAAGGATGATCTATACAATGCTGGTATAAGGATATTGACATTACAGAGAATACTATTGTTGATCGGAGGTCCTGACTTGAAATGGGATCCAATTATACATGATGAAAACCCGGAAAAGTTCTATGAACCATTGCCGAAAGGGCCGTTTAAGGGCTCGGCCGTTGATAAAACAAAGATGATTGAACAAAAGAAGCAATATTACAGTGAACTGGGATGGGATGAACGAGGTATTCCATTGCCAGAGACCATGGATAAACTCGGCATAGGTGAGTTCAAACACTTGATCGAAAAAATAGTGAACTAGGTTGTTTTTACTGAGCTTTCTCATTTCCATTTAATTCCACTATCTCCCATATAACAATTCCATTGGGATCTGGACATTGAACAAGTCTTACCTTGGGTAACCAATCGTTCTCCTCCACAATGTTTCTCTGCTTAGCCGGAATCAATGGCAACAAGCTCGCTAATGCATATATGCACACGTGTTTATTTCTCCCGGGGAAACTCAGTTTACCGCCATCTACTCTAAAACAATCCCCAACAACATGGTTATCGCATTTGCCCTTGATCTCCTTAACTTTGATCAAGAGTGACCTCACTCAAAACACCTCGATCCAATTATTTAACATGAAATCATTAAAGTGAAGCAATTAATATTAAGGTTACTTTATCTCGCCTTTAACTCATAACAACATAATTTATTCATGAACACTATCTCCTTGTTGCATGGAAAACGAAAAGCCTGACTTTATAGGCAGGTTTCATCAAATTCTATGCCCATGGTTGGAAATCTATTTAACCCCTATATTTCCCTGTGAAAAACAGTTTTTCAATCATATCTGGAGAGGCCTCGTTCTTTGTATATGTTCCCACAATTTCCCCGCCAACGATCACGTATACCCTATCAGCGATTTCAAGGGCTTTCTTGATATTTTGTTCTGCAAATAACACACTTGTCCTCCTTGTCCTACTGATTTCAACGATCTTTTTAAACAATCCCGAGACCGCTTTAGGTGCTAGGCCACTTGTCGGCTCATCCAGGAGTAGCAAGCTTGGATTACCCATGAGTGCTCTAGCTATGGCGAGCATTTGTCTTTCACCACCACTAAGGGTTTTCGCTCTTTGTTTAAGACATCTCCTCAATTCGGGGAATAATTCCAATATTTCATTTATTACATTGTTATATATCTCCTTACGATCACGTTTAACATAACAACCTAATAATAAGTTCTCCTCGACAGTTAGATTAGGAAAAACATTGTCATTCTGTGGAACTAGTTGTATACCTAGTTTCACTATTTCATAGGGCTTGAGGTGATTAAGCACTATATCACCGAATTTCACTACTCCGTGGAAAATACTAGTCAAGTTCAACACTGTGTTTAAAAGCGTGGATTTTCCAGCACCATTAGGCCCGAGGATCGCCACGATCTCTCCTTTATTCACATCTATGTTTATGTTCCTTATCACTGGTATTCTATTATATCCAGCTATCAATTCCCGGATAATTAACAACCCTCATTCACCTATGTATGCCCTCACGACTTTAAAGTCATTGATGATTTCACTAGGAGTGCCCGATGCCAGTAAAAAACCGTTATGCAGGACATATACAAAATCCGCGATCTCCATTAAAAGATCTATGCGATGCTCCACTATGAGGAATGTGAGGCCATGGTTTTTGTTTAATTCCCTTATTAGCCTAAGCAAGGATCGTGCAACGTGGAGATCCAGACCTGCCAAGGGCTCGTCGAGAAGATAGAGACGGGCAGGGGTCATAAGTCCCCTAAGTGTCTCAATGAGCTTAATATCACCTATTGAGAGCTCAGAGGGGTATTTGGAAGCTATATCAAGCCTATTAAACGTCTTCAATAGGTTTACGGCCCTGTGGACTAGTTCCTCCTCTTCTCTAAGCCATTTACTTCTTCTAAGAGAGTTAACAACGCTCTCACCTCGCTGGTTTAATGGCGTTATTAACAGGTTTTCAAGGACCGTTAGACTTGGGAAAAGCCGTGGTATTTGAAAAGTCCTAATTACTCCCATTTTAAATACCTCATGAGGGTTTAGACCAGTGATGTCCACGAAATTGCCACTAAGTGTTTTATACATGATTTTACCCTCGTCTGGTGGATAAAAACCAGTTATTACGTTGAATAAAGTGGTTTTACCGGAACCATTAGGTCCTATTAACCCAACAATGCATTTCTCCGGGATCTCGATGGTCACTTTGTTCAATGCCTTTAATCCTCCAAAATACTTGGAAACATTGTTAATCACTAGTATTGCCTCCTCTTCCATTCACCTCACCTATCCCCTTAAGTGTTTTCTCAAAAAACCCATTGTGATCTTGGGTGGTTTCTCCGAGATCAATCCTCTGGGTTTTTTCACCAATATAGCTATCATGATACAACCTATGAAGATGGGCCTCAAGTAATCAGCACTGAATAACACACCTCCAATAACCGGTGTCGCATATTGTAACAACCTGTCCACCAGTGATAATAAAGCAGCCCCGAGCATAGCTCCCATAGGGCTTGACCAGCCGCCAATAATGATCATAGCCCATACATTGAATGTTACAAGCACAACGAACATCTGGGGATTCACAGATCCTATGTAACATGCATAGAGAGCGCCAGCTACCCCTGATAAACCGGATGTTAGGAAAAACACACTCGATTTAATACGCGGGACATCTTTGCCGAGGAAAAGTGCCGCAACATCGTCATCTCTAATAGCTCGAAGAACCCTGCCCAGAGGTGATTCATAGATCCTGGATACCAATATATATGTTAATAAAAATATGGAGAAGGTCACGGCTAAATAGCAAAGAGCGCTTAACACGGGGTTTCTAAGCCATGTGAATGGTTGAGGTATGCCGAACATGCCATAGGTTCCACCTAGAAAAGGCATATTCATGTAAATGGCCCTGAGGATCTCTCCAACGCTGAGCAATGTGAACCCTACAAAACCCACTCCAACTCTTATCACCGGGTATATCAATAACCTTCCAAATAGACCTGTAATCACAAATGATATGGTCAATGACATGAAGAAAATCGTCATTACAATAATTGGCTCGGAAGCGGCGATCTTAGAGAGCACTGTAACACCCTGAGCCGTGAATGGAGTATATGTGTTTATATCGTAACCTAGTAGTGCGAGTAATATGTAAGTGTTTACAACTGCACCGATATATGCCCCCAGGCCAAAAAATGCTACTTTGCCAAAATTCGTTATACCACTGATGCCGGATTCCAACACAAGCGTGATCGCCAGTATTGCGTAGATCGCGAAATACGTGAGCCAATGTATTGCAAAGTTCAATATGTCTATCAGGGCTTAGCCACCTCCCTGCTAATCCTTATTCTAAACCTATACGGTAATCCACCCCCTGCACCAAGTGGAGGTCTGATAACCAGGATTGTGAACACAACTCCGAACACTATGGCGAGTCTTATGGTGGGTTGTAATCCGAGGTGATAACTCAAAAAGAGGAATACGATGTTCTCGGTTAAGGCAAGTGCAGCTGAGGCTAAAGCCGTTACTAGGAGCGAGGAAAGCCCTCCTATGAACGATGCGGCGAAATTTATTACCACAATGTGAAGGCCTATTTCCGGTGTAGTGGAGCCGGAGAAATTAACCCATAAAATACCACTAAATGCCGTGATCCCGCCTGTTAGAAACCATGTCAATGCTATGAGCTTATCGCGAGGTATACCACAGAGAGTTGCGAGAATTTGGTTATCGGCTATGCCTCTCATAGCAAATCCTACCATGGTTTTATTTAGAAGAACATGTATAGATAGGATCACCAGTAATCCCAATGCTGTCGAGGTTATGATGTATTGTGGCAGAGTGTTTAACCCTAATGCTCTCTGAATATATAAGATATCAACGTACTCCACAGTTGGATAAGAAAGGAAACTTGCTCCGCGAAGTTTCATGAGTACTTGGCAAATAATGTAAAGCGCGTACTGATACACGAACCACGCGCCCATCGTGGCGATCATGTGTACGTTGGGGCTTGCACCTCGTTGATGCAGCGGCCTAATGATCAACAGATAGTTGATAACACCTATGAGACCACCAGCTATGAACGAGAACAATGCCGCGATGGAAAGAGGTGTGTTTTTATCTAAAAATTCGTTTAAAAATATGGCAATATATGCCCCATAGGTTATGAAAACGGGGTGTGCGAAATTAAATACCTTCGTAGTCCTATATGAAAGGGTTAAAGGAATACTGGACAGGATATATATCCATGAAAAAACATATGAACATATAAGTGCTCTAGCGATCTCCACGATCTCCACCCCTTATCGACATTTTCACGACTCCATCACTATTGTTGAATCAGAGATATAGCCTATGTCAACGTATTGTGGCGTCCCATCCACCATAGTCAATGTCCACAGCTTGAAAGCTGCTTGAACTCTGTCTCCATTTTCATCAAGCAACCCCCATCCACCTGGTCCGTAATAGGTTTTAGCCACCTGTACTATGGCTTCGCGTAATTCATCCGGGTCTGTTGATCCACCAGTTCTCAAGACAGCTAAACCCGCTATCATCACCGCATCATACACGTTTTCACTGCAATGCGTTGGCATACCGCCATAGTTTTTCAGCCTATCGACAAACTCGTCATATAATGGATTAACCAGGGGTGCAGGCCTTATGCCAATCATTTTCACTTGTTGTGCAAATTCAATGATTTTTGGCACAAGGACCTCTGAAGCCCCGTAGAAACTCTCGACAACGAGCCATCTTGTAGCCCTTAGAACCGGCTCTTCTGCCGCATGGCTTAAAATATTCGCGCCGTCTGTTCCATAACCACAGTATAGTATTGCATCAGGTGTCGATGCCCTGGTGAATGAGGCTAATGTTGCCACGTCTGTTCCATAATCAGCTTGTCCAGGCGAATAGACGATCTCATGTATGACTCGTCCACCTCTTTTTTCAAAAGAATCCTTGAAGTATTTTGAGAAGACATTGCAGAACTCGTCATCTATGTGGAACGAGATAATACTCCTTATATTCTCCCTAATAGCCAACATAGCGAGAGCCTCGCTTTCTGCAATAGCGCTTGGTTGCGTCCTGAAAATGTAATCGCCTGGTATGGCTAATGTGGGCGAGTTGGAACAAGGGGCTATGACGATGAATTTGTTTGCATCCGAGAACGCCTTTAAGGCCTTGACTTGACTACTGAGCGGGGGCCCTATCATGATCCTGATACCAGCTGCGTGGAAGGTCTGGGCGTTTTTGAGGGCTTCCTCGGGGCTACCTTTATCATCCAATATATAAGGCTCAAACACTAGGTTCAATCCCATGGACCTTGATATATTGTTTAAATCATCTATAGCCATCCTGACAACGGGTTCCCATTGAACACATATCGAGGATATTGGACCGGATAACGCTATTGATACGCCTAGTACATATTTACGCTGAGCTGGCGTTATCGTAGCCTGGATCGCCGGGATGGTGCTCTGACCCATGTAATAGCCTATGGCATATCCAACGACAACCCCGATCAACAGGGTTATAATTATGATCATGATTAGTCTAGGATTCACGGACAACCGCATATACCTCACCTCGCCTCGTTGAAGGGATTACCAGTGATCTCGAAAACTTGCATTGATTTATCACCGCTATATAGATCTTTGATGACGTTATAGAGCCCTAGTTTCTTCAGTTTCCCAATAGTTGGTAGACCCGTCTCCCCATCCCATTCACGTACCTCGTAATACTCCTTCAGCATTACTTCAAGTTCCACCACATGACCAGCTGAAGGTCCTTTTCTTAATGGTTCTCTGAGAAACCTGGATGGAAGTGTGTCATGGGCCTTGTTAAAGCCTTCCCTGGCATTATATGCTCTTTCGAGGTTAACTATCCTTTCCCCGATCTCCTCTACATTGGATGGGGAAAGCTCTAATCCCGTGACAGACTCTATTAATCTTGCAATTTTCTTGTAGTCAAGGATATTCATGTTCTCCGCGAGGTTTTTACATACACCAAGAGAATCCACGAGTGCACATATATTCTCATAATATGCCACCAACTTGCCCTTACCCTTAACGCCAAGTCTTAGCGTGGCTTCCGGTTCTCCAAACATCTTGATCCCTAGCTCGACATTATCACTTAATTCTATAAATGGCTCTGATCTCAGATGATCAGCACCTCTCGAAGAAACCGCAAATCCTAATCCATACCCCTTTAAACCCCTTGGATCAGCTTGTATCATCTCGAGTTTTTTAACGTGAAACGCCAATTCATGTCCTTTACCCAGTTTATCAGCTGCATTTACAACCCCGTCTGCTAATATATTGCCAAAGCCCCTCCTGTAGGCTATGTCCTCTATCAGCTTGAACACCGTGTCCATGTTTCCCCATTCTAGCTCGATGCCGCCTGTCTCATCTTTTGTCAATAACCCATTCGAATATAGCTCCATGGCCCACGATATCACCTCGCTTGTCGAGATAACATCGAGCCCGAGATCATTGATTAAATCAATGGCTTTCAATGCCCTGTCTAGATCGCTGTTTCCAATCCTCACAGTCATACCAGCCAATGCCTCGTATTCGGGCCCCTCACTTAGTAGCATATCATTCACCTTTTTCACCACGAAAACCCTACTACATGGAACTATGCATGAGAAACAAGCCCTATTCTTGACGTTGTATTTCAATGCCAATTTCTCGCCACTGATTTCGAAAGCATATGGCACAACCGGCTCTGTGAAATGTTTACCCGGTAATATCCCAATTTTATTCGCTGCCATTAATATCCTCGAAGTACCCATGATCCTCCTAGGCCAATATTGATCGTGTGTATATACCTCAATTTCTATTTCCTCGACAATTTTCTCAAATAACTCTGGTTTCGCCACCTCCACATATCCATCACCTCTCACGACAATGGCCTTGAGGCTTTTAGACGCCATTAATGTTCCTAGACCCGTCCTGGCCGCTGGCCTTATCCTATTGAAGAATATGCCAGAGAACTTGACCATGTTCTCGGCCGCTGGACCTATTAACGCTATCTGGACACCTGGATCCCCTATTTCTCTTCTCAACGCGTCATACGCCTTTGATATGGGCATACCCCATATGCCACTTGCATCCCTGATCTCGACTACGTTATTGCTTATGTACAGGTAAACTGGGCGAGGACTCCGTCCCTCCAAGATCACTTGATCAAAGCCGGCGTACTTGAGTTCTGCAGCGAAATGCCCGCCCACATTGGAGTCCCCTAGTATTCCTGTCTGAGGGGACTTGGCCGTGACATTTAACCTTGACCCAAGTGGGAAACCCGTCCCAGCAATGGGCCCCGTAGCGATCATCAGTTTATTCGCCAGTGACAGGGGATCTACGCCTGGGCCTACTTCGTGATATAGTTTAGCGACATTAAATCCTCTTCCACCTAGGAACATCTTGGCAAATTCGCTGTCCACTCCCTCTTCTCTGATCTCCCCGCTCGTTAGATTTATTCTCAATATCTTACCAGCATATCCAAATAACTTACTCGATCCCGACATAAACCCCCCACCTAGCTAGGAGTTTTTCATACTCGTTTAATGCCCTGAGATATCTTTTCCCCAATCGCGCTGGGTCTTTCAAGGATATCTCGCCAAGCGGGTAAATCGAGAGAGCGTTTGTAGGGCATTTAGCTACACATACTGGGTTTCCACCGCATAAGTCGCATATTAAAGGAGTGTTGTCAAGTGGGTTTTGAAATATAGCTCCATAGGGACATGCAATGATGCAGGAACCACATTTAATGCATTTCTCCTTGTCTAGTTTAACATGGCCATTGATATCCCTATACAACGCATCCGTTCCACATGCTGATAAACAAGGGGCGTCGAGGCAATGTCTACATACAACGGGGTGGTCCATCTCTATTAGATCATCTTTTATAACCTTTATTCTCGACATCGATGTCGAGAAGACCTTTTCATGGGAGAAGGAACACCAAACCTCGCAATATCTACAACCAGAACACTTCGAGAGATCTACGATTATGTGTGTTACCATTGGCGCATATACCACACCTCAATACTTGGGTACATTTATGGGACTAGGTATATAAATTTTTCGCATAATCAAGACATGGTTAAATGCCCTCATATAGGGATTCAATCATAGGTTGAATCCTAGAATTGGCGAAAAACACATTAAATACGAGATAGGTTACAGAGTAATCATTGGCGAGCATGGATGCATCGATATAGAGACAACTCGGTAGTTATATCATGGTGATATTTAACCCTCACTAATTAACCCGTCAAGGTATTTAAGATGACAACTACTCAGCGGTGAGCATAATTGCACAGGATTTGTATAAGACTTGTGTGGAGTGATATAGCGGAGTGTTCCGATATCGATAATTGTGTTGAAACAAGAGATTTGATTGAAAGGATATTTAGAAAACACGATATCAGGATCAATATGGAATCCATAGGCATAGCGATCAATGGTAGACCCGGGGAATTGAATGAAAAACTATGCAAAGATGCGCTAATCACTGTTTTCAGGGTTTTTAAAGGCGGTTGATCTCAATTTCTCAATTCCCTTTCTCCTAATATTTACCAAGACATCGCTTGTAATATCGCCTGGGCTATATCCCTGAGATGCTAAATCCATTTCGAGATCTAGCTCTGTGTATATGCCTAACTTGTTCAATATGTTATTGGCTTCGAATATCGACTTAGTTCTCTTGATCATCGAGGCTGGTTTCACCGTCTCCAGTACAATGTTTGATCTCAGTATAAAGGTCATCGTGCTGAATAAATTCACGTTGACCTGCCTCGAACCATTTCTTATTTCCCTTATACCTCTAAAGCCCCTGTAAGCCAGCAGGGATATGTATGACGCCTCACTCTTAACGAATCTCAGTATTTCCTCGAGGAAAACAGCATCTTCTTCACACATCAATTTAACCCCCACGAGGCCTCTCATAGCAGAGATCTCATCTATTCTCCTTAGAACGTATTCATGGCTCAATTCCCCATCACTACCAGGGCTGTGTACAGCTATCAATCCACCCACCTCTGATACAGCCGCGAGGCCCATCCAATCAGCCAGTGGGCTCCACAGGTTTTCCTCAAACCCCATTGCCACGATATCTCCACCAACATCGATCGCCATTGCCATGTCGACACCGTTTTCACTCATGATCTCCTTAATTGCCTTCACATAGCCCTCAACCCCATTGTACATGTCTACGATATATATCTCTCTGCCTAGAAACCTAGAGGCGTTGATGGCCTGGAAAAATAATTTTCTACCACCACGTATGGCGTAAGAACCCCCATTGATCACCACGTATCCTTCCCCACTCCTGACAACTCCGTATATTTCCTCTAGTCTTACAGGGCCAGGGACAGGGTCGTATACATACCTTTCCCAAGCTATTGAAGCCAACACTGTCTTTAATCCACGTTTCTCAAATGATCTCGCTATCATGGCAGCTGACGCTATATCGCCACCCCCACCAATAGCTATCACTAGAAGCCTATTCACTGTTTTATCTAAGCAGAGCATTTCTCAATCACTAAGATTGCTTATAGGCTTTATTGACATAAAAACAATACAGAGTTGATGTAAATGCATGCAATGAACCATGGGAGAAAAAAGGCTGGGCTAACCGAGGGAATGGTATCCATTATTGTGAATACTTGTCTTTTCGCGTTGAAGTACTATGCCGGGTACGTGTCAAACTCCATAGCAGTGATATCAGAGGCGTTCCACACACTCTCAGATAGTATAACATCGATCGCGCTTATCATAGGCTTTAAAATAGCCTTCAAACCACCTGATTCAGAACACCCGTTTGGACATCAGCGATTTGAGATAGTTACATCGGTCATAATAGGCACATTACTGGGTGTAGTGGGGTTCGAATTCATGATTAGAAGCATCGATAAAATATTAAATAGGCAACCAGCCTCGTTCACGTTAATGGCAATCATCGCGATGTCTTTGTCCATGTTAGTCAAAGAGGTATTAGCTCGCTGGGCCATGAAATTGGCTAAAAGACATGGCTCTGAGAGCATAATGGCAGATGCATGGCATCATAGAAGCGATGCAATAGCATCAGGCCTTGTATTATTGCCCGTAGTTTTCGGCGAAAAATACTGGTGGTTAGATGGGTTATTCGGATTAATAGTGTCATCTCTAATAGTCTACACGGCGTATGACATAATAAACAAGTCCACTAGGAAAATACTGGGCAGAGCCCCATCCATGGAAGAGATCGAATCCTTGAAAAGGATCATCAACACTGTATCAGATAAGGCAGAGGACCTACATCATATCCATATACATGAATACGGAGACCACGTAGAGGTGACCCTGCATATCAGGTTACCAAGTGACATAAAGCTTCACGAAGCGCATGAAATAGCCTCCTTGGTTGAGAAAGCGATTAAAGAGAAACTTGGCTGGGAGGCAACAGTGCATACGGAGCCACGTGGTTGAGCCAGTGCCGTTGTCAATGTTTTCTCCTCCTATATTGATTCCTCGTGAAATCCGGTGTTAAAACGACATCTACATGGTATATGAGATCTGATTCCTCTCGTATCCTATTGATCAGCTTAGACCTCATACGATAGGCATCCATGATCGACATTTTGGGATCTACTAGCACGTTGATAGCGACGACGTAAAAAGATCCATATTTCCTTACATCAATGTTCTTCACCTTTATATCACCGAACGCGTTCATTACCCTATCCAGTATCCTGAGTTTCATGTCGATATCGATGTTTTTTCCAAGTATGGCTCTAAAAGCGTCTTCCAATATCTCAAACGCGCTGTGGATAACGAAAAACGTTAAGATCATTGTAAACGCCACTTCCACGCCGAAATTACGCGTTGAACTGACAATTAATATACCACTGGTAGCTATGATCGAGGCCACCATGTCTATCAATGCATGTGTCAAGTCTACCTTTAACAACTCTACTCTAAGCCTCATGTAATACCTTCTCTGAATTATGAACAATAGACCAGTGATCATGCCTCCAAACGCCGTTACAAATGACAAGAGCGGGTCTACATCAATACTGATACCTGGGTTTTGTATGAAGTAATTGATGTAATCGACGAATACATATCCATATATAACGCTTATGATCATCACGATCACGATCATCAGTGATGACTCCAATATTATAGCGCCAAATGGGAATCTCCTAGTAGACCTTGATGCATACACTATCGAGATCAGTAGAAGCGCTTCTAGCCATGTATCCACGAACCAGTGTACTAGGTCTGTCAACAAGATCATGTTACGGGATACAAAGAAAACAACGATACCCTCAACTACAGTACCAAGTATACTCAGTGTCAACGAGATCTTAAACGCCTTTACTGCTTCGCGCAGTCTTAGGCCGAGATCACCATGCCTAGGCATCGATATCACCGATTATTGATTTTAGGAAACATTTTCCATTTCAGGATCAATATATAAGATGAACTTATTGGAAAAGCCATAATAATATTATGATTACGCGGTTATTTAAATTAACCAGATAATCGCTGAGATCGATTGAAATAATGGGTTCTTGGGCATAAAATATAAATCATTTTAAATCTCCATACATTACTGTAAACACGGGTTATCAAAAATGGTTGTTGTACCAGGCGAGGTCGGTTTACATAGGCATAAGCCTATTTTAGTCATACTGATCATCCTGATCAATGTCCTCGTATACATATATACCAGTTATTCGAATGAAACTCCTTTGATCAGCTCAACTATTAACAGCATTTACAAACTTGGCTTCATACCCGCAATGATTTTTACCAATCCATTAAAGACCTTGACAAGGATCTTTACAAGCATGTTTACCCATGCCGATCTCCTCCACATATTCTTCAATATGTATTTCCTATGGATATTTGGCTCTAGGATTGAAAGTGTGCTGGGACATAAGAGGTTCCTGGTGCTCTACATGCTCTCGGGTCTATCAGCTATATTATTCCACATGGGCTTTATATCGGCCAGTGATTACTCATCCCTGGTCATACCAGCTGTAGGGGCTTCTGGAGCCATTAGTGGCGTGCTCGGGGCATATCTCTTATTGTTTCCACACACGCGTTTGGTTTTCTGCACATATTTCCTCGTACTACCATATTGCTTTCCAATATCTTCATCAATATTCTTATTAATATGGTTCGCACAACAAGTTATATATGGCTACATGAGGCTTGGAGGCGTAGCATATTTCGCGCACATAGGTGGATTTGTGCTGGGATTAGCGATAACCCCTGTGCTCGCCAAGCACATCGTGGAGAACTACAGGTATATGGGTGTCTTCGACTGGATCTACAAATACCTTGGCATAAGCATCAAGAAGCCGAAAGGGCTAGGGGGATTTGCTAAAGCAATATTACTCTTATTACTGATAGCCATTGTCGCCGGCTTCATATATTCCTCGATCATAGCTATCTCTAGCCCACTTTCAAATACATATGCCTTAAGCATTTCAGCGAATAACAATGAAGAGGTCTTAATGTTCTCCATAAATAGGGGAGATCTCAGTATATCCTCGAGCCAAGTTGACTCTGTCAGAATATTTGTGAATAGATTACCCAGGAACCTCATATATAGTAAAGAGTATGCTGGAAAGACCATAGAGGATAATCTGAGCTATAGTGTTGTTATAAGAGGAGTAAGAGTGCCGGTTGAATTGACTATTTCAGGGAAATATGATGAAAACGGCTTACTCAGGAGTGCAAGCGGAGTCATGAACACGGAAAGTGTCCTAGTGAACATATATGGCAGGACTTATACAGAGCCCATAACGATAAACTATGAAGTGGAGATCAATGCCATAGACACACAGCCCCTTGGAGCATCTGCCCTCATGTCAGCCGCCCTCTCACTACTAGCCATACCGGCTATATTTAAATCCGATGAGCTGGTTATCGTCGAAGAATCAGAGGCCTATTCACGTAGATATCCATATATATAAAAACGATATTGCAGAAATCACGCAGAAATCACTTAGTGCTCACTGTTATTTTTGAACCATATTTATTCAAATAGACTATTTCCTCGAGCGGCTTACGCGGCCTGAGCGATGGCGTCTCATCCGGATACCCAATAGCTACAATGGCGACTGGTATGGCATTTGACGGTATATTGAGTATTTTCCTTATCTCGTCTATGTTCCTCAAGGCCTGGATCCAGACAGTGCCCAGGCCCATGGCATGCGCCGCTAATAGGAAATAGAGCGTTGCACTTGCACAATCCAACATGTATGATAAAGGTGATTCATCAATTACACACGCCACCACCACGGCTAAAGGAGCTGATTCAAGTGGCTTAGCGTGGATATGTATGGATGCTAGCTTACTCTTTAAGATGGGGTCATTGACCACTATGAATCTCCATGGCTGGCTGTTACCGGCACTGGGGGCGTATCTAGCCGTGTCAATAGCTTTTAAGACGAGATCCATTGGCGGGGGTTCTGGCTTAAATTTCCTAATACTCCTCCTGGACTTTATGAACTCTAGGAGGTGTTCATTACTCATTGAATCACCTTGCATGGTTATTTATTTTAGTAATCATGGATTTAAAAACAATAATATCGCCTGTGTTTTTAAACAATACATCGCTTTCTCTCATTAACCCAGCCAGTGGTTATATGAAATAACATGGATTATTGACATCTACGTGCTTAGGCAGTCCCCTCACTCTTGCAATAGCTTCGAGATCCCTGGAGATATCGTACCCATATTTCCAGGCATCGAAAATACGATCTCTCGGGCATGTCGCTCGCATTGTCAGTATTTTACCCGATAAAGTCTTGCCAAGCGCTATACCTGGTATCATGATTTTATGCATATCGCTTGGATCAATTGATATGTTGACCCTTGACGGAGACCTCAATTTTCATATCACTGGTTATTTCATATAAGCATGAAGAACGGTGGTTTGTCAAGGAACATAGCCGTAGTAGTCATTTCAAATCTATCCAGGGTAACGGCGATGTCATCGGCCGACCTAGTCATGATCTATTCCAGCTCATGATAGTTAACGGAAATATTCCACATATAACATGACATTGAATACCACGATGTATTCACCACTAAACATAGCCACGTTAACACACATTACCTTATCCATCACGTAGTTATTATCCCTGCACACAGTTACAAGATGGATAAATACCTGAAAAAACACGTTAAGTTGTTAAAGAACATATTTAAACCCCTTTTACAATATGAATGAATGGGGTTCAATCTATGAAAGCCATTTCACCAGTAATAGCCACAGTTATAATAGTGGCCGTTACAATAGCCATTACAATAGCAGTTGCACTATGGATGACAGGCATAATAGGCGGCTTCACAGGCACAGAGAACCTGCAAATAATTAATGCCTATGTGAAGTCATCGAATTTTACAAATGGAGGGAATATAACCATAGTCCTGGATGTTAAAAACGTTGGAACAGTGGATGCCACAATAGACAACATATTCTTCAATGGAAGATCTTGCACAGATTTCGCAATAAACGGAACTGCTGCTCCACCAGTTTCAATACCAATAAAGGTTGGTGAATCCAAGACCCTTATAATCAATTTAACTCTGAGTTGTGGGCAGAACGTTTGTGAGTTCTGTGGTTTCAATATAGGTCCTGGTCAAATGCTTGAAATAAAACTTCACACTGCTAGTGGTAAAGAATATCCAAAGATGATTACTGTTTATTAGGTATAAAGTCCTTTTTTAAATGAACCTGGTTCCTCGCTGTAATTGTTTTTAAACCACTGGTTTCTTTATTATCAAATGTGTGGTTTAAATGAGAGCTGTTGAACCCGTATTAGCCACTGTTATCATAGTCGCCATCACCATTACTATAGCAATGGTGATCGCCCTCTGGATCTCTGGTATCATAGGCGGGTTTACAAGGATTGAGCGATTAGATATCGTGAGCGGATATATCAGTGAAACCAGTGATAGCTTAATAGTCACTCTCATCGTCAAGAACACTGGGACAATTGACGTGACCATCGAGAGAATTTTGATTAACAATAGGTTGATCAACCTTGACAAGGCGAATTTAATGATAGATAACGAGCCCTCTAAATTGCCCTATAGGATCAGAATTGGCGAAAACATCACCTTGGTCTTCGATCTCCTGGGAGCACTGGAAGGTACTGGAGTGAATGTTATGCCTGGCCAGATGATCGAGGTTAGATTGAGGACCTCGAGTGGCAATGACTACTTGAAATTAATGTTTCTACCCTATCGATAGTTTTCATGATTGTTCAAACCTTCGTTCTCAGCAATCTCTCTATTTCATCCGAGAACTCTTCTTGATACACTATGATCACTCTATCTCCAGGTCTCAACGCCATATCCCTTGCAAATGGATATGCTATCCACGTGTCACGGGTTCTAATGGCCAATATTGTGCCCCCATATTTCCTCAAGTAATGTTCTAGACCACCTAGATTGACATCTCTTGATATAGTCACCGTTTTCACTTTCTCCCCGAAGCTTTCAAAGATCTTGCTGAAAAGCTCCCTGTATTCCTCTGGAAATTCCTCTTGTAACCCCGGTATATAGCTAATAGTGTTGCTCGCGTCTGCTATGTCTTCCAGTTCCTTGAGCAACGTGATTAACCCCATGAACGTGTCTGGGTCTATCTTGTTGGCCAGGCTCCTTAACTGATCCATTGTCTCCATGTGTCTCCAATCAATGTATATCTCCAGGTCCTCTACCTCCTCCATTAACTCTGGACTATGTTCCATTAACACGTAGTGAGCTAGGTCAAGCATTAATATGGTGCAGTCCTTTATATTGACAATACTTTTAATAACTTGCTCCAACTCGGGTATTTCCAAGTCCTCGAAACTGTATTCAACGCCGTGATCAGCCAATAAGCGCATGACATTTTCCTTAAAGCCCCTTACATATAGGACAGAGCCTTTGTGCACATTCTCGTCTTGGCGAGGCGCGAACTTGTATCTATCCCCATTGACGATCACTATTATGTCTACCGGGTATTTATCTGTCAACTCGAGTACCTTGAGATCTCTGTCAACCCTTAACTTAGCTATGATCTCTCCATCTATGTATGGCAAGATCTGTGCATATCTAAGCCTAGGCGTGTACCCTATCAACAATGTATATACAATGTCTTTCACGGAATCCGATATCGTGTCTATCGCGGAGCTATAGTAGAATGATAATAAACTAGCATAACCACCTTCCCTAGATCTCCTGAATGCCATTGAGTTATGCATTACGAATTGACCTATATTCTCCACTATAGTTTTATCCAATTCAAGTATTCTAAGAGCGAGTTCGTGGTCTCTGGCGAAATATGCGTAAAAGGCGAGATCTATTGATATATTAGTTAATCTCCAGATCCTGTCCAATATATTCTTCACAGAATCAGGCTTGTATTTGACAAGCGGTGGCCTGATATGGAATCTCCTATGTATATCTGGAGTAAGCTTCGACAATACCGACTCCTCGTGAAGATATTTTAACAACACCACTCTTTTAAGCATTAATGTCCACTGATAGAGAAATAGGTGGGTAAAATTGCGGTGATGAAAGAGTGGCTGATACCGTTGATCACGTTGGCAATGGCCGAGGCCTTGGCTGGTTTATCGCTGAAACTGAATATAGATCTATTGATCCAATACCCAGTACTACTAGTGTTGATCCCTGGTTTAATGGATCTAAGGGGAAATGTATATGGCGCTGTTGGATATAGATTGGTGAAGGGATTACACCTTGGTTTGACAAAACCCAGCCTCTTCACCAGGTTCAACTTGATTAATGTATTGACAGGATACGTCATATCAGTGATAGCGACGTTATTCCTATGCCTAATAGGGACAGCATTATCCCATGTAGCTGGCCTTGGAGCACCGAGCCCTATATCGCTTTTATTCATAGCATCCATGTCAACGCTAATAGTGTTCGCGATCCTCACCCCTTTTACTGTATTATCAATAATCCATCTGTATAGAAATGGTCATGACCCCTCCCCATTTGTAGCCACAATTGTCACTGGCATAGGAGACGTGTTAACGCCTATCGCGTTAATAACAATAGCCTACCTACACGAAGCGTTCAACGACATGGTTAAAGCCCTGTTCATAATAGTTTTCATATCAGCCACGATCATATCGTCCATATACATAGTGCGTGCTAGGGAACATAGGAATTTACTTGAAAACCTTGTGTCGAGTGTGATAGCGTCAAGTGGTAGTAGTTTCGGCGGGTTTTTCTTAGCAACAATGACGTATGTGGTGGGTGAGAACCCCGAGGTAATAGGGGTTTTGCCGGCATTTAACGCCGTAATCGGGGCTGCCATGGGTTATTTAAGTAATTCACTGAACATAGATCTCCACCTAGGCGTGGAAAACCCCAGGAGCGCTTTCTATGGAAAAACCCTGGTGGGTTTAGCGGCGACATACGCCTCCATTATATTGGCCTTGGTGTTGACATCCCCATCTTCGTTGCTCCTAGTATTCAGGTTCATCGGCATAATAACGTGTATCACTATTTCATGCATAGCGATATACTCCATCTCCGTGGTCATAACCTACTTATTGACAACCATGTCCTTTAACCATGGATGGGATCCAGACAACTTGGTCTTTCCCCTTATGACGACTTTCGTGGATCTCATGGGCCCGATAGCCTTATCGCTCACAACTTACCTATTCATGTGAATTACTTGTCTCTAAACAATACTTAGCAACAAGGGATTCCATCAACTCTATGTACTTGACCCCGTGATCTGGTATTATAACCACCAAGTCTCCCTTGACCTCGCCTCTTTCTATCAATTTCTCGGCAGCATATATCGTTGCCCCAGCACTCATGCCCACCAATAGCCCATCAGCCCTAGCCACTCTCAATATTCCTTGAAACGCCTCATCTAATGAGACATCTATCAACCCATCTAGTTCAATCATGTGTATCCACTTCATACCTGTCTCAATTCTCCTTAAACCGGGTATATGGCTATCCTTGCTTGGTTGAACCCCATATACTTTCACATTCCTATACTTGTTCTTAAAGTAGAAAGCCACTGCTGATAAGTGGCCAGATGTCCCAACCCCACTTATGATCGCCGATGGTTTGACACCTTTACTAGATAATTGATAATCCACTTCTTTGGCTGTATATCTCAGGTGGGCTATGAAATTGTAATCGTTTTCAAACTGATTGGGTACAAAGGCGCTATCTCTTTCAGCGTCTCTCAACACCTCGTCGATCATGGCTGTCGTTATAGGCACATTTTTCCTAATGGTCTCAGACCCCATGGCTGCGAATATGTAGTCAACGCATCTCTGAGCAGTAGATGGCAAGTAGATCCTGGTCTTGAAGCCATAATAATTAGCAAGCCCAACTATCCCTAGACCTGTATTAGTCGAAGTCGCCTCGTATATCAGCTTATTCCTTAATACCCCTTTCCTAATAGCGTTGTGTAGGATAAACCAGGCTATCCTGTCCTTTATACTGAGGCTGAAGGGGTGATACCATTCGAGCTTAGCCCAAGTGGTCACTTCTCGATTGCTCAGCGATCTCAGCTTAACCATGGGTGTTGGTAGATCCCTTGCAACTAATTCGACCACGGAGTCGTAAATTCTCTTGTTATCACCCACGATCTCGTGGAAAGGATCAAGCAAGTCCAGCGAAACCCTACTCGGAATCCCTTGACCATGTCCTTGTTTAACCGGGACATAGAGAACACCGAATGCCATGAGCGCGTTGAATGTCTCCACTTCGTCGATGACCTCGCCTTGGTCATTCACTGAGATAGGTTTCGTGGACCAGGACGCTATTATTTCGCCTAGCTCCGTTAAGTATTCCTCGAGCGGGAGCTCTCTTCCACTAACGTCATCTATTTTCATTAAACTTATCATGAAGACCGCCTTATCAATAACATTGTTATTAAGGAAACGGGTTATTTAACCCAATAGGACTTTGTATTTTAACGTATTTTAATCGTCAAAATCACTTAGCCATCTCTTTCAGTAGGATTGAGATCCTCTTTATCCCTTCCTCTATTAGTGTTTTCTTGGCCTGGGAGAAATTGAGCCTAATCACGTTTTTGCCAGAGCCATCAGTGTAAAATGGAGTAGCAGGTATTACAGCGACATTATATTTCTCCAGTAATATTTCACTAAATGAGTGTGCATCCATCCCCATGGGTAACCACAACAATATGAACATGCCGGCAACGGGCCTTGTGTGTTTTAATCCACCTAGGTATTTTTCAATGGAGCTTAGCATTATATCCCTTTTCTCCCTGTACTCCATTATGGCTCTTTGCCTAATCTCTTCGAGTATGTTGTTCCTCAACAACTCCATCACAAGATACTGGGAAGGAACGGGTGGGCACATGTCTGTGGGGCCCTTAGCTGTCCTGATCTTATCCGAGATCTCTGTGGGCGATTCGATCCACCCAATTCTGAGACCGGTGCCGAGGATTTTACTGAAACTCCCAACGTAGATCACTCTTCCATAACTATCCATTGATCTGATCGTCCTCAGCTCGATGGGCTCATATACTAAGAGGTTGTATGCACCGTCTTCGACGATCAATAGATCGTGTTCATTCGCTATCTCTAACAAGTGCTTTCTCCTGTCAATACTCATGGATATGCCAGATGGGTTTTGACCCGTTGGTATAGTGTATATCAGTTTCAATTTCTTACCACTGTTTTTCAATTTCTTCGCGATATCTTCCAATACATCTGTTCTCATGCCGTGATCATCGATCGGTATACCGATGATCATTGCCCCGTATTGTCTCCAAACCAATATAGTGTTCACATATGATGGGTTCTCCATGAACACTATGTCCCCTGGATCCAGGAATATGCGCCCCACAAGATCTATTGCTTGTGATCCACCCAATGTCACAATTATGTTATCGCTTGAAGTATTAACCCCTTCATATCTCTCCATATATCTGGCTATATCATCCTTGAGTCCTGGAACACCATCGGTAGGAGAGTAGACAACGATGTTTCTGACCTCTTTGAACAACCTATTCATGATCTCTCCATACAACTCTCGCGGTATCACATCTGGATCAGGGTCTCCAGCCGCGAATGATATCACCTGTGATATCTTTGATCTAGCCGCTATTTTCGCGACCATCTCTCTTATAGGACTTGGCTCAACGTAGTTCACACGACTACTCATGAACCTGTAATAATTGATGCCCCTCAATAAAGCCACCGGTGAGAACTATATTTCCTGGGCAAAAATATTTTTTGCCAAACAAGGACATCAAGGTTTTAGAGATCTACATTAGGTTGTCTTTAAGGCCACACCTTAATGCCAGAAACATATGTCTCTAACACCTTTACATCCTTCAATTCCCTTTCACACACTGAAAACGGATCCTTGTCGACAACTACAAAATCGGCTAACTTACCGGGCTCCAAGCTACCTAGCTCCCTCTCCTCATGCAATATGTAGGCTGAGCCATATGTATATGCATAGAGAGCGTCCTCTAAACCAAGGCATTCGTCCTTGGTATCTCTATAATACTCTACAGAGTCGTATTTACCCCTGGTCACTGCTGCATATATGGTTTCCCATGGATTCAATGGCTCTACTGGGCTATCCGTTGAAAGACCGATTGGGATTTTCATCGACATAATTGACTTAAATCTATATAACCATTTAACCCTTTTTTCGCCTACACGTCTCTTAGCCCACCAATCAGAGATCACGAAATGGGGTTGAACGGAGATCGCTATGCCAATTCTCGATATCTTGACTAATTGGTCATCTCTTAGGAGGGACGCATGTTCTATTCTGTGTCGATATCTCTCTACATCGTCCAATTCGCTATATGTCTCCAAGATCATGTCTATTGTCTTATCGCCAATTCCATGTATAGCTAGTTGTAGACCAGCGTGATGAACCTCTCTGGCCACTTTTTTCAATACATCTCTCTCGATATTGGGATAACCATGTGTGGAAGGATCATCGCTATATGGATCACTGAGCCATGCTGTCCTAGCACCTAGGCTTCCATCTGCAAGTATTTTCACACCCATTATTTTTAAGTAATCGTCCCCGAAGCCTGTTTTAATACCCAGTTTAATCAACATGTCGATTAAACCAGTATCGTAGAGGGCTGTCTCACTTGATTTGCCAATGCCTGGTGTCAAATATACCCTTATCCTTGCCTTGAGTTTACCTCTATGCCTAAGCCTAAACAAGGCGTTTAAGGACTTTAAATCACAACTCATGAAACCAAGTGTTGTGACTCCTTGTGATAACGCGTATTTAATGGCGTCTTCGAGTATTTTCTCATAATCCCCTATTCCTAGTATCTCCTTGAAACGCTCCTTTGCAATCTCGAGAGCCTTCTCTTTCACGATCCCGGTTGGCCTGCCTTGCTCATCGCGTTCTACATCTTTGAGGTTGCTGTGGATTAAGCCAGTTTGCTCGAGTGCCTTTGTATTTAATACACCAGCGTGTAAACAGATCCTGGTCAATATGACTGGCTTATCACTCACTACCTCGTCGATGTCATATCTCGAGGGCCATCTCTTTTCTTCGAATAACTCGTGATCCCAGCCATGTCCAATGATCCAAGATGTCTTAGCCCTGTTAGAGTATTCGCTAAGCCTATTTTTCAACTCATCAATGCTCCTCACGCCTCGTAGATCAAGCATATTCAGGTAAATGCCAAGGCTATCCAGGTGCATGTGCGAGTCTATGAACCCCGGTAATACGGTTTTGCCATCTAGATCCACTATTTCGCCGTTGAGGCTATTGACTATTGACCTGGCCTTGGCGTTATCGCCGATATATAAAACCCTGTCACCAGCTATTACCATGGCATTGACCTTTCTCATAGGTTTAAAAGACACGTATATTGATCCATTTAGAAAGCCCACAATTCTCATAAACAATCACCTTCAAGCCATGGTAACAAGTCCCTGGTAAATACAGTCTAGAACAAGGATTTATTACTTGAGAAATTCATAGAACATCGCCGCAACGAGCTGTTCTATATGTTTCACGTAATCCAGCACACAGTGATCATGTTGGCCAAGATGTTTGGCCAACGCCTTGCTCGATGATCAACCGAATTATTGGATGTCCCAGCCAAGCAATCAAGTAATAACATAGTTCAATGATGGTGGATCTATCGCTATGAATATGCTTAAAACCTTGTACAGCTTGAATTTAGTAAAAAAGGGGCTGTGTGAATGAAAAGCTCTAAGCCCATTTCACAATACGTGAACGAGATATTAGCTGGAGATCCTGTCCTACAACAGTGCATTAAGAGAGGTATTGTCAACTATAGTAAATTGGCTAAAAACCTCAGAAACGCCTTAACCCAGGCTATGGGATCCGATGTATCTGAAAACGCCGTGAAAATGGCGTTGATAAGATATGCTGAAAAAGCGAAATCCGAGAAACGTGTATTGGTCAAAGGAGTTTTAGAGATATTGGCTAAATCTAATATAGAAGTCAAATCCGGGATCACTATAATAAATATAAGGACATGGTCGATAAACAAATTGTTAAATGACTTACCAAAGATAATATCAAGAGCCAGGTTTTCCGCGATAATGCAGGGTGTTAGTGCACTGACACTTGTACTAGATAATGACAGCGCCACGGATGTTCTGAAGACACTTGATAACCGAGACATCATAAGCGTCCAAGAAGATCATGCAGCTCTCTTAATCGTTAGCCCCGAGGAAATAATGTACACGCCGGGTGTCGTGGCTTATTTAACCACGGTGTTGGCCGAGAACGGCATTAACATTGTTCACATAGAATCCAGCTACACTGATACAATTATCATTGTCTCCAAGAACGATGTAATAAGGGCATTTGAGGTATTAAACACTGTGATAGGGATAGCGAGAAAAATTAATTATACATGAAATTTATAAAACCCACGAGATAGTTGTAATCATGACACCTAATAAACCAGGTGATTTGTTGAAATTACCAGAGGTGGATAAATCCACGCCACTTTTCCAATTATTAACCAGGAGGAAAAGCATAAGAAGATATAAGGATAAACCACTGGGTTTAAACGAGTTATCAAGGATCCTCTGGGCCACCTATGGCTTTGTAAATGGGCGTAGAACAGCGCCATCGGCTGGCGCGATCTATCCAATAGAGATATATGTGGTTGTCAAGAATGTAGTGGACCTGAAACCTGGCATATATAAGTATATTGAGAAAAACCATGAACTGGAATTAGTGAAAGAGGGCGATTATTCCAGGAAACTGGCAAACGCGTGTCTTGGACAAGGATGTGTCTTGATGGCTCCTTTAAACATAGTTATAACGGCTATTCCGGAAAAGGTGATTAAGTGGTATGGGGAAAGGGGTTATAGGTACATATACATGGAGGCCGGTCACATAGGTCAAAACATATACCTTGTTGCAACCGAGATGAACTTGGGAACGGTGGCTGTTGGAGCATTCAATGACGACGCTGTGAGAGAAGTTCTTGGGCTTGGAAGAGAATACATGGTCCTGTATATATTTCCGATCGGCATTCCGTGAAGCTACTAGGGCTTATTTGATTTTGTGACAATTATATTATTGGGCGTTGTCACGGTTAACGTAGCATATCTTCTCCTATAATATAGCTTAACACTTCTCACGTACACGATGTAATCGGGGTTAACTAATGAGACCGGTCTTTTAATGCCCTCTGCTATGATCTTTACAGCATCATACGTATGAGCCGGTAACCTTGTTTCAAGCCAATAAAGCCTACCATGCAGAGTCACCCTAAATGATTTATCAAACGGGATCCTCTCCTCTGCAAGCCTAGTTGCATTCTCAGCTACCACTTCCACGTAGGGATCCATGACCATGTCAACGGGTATAACACGATAAAGGACCTGTATATTGTTTACAATATCCTTGACTTTCTCAACGAATTCATATGGATCTCCTGCTCTGAGAAGTATCACTGAAGGGCCTTTATCAACTAATACGTAGTCTATTCCATGACTCCTCAGCCTTGAGAGTATAAACCTGTAATTATCTATACCTGGCTCATGTGTTATCAGTATATTGAAATTCATTTAATTCCCCCAATAGGCTTTAATGTGGTTCTCGGGTTATTAACACACCATATCCGGTATCGTTGAGAATGCAAATGACCGAATGCAGATTGGGTTTTAAATCACATTTTCCCCATATTTGTAGGAAGGGTATTTACCGTGAATAATTATTTGAAAATAATAATAGTGATCGTGGTAGCTATAACAGCTGGACTTATTTTATACAATATAACGCCGGAGATGGACTACGGCATATATACGGGTTTATTGGAACTGGAGATAGAGGGTAAAACAATTGAAATACCATTCCACTTCATCATTGGGAAAGACTCTGTAGCTAATGTAACTAAGGTTGACATATATATCGATGAAAGGCCCTTGTCGATAACAATAGAAACACCCGCTATAAAGGAACTGAAACTGGGAAGGACTTTCAACATAACCGTATCGATCACAGGCTTAGAAAAAGGCTCTACGCCATTATGTAGGCTTAGAATAAGCACCCCCAGTGGACATGATCTACCGTATACGCCGACTAGTGTGGTTGAGAACAAAGTTAACTTCACTGTAAAGATTCTTTACAAGACCAAGACAGCGTCATTCATATTTGCATCATCGATAGTGCTATTCGCCTCAGCATCTCTCGTGCCATTCGTCTTAACCAGCATATATCTTACAATAGCCATGTATCTTACAGGGGTAATAGGTCTGGCAGATCCATTCCAACTGTACATGTCAGATATATGCCTGGTTTTCCTAGCTGGAAGCGCTCTGGAACTGGTATTGAGAAACACTGGATTAGCTGAGAGAGTTGCATCGATATTAAAGAGAGTGTCGACCTCTCCCTCCAAGCTATTTCTTAGTGTCTTCGTGATATCGGGTTTCATAAGCATGTGGATGAGCAATACTAGCACCACTTACTTAATGTTACCTATAGTCATGACCCTTTTATCGATCCTTGGCATTGAAAATACCGCTTTACAGGAATTGGTCCTAGTAGGCTTAGCTGTGGGCACGACGGCTGGCGGTATAGGCACAATAGTAGGTACACCACCAAACTTGATAGCAACTGGCTATATAAACAAAAATATCTATGGCCAAGATGTAATTACGTTTTCAACGTGGCTAATATGGGGTGTGCCTTTATTTGTGCTGAGGGTTCTAATAGCATTTATCCTATTCCTAGTAATGTACCAAATCATGGGTAAACACGAGAAAGCTGTTATCTTGAATAAATTCCATGGCATAACCAGTGAGCATGAAGCAAGGCCCTGGTCTAGGGAAGAAATACTTGGATTAGCTGGTTCACTGTTCATAGCGTTAATGTGGCTAACAGAACAATATCACGGCGTAAAGACCGGTGTAGCCGGCATGATTGGTTTACTGGTCTTCCTAGCACTAGGTGTGTTAAAGCCCAGGCAGGTGAAAGACCTTGGATGGGACATAGTCATATTAATGGGTGGTGGTTTAACACTTGGTAGAGGGCTCATGGATACTGGTTTCTCCGATTACTTAGCAAGCACTTTGACAACATTTGTTGAACAACCCCTTATCGCTATGTGGTTGCTCGCATTCATATCATTGTTCATAGGCACCATTATATCCAGTCACACGGCTGCCGCTGCCTTTTTAGCTCCGATAATGGGGCCTATAGGGATGAGTATGGCAAGGTTTCTCGGAATTTCTACAACCCTGGGAGGAGCCCTCTCAGTTCTGATCTCGACATTGGCCCTGGGCTTCGCCGTGGCATTGCCAATATCTACCCCGCCATCAGCCATAGTATATGGCACGGGAAAGGTGAGATTGAAAACCCTGTTCATATTCGGCATTCTCTGGGGCATTATAGGCACATCGTTGATGCTGTTGATCACGCCCACTATCGTGATATCAGTGCTTGGTTAATCAATCCCTTATTTTTTAAACCCGGGCCATTGGATTATGTAAAGGGGCTTAATGGATACATCGATATCGCAAACCCCTGTAAATTACCTTGATTCTCAGGAAATGAGCGTAGATGACTTAATAGACACGATCCTGGTTAATTACGAGCTATATGTAAATACCTGGGATGAAAGGACATATATTGGTTTGATCAGGCTAATGAACAAGTATTTTGAATTGGTAACGCCCATTAAATACTTGCCAAGAGCCGCCGAGTTACTTCAAGAACGCTTGGTTCTTAGACTTTGGGAATCCAAGATACCAATTGAATTGCTGAGAGAGTTCATGAGGCAAATAATTACATTGAAAGAGCTTGCGAGTAGGAGAGATGATAGAATAATATATGAATATGAGAAGGCAAATGAGGTGCTTAACAAGATATTGAGCGAGCTCAGCGATAGATCTACGCCCATAAATCTAAATAAATTCTCAGAGTGCAATGAAGACATCTACGAGAAATCGCTCTGCTTGATATCACTGTCAATAATAGTGTTGATCATCTCGACTAACCCCGGTTAAAACGACTCGACAACCCTCAATATATCGTTCTCATCTGCTTTAATAACGCGGAAGTATTTGTATGAAATAGACCTGAGGCTCTTATTGTCTCCCATCACCATTACTGTCAACAACCTCGTTCCCGCTCTTTTCAAACCATTTTCAACTGTTTTCTCAGCTATTCTATCTATACCATCCGTTATCAATACCAAGTCGGATACTTTGCTCGATACATCTCTCTCTATATCGGATATGGACACTAATATAGCCCTGGATATATCTGTGCCACCACTACCCTTAACACGGGCAATGTACTCTATTAACTTAACAACATCCCCAGCTCTGGGTCTCTTATCAACCTTGATCAAAGGATATGGCTGGCTGTCAAAAAACCTCATATAGAACTCTCTACCACTTCTCACAGCCTTCATGTATAAGCTGATTGCAAGCGCCTTGGCCCATGTGATCTTTGAACCATCCATGCTGCCACTATTATGAACCACTATGTTATTGGCAAAGAACAAGTGGCGTTTATCGAGCCTTATGTCATATGTCCTTGAAATACCTGTCTCAAATACTCCATAAACCCTGGCGTGCTGTATTTCGAAGTCCTTCTCATTCAGAGATAAAAGTATATCACCGGCTTTCAGTTCACCGGCGAATTTGAATAATACTTCGCCCTTATTTATAACTGGCAATATATGATTAGAAGTTGTCTTCAATATCCCTTTCTCCGTGACAATTCCATATACCTTGTCAATAGACATCGCCTTGTCAATCACTCTTGCCTTCTCAATCAAGGGGCCATTATTGCTCATGCCCAGTACATATAACTCCTCGCCTATCTCTATTTTTTCAATTGGTTTCACAACACCATTTGAAAGCATGATGGATGTCCCCTCGGCAAGGCATTTATCCAATAACACATAAATCGGGCCTGGTCGCTCTGATAGTACTTTCTCATATAACAACAACTGCTTCTGCATGTACTTTAAGTAAAATATTTCCTGTGGGTAAAGAAGATTCGATGGAACTATCCTTTCAATGTCATTGCCCAGCTCGTAACCTGAGATCTCACCTTTACGAGCCCTTTGCTTAGCTAGCTTCCCACGTAATTCCCATTTCTTTGTCTTGCCTATGATCTCCATTATTTTTCTAACATCCACATCTTTTGCTAACCTTATGACATCTATCGCTAGATCTTCAAGGGAGAAATCCGATATAGTCCCAGGTTCTAGGCCCTCCATTACCGATCTCAGCTTTTTCACATCCTCGATATCCCTTAACACGTTTCTAACAGCCTTATCCACCAATTGATCGACGCTTTTGATCTTGGTTAAACCCGCTGTTCTAAGTGTGTTCTCTAATTCCATTAGGTTTGTGTATTCGGAGAGAAATAATGCTGATGCAACACTGCTGAGAAACGCGTCCAGGATGGTTTTACTTCTCAATATATGCGTCACTCCGATTTTCAATAGATTGTTAACAATGTTCTTGACATATTCGTTCTCACTCTCTTCATTCACCAATGGAAGTGGTAGATAAAATACGTAGAAGGTGTCAATGGCCAGTGCCAGTGGGATATCCGTTTTCCTACCAGATAACAACCTTGTTATTTTCCTGACTTTCTCCCCTCTATAGATCACGAGGGGGTCTTCGTACTTGATATTGCTCAATGCCCCTTTTTCCACGAAATCATCCTCATAAAATTAATTTCCTCTTTATCAACTCGATTATGTGCTCTATTTCTGTGAGGACATTTATAGCCCTGTTCCTGACAATGTCATCGCTCAGTTCCTTGACCATTTTCCGGATTTTGTCACGTGCTATTTCAAGCCCCTTTAAATACTCCAAGAGCCTTGGATCCAACTCAGTTGTAGACAATAAATATGCTTTCACCTCCTTGATGTTCTCCTCTATTTCTTCTAGTTCTCTAAGCCTTTTCTCCCTGGCCTCTATCTCCTCGATCAATATTGCATATACTTTGTCTAATTCATCCCGATCTCTCGGGGCTACGTATTTCAACACCATTAGGTCTTCTTCAATTGCCTTTAACCTATTGTTTAGGAAAGCTTGTGCAGCTATCAATTTCAAGGCTTTCCCCTTTCTCCTATCCGTCAAATGTACCCCTTGATCCTCCATTATGGCGTATAATTTCAATAGTTTCTGCTTAACAGAGGATAGATCGACCTCGAATATCAATGAGTTGATTACCTTGAGCTCTTCGAGACTTAATACTGGTTTCGCGGCCTGGTAAACACCTTTCTCAATTCTCCAAACCGCGTCAACCAATTCACCCCACTTGTCTTCTCCAACTGGTTTTACGAAATGCCTTATCAAGAACCTATCGTATATGGCCTGGTATTCAGGCTCATCTGGCACATTATTACTTGCTGAGATCAGAGTCCACAGTGGCACTTTGATCTCGTTGTACCCATCATATATGATCCTCTCATTCATCAAGGTCAAGAACATGTTTAACACAGCTGAACTGGCGTTGAATATTTCGTCGATAAAGACGATCTCCGCTTCTGGCAATTTATTACGCGTGATCCTAACATATTTGCCCTCTTTAAGCGCGTTTATATCCAACGGCCCGAAAAGCTCATCGGGCTCCGTGAACTTTGTCAATAGGTATTTGAAAAACCTCGCATTCAGTAAATCGGCCGCTCTCCTCGCAAGCGCTGATTTTGCCGTGCCGGGTTCCCCTATTAATATCACGTTCTCAGCGACCATTAATGCCAGTGTTAATACATCTGCCTCCTCCTCTCTACCCACAAATGGTTTTCTAAGCTCTTTTCTAAATAAGTTCAGCCTCTCAGCCAGCTCTTCAGCTTTTCTATGGAGATCTTGCAAACACAACACCCATTTGATCAGCGAGGTAACTCCTCACTCACATGTCAGATAAAACCAGGTCTCATCACTGCCACGCTTGTTGTATCATGTTTTATCCCCCTAATAATTAATATCCCATTGATACTAAGTGCGCGCGACGTTAACGAGGGCTATGGATATGGACATGAGCGTATACCAATATTATGTCCTAGTGATATATCTGCTAAGTGATGTGGAAATAACCATTAGGGGTAATAAAGTCCTATTAAATAAGGGGGTCTACCTGTACGTTGGATCGTGTAAAGGGAGTGGAGGCGTATGGCCTAGGATCATAAGGCATCTCGAGTCGTCCAAAAAGACCAGATGGCATATAGATCAATTGACTACTAATAAGTTTTCAAGGATAATTGGGGTATTCGTTATAAAGGGCAATGATGTTGATTATGAATCATTATTATCAAACGAGTTCTCAAAGATATTTAGGTATATTCCTCGTTTTGGCTCCAGCGATAAGCTATCTGACCCCTCGCATTTATTCATATGTAATCACATAATCGACAAGTGCTTGGACAATGTGGTTAAGGTGTTTGAGGATAAAGACGTAGACTACATATGGATACACAACGCTTAAAAACCTTTTTCTCAATAACATATTCAACCAATATATCGAGTCGAATTCGAAATGTATCCAAGTACGTCCACGAGAAAAGAGAGCCCTTCTCACGTAAACATAATGGATCTTAAACCTGGAATGGAGAACGTAGCCGTGAAGGTAAGAGTGATTAGTGTTGATAAGCCGAAAGTCATACAGACCAAGAAAGGCCCAAGGACAATAAGCAATGCAATGATAGGGGATGAGACAGGCCGAGTAGAGGCCACTCTTTGGGGGGAGAAAGCTGGAAGTATTGACAAAGGACAAGTCATCGAGATCAAAGGGGCCTGGGTCACAGAGTTTAAGGGCAAGGTCCAATTAAATGTGGGCAAATCAAGCACTATATCGCAATTGCCACAAGACGCTGTGAGCGAAAATATACCGGATCAAATGCCAAGAGGTGGGGGAGCAGAGACCAGGCAATATCGTGGAAGAAAACCTCCTAGAAGAGGTACGCGTGAAAGGAGGGGTAGCGAGGAAGGGGAGGAATATGAGTGAAGACGAGTTAAAGGGAAAAGTCTCAGATACCACTTTAAGTAAATACAACGAGATAAAAAGCCTAAAACCAACCAGGCAAGGGGAGTTCATAGGGGCGGAGGAGGATAAATTCTACATAGCCCTGAGCGAAGAAGATGTATACGAGTTATCACCACTAGCATACTATGTGTGGGCCATGTGTGATGGCGAACACAGCGTCAAAGAGATCGCAGAGACCATTGTAAAAGAGGCTATAGTGGAATACCATGAAGTCGTCGAGCCCCTTGTAATAGTCCTGGATCAATTGGAGAAAGTTGGGCTAATAAAGTACTGAAGGCATTATCAGCTGTGCTTAGCCATATTCGTGTAAAATTTTATTAATTTTTTAAAAATTATCATTCATAGATGACCGGAGACTCCAGTTCTGATTCAATGAAGAAACTCCACCCCTAGGGATTTCATCTCCTAACGGCAAGTCCCACAGCATCTTCCAGTTTATCTATGCCCATGATCTCCAGCCACTTGGTTATACCGTCTATAATCTCCTGGATAACGCCCTCGTTCATCACAAGAGCCGTTCCAACTTGAAGTGCTTTCGCGCCAGCTAATATTAATTCAATAGCCGATTTCCACGAATATATACCACCACACCCTATGATCTCTGCTTCATGTTCTTTGAAGACATCGTATACGACTCTCACCGCAATAGGATGTATAGGGGGGCCTGATAACCCACCATATATATTGGATAAAATGGGTCTCAATGTATAGATGTCTATTGCCATAGCTTTCAAGGTGTTTATCAGAGTCAACGCCATTGCACCGCCCTCAAGAGCTTTACCGGCTGATTCCACGACCTTATCGCTTAAACCCAATTTAACTATCACTGGTTTCTTCAACACAGATGAAGTGTCCTTGACGACCTGGTATACTAGAGAAGGATCTGCACCCATTTCTAGCCCAAAGCCCTTTGTATGCGGACAACTCAGATTTAGTTCTACTGCATCGGCCCCCGCATCCTCTGCTATTAATGCAGCCTTCACGAATTCATCTATATTACTGCCCCCAATGCTCACTATGATCGGCTTACCATATAGCTTGGCTCTCTTGACCAGTCTATCAATACTCTTAACACCAGGGTTAGATAACCCTACGGCGTTTAATGCCCCTTGGTTTTCCAGTATTACGATGATTGGTGGCTCAAAGCCTTTTCTCGGTTCCAATGTCATGGTCTTTGTCACGAACGCTGAGACGCCTCTCTTGGCCATGAGATCTATATGTTCTGGCTCAAATCCGCCTAATACTCCACTCGCGTTCATAACTGGGTGCTCTATTGCCATGCCAGCTATATTGATTGCTATCTTTGTGTTATGTCTCAAGGTGTTTTCCCACCTCTTTGCATTTAAACACCGGGCCTTGTCTACACAGTAGTACTGGGTATGGCTTGACAACGCAATCACCGCAAAAGCCTATTCCACATTTAACCATTGTTTCAAGGGATACGTATGTCTCAATGCCAAATTCATTCCCGGTTTTACATACATGGGTCAACATCTCTTTCGGACCAATAGCTATTATCGTGTCCCATTTATCATCACTTCTCAACAACTCCAAGACATAATCACTTACATTTCCACAAAAGCCGGTTTTACAATCATTCGTGGCATAATAGACCTCTCCAACGCCTTTAACAATTGATTTAACATCAAATAACATGTCGCTAGACTTCACGCCCCATACAACATCCACGTGTACTCCTAGTGAATTAGCAATTCTAACCAGGTATGGAAGAGGGGCTATCCCGGATCCACCTGCTACGAACAAGATCCTCTCTCCTTTTCTGGGCATATATCCATTGCCCAGAAACCCCTTTATACCCAAAACCCCTCTATACCTGCTCAAAGCCCTTGTCCCCTCACCGACGACTTTGAATAAAATGGTTATTTCATTATCCACATAATCGGCTATTGACATGGGTAATTCATCTACACCAGGGATCCATACCATGGTGAATTGCAATGGCCTTGGCTTTTCTACAACGTTTTCAAATATCCTCGCCTTCAGAATATGCATTGAACTACTTAGTTTTCTATTCTCAGTCACCACGGCGTGGTAATACATCATCCATCACTTATCGTTCTTAAACGACTTCAGGTAACTCTGTATTTCATTATATGTGTTCTCGTCAATTAACCCATTTGAATAGAGTATTTCAAATAATTCAGTGACCCTGATCAATGCGTATAATTCTATGTTCTTAGCCACGAGTTTTTCCCTGGCACCTTGCTCTCTATCTATTAGAACGATTGCCCTGATAGGTATAGCACCCACTTTTTCAAGGCTTTCAATAGCCCTCATTATCGATGTACCTGTCGTGACAACATCATCTATCACCGCCACTTTCTTGCCAACCACATCCCCCTCCACCATTGATTCCGTGCCATGGTTTTTTCTATCGCTTCTTACATATGCAAGTGGCCTGTGAGTTAAACACGCCATATACGATGCCAACGGGATGCCAGCTGTGGCCACGCCAGCGAGTACTTCGACATCGCTTAATGGAGCATTACGTATTAGTAGTGAAACAATGCGCCAGGCTAGATCTGGATAACTATATAGCCTTCTCATGTCTATGTAAAATGGGCTCTCTAGTCCAGATGATAGCTTGAACTTGCCCAGCTTAACCATGCCATGTCTATAAAGCTCCTTCACCACGATGTCTAACCACGACACGATCTCACCCGGTTGACTTGCTTGTTCTTAATCATGATTGCGGCTTCATACGGGTTTGAAGAATTCGTTATCGCCCTGCCTATGATCTCGTAATCGGCTCCGGCACATAGAGCGTCACCCGGCTCAGCGCCTTGAACGCCTATTCCAGGCGAATATATCTTGATCTTTTCTCCAATCATCTCTCTGACCTTTCTTATAATGCTCGGCCTCGTGGCTGGGGCCACAACACCATGTACATTTAGTTCGATCGCGTTGTTCACCAATTCATTCAAATGCCTATCAATGTATTCCATCGAGCCTGGATGAGACATGGAGACCACTAGTATTAGTTTCAAGCCTAGTCTATCACATGTTGATTTCAACTCGCTAAGAGCGCCCTTAACGCCTACGAATCCATGGGCTATCACGGAGTCAAAGCCTTTTTCCGCTAATTTGTTCACAATCATCGACATTATATGCCCTATGTCCGCTAGCTTTAGATCAGCTATCAGCTCTTTGTCCGTATATTGTCTCAGTCTATGTGTTTTCTCCAAGCCGTATTCAAAGATATATGGTAATCCAATTTTGAAACCAGAGACAATGGGGTTCAATGAGTTGACTATTTCTTCTCCTACTCCTTCAACGCTGGAACTGAACGGTGGATCAAGAGCAACTACTAACACGATGCCCGATTAGACTATTTGATGTGAGAGGTATATAAAACCTTATCCTGGCTTTGTTTGAAAACACGTATTGATATCTATGAATGCCTTTTGTGTTGAAAACGACTGATTCATTGAAACCACTTGGGGGATTCACCAGTATAAGTCCGGTTCTCTTCATGTCAAGACCTTATGTAATATGTTTTTCTCAATAGCCATTTTGAGCTCTCTTGCAATTCTTCTACCAGTGCTCATTGGTTCATTCCAATATAGATAGGAATAGGGGCTCCCATCTATGTATAGATTTGTGCCAGCCACAATCCTACCTGAGAACTCGAACACCACGATATCCATGGTTTCAGTGATAATGCTTTCCAAGCAGAAGGGGCCTATGACCCCTGGTGGTATTCTGTACGCAGAGTATTCGACAAACTTTTTACCATATTCCAGGATCTTGGGCAACAAGCTCTCCCTAAGCACAAGGGGCAAATTACCCACTACAATGAAAGATGGATCCACGTTGAATTCCCCATACATGTTCACAGGTATTCTCCTTAAACCATCAACATTGCTTTCATATCTTATATCAGCACCCATGATCTCCAATCTATTCATGACGGGACTATAAAAGTAGTGGTAATATGCAGGCGTGCCCACTACATATTCCTGTATAATGATCTCTTCGACACTTCTTATCAACCCCCTTTCAATGTATTCTCTCACTCGTTTCTCAACGATATCCATAGAGGATGATATAAAATATCCTTTCCCACCTTTCGCTCCCGGCAATTTCACGATAACGGGCCTATCGAGTTTTTCACCCAATTTATATGTCCTTGGTATTGGGATACCAGCGTTTGCGAGGAAATTCATCTTGGCTTGTTGATCTCCTTCAATTACGAATAAATGTCTATTGCCAAAGTAAGGTAATGATAAACCCGTTGCACAATCCAGCCCAATGTATTCAACTAAACTGCCATGGGGGATCATCACTGCATTGTTTTCAACTAATTTTGATAGAACTATCTCGCTACATACGTCTCTCCATTTATCCACCACAATCATTTCATCAACTAGGTGTTGGAACTCTTTATAAAACCACTCCCTTTCTCTCAGTGTTATCAAAACCGTTCTCAAGCCCTCTTGCTTAGCTCCATGAATTATTTGAAGAGAGCTATGACTGGCTAACGTGGCAACTGAGATCTCGCCGGTTCTTTCATATTTCTTGATCAGTTCTTTTACCACGACATCGTCACCCTTGTCTTAGCACGTTTTTCGCGTACTCAATAGTCCTCTTGACCAAGTCCTTTATACAACCTAGATAGTTCTCCGGTCTAAGTAGTTTTATTAATTCATCTCTAGTGAAATAATTGGTGAGTTCGGGATCCCGCATTACAGCGTCCACTAATGTCTCACCTTCCCTGATAGACCTGGATATATCCATTATCTTGCTATGTGCCTTGTGGCGCGGCCAGCCTTTCTCAACTAGTTTCACCATTAACAACTCGCTGTAAATGAGCCCCTTCGTTATCTCGATATTCCTTCTACCAGCCTCCGTGTTCACGTAAAGGGTATCAAGTAACTTAGCCATGTCATTCAACATCTGGTCTATGATTAGGAACGCGTGTGGTATCAATATCCTCTCACTGGAGCTATTAGTCAGATCCCTTTCATGCATCAAGGGTATGTTCTCTAATGCCGTTACGACTAACCCTCTCATGACCTTGGCTAAGCCCGATATCCTCTCCGAGATAACGGGGTTTCTCTTATGAGGCATGGTGCTACTGCCGATCCTGGGGCTGGACTCGTATAGCTCATTGATCTCAGGCCTAGACAGCTCCCTGACTTCCAGTGCAAATCTATCAAGCTGGGATGCCAATATAGCCAGGACAGCTATTAACTCAGCAAAGCCATCCCTGGGAGCTATCTGCGTTGATATGATATGGGGCTCTATACCTAGCTCTTGGGAAACAACTTTCTCGATCAAAAGCCCCTTATCACCCCACGCCGCCATAGAGCCCACTGCACCCGATATTTTAGCTCTCACAATCCTTTTCTCTATTTCAACTAGTCTTTCATAACTCCTCGTCAACTCGTAGACATAGTTAGCGAATTTGAAGCCAAAGGTTATTGGAACAGCATGTTGGCCATGAGTTCTACCAGGCTCTACTGCATCAATGTACATGTTTGACATGTTCATCAATCTCTCCATTATAGCCCCTAGTTTCCTCTTAACAATGCCGAGAGCGTCCTTAATTAAAAGGGCCCAGGCAGTATCAACTACATCATAACTCGTAGCCCCGAGATGGACGTATTTACCACACTCACCACATCTATCGCCTAATATATATGTCATCGCTGCTATGTCGTGTCCTAGTGTCTTCTCTTTTTCATATATCTCCCAGGGCTCTACGTTCGCGCTACACCTGTCAAACTCCTCTACGCAATGAGGAGGAGCCATTCCGGCTTCTACGAGCCCTTTCATCAACGCTCTTTCCACCTTTATGTAAATGTTCACCATGTTTGGCAACGTAAATATCTGCCTCATCTCGGGAGATCCGTATCGCCATTCGAATACACAAACACGTTCATAACTCATATCGACACCCTATGTTATTATTTCGCTTAGACAACCCATTCGAGCACACTCTTTGATCTCGATTGCTATTCTCCTGCCAAGGCTTATTGGACGCCCGAAATATAACTTGCTGTACTGGCTACCTATTCCCATATATGCATTGGTGCCTCCACCTATTCTTGGAGCCACATCATATACCACTGGTTCCAGGTTCTTTGTTATCATCAATTGCAATGTAAACGGCCCTATAATACCGGGCGGCTCTATTTTCCTCGTAGCATCTACAAATTTCTCCCCTATCTCGTATACTCTCTCTAATAAACTCTCTCTCATAGTTACTGGGATGTGTCCAACCTCTATCATCTCGATATCGAAGTGATCTTTCAAATCGATCTGTATGTCGGCAGGTAACCTTATGAAACCATCTATATCAGACTGTATTCTCCTATCAATACTGATCAATTCTAATCTACTATATGCAACTGAATAGAAATAATTAACATTGAAATGCGCCCCTAACACGAATTCCTCGATCGACATTTTATCTATATCTTCTTTTCTCACGACACCTGCGTGGACTAGCTTATTAAATCTCCTGTAAAAATCATCTCTATCCACCGCTATGAAAAATCCCCTTTCAACACGTTTAATGGCATGCGGTATCTTAACAATCACTGGCCTATCTATTTCATCGGGGTTTCCGAATGTCCTGGGCCTTTTAATACCAGCCAAGTCCAGTATTCTATAGTAGTTTTTCTCGCCAACTCTCTCTTCATATCTCAACAGGTATCTATTGCCAAAAACGGGAACTGTGAAATATCTCTCAATGTTCTCATATCCCACATAGACAGCGAAACTCCTATTGGGTATAAAGATCGTGTTTTTCTCTATCAATTTCCCTATGATCTCCGGTTTGACCACATCAACGAATTTCTCGAGGATTAGTACCTCGCCTATGAGCCCTGGGAACAGTGCTGTGTATGTTTTCTCGCGTCCTTTCTGGCAAATCGCTATTGTTTTAAAGCCTTCATCACGGGCTCCATCAAACACATCTAAAGCCGAATGACTGGCTATGCATGATATGGTTATTTTGTCCTTGCTATATGAGTTTAGGACACTTGTTACATCTATCTTAGAGCTCGACAACTCTATCACCTGCCCAATCTATATGTAACCTCACGATTCCTTGACCGGGTTTAACATGACCAAGTATGTATGGGTAAAAACCATGTCTATGAATCATGGACACGAGCTCGTCCACACGGGATTTATGCGTGGTTAGGACAAGACCTATACCCATGTTGAAAACCCTGTAAGCCTCGTCGAGCGGGATATCCCCTTTTTCCATTAATAACCTGAATATGGGCATAGGTGGGGGTGGTCTCAGCTCCATGTCAAGTGATTCACTTAATACTCTTTTCAACTTACTCCACCCGCCACCGGTTACATGGGCAATGGAGTTCGCGATGCCGTTTTCCACGGCCTCTAACGCCAGGTTATAATATATTGCCGTTGGCTTACTTAATTCGTCCCCGATATTTATCCCATCGATTTCCTTGTTGTAATCACCTATCACTTCTTCCACGATCTTCCTGGCCAGGCTATAGCCATTTGCATGTAAACCATAACTATTCACCCCTATCACCACATCATAGCTCTGTGCCTTGTTTTGAAACGGCTTTCTCCTAATTGCCAGGGCTATGCATACAACATCTAGGCCCCTCACTACACCAGGCATTATGGCCGTCTCGCCAGATATTATCGGGGCCTTAACGCGGATCAACGCATCCTCGATGCCCTTCATGACCTCTGCATACATGTTTACATCTGGTTTTTCCATAGCTATGTAATCGGAGAAAGCGAGTGCCCTGAAACCGTCACAGGCGATGTCATTTGCATTCATAACCACACAGTCCCATCCAGCTATTCTTAGTTTACCGGTCTTCAATAAGACCAATGTCTTTGTCCCAACACCATCTACATGTATCCCTATATCCCCTATTTCGCCCCGGATGAACTGAACATATCCCCCTATATTGCCTATTTCCACACCTATATGCGAACTAGTTTTCTCCACGATCTTTCTCGCTATCATGTGCATTTGCCTATGTATATCGAGGTCAACCCCTGCATCACGATATCTCATATTATCACCTCGAACATGCAATATCTCCTTGATATTTCAATGGAATTGGATAAAGACAGGAGAAACACGCGTGACAAACTCTGGGTAATCCAATAGCTTTAGACAAGTTCTCTAGGGTATTATAAGCTAGGCTATCAGCATTGATTAGTTTCTTCACATCCTCAATATTATTTGAAAACGCGAGTTCCCGTTTCGAATACACATCTATTCCCATGTAACATGGGCATTTAAACGGAGGAGATGCTATTCTCGCATGCACCTCTAACGCGCCCCTGAATTTGACAAGGCTAACTATTTGCCTCATTGTAGTTCCTCTTACAATTGAGTCATCTATTAATATGACCCTTTGTCCTTGAATAGCTGTCTTTATGGCATTGTACTTGAGACTTGATATCAGGCTACGCATATTGGGCGGTGTTATAAACCCTCTGCCTACATATCTGTTCACGAAAAGGCCCTCTATATATGGGATCCCGGATTTACTGCTATATCCAAGGGCTATTATCCTACCCCCCTCTGGCACCGGGATCACTACATCTCCATCCACTGGTTCAACTGTGGCCAGTAACTCACCCATTTTAAAACGAGCATCATATACACTTATGTTGTTGAATACCGTGTCAGGTCTACTGAAGTATACATATTCAAATACACATGGGGATGGATCTATGTTTCCACGTGCCCTTGTCCTTTCAACAACGTGTCCATCGTAGGATATTATCTCTCCATAACCAACTTCTCTCCATGTTTGAAGCCCCATCACCTCCAATGCCGGGTTCTCGGAGGCGACGTAAAAGCCATCGTTTACTGCATAAACCAATGGATGAAAACCATGTAAATCCCTGGCAACGACTATTCTTGGTTCATTAGTTAATACAACCAGGCTATAAGCACCGTTCACGAAACTGGGTAAATCCTTTAATGCCTCTATAACATCATATCCATTATTCATTACAAGTTTCAGCAACACTCCAGCCAGGGCAGTTGAGTCGTTATCGAATACACTTGGATGTATTTTCTTCAAATCTATTTCCTTCCCAATATACTCAAATATCTCTGCGTAGTTGGCTATCGTGCCGTTGAATGCCATTGCTATCTTGATCTTATCAGTCGATATCACGACTGGCTGAACTGGTGTACTGTATTCACCGGTCGTGGAATACCTGGCATGGGCTATCCCGGCTATGGCCTTGGCTGGGCTTTTAACATATTTATCGATACCCCACATAAAGTCGTATAGATGAAACCGTGTCTTGATGACTCTCAATCTCAGCTCATTACTCACGATGGCGAATCCATAACCTTCTTGGCCCCGATGCTGTAGATTTATTAACATTTTGATCATTGTTTCGAAAATCTCTTTAAGGTCTCCTGGTTTGAAAACACCTATTATACCACACATGTTCTACACGCTTTCAAGGATTTCCGAGAGCCCTTTCTCATAGATGTTTACTAATTCCCAGAGGTCTATCGATATCAATTCCACGTCTTTCTTGGTGAAGACGATAACCGGCTTGTCTATGGTCTCGCCAATAACCCCTATTACAACCCCGTGTTTTTCAGCTATTTGTTTAACTAATTCAATACTACTAGCTGGGATCTCGATTATATAACGAGCCTGTGTCTCGGAGAATAATAATTCATCCAGCCTATCACATGCTTTATGAGGTATTAATGCCGTGTCAACTTTAAATCCTATTCTACCGAGAACGCTCATCTCAATAAGAGCTGATGCTATTCCGCCAAGTCCAATATCGTGCACAGAGTAAGCTAGATCTCTTTCTACGAGCTCATGGATGAACCCACTCGTTTTTAGTTCCGAGACAGGTCTAGGCCTGGGTATTTCGCCTTCCTCGATACCATGCACTGTATATAGGTATTCAGATCCACCAAGTTCCGGGTACGTGATTCCCGCTATCAATATCAATGAACCTGGTTGCTTGAAATCAAAGGTCTTAGCCCTGGAGACGTCATTTACTCGTCCAATTCCAATTATAGTTGCAGTGGGCTTTACTTGAACTCCCCTATGATCCTCATTGTAAAAGCTGACTTTTCCCCCTATTACTGGCAAACCTAGCTCGCTAGCCATCCATGCAATGCCCTTTAACATCATCTCGAAATACCAGTAATGCCATGGTTTCTCTGGGTTACCGGCATTTAATTCATCTACAATTGCAAGAGGTGTTGACCCCACAGCTACGAGGTTCCTAAAACACTCTGCTACGACATTCGCTGCCCCATTAAATGGATCTATACTGGTATATCTCGGGTTTCCGTCTCCCTTGATCGCTATACCCCTTTTATCGCTTAGATCGCCTGGATTTATTCTCAATACAGCTGCGTCTCCGTAGCCCGGTTTAACGATTGTTCTAACACCCACCTCATGATCATATTGTTCGAAAATCCATTTCCTCGATATTATGTTAAACGAGGAAAAGACCTTTAATACGGCCTCCCTCAGATCTACTTCTCGTAACTTATATATTGGTTTAAGCCCTTTGAGGGCATCTAATGGGGGCTCCGAATCCCTTCTAATACTCCGTGGCTTGGCGAGTTCTTTAACAGGTACATCTGCCACTTTAACACCTTTATAATAGACCTTTAGGCGATTTGTAGAATCAGTAACGCCTATCACAGAGTACTGTAAACCATACTTCTCAAGCACCTTGATCACTTCTCCTAATTTATCTCTTCCAAGTATCAATAACATTCTCTCCTGGCTCTCAGAGACCAGTATTTCCAATGGCGTTAGATTCGTTCTAAGATGTAAATTGCTCAATTCTATTTCACCGCCAAGGTTAAACTCCGCCAGTGTCTCACTAATCGCCGTGGTTAATCCGCCACCTCCAAGATCCTTGACGTATTTGACCAGTCTTTTCCTAGCCAGCTCTAACACAGCGTTTATCAATAACTTCTCGGTCAACGGGTCTCCTACCTGTACAGCACCAATCTCTTGATCTACATTATCGCTCAGAGCCTTGGATGCGAAACTACTACCAAGTAGTCCGTCCCTGCCCGTTGGGTTACCGATTATTACGATCAAATCACCTGGCTTGGCATCTCCGATGATTATCGTGTTTGACTCAACTATGCCAACGCATCCAACGTTGACTAATGGCTGTCTATTGAATGAACTATCGAACCATGTATCGCCGGCGATTGTGGGCACACCGATTCTATTTCCATAATCACTTATGCCCTTGACAATGCCCTTGATTAGCCAATTTGCATGAGGTTCCCTTGGATCTCCCATGTATAGCAAATCTAATAGTGCTATTGGCTTAGCCCCTAGTGTTAGTACATCCCTGACAACCCCACCTATACCTGTGGCAGCTCCATTATAAGGGTCCACAGCCGATGGGTGATTGTGGCTCTCTATTTTGAAGACCACTGAAATTCCAGGAAATACTTCAATTGCAGGTGCATCTCTGCCAGGCCCTATTACAACGTGTTTGCCCTCTGAGCTGAATAATCTCAACAATAATCGACTGCTCTTATATGAACAGTGCTCACTCCATTGGGCCTCGAACATTGCTAGTTCTTCCTGGGTTGGCTCCCTTCCAAGTATAACCCTGATCTCATCTATTTCCTCGCGGGATAGGGGCATTACCAACCCCTTTTGAGGGAGTCTTCAAGGCTTTTGAAAACCAAGTAACCATTTCCAATGAAACCCCGTGGAGGCAAGTTTTTATTCACCGATCTCTCGGGATGCGGCATTAGACCGAACACCAGGCCGCTTTCATCGCCCACACCGGCAATGTCATATAGGCTTCCATTGGGATTGTAACCGGGTAGGTAATATAGAACTGGCGATGTTGTCTTAATTTTATCGTATTCCTCGCGTGGAATATAGTAACGGCCCTCGGCGTGCGCAACTGGCATGTTTATCTCATCGTTATCTCTCAATAACTTAAGCCAAGGCCCCTTGGGATTAGATATTCGCGTCTTAACCCATTTACAGGTAAATCTGCCGTGTTCGTTGTATAATAATGCCCCTGGTAGTAAACCCGCCTCCACCAGTATTTGAAATCCATTACAAATACCCAACACCGGTGTACCTTTCTCGATGTCTTCTTTTACATATTCCATTGTCATAGTTCTAGCAGCAATAGCGCCGGCTCTTAGCCAATCACCATAACTAAAACCACCAGGTATCACCACGGCGTCATATATTCCTGGTTTAAACTCTGTGTACCACACAATCTCCGCTTCCAGGCTAGTTGTCTCCCTGAATGCCACTACCACGTCTTCGTCGCAATTTGTCCCAGGGAAACTAATCACCGCTACCCTTGCCATATTCGAATACCTCGAGGCTGTGCACAATTGGGTTATAGATCCTCAGCTTCTCACACATCTCTTTCACAATTCTTTCTGCTTCTTCAAAACTATTGGCCTCGACGTCTAGTAGGAAGAACTTGCCTGTCTCCACTTTTTTAACCATGTTATATCCTTTCTTGAGCACCAGGTCTTTGTATATTACCTCGCTCTCCGGATCTCTGAGACCTCTCTTATATTTAACCACCACGCCTACCTTGTAAATCCTCATATTAATCACCGGGGCAAACTGTGCTTAGATAGCTATGAGCTAGGCGGGCTTTTTCAAGGGCTTCCTTTACATTATTACCTCTTGCCAGGATCACTGCCATCCGTCGATCTCTGTAGGTATATGGTTTTCCAAATACCCTTACATCCACGCCGGGAATCGACAACGCCTTTGAAACACCGCTCAGGCTACAATCCCATGCATTGTCTTCATCAACATAGTAGGCTATGCTTACACCGGGTGATATGATCTTGGGCCTTGGCACAGGTAACCCCACTGCAGCTCTCACATGTATAGCGAATTCGCTCAATTCTTGTGTAACCATGGTCACCATGCCGGTGTCATGTGGCCGGGGCGCGACTTCGCTGAACAACACTCTTCCATCTGTTGTCAAGAACACTTCGACCCCAAATATGCCAAGGCCCCCTAAGCCGTTCGCCACTTTAATGCCTATTTCTCTTGCCTTCTCTAATATGTTGGACGACTTATCTGATGGCTGCCATGACTCTATGTAATGGTATTTCCCATATCTCCAGTGTTCTACGGGTTCGCAAGTCTCTGTGATTACTTTTCCATCTTGGTCAACATATCTATATGTCAACACCGTGAACTCTGTTTCAAGGGGTACGAACTCCTCGATAATGACTTTTTTGCTCTTACCTCTTGCATGTGATATCGCGTAATTATATGCACTGATTATTCTCTCCCTATTAAATTCCATGACCTTGACATGGCCATGCCCACTGCTACTCATCTCCGGCTTTATTATACATGGGTATCCAACTTTCTCGCATCCTTCAATGGCCTCTTCATGGTTCTCGGCGAAGTAATACCTAGTGGTGGGTAAGCCTAGTTTCTCGGCAGCGAATTTCCTCAATTCGATCCTATTCATAGCTATTTTAACAGCCATGGCGTTCGGCACTACGTGATAACCCTCTTTCTCGAGGTCTATTAACGTGTCTGCAGCTATGGCCTCTATCTCCGGTATTATCACATTGGGATTTTCGCGTCTGACAACGGCTTTCACAGCGTTCTCGTTCAACATGTCCACGACGTATCTACGGCTAGATACATGCATTGCCGGTGCCATGTCGTACCTATCCACGGCTATTACTTCAAACCCTAATCTAACCGCCTCTATAGCGACCTCTTTACCGAGTTCGCCACTACCCAGTAGTAATACTTTTAATGGCTTGGAGAGAGTGGTTAAAGGGATCTTGTCACGTGGATTCATTTAACCCACCCAGGAGAACTATAAGGGGATTTGAAAACAGCCCTTTAGATGGGATCCACACATAGTACTCACCTAGAATACCCTTTGAGGTCCTATACCTATAGATCCTCCTAACTCTCTCGGCCAAACTGATCCTTTCATGCAATAACTCATATGAGCCTATATCGCTCCTATGGAAAAGGGGCCAACCATCTAGCGATCTAACATATGAGACAGCTTTCTCTGCTTTTTCATATGCACTTGGATAACCGTCGTCAACACACACGATCTCCACTGAACGCGATCCCTTCGTTACGATGCCGCTATCCCCTAGTTCTACACTGCCATATACTACATCACACCCGAGATCCATTATACGAGCCTCATCCACTTGAACCGGATGACCTGTTGCCTCCTTTCTATGAGAAGGATAGCCTAGAGGCGCCACGGCCTTCACTATTGATACTTTTTCCTCGTTTATTACAAGCTTGTAGCCAGCTAATCTCCTATTAGCGGCGCGATCCAGTAATTCCAAGAAATCGCTCTCAACCAAGGGAAGTATTGCCGTGATCTCCGGGTCTCCAAACCTGCTGTAGAATTCTATTATTGTTGGCCCCCAGAACCACGTCAACATCATTTGACCAGCTAGAACGCCCGTGTATTGTTCTCTCATTTCCTCGGATAATTTCCTAACTATATCCGAGACTATTTCGATGCTCCTATCATACTCCTCGATAGTCAGGAAAGGTGGTGTTTTACCTGGGCCGGCTATGCACCCCATTCCACCTGTCTCTGGGCCTATATCCCACTCGAAAGCATGCGGATGATCCTGTATAGCGGGTAATGACACGAAACTACTACCATCCGTGATCACGTGGACAGTATATTCAACCCCCTCAACCCTTTGCTCCACAAGTATCTTGTATTCAATATCATCGTAATGTTTCATCTCGTTTAATACATCTAGGGCAGCTGCTTGCTTGATCTTTGATTTCTCAGATGAGAGATATGCCCTCGTATCCCTCAGTACTCTAACACCTTTTCCTCCAACTTGCCTAGCTGGCTTAACCACTACATCGCCAGCATATTTCATGAACTCCTCTGCCTCCTTCAAGTCTCTGAATGCCTGGAAAAACAATCTACCAGGTATTTTATGTCTCCACATAAAACTCCTTGCAAACACCTTGCTCTGCTCTATAATCGAGAGTTTCTTAGAGGCCCCGAAAACTGTGAAACCGTTCTCTCTCAGAGCGTCTGTGACACCCGCGAACTGTGGTTCCTCCGGTCCTATTACCACGAGGTCGGGCGATATTTCCTCTGCTACCTTGACAATGTGATCTGGACTGGGCGTGCTAGCCACATATAACTTACCCCCTGTTCTCTCCGATTCGCGTTTTAACCCTGGATTAACATAATCAGCGATCGAATACAGCTTGACACCAATAGTGCTTTTCAAAACGAGCTTGGCTAAGACGTGTTCCCGGGCCCCAGAGCCAATTATTAATACCTTCATGCATATCACCCGAAGAATTGTCTTCCAAAACACCTCCCACATAGGCGTATATTACAAGCCCTAGCTACGTGGTCCAGGCTATCCTCGTTGAGCCATGTTAAGCTATCCACCTCCAGATACTTGACTATCGCGTCCTCGCTAAGATTTGAAGCTATCAACAATTTCTCATCTATATACATGTAACCATATGGACAACTTCTCGTCAACCGAGGACTGGCTATTAAAAGGTGTATTTCCTCGACCCCTACCTTGTTACGTAGTATTTGAGAAATGGTCTTAATAGTGGTGCCCGTGACCATGCTGTCATCGACAAGCGCTATTCTCTTACCCTCTAATACCTTTCTAATAGGGTTCATTTTCAAGTGTATAGCTATTAATCTCTCTGTCCCAGTTCTCTTAAGCATAGACCTATATCTACCAGGTGTTGGATGAAAGCCCAGTTCAAATGGCTTACGGAGTTCGCGCGCTAATCCAATTGCATATGGATAAGCTGTCTCTGGGACTCCAACAACAATATCGATCTCGTTGTTAAAGCCCCTAGCCAGTTCTCGGCCTAACTCTTTCCTAAACTCGTATACATGTATATTGTAATCCATAATGGAGTCGTGCCTAGCCAGGTATAATGGTTCAAAAACACATAGCGAGCCATTATCCATGTTCGATTCAAACACCTTGAACAACGACCTAGCAATGTAGATCATTTCACCCGGCTTAACATGTTTCCTTATATCACTATCCAATATGTCTATTAGCGAAGACTCCGATGAAACTATTGCGAGGTCGAATCCATACCCTCCTATAACCAGCGGCGAAATACCGAGATTACTCCTCATCGACAATATCTCGCCTCTACTCGTTAAAGCGATGAACGACGGTATGTCTAGATCCATGCTATTTGTCAAATCTCTTGCTATACGTCCAGCTTCGTTAACTATATTATTTGATCTCTCCAATAACTTGTCTAAAAAGAACTCCAGGTCATTTGTGAACCTATCATATATTGCTACAAGTCTAATTCCATTTCTCTCGATCTCCAGCCAATGCCTTGATGGCTCATCTGATGATGTAAATGCCACAACGGGCTTTGAAATACCCTGTGAAATCCCCTCTCCCTCATATTCCATGCATAATGGCCTATTATCCACAAGTGTACAGTAGACCTTGTTATCACCGCCCCTATGCTGTAATCCTAGGAAAGCATAGTGTAGATATGGCCTGAGATCCCAGTCCTCTTCAAAAGGCATTATGGCGACCATGCCTATAGGCATATGTAATACCTCAGTAGCCTTCAACCCCCTCGATGGATACCCCTAATCGCTTGCCTAACTCTATATATCTCTTGATCAATAGTTGGACGTTCCTGGTTTTCCTAAAGATCTCTTTATCCAAGTGCTCCCCTTTCTCATCCAGAGCCCTGAAACTATCCCCCGTGATCTCGTCTCCAACCACGATCTCACCGTTCTCGTCAAAGCCGAACTCCAATTTGAGGTCAATGAGCTTGATGCCCTTTTTCTCCATGTCATTTGCCATTATGCTGTTTATTCTAAGTGAGAGGTCCTCTATTAATCTCAGTTGTTTCTCAGTCACAACACCTGCATATATTACATCCTCGCGTAGGACAAGGGGATCATGTAATTCATCGCTCTTATAGTGATATTCTATTATGGGTGGTTTAAGCGGCTGTAATGCTTTAAACAGAGGCATTCTTTTCAATTGCGAACCATATGCGTAATTCCTAATGACCACTTCAAGCGGGATCATTTTAAGTTTCTTAACCACCATTGTATCAGAGTTATCGTAGCTTATCATATGTGTTCTTACTCCATTATTCTCCAGTAACTTGAAGAAATAAGCACTGATCCTGGCATTCAATAATCCTTTACCTTTCGCGATCATCCTGATAGCTCCATCAGCCGCTGTAACATCATCTTCGAATTTCATGATCAATGCATTCGGTATTGTAGGATGTTGGTAAAGGGTTTTGCTTTTCCCTCTATATATCAGGGTAAGCAAGATTTAATACACCTTTTTCTACTTCAGGATGTGTGGATGTATATACAGGTATAGATTAAAAACCTTCATTACATAATCAAATCAATAACTCTGTGAACCCACAATATTGGGATTCAAGGTCATTTAATCAATTGATTAAATTTTTGAATAATTTATATCGAAAAATTCTTCCAAAAATAAGAATTTATAGAAAAAGAGGTTTATAAACCTAACTATTCTCCAATCCACTTATTTTAAGTACAGAGAAAAGCATAGCATAGAGTCTCTAGATAACTCATCCAGCGAAAATAGTTTGACAAAATTGACGAAGTCCATATGTCTTTTTATGCAGTGTTTTGTTTATAAACTTATCAACACATCACTCGGCATATACATGCTAAAGAACACTTGTTATGGCCCTAGCCGCTAAGATACCAGTAGCAGCCGCCACGTTTATCCCTCTTGAAAGCCCCACACCATCCCCAGCCACGAATATGCCTTCAATGTTTGTTTCCAGCTTGTAATCCGCCTTTGCCTTTACACCGTAATATTTTATCTCAGGGGCATATAGAAGTGTTTGTGGAGATGCTACACCTGGATATATCTCATCAAGTCTCTCTATGGCTTCAAGTAAATTCTGTATAACTCGGTGTGGTAGAACTATGCTTATATCCCCAGGTGTTACATCTTTCAGGGTAGGGGTTATAACGCTCCTAGAGATCCTTTCCCATGTACTTCTCCTGCCTTTTTCTAAATCCCCTAATCTCTGTATAATAGGTTTCCCTATGCCCACCCTTGTCGCTATTCTGGCAATTGATTTAGCCAATTCGAGAACATCCGAGTATGGATCAGTCAACCTTAAAGTGACTAGTAATGCGAAATTGGTGTTCTTTGATTTGAATACTCGATATGTCTCGCCGTTAACCCCGATCGTGCCATCATCATAGTATTCCTTGAGTACATAGCCCTGTGGATTAGTGCAAAAAGTTCTAACCATATCGTCATATACCTTGGTGTACATGACGATCTTGGGGTCGTGATTTATACTTGTAATATGCTCTGCTACATAATATGGTATTTCAACTCTGACACCGATGTCCAGGGGCCCTGGCTCGATCTCTATGCCTATCTTCATCGCTATCTCCTTAAACCATTTCGCCCCGCCACGTCCTGGAGCTATTAATAACTTTTTAACATAAAACTCGCCCCTATTTGTAATCAACTTAAAACCCCCCTGATCTCGCCTTATATCCTCCACGCTAGTTAAAGTGGAGATCTTGACATTCCTCTCCTCGAGATATCTTGTCATATTGCTTACTATTTGAACCATTACATCCGTCCCTAGAACCCTCTGGGGCGTGGGTATGTACTTGGCGCCGGCCTTTGCAGCCAATTTCTCTATGTTTTTGGATTTCTTGGGATCTGGCATGATCAGGGAATCCTTTGGCGCGCCGAATTCGACGAAGATCTCATCAATGTATTTGATGAGCTCCTCTGCTTTATTCCAATCGCCCAGTAGCTTATCCAGATCACCTCCAACGTCTGGCCTTAAGTTGACTATGCCACTACTTAACGCACCTGCTCCGCCGACCCCGTACATTATATGACATATTTGACAATCCCCGCAATTATACGTCTTAATAGGAGGTGAAGGTATCAAGTTGTTTTCCTGCCTCACTGCAAGGGGGCATTTCCTATGTTCAACCCTTAACCCCTTATCAAACACTATTACTCTGGCCTTACCCCCAGTCCTCTTCTCAAGTTCTATGGCAGCAAATATCCCAGCTGGCCCTGCACCTATTATCCCTACATCGAATTCCCTCATATCTCTACACCCAGGTCTTTTGTCCTGTCAATTATGTGACTAACTTCTTCGCCTGTTCCAATGAGAGTTATAGGTCTTTTTAACTCGTTTTCCAGGTTCTCAATCCATTTCCTAGCCTCCAAGGGTAGTTTAGCCCACTCCTTGATACCATATGCTTCCTTGAATAACGAATCAAGCCTGGTTATAGCTATCTGTGTCGCCGAGTTAAGCATTATAGCCCTCTTAGCCAACTCCACGTTAAATGGCGCAACTCTCCGAGGTCTCCCACTCACTGTGCCATATTCTATCCATCCCATTCTCTCTATCTCCTCACGAGTTAACTCGTTTTCAAGGGGCCCACTTCCAACTCTCGTTACATATGCCTTGAAGACGACGATGACCGCATCAACTCTCTTCGGTCCCACACCGGCCTCTGACAACAAAGCCGACGCTATGGTGTCACGGCTCGTTACATATGGATATGTTCCATGGTAAAGTGAGAGAAATGTGCCCTGAGCTCCTTCTATTAATACTTTACCACCCTTATCCAACTCTTCATTGATCATCAGAGGTGTGTCTGCCAAAAACCCCTTTAACACTTCGAAATCCCTTGCAAGCCTCAATCTCCTTAAAACCCTGTCAGACATGGCTGCCCCAACACCCTGAAATGTTGAACCTATAGCACTTAACACATTATCCCTTTTCTCGCGTTCGACATGCCCCTCTTCTATGATCCCAGTATTATAATCCACATATATTCGGTCCTTGACATCGAGTTCATTAACCTCTCGGAGAAAGACATCGAGCCTTATTAAGGCACCTGGTGGTATGACAAGCCTTGTGTTCTTGTTGATAAATCCTGCTGAGATGCATCTCAGCTTGTATGTTTTTCCACAGTGAACGACGGTATGCCCAGCATTGATCGAGCCTGTCCTAACAGCTATGTGGTAATCCCCAGCTAGCGATGTATATGCGGCTATTTTACCCTTGCCCTCATCTCCGAAAAACCCGCCAACTATAACCGTTAAC
>JAWBBW010000005.1:0-70790 GCA_038824035.1 Desulfurococcaceae archaeon
GTTGACAACTATTTCATGTTTCCTAGTCGATTCCATAGCTCTCCTTAACTGAGGTATATCGAAATTGCTAACACCTATGTACCTTGTTAAACCCCTATCAGCTAGGACTTCGAAATTCTTGATCTGTTTCTCTATACTAAGCCTCTCGTTAGGCCAATGTATCAGATATAGATCTACGTAGCTTACACCTAGTCTTCTCAGAGAATTCTCGGCTGATCTGATTACCTCATCCACGTCATCCAATCTATTAGGCATCATCTTTGTCACAATGAAAACGACATCTCTACCAATATGCTTGATCACTTGTCCAACAAATTCCTCCGCTCTGCCCAGATCATACATTTCAGCTGTGTCAATCAAGTTCACGCCATGGGAAATAGCATAGATAAATGCGTCGAACGCGCGTTCATATGACTTTATGCCATAAGTGCCAAGCCCTATTGCCGATACCTTATCAGAGCCTATGACTTTATGGTCCTCTGGATCGGGGTATAGATCGCTCACATAACCCCCATCAATTATTGTTAAATCGAACCTCAATAAAAATGTTTACACGTGATCAAGCGTACACACACTATCCAATAACTGGCTTAACGCCTCCATGGGGTCCTGGTTCTCGTGGAAAATAAGCCTGAACAACTCTCTGTAATGATAACTCACTTCATAGATATAAATATCAAGGTCGTTGAAGGGGGGTTCTTCATCACCTTTACCTATGCCTGGACATATAGATGATATCTCTAATCTATCCCTGGAAGTAGGGGAAACCGGGATGAATGGGAATAGCCTACATCTCATAGGCCTTGCCGGGTAGATATCACACACCGGTGTTTTCCCATTATTGTACCTGAGGAATACGCATTTATCTCCTATCCCCCTCAACAACGGTATTGGTATGTGATCAGCTATGACAGCGTAAATGTATCTGCCTGTCAATGCCCTCCAATCAATCCTTAAGAACCTAGCTATTCTACAGATATCGAACACGGTGAGCGCAACATTAGGACCACTTGTACAACACTTACCACACCTAATACATTTATACCTCGTACTACGATCATCCCTTGTAACGATTTTACCTGAGATCATGACTTCATCCACAAATTCCTCTTAATGGGCATGAAGAACATCTGTATCTGGTATTCGTTTTCCCATACATATACATGATCTCATCTTCGTCCAACGGATTCATGAACACATATCCACGTGTCCCATATATTGGTGATTTTTTCATCTGCTTATCACTGTCATTCCCTTCTTGTTTCTCCATGTCATAGCACCATTCAATAACTTTGTTATTGACCCTTATATTTCACCCCCATCCTTTAAATATCCTTTAAAACCACGTGTCTAAATGGATTATTATCTGGCACTACTCTTAACCAATTGTCCAATATCTCGTTGCTCGAGGCGATCTTCAATAAGCCGTGGCTTGTTTCAATCACACATTCCTCTTGTATCACTGAAAGGCTTTTACATGCCTTAAACACTATGTCCTTTATTCCCTCTCTTAGACCTATTTGTAGTAAAAGCCAATTACTGAGCAATTCACCTGGGCTTATCCTCGGGATTTTCTCTATTTTTTCATGTGGTTTTAAGTAGAAATTAAATCTTGATTTATCGATATAGTCGATTGAGACGGGTATAATTCCCTCTCCATATCTCATATGTATATTGAGTCCTCCATAGAACATCGTGTTTATATATAAAAGTTTTTGGAAATCATTGGAATCAATGTTGCCAAACACTATATTCATGCACGCCTCCTCTATATCACTAAGCCATTCTTTAAGCGGTATATTATGCACTATTCTATAATCATTATTTTTCCTCAATACATTAAGCCTATAGTTTAGTAAAGGTAGTGTCACGTACATTTCAAAACCATGTGTTTTGAAAGCGTCTATCACTATGACGAGCGGGCAACTATGTAGTTCACTATAATCCCACATCCCACTATCTGCCTCTCATTGTATTAATAAAAACCTTTAATCCTTTATTTAAGAAAATTGGATTAGTGATAGACATGCTTAAGAGAACGCTGATCTCCATATTAACGATGATCGTCTTGATTACATATTTGCCAATAATTGATAGCAACGCACTGAATGGAATTGACAGGGTCAATTATATCGTGATATACGATCCCGAAGATGGCGTTGGCATGGCTATCTTAAAGATATATGTCAGTCAAATAAGCGATTACGAAGAGATCTCATTGCCTATTAACATTTTCATATCAGAAAGCGCTGACTATGACTTCCTATACTACACGTCAACGCCTGGTCTAGATGTATTACCCAGCTATGATAAAGACACGGGCATTATCAGCTTCATAGTGAGAGGTAGTGGTAATGCTGAGTTTGTATTCTCAATAAGAGATCTCATGGAGGAAGCTGGGATAGGGATTTACATATTGTTCATAAACAGCTCTATATATAAGGACATCGTCCCCTCTCATATGTTCTCAATGGAAATACATATACTTGGCAAATACAATATATTTATAAGGGAAATGATAACTGAAAATGCCTCATACAGCATTGCTGGAAACTCTACAATGTCATCCGTGTTCATCAATGGCACGGGGACCTTTATTCTCGTGTCTTCCCTTGAATTACCACTAGAAAACACTGTTTCGGCTATAAGCCCCTTAACCACTCCCAATGTAACCACAAGTAATGTCTCAACAACAAGTCCCTTTCAATATTCAACGCCAACCTCTGGCGTGATCCCTGGCATGTTTTCAACCATAATAGTCTTAATAGTCCTTGGCACAGCAGTAATACTTGTTCTAGCCTTATTCCTAGCTAGAAGAGGTAAGTACGCGCCAGAAATAGAGACAGGGGATATAACCACAGACCCCGTTGCAAAGTCTATTATCAAAATACTTGGAGAATCTGGTCAAACCGAGTTATTGCAATCGGAGATCGTTAATAAGACAAAGTTGCCTAAATCAAGTATTAGTAGAAGAATACGGAGACTGGAAGAAGACGGCTATATAATGGTTAGGCGTGCGGGGAAGTACAACTATATATCATTAACCACTAAGGGGTGGGGCCTTTACAGAAAATTATTTGGTGATAAAAAGAGTTGAGCGAACCTATCCCAGTACATGGCATGGGCTTATTTCTTCTTCGAGAATCGGGGTTCATAGAGCAAATAGTTATATTTGATTACTATGACCCCGGAAGGTATTACGAAGAGATTGTAAAAGACCCTCGAAAGCTAGATGAGGAGAAATCCACTATTGCCCGTAATATGCAATTTTACTTGGATTTAGAAAAGGTAGAGATCAATCATAGACCAAGCTACCCAAGAGTGCTAGATGTCGAAATAGGGTTTAGGGGTAACCATGAAAATCCATATATAATGTTCTTCATAATATTCCACGGAATGTTGAGGAAGGGTTTGAACATTTATGAGAACTGGTATGAAGAGGAAGTGACGGAATATGACTACGAAGTCTACTGGATTATGCCACCAAAAGCGAGAATTCTCAAAGCGGACCTGGGCGTGCCATATGAATTACTGAACCAAGGCAGAATCCTGAAATTTGAAGTCAGCAAAAACACTAGGATCAGGGGATATGAGAGAATAGAGTTCGAGATCGAGTAGAAACAGGGGTTTAAAACCAGGAACTAAGTATAAATAAAATGGTAATGATGTAAGGGGACCTCGAATAATGCCTGAAAAATGATGTGGGGCCAAAGCGCTGAGCCCTTTTAAATAATTTATGTATATTTTGATGAATGCGTCGTTGAATGATTCAATGAAGTCATCCAATCACTCCGAGAGGTGTCGTTTAATGCCGGGGTTTATAGATTACATCAAATACCCATTTCTAATGTCAATCGACGAATTTGTAAACACTTATTATTCGCATCCATTATTAATCGTGATCAAGAGTTCTGAGCTGAGGGCTAAATTATTGTCTATCATTAGGTCTATCATCGAGGATCTACAGATACCAGTGGAGATCTTTAACGACATAGAGGAAAGTGTCTCGGCTTTCTATACTCTCTTGAACATAGCCAAGATCGTCAATGACAAGAGACTGGTTAATAGAATAGCCATTTCATATTCAAAGAGCGCTGGGAGTTTCTTTGAAAAAGAAGATGAATACACATTGGTACTCATTTCCAATAAGACCGGTCTCAAAGCCGAATACATAGCACTTAATCCACCCAGATTGCCGGAAATAGTTTCCAATAATTCGCGTGGTAAACGCGGCAAGATCGACATGAGATTTGTGCCATGCCCATTCGCTATCCCGCTTAAACAATACCTAAAGATCGTGTCTTCCAAGTTAATACACGATCAACTTTATTCGCCTTCCAATAACATCATACAAAACGGCATGGTCTATTTAAATAGACGTCTTTTTCAACGAATTCTCGAAGAAAACATTGTCAACTATATATTGAAAAGGTACAACGAGTTAGAGGCCATTAATGACGAGAGATTAGCAGAGATCGTGGAGGAGTTGAAAAAGATCATTGCTACCAGTTATGGGAATACCAGATCATTGAAAGAAGAGATTAAAAATGAGAACGCGGAAACAACTACAACTATAAAAGAAGGGTGCATCACTGATATCATGCCCGATCTTTTCCCTCCATGTATCCAAAGGATCTTGAGCTCTCTGGAGAACGGTGGGAATCCGAGCCATATAGAGAGATTTAACCTAGCGGCATTTCTTGGAAATATTGGAGCCGGGCCTGATGATATTCTGGAATATTTTAAGAAAACGGCTGATTTTAATGAAAAAATAGCAAGATACCAGATAGAACACATACTCGGCTTACGAGGGGGTAGGAAGAAGTATTTACCATATAATTGTGCCAATATGAAGAGTAGTGGTATATGCCCGGTCCAAGAAAGTTGTAAAGGCGGTAAAAGCCCCTTAGCTGTATACAGATACAATCTGAGATCAATTGTTAGAAATAAGCGCGAAACTAGGAGTGCTTCTCGATGATAAACATGGTTACGAGCTTATTTATAACAGAGTACAGTATATAAAGTGTTCCAAAGATCGCGAGAACAGTTAAAACTATGTTCTCAATCATTAATGGATAATGTGGCCTGGGGGGAATACTTTTCTCAATAGTCAATGGTGGCTCCACGTTAACTATGTCTCCAGGCAGCGTAAATCTCAACACTCTACATGTGATCACAGAAGGCGTATAATATATCCTCTTATTGTTAAATGTGATATAGGTAGCCAAGGCTAAATTGCTATTTTTAATTGAGAGATCTGGGTCAAGTGGACCTATTATCACATAGCATGGTACTTCTTTCTCGTAGATCATTAATAAGGTATCATTACCCAGGATCTTCAATTTGAATAATCTCTCGTCTTGCAAGGTACCATTGGTTCTTTCCACCAAGTGTAGTAGTACAAATGTTAATTTGTTCTCTGTTAAAGAGCTTCCATCACCGGCCTTAACTGTTATGATCAAATCAAAGGTGTCCCTATTTATTATCTGATCAAATATATGCCTGTAGTCACTTAGATAAACTGACACAACTACGTAGCAGTAACCGCCCTGAGAAAGCCTTATGTTCCTCACCTCGGAGTAAAGCACAGGTATATTGGTCAATGGCTCTATGTAGATATGCCAATTACTATAATTTATATCACCGGGTGTCAGATCATAATAACTGCCCATTATTTGCAACATATCCACATCAAGCCTGGTAAAAGCCATGGCCACTCCACTGGTCTTGGGCTCATTAAGCTGGATCGTGTTATTTGAGTAGACCAAGACTATTGGAGGCATTGTACAATTCAACACTGTGATATTTTCATATTCCTTCAATTCCTCTGTTATCTCCATTGCAAGGTGCTGTGGATCGGTGGAGATATCCATTATAACTAGCCTAAGGTCACATTTATCAATATTCATAGAAGATGTATTGAAGAACATCCTGACCTCTACTTTATAATGTATGAACAATGACAACACTTGACTTGGTGCACTCTTAGTCATGATCTCTGATGTTATATTACCTTCTGATTTAATCTGTAATACACCTATATAGGTCATATCCAACATTAAAACGTCTTTACTGATCGATGAACCAGTTGATGTCTTAACCTGGGGGAGGGAAAGCAATAATAATGATAAAACAATCAGAAACACCGAGACATAGACATATCTCATCAAATCCCCTGTTCTCCAAACAAAATATTAGAATCTAAGAATAAATAAGAATAAAACAGGGTTAAAAAGCGATCCTAGGTTATTATAAATAGCCCTAAGTGATGTTACATGTCCAGTAATGAGTTTACCATAAAACATACCTCTCAAATTATATACACCAGGCTGAGCGACAATAGCAAGGCATATGTCAAATACGAGATTGAGAATGGAATCATGAAATTATTGGAGACGTATACCCCTCCTCAACATAGGGGTAAAGGAATCGCTACATTGCTTATAAGGTATGCCATTGACCTTGCAAGGAAAAACAACTTATTAATTAAACCAATATGTAGTTACTCGATTTACTACTTCATAAATCACCCAGAGGACAGAGATATCCTGGTGCCAGAATATAGAGATCTTGGAGATCAAGATTTGAAAAAGCTATTTGAAGACGCCCGCGCAAGGGAAAGAGAAAAGAAAGGTGATTAAACTTGAAAGTGAGGACCAAGTACATGTTGTGGTTAGCGGCGAAAGCGCGCGTGGAAGAGGAAATAGTGGACATCGAGCCTGGTTCAACCATATTAGACTTATTATTAAGAGTACGTGAGAATAATAAGGGTTTGGCTAAATATATTGATGAAATCCTGTCAGGGAGATCAGAGATAATAGTTTTACATAATTCAAGTCAACCTGCATTTGGACTTAGAACAACGCTAAGAGATGGTGATACCATCGTGTTAATACCACCGGTCTCTGGTGGCTAAGTTAAATGTTAAAAAACCCTTCAATACTACAATAACATAGCAGTGAAGCCGCCGTAGCTCAGCTCGGTAGAGCGCCGGCCTTGTAAGCCTCTTTAAAACAGTTAAGAGGCCCGTCAGGAAAGCCGGTGGACGCGGGTTCAAATCCCGCCGGCGGCTTACTTGTTCTCCATTTTTATAACGTCTCAACATGGCTACTTCCTTTAGATCAGCCAGGGGTTCAAAAATGCTCATCTCTTTCTCGCATGCGGCAGGGCTTCATCACTCAAGCTATTAACCTCTTCACCAGTTAATATAGCTATCAAGGGAGTGTATATGGTTGCTGGAAGTCTTTGGCAATTAGAGGCAGTTGATCTGAGCGGCGATTTAATAAATTTGTTTAAACCCGTGGAAACCCTCCTGCATAACTATAATTCCAGGATAGGCATCTCGTTAAATCTTGTCAATAGAAATAAGAGGCTGATCAAAAACGCCATAATAGAGATCATATTGGAATCCATGAGCGAAAGATTAGAGTGGAAATTACGAGTAAATGGCATTGGCGTGACAAAGGAGTTTAAACCACATATATCACTCAAACTAGGGAACCGTTGGTTACATAAATTCATCTTCGACATCTCCAGTCTCCTCAATGTCCAACATGCCCTTTCCCGAGAATGGTTCAACGTGAACATAAAGTACGAGGGCGGAGACCCTTTCTCGGTCAAGGCATTAGTATTTAACGCCATTTACGAAGATGGTGATGCAAGCACATCCATTAAACACTTAACTGGATTGCTGAGATTAAACCTCGGTGAAAACATCGAAGTACATATACCCGATTATATTCGTAGCGATATATACGATATGAGAATGATTCTTGAAATACCCAGAGATGGGAGAATAAAGCTGATCGTCGGGGATAACGAAACCGAGATATTGTCGAATTCGCATGGTTTCGATGAATATGTGTACACCGTCAACCGGGCTCACACTGAAAACAAAATAAGGCTAGTATATCAGAACTCGAGATCTCCGAGGGAAATACCCATGGTGGTTTCCAGTATAATGATGTTTAGGACAAGGATAAAGCAACCACGACTTGAGATAAGGGACCTAGAGATCGTGAGAAAAGAGAACGATATATGGCTTAGACTATATATAGTTAATACAGGCTCTTCGATACCCGATAGAGTGATTTATTCTGTTTTCCATAGAGGACAGGTCATATGTAGTTTCAGGGAAAACATCCCCATAAAGCCAGGTGAAGAACTCGTCAAAGAGATCTATGTTAAGGGGAATATAAGAGACGATATCACCGTTAGAGTGATATGGAGTAAATTAACACGAATATGGACAACTGAGCGCTCAGTGAAGATCTTGTAGCACCGTTCTAAGATCATATGTACTTTAACTCTAATCCCGTCTCGTCGCTGAATTCTTCAAGGAGTTTACGGTTCTCGAGCTTAATACCCTTTCTCTCAGCGATTATTTCCACTGGTTTCTCAAAACTTCTCTTAGTCATCATGTTCAACAATGGTTTATCGAGATATTGTAACGCGTATTTGGGCATTATGTGTCCATAACAAATATCTCTGACAAGGGCTATTTCAGTATGTTTACGAGGATAGTGTCCTCCACCAATGCCTATGACAGGTGTGCATCTTTTCCCGGGTTTGTTCTCCAAATACATGATCAAAGCCTCGCCAATCACCGCGTGATTATCTATATCAGACCATTCCTCAATCCTGCTACCTATCTCCACGAAAACAAGTGGTTTTGATAAGCTAGTAGGCCCGTGATGTGTTGCCTCATAGCTAACCTCGAAATTGGTTTTATTGATTTCATTTCTTTTCTCGAAGATATTTCTCAAAATCATCCAAGATACACTTGGATAAGCTATTCCGAGCTCCCTCCCCTTACCCCCATATAACGCTTCCTCGGAGAAATTGCCAGTGTGGTGTACTGTGTAGCTTTTAATGCCGGCTTCACTGGAATGCCTCGATAATATGATGTAATGAGACACTGTATAAGGTAATTCGTCATCAATAAAATCAAAATAGATCACGTCTTCTTTGAAACCAGCAATTATGAAGGAATCACCTTCTAAACAGGTAATTGCCCTATTACCACATGCAGTGGATTTATCGGGTTTTAAGGAATCCACCAAGTACTTTGCTATTCCAGATCCTGCCGGGTCTATAACACTATAGACAAATCCAATCACTTGTCACACCTCATTTATAGCCATCTATAATCATAGATTTGCCCAAATAGAGCTTGGTTGCCGGCTTCAAAGCCGGGGATATGTCTATGCCGATAGATACTAAAAAATGGCGTATGAGAAAATTACTTTTCTGGAAAAGGATCTGGGAGGATCTAGAAATAGGGTACTTGGATAAAGACTTGATCCCAGTTCTACTATTGCTGAATAGAGAGAGCTCGATATACACCATGAGCAGTTGTAGTGGCAGAATCACTGTCAGCGACTCCACTACTCCTTGGAGTAGGAAAAACTCGACCATTATATTTAAGACCCACGTACCAGTGCCTAGTTCGACGATGAGTTTCATATACAAGATCCCTGTGTATAGTAATCTATGGGTTAATGTCACGGGCCCTATAATACATTTATCTACACTAAATATCAAATCAGCAATAATGATCCTCAGGATCGCGAGAGAATGTGGATACAAACATAGTGGTATAATGCATGTCAGTAGATCTAAAGGCATAATATTAGAGCTCGCCACAGGTGTTTACCTGACGCAACTCGTTAAGACAAAAAATACGGTATTAATAGACTCACAGGGGTTCGATGAATTTATCAAAACACTTAACAACGTGCTAATAGAGGGTAAAAAGAGGTTGCAGAAATTATATGAGAGATTATCCGAGGAATTGCCGTGGGAACTAGATATTGAGATAGACAAGGATATTCCGAAAAGGATTAAAGAAGACCTGGGGACACCACTTGATATATTCGAGAGAATGAAAAAAGAAACACTTATATAAAGTAAAGGATTTATTTCCCTTTTTACAAAATCTCATTACGCAAATATCGGGGGATTTTAATGGTCAAGCCCGCTACGTTGTTTTACCTAGTATCATTACTGTTAACAGTATACATAGTGATCCATACTTTGACATTGGCATTTTATCCACAATACATATATACTGGTGAGAGGGCTATAACCAAGGAGGAGAAACCAAGCGAAGAGGATAGAATAGCGTTGACTGAGACAGATGAGATCTATCTTCCACTTCCCCGTAAGATTTCAAATCTCACAGTAGAGGAGGCAATCCTGTTTAGAAGAAGTATTCGGAGATATACAGAAGAGCCTGTCAAATTACTCGATTTAGCTATGATCCTGTGGGCTGCCTATGGTATTACCGAGACAAGACACGGGCTTCGGGCTTCTCCTAGTGCCGGTGCTACATATCCACTTGAAATATATGTGGTGATCGGTGCAAACGGAGTTTACGATGAAAAAATAGGCTTTTTAACACCTGGTATATATAGATATGATGTATTTAAACACTCGTTATTGTTTTTAAAAGAGGGTGATTTCAGAGACGAGTTATGCGATGCAGCACTTGGACAGGAGTGGGTTAGAAATGCGCCTGTGAACATAGTTATCACAGCCATATATGAGAGGACTACGAGGAGATATGGAGAACGTGGTAGAGAAAGATATGTACCTATGGAGGTCGGTCACGTTGGCCAGAACATATACCTAATGGCCACGGCATTGGGCTATGGAACAGTGGCCATTGGTGCTTTTATAGATGGGCGTGTTGCCGAGTTATTAGATATAGATGTCGGCGAGGTACCGCTGTATATAATGCCTATTGGCGTCCCCGCGGAGCCTTATAGGATTACTTTCGAAGACATAGGAGACTTCATTCTCAGCAAAAGAGGGTGAGTTTTCAATGAAAAAACACAGGATTCTATATTTTTCTATTTTACTAGTTGAATTCACTTCCATACCTTTATTGCTACTTTGTTACATATATCTGTTAACTGGGTATCAAATAATTAATCCCCATCTTTCATTATTTCCCCGTGCATCAAGAGTTCATGGCGATGAAGCACTAAGACTACTATTTCTCCTATTGGTAACAATACACTCCATAGCCGGGGTCTTATTGATGTGTGAAAGAAGAGTGAGGCCGAGGATTATTAGAATCATCGTAGAAGCCTTAGTGATAACCGTCTTAATAGCTATTGCAGCATTCTTGCTTACCCTGGACTTGATCTATTAAATACTTTATTTACTCCCTAATAATACATTGAACAGGGTTAACAAGGGGATTGAATCATGAATGACTTGATAAGCATAGATGAGTTCAGACGAATAGAGTTGAGAATAGGGTTAGTGAAATCCGCTGAAAAAGTAACTGGCAGTGAAAGGCTAATCAAGCTAACAATAGATCTAGGTGAACTAGGGGAGAGACAAGTAATAGCTGGTCTCGCTAAGTGGTATGAACCGAGTTATTTTGTTGGTAAATACGTAGTTGTAGTGGTTAATTTAAAGCCAAGAAGGCTCATGGGCATGGAAAGTCAAGGAATGATCCTGGCAACAGACACCGATCCACCTGTGTTAGTTACAGCTGAGAAACCCGTAAAACCTGGCTCAAGGCTGATATGAGCACTATAACTATCCCTTATAACTACTAGTTAATTATTTACGGGAAAAACAGCTTCATATTTAGCTCTTTTTCTTTTTCTCGAGATATCTCTTATACCATATCATTTTCGCGAGAGCGTTGACAGCTCTTTCCGGCGATGGAAAAGCCGGGATGCCATGTCCATTGAGATAATCTATGGCCTCATATGTGTCTTTACCACCCACCATTGCCACCACTGTGGGTTTATTCACATGTTCTTCGCGATAGAGCTCGACAATGGCTTTTGCTAAATCCCTTGGATCAAGTATGGCTGTCCTACAGTACAATATCACCATGTTGTCTATTTCCCTAGATTTAAGCGCTATTTTGATCGCCTTAACATAGTTGTCAACCCCCGCTTGACCGGTCAAGTCAACGGGGTTTTTCGGGCTACCAAACCACGGCATCGCTGTCCTGAACTCATCAATTAAAGCCGGACTCGGATCAAGTAATTTGACATCATTCAACTCGGCAGCATCAGTGGCAAGTACACCTACTCCACCACCATTGGTTATTATTATAGTGTTTTCACCCACTGGTATAGGCTGTGATGCGAACGCCCGTGCGACATCAAACATCTCTTCGACTGTCACCACTCTTATTACGCCTGCTTGTTTGAATGCTACATCGTAGAGGGTATCGCTCCCCGCTAGGCTCCCCGTATGGCTTGCGACAGCCAGTGTCCCTCTACTGCTCCTACCAGCCTTGATCACTATTACTGGTTTCTTCTTGGTTACCTCCGACATCTTATCAATAAATAACCTGCCACGTCCTGGTTTAATGCCTTCGAGGTAGATTGTTATGACTTTTGTATAGGGGTCATCAGCTAATAACTCCGATAACTCTATGACATCTATATCAGCCATGTTGCCAACACTGAATAGGGCCGATAAACCTATTTGATGCATTATCGTCCACCCCATCAACGCTATGCCCAATGCGCCGCTTTGAGATATGAATGCTATATTGCCTTTCGCTATTTCAAGAGGGCCGAAGGTCGCGTTTATGTTTAAAGGCGTGTAGGCGTAACCGAATATATTAGGACCAAGGATCCTTAGCCCATAACTTCTCGCTATCTTCACTATTTTCTCCTCTAACTCGATATTACCTACCTCCGCGAAACCTGAGGTTATCAACACCGCTACCTTAACGCCCTTTTTACCGCATTCCTCTATCACGTCTGGAACATTGTTAGCGGGGACAGCTATTACTGCGACATCTATGTCATCCGGCACAGCTAATACACTGGGATAGGCTTTTAATCCAAGTATCTCATCTGCACCTGGGTTTATCGGGTATATCCTACCCTTGTAGCCATATTCTACCAAGTTTTTCAATATCACGTGGCCTATTTTACCCGGGCTTCTACTAGCCCCCACCACAGCTATACTCCTTGGTTCAAGCAGGGCTCTTATCAAAAATAATCACCATTTAGTGTGAGAAAAATATCAAAGTAATAAATTTTTTTAATTGTTTATCCATATATCCTCATAACGTTCGTAATTCATGTTCTCGAAAACAAATTCATCATTGGCATTACATATTAACACGCCGGCATAGCCTAGCCTCGCGCTACCTGGTGAATACAGGTTTCCACTACTACATGGCATAGAAGAGTTACCCATGACCACGACACGGGGTCTATAATAGTCAATGAAACGATCCACCGTGTCAACCCCCTTGCCACCACAAGTGTATTTGCGGCCTTGCATATAAGATATCAACACATCTATATCCCCAAAACCACGGCTTAAGCCATGAGAAGAGAGCCCTAGGCCAGCAATTACAAGTCTTCCAAGATTCACTATTTTACCACTTATAAATCCTCCCTTGGATTTCAATTCAGTGATCACAGGGTATCCATCAAGCCTACCATCTACGCCGAGCACTTTTATCCCACATACCTCGCTGAGCCATTTAACCACGTTGGGGGATATGATATCCCCCAGCAATACAATCGCATCTATCTTGTTTTTCTTGGACACATAACATGAAAACCTTGCCAGTGTTTTCATACCATATAATTCATACATGATCAATAGTTTCAACGTATCAGCCCTATTCGATGTAATATAATCTGCCAGGATATTCTCTTCCACCTATCAACACTCTACAAGCACCAAGTTGGTCACTACATTGTAATAATCCCTCCACGATAAATATTCCTCCTTCATATAAACCAGGGATGTAAAGCGCTTCAAAACTAAGCACTTCCACAATGTCATATGGAATATCCACACTTGACTGGCCAACTATCCTATAACTTAATACCTTTCCCATTGATGGGTAATTTAAACCATCCACGCTTTTATCTAATTCAACTTCAATGCATATCGACCCTAGTGTTTTGAATGGGGGTTTCAATGCCATATCCTCGTATACACCATTATTATATATAATGGAGTATTCCCTGTTCATGTATATACCTCTTCTCCAATTTCTATAGAACCTTAATACTTGTTGCTTACTGAGCCCCGTTGCCTTGGAATTGGCTTCTATCCATTTTTCAAGCCTAGCTCCATTGAATGGCTTATAAATTTCCTTGTTTTCACGAATATACTCCACTATATCCATGGATTGCCTAGTACCGTAAACCACTACATCGATATCGCTGATATCTGGGTTATGTATACCGATGAGCAGTGATCCCGTTATACCTATGTTCTCGCCGTGCCCTGTGTCACGCCATATTTCCGATATCAAATACAGTGCTGTTTTCTCTAAGTTGTCGTTTACCTTGTTAAATAAGCTACGTGCTCTCTCCAGGGGGTTATGAACCTTGTCCACATCTATCATCGAGATACATGGTACAAGTGCATCGAAGAAATGAACGTAGATCTTGTGTGATGTAGATGCGTGGACAGAATCAGCGTTATAGGTCTTAACTATTCGCTCATAACATGTGTTTTGATCGCACCAAGTGGTGTTCAAACGACTTGGGCAGTATTTAATATACCCCAGTATATTGGAACTTGTATGCATATTTCCAACTACTGTTGCAAAACACCTGTTACGTAGTTTTAAATAGAAATGATCCAACACTTGCATGTAAAGCCTACGCCCTTGGATATATAGTGGTCTCTGGCAGTTCCCTCAGTTGTTCCAATACATATGACCTCGTCTTATCTATGCTAGGTGGTTTGATCAGCAGTTCTCCATTTTCAATATATTTCATCAATAGGGGCGAAAATCCTTCTGGTATATCTCCGGGTTTATCCAGCAACGTCACTATATCATTTAACCCAGGGCGTTTTCTATAAACTTGTTTAGCACCTGGTAATTTACCCCGCTTTGTTATGGGTTTCCACTCGTTATCCTCGAAAACCTCCACAATATCAGCACTTATATCCACACTTGGAGGCATGGTTATACTGGTTCCAACACCGAACCCATCAACTATGTCCCTTAACCTTATGATCTCCTCTTCATCGATGCCCCCGCTAACAAAGATCTTTACATTTTTAAATCCATGTATATTTAGGGTCCAGCGAACTTCCTCGACAATGGCCTTAATATCGCCTCTCCTGCTACTAGGGGTATCTAGTCTGACACCGTAGAGGCGGTCCTTTAAAGCCATGGCCGCCATTAATGCTTCCTCTCTCTCATCATAAAATGTATCCACTAGCATTATCCTGGGGACATCGTGACCCATGACCTCGTCGAATGCTTTCCAAGCCGATATCTGGTCTCCAAATACTATGATCAGCGCGTGCGGCATTGTTCCCATGGGCTTTAATCCTAAATATTTTTCGCTTAAAACGCCGGAAACAGCGTCTAAGCCACCGATATATGCAGCTCTATCCAACATAGGGGCTAGAGCTGGGTGAGCTGCCCGGATCCCGAAGAAGAGCACTGTCTTATCCATTGCTAATCTCTTAATCCTAGCTGCTTTTGACGCCACACTTGTGTAATGTCTTAGTATCCCTAGAATAGGTGTCTCATAGACCGCGAAATCATCGTAATACCCCTCGATTATCAATAATGGTTCACCTTGTTTAAACAAGGTCCCTTCGGGAATCGAATACACTGTAACGGGTTTATCTTTCAATAAGTATAAAACCTCCTCGAGGCCGGCGTACACGGCCCATTCATATCCCTTTGGAAGTTTCATTACATGGAACTCCATTCGAACTTTTTTCCTAATATTCTTTTTCCTCAGGATATCAACTGTTCTAAGGAAATATATGTCCGTCGCCTTTCCATTCAAAATCTCATCTTCACTTGCTATGTAAAACCTCATCTTCATTCACCCATGATTATCACTATCAACTCCCTGTTTCGACGTGGCCCATCCATCTCGACTAGGAATATGTTTTGCCACGTCCCCCTTACGAGTTTCCCATTTATGATTGGGAAAACCCTATCGGTTCCAAACAACGCCGAGGCTATGTGGGCGTGTGCATTATCATCTATTGCATTGTGTTTCCATTTAACACTACCGGGCTCAGTGAACTCTTTGACTTTGTTGAGTATATCCTCCATGAGCCCTTTCTCATGTTCATTAACCACTAGACACGCTGTGGCATGTGGTGTGTATACTAATACTATTCCGTTTTTGACGCCAGACCTCTCGACGAGGTCTTCGATCATCGCTGTTACATCGATTAGCTGAAATCTATCAGTAGACGAGAGTTTTAAAACATTGTGAACAATTTTCACTTATGAACACCTGATTCACGGGCTTCAAGCTAATCATAATACTAACTACATGCATATTTATTAATATGGATATTTCTCTTATATTCTTAGGTAAAAATTAGGTGTCGGCCTTGAGCGATGAGTGGTGGTATAGGAGAAGGAGAAGGTCCTGGGAAGATGACTTGTGGTGGGAGCTGGATAGAATATTCGAGGACATGGAGAGAATGTTCAGGGAGTTGACAAGGAGATTTTTCGAGTTGACGCCTGAGAGAGTGAGAGAGTTCGAGAGAGAGTTCGAGAAAATGGGTATAAAGCCATATGTATATGGTTTCAGCATAACAATAGGGCCTGATGGACGGCCGATAATACAGGAATTTGGGAATATTAAGAAAATCCGTGGAAAGCCAATCATTTCAGAGGAAAGAGAGCCTTTAGTTGATGTATTTGAAACAGCCGATGAGGTGACGGTGATAGCCGAGATCCCTGGTGTTGAGAAAGAGAAAATAGATCTCAAGGTATCCGAAGATGGTAAAACATTGATCATAAATGCTAGCAACGAGAAAAGGAAATATTTCAAAGAAGTAGAGTTACCGGCCAGGGTGGATCCCTCGTCAGCCACTGCATCATATAAGAACGGGGTTTTGGAGGTAAAGTTAAAGAAATCGGAGAGAGGGGGTAAAGGAGTTAAAATAAAAGTAGAGTAAAATCCCTTAATACATCGACGAGGTTATCTATGTAATGATAATCGGTGTTATTAGCGATAGCCATGATAATATATATGCATTGAGAAACGTGTTGAGATCGCTTGTCGAGAAAGGTGTCGAAGAGATAATACACCTGGGGGATATCATAAGTCCTTTCACTGTAAAGCTCATGTATGAATTATTGAGGGATAGTAAAATACCCGTAACAGCGATCAAAGGCAACAATGATGGAGACATACACTTGTTGACCAGTTTGTTTAACAAATATGAATGGGTTTTCAAGACAGAGCCCTCTGTTATAACCATTGAAAACCGCAAATTACTAATATTACATGGATTCGATGGGGCTGATTTCACAGATGGCGTTTCCCACGCATTAGCTACATCGCTTGATGTGGATGCCGTTCTATATGGACATACACATAGACCTGTATTGAAACAGATAGATGGAAAATTGATATTGAATCCCGGTGAGGTATGTGGATACTTAACGGGCATGATCACATATAGCACACTTGACCTGAGCACGATGAAAGCGGAGATCTTTGAATATAAATAAACATGGAATAAACCATGACAAGAGCAGAGATACCATCTGATAAAGAGGGGGAACAATATCATTTGCGAATAAAGCCCGGAGATGTCAGCAAGTATGTCTTGTTACCAGGGGATCGAGGCAGGGTTCCTCAAATAGCCAGTTTATGGGATAAGTACTGGCTTATATCCCAACACAGGGAATATGTAACATATAGTGGTTACTACAAGGGGGTTTTCATAACAGCCACTAGCACAGGCATAGGTGCCCCATCCACCGCAATTGCCATAGAAGAACTTGCGAGATGTGGAGCCAATACATTTATACGTGTGGGGACAACCGGTGCACTGAGAAAGGACATATACATAGGCGATCTAGTGATCTCCACGGGCTCCGTCAGGCTGGATGGCACTAGCAAACAATATGTATGGCCAGAATACCCCGCTCTCGCGAGTTATGAGATCGTTTTGGCATTAATAGATGCGGCAGAAAGTTATGGTTTCAAATACCACGTTGGCATAACAGCTAGCAGTGATAGTTTCTATGTTGGCCAGGAAAGACCTGGTTTTAATAATTATATACCTCCGTTTCAACGAGGCTTGGTAAGGTACTTGAGGGAGATCAACGTACTGAATTTCGAAATGGAGACATCGATCATCTTCACATTGACCAACATATATGGATTACGAGCGGGGGCCGTTTGTGCAGTGATCGCCAATAGGGAGAGAGGGGAATTCGTCGAAAACGCTGGTGTCGAGAATGCCATAAAAGTGGGCAATGAAGCCATTAAAATACTGAGTGAATGGGATATGGAGGTTGCTGTGAGAAAGAGGAGATATATCACGCCGGATATAATTAGGTCTATAGGTAGGAAATGATACACCATGTCCAAGAGGCCTTATGTTCATATAAGTGTTGGCAATTTAAACATCGACATAGTGTTATACGTCCCTAGACAACCCGGGCCAGATGAATCGGTTCTCGCATCGAAGATCGATATAAGGCCTGGCGGTGCCGCTACAAATTATGTTGTCGCTGTTAGTTATTATGGCCATAAATCATATATATTGGCATCTGTATCGAATCATTACCTCGTGAAGGGATTCCTAAGACAATTAGAAGAAATGGGCGTGAATACCTCGCTCGTAAAGATAAGTGAGGGTTTTCCAGGATTAGCTGTGATCATTGTTTTACCGAATGGCTCGAGATCCATGGTTTTATTTAGAGGGGTTAACGAGAACATATCGATCAATCAACTGGACAACAAGGTGCTTGAAAACGCCCATGTCCTACACATAGCATCGGTTGAACCATCCATTGCTAAAGAGTTCTTAGCGTTATCTAAGAGTAAAATGGTGATCACAAGCTATGACCCCGGCGTTTACGCAAAAACGCATAGAAACGAATTACTCAAAGTGCTAAATTATGTCGATATATTGTTCTTAAACAAAACCGAGTACAAAGAATTGTTCAAACAGAGAAGCATAGATGATGTTTTCGAGAAAGGCGTTAACTTAGTAGTGGTTAAAATGGGTTCTAAGGGCGCTGTAGTGCTTACTCCTGGGGAGTCGTATTATGGATTCTCCATGCCGATAAAAAAGCCCATTGACACTACAGGGGCTGGGGATGCTTTCAACGCATTTTTCAATTCCAAATACATAGAATCCAAGGACATCGGACTAGCACTTCAATATGGTATCGCAGCCGGTACTTTGAAAACCAGTTGCTATGGTAGTTTCATGTGTTGGGACCCAGTTCTTTTTAAAGCACAATTAGAGAAAACAATTGTGGAGAGATCATTAGAAAGCCGCCTGGAGATCCTGAATGGATAGCGAAATTCAATTGATTAAAAATATCTTGTTCGTATTGCTCAATTACACCCTTGGACATGATTACATCGTTAACAGAGCCGATAAATCCTCCATAGACATAACTATACAAAATCCAGTGCTGAATAAACAATATGGAAAGAGACTAACATATAGAGGAGATGTGATAAGCCTCATAATGCCTTTCTTTATATTCGATAGATCGATCATTCAATTATATGCCTCGCTCTCATCGAAGATATCTAGCATCGAGCTCCTTAGGCCGATAATATATGTCTATGATTGTGATGCCTCAACTTTGAGTAATATAAGGCTATATAATATGTTGAGATCTATGTTTAACCTCAACGTGGATAAGTCAACTGAGATCTCTATTATTGTCAATAAATTGCTCACTGCTTCCAAGAAAGCCAAGGAATATCGATCTAAGGAGCTGTCAGATGAAGAATACATTGAATATCAACACGTGATGGATGAAATAAATAGATGCATCAGGACATTAGAGAGATCTTTACCATACAGTAAATTACTCGAAGTGATCGACGCGGCAATGGAAATAATTGAGAACCAGGAAATAAAGCCAGAAGAATTGGGAAAAGTGATAAGCGAAATTACAGGCTTGTATGTCGTTGATTCCGATTTGCATAGAATAAGCGAGGTTCTTGGAGAGTGCCCACGCGATATAAGTGAAACATATGCAAGGTTAATTAAGAGGGTAAAAGGTAAGTTCATAATTTTGATTCCGGAATATCTTGGATATATTATTGGTATGGATGTGACGCTGTTACCATGTGTTATTATCAGACAACACCACGAATGATCTGCCCTAGGTTCGCACGTTGTTAAAACTTATATATAAAATATTGTAATCATTAGATCTTAGAACCACGTGTACTCAAATGATCAGAGGGTAATTTAATTGCCACATGGCAATATCAAGGCCATAATATTAGCAGGCGGCCTTGGCACTAGGTTTCACCCATACACGGAACTCATACCCAAGCCCATGATACCTCTAGGCCCAGATGAGAAGCCCGTATTGGAATATATAATCAAGTGGATCTCTAAATATGGCATAAGGAAATTTGTCTTCCTAGTTAATTATAGATGGAAATATATACATAACTATTTCAACAATAGATCAAGGTTTAACGTCGAGATAACTTACTCAATAGATGAAAAAGCCGGTTATGGTAATACCGGTGGTGCTATTTTAAAGGCATATAGAAACGGGCTATTAAGCGAGAGGATCTTGATATGGTATGGGGATATATTGGCGCCAATAGATATCGATGACTTGGTCGATTACCATGTCAGGAGAAGAGCTGACTTAACCATCGTAGTTACGAGGAGATACAAAGTACCCGTGGGAGTTGCTAAGTATGATGAGAACTTCAGAGTGATAGATTTTCAGGAAAAACCAGAACTGGATATAAACGCCGCTGTTGGTATAGCCGTGATGGAGACCAGGGTTTTTGATAACAATATAGAGAGCTTTCTCGGGAAGAATTTTGATTTCATGGGGGATTTTGTGCCATGGATGTTGAAAACAAGCCACAATGTTCTAGCATATGTTTACAATGGAGAATGGTATGACATGGGTAGTCTTGCACAGTATAAAAAACTAAATATGGATAAAATTGTATTGTTCTTTCATTCATGAGCCAAATGCCCTATCGCCAGCATCTCCTAGACCCGGCACGATATAGCCCTTGTTGTTTATTTCTGGGTCCACGGAGATCGTGTACAGTTTCAAGTAAATGTTGTTCTCATCTGTGAATTTCTTTAATTTCTCTATAGCAAGTGGTGTTGATATAACGGATGCTATGTAGTATTTCTTAGCCTTGCCTCGCTTGATAAGCTCGTTCAAGACAGCTATGAGGGTGGACCCAGTGGCTACCATTACATCGCTTATGACCACTATATTTTCACTAGTGATCTTCGGTGTTTTCACGTATGAAATCTCTATGTCAAATTCGTAATCCCTCATACCCTTTTCCTCGACTCTCCTAGCCGCTACCACTCCTTGTTTTGCATTATAAAAGATCTTTATCAACCCCTCTGTTAATGGCCACGCCGCCCTGAGTATAGTTATTATGATCACGTTATCCATGTCCTTTATCCTAACACCTTTTACTTTGACGCCAAGAGGCGTTTCCACCGGTATTTCCTCTATGTCCATGTCCTCGACAATCTCTAGTCCGATTATCCTACCCAACCTAACTAGTCCTTTTCTAAACTCTATTTGCATCGTATCCTTGTTTCTCAGCGATGTTAGTATGCTTTGTGCATATTTCCTATTTATGATCTTTATTTCGAACACAAAGCCCTATTTGGAGATAAGGAATCCAAAGGTATTTAATAGTTTCCAAATTACGTGTAAACAGTTGAACGGTTGATCGATACGGCTTACTAAGGTTTAAAAACCCTGCATCACAGCGTTTTAATTAGGTCTAGCTTAATGGCGAGCCACGTGAACGAGTTAAGGGTAAGAGGCATTTATCGCCATGCATGCCCTAATTGCGGAGGACCTATTAGTGATTTGAGATTACTTTTAAAGGCACCTTGTGAGGCCTGTTTACCAGAAGAGGATTTAGCAAAGGTACTCGAGATTATGTCAAAAGACATCGATATGGCTAGGAGACTTAAGATGTTCTATGCCCTTACAAGACGAGAGGGCGATTTAAAGAAGATCATAGATGAAGAGTTGGAATTTATTCGTTTCGAGAAATTTTTCGAAACAGCAACCGGGGGTTACAAAATGTGGAGTTCTCAGAAAACATGGGCTCGTAGAGTCCTCAGGGGATTCTCTTTCAGTATTATTGCCCCGACAGGCACGGGTAAAACAGTGTTTTCACTAATAATGGCATTGTACATAGTCACAAAGTTCAAGAACAGGGGTGTTTCAAAGGTATACTTGGTCTTCCCAACTCTCCCACTTTTATTACAAGCTGAGAGAAAGCTTGTGCAATTCGCCAATAATTTATCTCTCAAACTATGTAGTGATGAGGAATGGGGAAATAATTGTATAAAAGTACTGCACGCATCTGGTAAATTGAATAAAGAAGAGAGGGAAAGAGTGCTAGAGAGGCTTAAAGCAGGGGATTTCGACATATTTATGTCAACAAGCGCCTTTATACACAGAAACATTGACATAATACCCAAGGGAATCTACAAACTAATAGTCATGGACGATGTCGATGCCGTCTTAAAGAGTGGTAGAGCTGTGAGGAGGTTATTGAACATAATAGGGCTGAATGACGAGGTCATTGATAAGGGATTGGAGCTAATAAAACATAGAGCCAGATTGGCCTTTGTAACCGAGAACAGGGAACAAGTTGAGCAACAGATCAGAAAACTCGAAGAGGAGATCGAGAGGGCTAAGGCTAGTATAAAAACCATTCTTTTAGTTAATAGTGCAACGGGTAGACCCCGTGGGATCTATCCAAAGTTATTCAAAATATTCTTGAATTTCGAAGCTGGTGCAAAACCCGAAGCTATTAGGAACATTGTGGACACATACACTATTCCCACCACCACCATGGAAAATAGACTCGTAGAGCTTGTCTCGAAACTCAGAGATGGTATATTGATATTCGTCCCCGTAGATAAGGGAATAGAATATGCGGAGGACATAGCATCGCTATTGAGAAAAAATGGATTTAACGCTGAAGCATATCATGCCAGGAAAGATGTTGATGTAATAAACAGGTTTGCCAAAGGGGAGATAAATGTACTTGTTGGAGTAGCTACATATTATGGTGTTATGGTACGTGGAATAGACTTACCAGAGAGAGTCAAATACGTGATATTCACTGGTGTTCCTCGACACAAGTTTAGCTCCAGGCTAGAGAACGTATCACCACAGGATATTCTGAGATTACTAGTTTTAATTAGGGATATTACAGAGGGCGAGGAGAAAAGTGTTGTTGAAAAACTGATCGGGAGGTTATCTAGGAGATTAAAAAGAATTAGTCAGGGCGTTTTGTTGAAACTTCGCGAGGAATTCGTAAACGCGCTTGCTGGATCGCCGTCTCAATCAGCCATCGTGAAAGACCTATTAGATGCATATAAGATATTGAAGAGAAAACTAGAGATGCCTGATACGTGGAGTAAACTTGAGAAACTAGGCGATATAGGCCTAGTGAGGGAGGGGAACGAATATTACTTATTAATACCAGATATAGCGACCTATATCCAGGCTAGTGGAAGAGCTTCTAGGCTTTATCCAGGTGGTATAACAAAGGGGCTATCAATAATAATAGTTGACGACGTTAGGTTACTCAATGGATTAGTTAAACGAATGAGGTGGATCTTCGAGGATTTCTCAATACGTGAATTATCAGAGATCGATCTTGACGGGCTAAAGAGGACTATAGAAGACGAGAGAAAGCTTGTCACAGAGATTATTAATGGGAAAATAAAGCCTGATAAACAAGTCGAATTAGTGAAGACAGCGCTACTTATCGTGGAGTCTCCCAATAAGGCTAAGACAATCGCTAATTTCTTTGGCAAGCCGAGCATAAGAGTCCTCGGAAATGGCTTACAATCATATGAGGTGAGTATTGGTAATTATGTCCTCTCAATAATTGCCAGCGCTGGACATGTATATGACCTTGTGACAGATGATAAACCAATTGAAGCCGAGAAATATGAACACCTGTATGGAGTATTGAAAACAGAACAAGGATTTATACCTATATATACTGATATAAAGAAATGTCCCAATGGCCATCAATTCACCGAGGAGATATTGGATCGATTCAAGTGCCCGAAATGCCCCCCTGATCAAATGATTATGGTTCAGAGAAAATTAGATGTTATCAAGACACTGAGAGATCTAGCGAGAGAAGTGGACCTCGTCCTAATAGGCACTGACCCCGATGCTGAAGGAGAGAAAATAGCATGGGATCTGAGAGTTATGCTAGAACCATATGCTAGGGAGATTAAGAGAATAGAATTCCATGAAGTGACGAGGAGGGCCTTGCTAGCAGCACTCGTAAATCCAAGGGACTTTGACACCAGGCTTGTCGAAGCACAGATTGTCAGGAGAGTTGAGGATCGATGGCTAGGTTTCTCGCTTTCACATAAAGTTCAGAAATATGCATGGCTTAGATACTGCCTAGAGTACTTAACCAGTAAAAGCGTGGAAAAGAGGGCCTGCTGCAGTATTAACAGAAATCTCAGTGCTGGCCGTGTTCAAACCCCTGTGCTCGAGTTCATTATAAACGAGTATGAGAAAGGTAAGAAACCAGAATACATGAAATACGCCGTATTCATGGAGATCAATGGTAAAAAGGTATCAATGATCCTGAGCTATGATGAAGCAGTTAAAATAGGTCTGGTTGATATCAGCGGCAAGAAAGTAAAAGATATGCCCCCGGTAGAAGCCGAGATAGTCGAGGAATATAAAGAGGAAATATCTCCGCCACCACCATTCACAACTGATACCATGCTCGAGGAGGCATCAAGAACATTGGGCCTCACCACGACACGTGCCATGGAAATAGCCCAGGATCTCTTTGAAATGGGGTTTATAACATATCATAGAACAGATAGCACGAGAGTGAGTGATGTTGGAATAAACATTGCGAAACAATATTTAGACGAGAAATATGGTGAAGAATCTAAAAATATGTTCAAACCACGGGTATGGGGAACTGGTGGAGCTCATGAAGCCATTAGGCCTACAAGGCCTATAGATGCTGATAGATTAGTTGAATTACTCAAAGAAGGTGTGATAATGGTTCCTATAAGGATAACTAGAGATCACGTGAGACTATATGATCTGATCTTCAGGAGATTTGTGGCTAGTCAAATGAGAAACGCCGTGGTCGAGAAACAGAGAATCAAAATCAAGATCAATGGTTTTGAGCGTATCATCGAAATACCAGTGGAAATAGTTGAGAGAGGTTATATCGAGATGTATAACAATATTGGCACGGTGTTTCAAAGACTTGGAAATAAGGGAGATAAGTTATATGGATATGTGAGTTCAATCTCCAAGTTAAAACCACCATTGCCAAGATTTCACGATGTTATTAAATGGATGAAGGAGAACGGCATAGGGAGGCCGAGTACTTATGCTAAAATCGTGCAAACGCTTCTAGATAGAAGATATGTTGATGTATCTAAGAAAGCGAAAGCGTTGATCCCGCAGGCACGAGGCAAATATATCTTGGATTTTCTAAAGACATATTACGGGGATGTCGTCAGCGTGGAAACCACGAGGAAATTGGAGAAAATCATGCAGGAAATAGAAGAGGGCAAAGCGAATTACCAAGATGTGCTCAATGCCTTATTCAACGAGGTCAAAGAGAGAGTCATAGATAACACACATGTAAATACAGAGCTGGAAAAGTTCTATGTAGACACGTGTGGTGCATATTAAGTGTCTACATTTGATCTCAAGATCATAGATCTAAGCAATAACATGCCGGGCATAAAGCTGGGCATAGCCCATATAACAGTAATACGCGACTCTTTCGCAACTAACCTTGACTTGATGAGAAAGGTGGCTTTCATAGCCAGCGAGGGAAATGTGAAATCCATTATCCTACCTTATCACATGCCCTATGGACCCGTTCTACACTTCATGGACAATAGATCCCTGTCTACTGTTAAGATAAACCCATACTTATATAATGTGAGTAGGAAACATCCATATACGAGGGCGCTTAAATACGTCGCCACAAACTATGACATGAGCATAATATCCCCAGGTTTAATAGAAAAGAGCGGTTCCAGGTACTACATCTCGGCGTTTTTCAGCACGAGCGAATTAAATGGCATGATCACCAGTAGGAGAAAAATAGTCCTGTCAGATTTCGAGAGAAAATTAGGCATTATGCCGGGAAAGACAATAGAAATATTTAGAGATAGATACGCAAGATATTTTGTCCTATTAGATGAAGAAATATACGTGCCCGAGTTGATCAGGATTGCTGGCTTAGAGAGAACAGATATCATAATAACCTCGAGCGTTTTTCCGCACAATCCAAACAATTTCGTCACTTTATTAAGAGCTCTCGCCATGATCTCCGGTGTATGGGTAATCAACAGTGGTGGCATATTCATTAATACTAAAGCCGATAACGCGATCAATATTCCATCAATCATCATCAACCCGGAAGGAGAGGTCGTGGGCCACTACAATGATTCCACACCAGCATTGATAACAATATCATATAAAATGTTTAAAACCAGTGAGTCGAAGAGCCATAGTGGAAGAGTGAAGTACATTATTAACACATATATTAATATCCTAAGAAGGCATTTGAGAAAATTGAGCATAGAATGAAACGACCAGGTGATTTAAATGGATGAGAAAGTCATACCCATAAAAACGAGTAGTTTCAACGACCTAGTAAGGCTTGCTGCATCAACCATGATACCTCATCAACTCACTACATATATGATCAAGTTCAAGCACAAGGATAAAATAGTGATCGGTCTTTTAGGGGTATTCAGGGATTATTATAAATATTATGGAATCCCTGTTTTCTATTACTATACATTCGACAGCAATGACATAGCTGTAATAGAGGCCAACTATGTCATATTACACACTGATAGGGATGGATTCGAGTTGTCTAAAAACCCAAAACCAGGTATAACAATTCCATTAATAAACCTCGCTGAAAGACCAATGTTTATACCGGATGATATATGTTAGCGGGGCCTGATGATCAACCTAGAGTTTAGAACTACCCAGTACTCAATTTCCATGCCTACTGTTAATTTATCCAAGATCTTTTCATCTACCAGAGATTTTTCAACTTCAAATGTCTCAAAGCTCTCATTATCCATCACTTGGAATCTATCGCCCATATCCGCTATGATCTGGCCAATTCTTTTCTCGATCACAGGCACCTCTACTTGGCTATCGGCCGGCGCCACTAAGGTTTTCTTGGATTTTGAGAAAAGACCTATTGCTACGACATTTGCCTTGGCACTTCCATGTTTACCTGTCTTGGCTTTTGAGATCTCGACAATTCTGCATGGCTCTCCATCTATGATTATGAAACTACCTGGTTTCAGATTACCAAGGGTTTCATACGTCTTACTCATGTTATCACCCAATGTGACTAAGCTATTCACATATTTATCATCACGTATTTATAAACTAATAACTAACGGCTTTGACCACCATAAACCTGTTGTAATCTATCAACACTTTGTAATAACCACTCAGTTTCCTATCCAACTCCTGATCGCCAGTATCTATTAATAAATTCTTTATATCCATGATCTTTCTCCTAGTGGCTATCACTATTATATCATCCCTCTGTATCCTTGAAAGAACCAATGGTGATATTTGTTGATTACCTCTTCCAAATAAAAAGCCCTGGTTACCTATTGGCGACACAACGAGTTTCACTCTCCCATATCTACTCAGGATATCCAAGAGCTCTTTTTCCCCCACATCTTTAGCTATTATTTTCCCATTCACCAAGACATCTACGCCTAGAAGAGTGCACTCGATGTTTAGTTTCTTGCAAATGGTCTTCACCGTGGAGCCAGGACCGAGGACGTATGGGATATGGGGCTCCATGCTTTCGATCACATAGTCCGCTATGGCCTCTTTTGCTTCGTCATCCAGTGAATCATAAGTGGTCTTGGCCGATTGCACCAACCAAGAGTAAATAGGCATCTTTAAATAACAATATAGCTTTACTATTAACTCGTTTCTACGAAAAGCATCCTCATCGATATCTAAGACCTCGCGCTCGACGATCTCTGTTTCACCCTTCACGAAGTGTTCAAACAACATGGCTGCCGCCCTTGGACTAACTGCGAAAACGCTGCTGTACATCTTGACACCACTTGGCACCCCTATGACTGGTAACGAAGTATTGATCGCAAGGCATATATCCCGTGCTGTTCCATCACCACCAACGAATATGATAATGTCCACTTTACCAATCATTTCCCTGGCGATCCTTTGAGTATCCTTACACGTGGTTGGCAAAGATATCTGCCCTACAATCCCCACTAATTTATCTCTGTGAACACTTTTTTCAACAACTTCTGATCCCATCACACCAGGCGCCGAAATTATCGTGAAATTGTGAATACGTATATTGTTTAAAAATTCCAATGCCCTTTTAGGGGCAATCGGTTCAGCGCCTTTTTCGATGGCCAACTTATACACATCACCATCTGTACCCTTTAATCCAACCCTACCCCCCATACCTGCAATAGGGTTCACTATGAAACCCGCTTGGATATCCGGCATCGGATCGCTACCCTATAATTGCCCTATCATTGTGACATTGTTTCTGTGAACTTTATACACACCGGGCTCTACTAACTCCACGTGCTTCTTCGCATCGATATCAAGGTATTCAATAATACTTATCGAGCCCATGGCCACGATCCCGTTTGACACATATCTCATGAATAAATAATAGTTTCTCAAATCATCTTCAACTATTCCCTTGATCCAGTGCGTGACATACAGGTAGCTATCCCTATTGTGTAGAAATAAAAGACCGGTATTCAACGCGCTCCTCTCTACTACGTAATCCTTGGCTAATTCATATGTCTCACTCAAGCATTTATCCATATCATTTCCTTTCCCAATACATTCCTCTACATTGTTCATCACGAAATACCCAAGCAACTCTGAATCCACCCTGATCCATGGATAGACACCAAATTGTTTGGCTAATTTCTCCTTGTAAGCACCGCCATTATGGGCGAACCACATTGCCCCGTTTTCCGCTAAGTACATAAATGGGTGTAAATATTCAACCCCGTATGGCTCTTTCCTAGAGGCTTTTCTGGCATGTATTAACAAATATACTTCTTCATACCCCTTTAGCCTATTGATTATCAGGTCCATTAGCCTTTTCGAATACTCGTCAAATATTGGGTTAAGTACTTTGTTAGATATCACACTCGGTGTATTATCCACATAACCTACCACTACTATGCCCCAACCATCATCGTGAGAGACGATCGCACCTTTACTCGCTTTTTCCAAGTAGGGGTCATATTTATTGCTTTCAACGAATGCGTGGAGAAATGCCTTAGCGTGATCTAGGTTATTCCTTGTCACATACATTGCTAATAATCTACACAAGTGGATACACCAATTAAAATGAATTAAGGAGAACATTAAAAGAGATTGTGCTCAGTGAAAATAAAAATCAATCACTCTTCACTTGTCCGTGTTCGGATCCTTCATCATTCAGCTATTTATAGAAAATTCTAAGACCAGGTTTTATATAGTATCCATGTAGATCAAGACTCCTTAGCCATGGACCTATGTATATGGATATACAATTACACTATCGGCGGGATTTCTTTGTCTAATAAGAATCCCTGAGTAGGTTTGTATAAGATGAGGTGATCGATGATATAGATAGCTTTTCTCCTCGATAATACCTGGTTATTATTACCGCAATATGGGCTATAAACACATCTAGGACACCCATCTTCGCAATCACATTTGTTGAGTATTAAATACGATGTCTCAAGCGTTTTCTCAAATCTCTCATATAATAACTTGGAAAGACCACTTCCACCCATGACAGCATCATATATGATTATGTCCCCTTTTGGGTAGCTAATACCTCCCATATCTGTTAAACCAGCCCCACACGTTATCCGCGTAGCCGAGATGAGTACGTGTTCAATGGCGTGGAAAGCTTCCATGTGATCCCGAGGCCTTAGGCCAGGTATTTCCGGGAATTTAGATAGAACAGCCCTTGTTTGATAACTATATCTAATCGGTTCATCGAAAAACTCCTTGCTCAGGGTTTCGCCGCTGAATACATCCTTCAACACATACCCATTTACGCTAAGCTCCAAGTAGACCTTTCCATAGGCTATTGGTATGCCATGTCTGGTTTCTCTTTCGTAAACAACGTCATGACTAAGTACATTGACAGTGTATAATGGCTTGGTATAATATTTCAAACTATAACCGCTTTTCTCAACATATGCCCTCATATTATGTAAATCGATCTTAACTGTCCTATATGGTTTACCCAAGTATATGTATATGGAGCCAGGGTATAGCTCCAATAGAGCTGTTGGTAATTCACGGGTTGCGATGACCTCGTCTTTCTCTATGTCCACTATGTCTACTTGTGGGCCACATGAACGAATATTCCCCTTACTATTAAAGAAATGCATAGATTGAGAGAAGTTCACCACTATGTATTTTCCAATCCTATTCACCAATGCATTATATGAGAGCTCGTTTAATACTGCTTGCCATTCATTTGATAGTTCGTCGACTCTGCATTTGCCAACTTGAAGTAAATAGGCCACTAAGTGTAGCTTGGATATCTCCTCATTATATGGTTCAATAACATTCTGCCCTAGTTCTTGGTTGAAAAACCTATCGGGGAATATTGAATAATAAGCATCAATTGGGTCATCACCAAGTATTGTGAACACATATCCCTTACCCCTTCTACCAGCTCTCCCAGCTCTTTGAAGATACTTCGCATATGAAGGTGGTGGGGAAACCATGATAACTGCATCTAAGACACCTATATCTATACCCAGTTCAAGAGTCGGGGTTGCGACAACTCCTTGTAAGACACCATCTCTCAGTTGGTTCTCGATATCCTTGCGTATATCTGCTGGTAACCCCGCCCTATGAACCATTACATTTAAGTCGAGCTTATCCCTAATGATACTTGTCAACATTTCAGCCATTTGCTGGCTATCTACGAATATTAGAAACCTTAACCCATTCTTAGATAAAAACCCAGCTAGAAAAGAGGCAATACTCCACCTACTCAAATTGCCAGTCGAGACCAATACATGTATGACTTTACCTTTCCTGCCAATGTTTTCACGTATCTCGACAAAATCCTCGTTAAAAATCATTTCCGCGAATTCCTTGGGATTACCGATCGTAGCTGATGACCCTATGAATTGGGGTTTTGTGTCCTTGCTTTTCTTTATCCTGTGTACAATGTGGTGAAGGTGGCTCCCAAACACCCCTTCATATACATGTAGTTCATCGAATACAAAGATGTCCGCATTTTTAACAAATTTCTTTATATAAGGGCTGTGGACAAGGCCTATATGAATCATATCCGGGTTTGTAATGATTATGGAGGTTGGATTAGACGCTATACGGTCTCTAACAACCCTGGGGGTGTCGCCATCATATATGCTTATACTCGCAAGTCCATATGTACCGTATTCTATGAATCTCTTCAATTGATCTCTGGCTAACGCCTTAGTTGGATAGGCTATCATTGATCTGGGGTTCGGGGATGGGTATTCCAGGATCTTCTTGAGTATTGGCAAGAAAAACGCCTCTGTCTTACCAGTTCCTGTTCCAGCTGATATAACCACGTTGTATCCATCTAGGATCTTTCTGTATGCATCGTATTGGAATCTATACAGCCTTGTGATCCCCTTTTTTTCCAATTTTCTTACAATATCGGGTGATAGTTCGATCTCATATATACTGGGACCTGGCTCTGGTTCTTTGACCTCATCTATTTTCTCGTAAATCACCTTGGCATTGTTAAGTGCATATACTCTTCCTAGTTCATCGTTCAATTCGTTTATCAATTGGTCCTTGAACATTGATCAACCCTTTGAAACAAACTCCCTGATAAACCTCTCGTTTTTCGAGAGTTTTTTCCACAATTTATAATGTTCTTCGCAAAGGTAAACATATCCCATTCTACGTGGTGGTTTAGCGTTGACAGGGGTGAATTTTATCCCAGTTCTCGAAAAGACCTTAGCATCGTTGTAATTTATCTTATGGACTCCTAGTCTATTACAATTTTCAATACAACACTTAATCTCCAAAACACATCACACTTTTTGTTGATTACAGTGATAAATTATAATTCTAACCATCATTTATTTACCCAGAGTCCTAGTCCTTATATAGAGATGGTGGCCAAGATGTCTTTTGTGAACGTAGACCTGGACATGGTTGTTAAAAAAGGTCTTGAACTAGGCGCTGATTTCATTGATGTAAGGTACCAGGAATATTATTCTGAAATCATAGTGTTGGATAACGGCGTGGTGAGAGAACTCAGCGTGAACAATGTCCATGGACTAGGTATACGTGTCATCGTTGATGGATATATGGTGTACTCGTCGATAAACAACCTCTCAATGAAAAATATAGAAGAGATTCTAGAGAGGGCTATAAAAATAGCCAAGAACCTGGGACCTGGAGGACAAAAACGCGATCTCGAGAAAAGGGCCACTCAACGGGCCAGGTTGAGTAGCACATATGTGATCGATGCCGAGGATGTAGATTTCGAGGAGAAAATAGACATACTTCGCTCCATGTATAGTGAAGTAAGTAAGATCGAAAATGTGATCAGCGTTACAATACCCTATGGATATGAAAGGGATAGACGAGTTTACGTCTCAAGTAATGGAGATTATATTGATTATACTCGTAGAATGATTGGCATTTCCACTAGGATAGTCTCATTATACGAGGGTAAATATGAATCAATTTCAGACTCCAGATCCAAAGTGGCTGGATGGGAGTTCGTAAAGTCCCAGGACTGGGTTGATTACGCCGTTGAAAACGGTAAATTGGCTGTCGACCTAGCCAAGGCCACTAGAATTAAACCAGGTAAATACGATGTGATCTTAGATAATGAAATGGTTGGACTCATGCTCCACGAGGCATTCGGACATGCCAGCGAAGCGGATGCCGTTGAATCCGGAGCAAGTGTTTTGAGAGATAAGATCGGAGAGATGGTTGCAAGCGATCAAGTCTCGATAATAGATGACGGCATGGTCGAAAATGGTGTTTTAATACCATTCGATGACGAGGGAACACCTAAAAAGAAGACATATATTGTCGAGGAAGGCGTTTTAAAGACATTTATAACAAGTCTCTCAACTTCCAAGAGCCTTGGCTTAGAGCCAACTGGCAATGCCAGGGTAATGACCTATAGACACCCTATACTAGTTAGACAGACCAATATATATATGGAGCCTCGTGATTGGGGTGAGGAAGAGATGATAAAAGACACTAAAAAGGGGTTATATGTGACAGGTAGAGGTGCAAGAGGCGGCGAAGTCAATCCTCTCGCAGGGACTTTCACATTTACAAGTGGCCCTGTATATGTCATCGAGAACGGGGAGTTAGCTCATTTGGTAAAAGGCGTTATGCTCAGCGGATTCATACTTGAAACCCTGAAAAGAATAGATGCTGTAGGGAGAAACCTCGTAATTAAGACAAGTGTTTTCGGTGGTTGTGGTAAAGCTGGCCAAACAGTTAGAGTTGGTTATGGAGGTCCATACGTGAGGGTCAAGGACTTTGTTATAGGTGGTTAAAATGACCATTGACCCGGAGATATTGGTCAAGAGATCGAGAGAATATGGGCTCGAAGAACTGGAGATGTATACATTGAGTTCTAGGACTTTGCAATTAGAGATTTCCAATAATAAGATCAGTGAAATGGTTACATCAATAAACAAGGTAATAGCTATACGGGGCTCTATTGGAAAGCGTGTTGGAAGCATTGTATTGAACGACTCAGCATTAAACCCTGAGACCGCTTTATCGAAACTAGCAAAGATAACTAAGGCGAATCCCGAGGATGAGAACTGGCCCGGTTTTCCATCAGAAAAAGGCCCAGTCACTAACACATTGTGTTATGATAAGGAGATCGGTGATATTGACGAATCCATTATCCCTGGATACTTACATGGTTTTATAAATAGGGCAATAGATGTAGCTATGAAGAATGGTGCAGAGAGAGCAAAGGTTGTTGAAGGGGCTTGGACACTTGGCGTAAGCGAGTTGATGATCATCAATTCCAATGGACTGCATAGAACAACTAAGTGTAGTTCAAACACGTTCAACATGACAGTGAGTGTTGAAACAACAAGTGGTGAAGCGGATAAATCGATGTGGTTAGCCAATAGGAGGCTTGATATAGATGAGATTGAACAGTTAATAGAAGAAGAAACAAGCCGAGCTACATTGTTCATAGGAGCTAAACCCGTTGAGAGCGGTAAATATGATATATTATTCACACCTGAAACTGCAGGCATGCTCATATCCACGTTACTTATCCCAGCTATATCGGCTCTTAATATATTGGAAAATAGAAGCCCACTCAAGGATAAAATAAACAAAGAAGTATTCTCCACAGATGTAAACATCGTTGATGACCCCTCATTACCGTTTGAAATAGGTAGCAGGGGCTTTGACGACGAAGGTATTGGGACCAGGAACAAGACTATAATCGACAAGGGCGTGTTTAAACAACCTCTTCACTCGTATTACACCGCGAGGAAAGCAAACGCTGACCCAACTGGTAACGGCTTTCGCTCATCTCCAGGATCTCAGCCAATACCATACATAACGAATATGATCCTGAGAGAAAGGGGAGGGGGGCTCGACGATTTCGCTAGGGATGTTAAGAAAGGCATTGTTATATACGAGATGATAGGATATTGGATGAGTAATCCCGTAAATGGAATAGTGAAAGCCACCGTGACACATGGATTATTAATAGAGAACGGTGAGGTGGTTAGACCGGTTAAGGGCGTGGTTATAACGGGCAATATCTATGATTGGTTAACGCTTAACCTCGCTGCTATTGGCGGGGACCTAGTTATAAAGGCCGGCGTAGGATCCCCAACTCTGTGGATTAGAGATGTCGACATCGGAGGAGAATAGAATACTTCTCAATCAATATGCCTTAGCATCAATATTTCGTTACTGGAAAGTTTCAAGCTCCCGGTTTCAGTCTCTATTACAAGGTCCCCTGTTTCACTTATACTCCTGGCAACACCTCTGATCTCTCCACTTCTCGTTAAAGCTAGGACTTTTCTGCCCAGAGTAGACATATACTCTAAGTATTCAAGTTTTATACTTTCTCTATTTTCTGCATATTTTTCTATTCTACCCATCACGCTCACTATGTATGAAATAACGCGATTCCGTGGGATCAATTGTCCTATTACATCCTTAATGCTAATAGCCGTTTCCAATGGTGGATCGTTATTAACATTGATACCTATGCCAACATATGCGATAATCCGCGTTCCAACATATTCGCCCTCTATCAAGAACCCGGCCGCTTTCTTATCTCCGAGGATAATGTCATTTGGCCATTTTATTTGAGCATTCAACTTTATTCTCTCTCTGAGAAATCTACATAGAAGTGTTGGCACGGTGATCGGTAGTAATTGCGCAGCACTTGGCGATACATTGAACTTAGCTGTCATCCATATACCACCCAAATTGCTCAGCCATTTTTTACCATGACGGCCAATACCGCTTGACTGATACTCAGCAATCACGATACTCCAAGTCGGTAAGTGCTTGCTAGCCTTCATAGTGGACCCCAGGAATGGTCTATAAACATAGTTCCATCCCCATGGATTGATCTTAAGCGGGTTATCGCCATCGAGCCATTTAACGGATGATTTCTCCAATCTGATCATATAGTTTCTCTTCATCTCATCAATCACCGCTAATGCCTCATCCATGGAAATCCCTACTTCCCTCTCTATTTCCATCAGCGAGAGCTCGCTTTTATTGGCAAGTATTCTCAAAAGCTCTAATTTCAAGGGAATATTGTCAACAAGCTCTGCCACAATCCCTCACCTTTTCGATTACCCTGTCTACACCAAGCCTGTTTGGTAAATCTGGGTAATAATACCTCAGGAACTCATAGAGATTGACCATTCTTGCATTAGGCCTGCTTGTCTTTATCTCCACCAGGCCTTCTCTCCACAGCTTTGATAACAGGTATAACAAGTAATTTCTGATATTCTCGGCCTCTCTCATCGCCTGGTATTCTTCTTTAATATAGTGGAAAACTAATGCCGGGTTAGAAATGTGTTTTTCCAATATAGGCTTATCTCTCTTAACTACGGGGCAGACAAGGCTAAGTCCATAATCAGCTTCCGCTGATATATACTTATTCACATCATCAATAGTGTACCTGACATGGCGAGGGACATAAGGAAAGGTACGGCATATGTAGGGCTTGTATATATTGTGAATAATGCACTTGTTCTTTTGTAGAAAAACACACTTGCCATTGGACAATTCGAGTATATTACTAAAAGCTATCAACACATCACTGATCTCCTCGTACACGGTATACCCAGCTTTGATATTCACCTTAATACCTAGTTCCTTGCCTATAGCCCTTAATATGACTTCTTCATGAGGTAAAGTAGATATTGAGGATAAGGTGCAACAATATCCACACATATTGCACTTAAACACTGGTATGGTATCTAACTCGCCCATTTCAACTCGCCGATTTCAAGCTGTGACGTAGTAACCAGGTATTTTTTCACGATAAAGGCTCTTAATCCTATTAACGCCGTTAATATGTTCTATGAACTCTGCCACTGGTGGTGGCACAAGGTTTTTCCACTCTGGGTCATCTTCGGCAATCATTTTCCTTATCACCGAGCCCTTGTACTTATCCCTATTAATTTCTGGCGGTATGTCTATATTATAACCTTCCTCGACAAAAATCTGCCTGATGATGGGGTTAAGAGTGATAACACAAGAAAACTCCGGGCTATACAGCTTAACATAGTGCACTGACACCTTGCTGACCTCTAGTGTGGGCAGAGTGATGGTTATTATCCTTGATAAGTCATGGCCTCTCCATTTGAGTGATTCCCTAATCATGGTTACTCTCTCGCCCGCTGTAAAGGGGTTTTCAGGTGTATGGCTTTGACTAGCCATTCCGATCACTATTATCGCCTCATCGTATTTGTTGAGACAGTATTCGATAGCGTTCAAATGGCCATAGTGAAATGGCTGAAACCTGGCAATCATGAGACATCTCTGAGCTTTCCTCATATAGATCCCTTTTTAAGATATCACATTCATTACTAAAAACAACAAAACATGTCATCGTATAAAGTTTATACAGGACTCATCCCCGGTTCTTAGCCGATCGATCTCAGGTCTTGGCAAAACTCGCCCGGAGTCTTTCAAGGTATTTCTCGAGCATGTTTGAAACCTCCTTGGATTTCTCCCTCTCCATGCTTATGATGCACTGCTCCACCAACTCTCTCCTATACCATTTATACTCATCCTGTGATATCTCACCCTTGCTCAATAACTCGTTTACACGCGATATACATTCTTGCTCCAATAACCGCTTCCTAACGGCCACGATGTATATATATGGATACCTTGGATCAACCTGTTTCACTTCCACCAATGACTGTATCTCCGCCTTCACGATCAAGTCTCTAATTTTTTCCAACTCGGTGTGTTCAAATATATAGCAATCATATCTTTTGAACGCTTTCAACATTTTCTCAGCTAATACGAGTATCTCCGTTATAATTCATCACCCAAGATCATTTTTGTCACAGGGATCTTTACAACATCTACAAATACCCGTATTAACCATGCATAAATTGGATTACCAACACTTCTCCTAACAACGCCATCCACGTACTTACCTCTATAGAGTAATTCACCTTTATAATTATAGACACTGATATAGCCCTTTACTCTTCCAGCGAAATTCTTGACAAACCTTGAATAGATCACGAAATAACCCGGCTCCACTGCTATCTTAACAACCTTAGCCCATCCCTTTACATAGGTTGGCTTATCCTGGCTTTCCTCAATTACAAATCCTGAAAACGTGGATAAGCCCTTTTCCCTGGAGTAGATATATAAGTTACTGTAGATAACATGCTTGCCAGACCTACTGGTAGAGTTTTCAATCTTGAAGGGGCCGATGATCGTTCTCACGGTCGCATCCTCAACCAGATATGTAGAGCAGGGTGTTCTCTCTTAATTCTATTATGGGCTTTTCACAATCTATTACCAACACAAGTGGATTACGCGATAATTGCCTGCTTATTCTCACCTCCGCGTTTTTTATGACTATTTGCTTCACATCCCTATATCTTTCTGTTTTCTCGAGTTTGCCTGCCTGGGTATAAGTCCAGACCTCGACGTCGAAGCAATCATACTTAGGATCTATTGAAACAAATACCTTGACCATACAATCACCGATTACTCTCTGCCCAGAAAATTTATGCCAGTAATCTCCTTGTATATTTCTCTAATTGCTTTTTTATACTCATCATCACTTAAGCCCAGCATTGATTTTAAGGCATCCATTAGGATGGATGATACTTTGCTCTCGAATCTAATGTCGTATTTCTCCCTAGAAATATATGCCCTGAATATAACCATGAACGGCGATCCATCCTCGAATGGGCTGAAATCTGTATCCAGGATTATCTCCTTCTCAACTCTTTTACCCAGATATAACACAGGCTGTTTATGCAGAGATCCTTTGCTGGGACACAGCAATGATCTTGGCACAGGGGATATATCCAAAACATCAACCCATACATCGTCCTCACCTACATTGTCACTCTTTAATGCATCGGCGAGAAGCAATTGCAGAGATTGAGCTATCTTTAGACGTTTCCCTTTATCCAATATTATCCTCAGCGTCTCTTTAAACATTCTTGGATCTCTATAACCAGGCAAGACCACATCCTTTCCCACTCTTCTCCACAATGGTTTTCTATCCATTAAGATCCTGCGGCACAGATATCCCAGCCTAGATTGCTCGTGGCGTGCTTTTTGAAACATTACACTGTATAGAAATGCATCTATTAACTCGAGGTAACCCCATGGATCTTTACCCGTGATCGCCAATACCCTTTGAGTTAAATCAAGTTCTTTATCGAGGTTTTTTAATATCTCGTCAAGCATTTTATCAAATGCCCTGCATACACTGTGATAGTAGACGTGTTCAAACATACTTGCCCTAGCCCGCATATACTGTCTCAGTTCACCAAGCGCCACTCTATCTAAGACCAATACCCATCCTTCATCATACAAAAACGGATATGTATTCCTATAGAGCCTTTCATATGCTATGAAACCGTATTCGCTGGTACCTGCGTAGTAGCTATCCCTCCTAAGGTAATCCACTACATCCACTGGGTATAAGCCCTCTGTCAATATCCATTTATAGATCTTGATCACCCCTTTCACGCTCATATCCCCCAGCAAGGCGTACACCAATTCTCTCACGCCATTGAGCTCTCTATCTACCTTTTCCAGGTACTCGTCTAGCAACAGCTTCACCAATACATGCCCTATTCTCTCATGACTAGAAACCTCGCTTGGCATGTTCTTTTCCCATAGTATGGAGTGTTCGAAGGAATGTCCAAAAGGAGCATGACCGACATCGTGCAAGAGACCGGCGATCCTCATCGCCTCTATTAAGATAGTTGGCTTATACCCATCTAGTATTTCATGGCCATGGATCGAGATTAACTTAGCCGTGAGCTCTTCCGCGACAATTCCTGCTAAGTGCATGACGCCTAGGCTGTGTTGAAACCTCGTATGGACTGCACCAGGATATACTAGGTGGGCTGTCTGAAGTTGCATTATATATCTAAGTCTTTGTACTAACACGTTGTTGATGATTGGCTCTTCTATTTCGTTGAAGTAAACATAGCCGTAGAGCGGATCACTGATCATTTTCCAGTTATAACCAGGCCTTGGGATGAAATGGTATTCTTTCAAGAGACCACCACGTAAAATAAGGAAAAAGAGTTTTATTAGGGAAAAACAATAGATTAAAAACCCAAAAATCTACATCACAATATCCGTATTAACTCAATGCACATGCCTTCACTATTTCTTGGCAACCCAGCCCTCTTCAACACGTTCCACTAAGCCCTCTTTCTTAAGATCATGTAGCCTTGCCCTCACAGTATTATAGTTTATACCGGTCAATCTACTGATCTCCTTGGGCATTAAAGGCTTCGTCTGACTTCTCAGAAACTCCAATAACTTCTCTTTAACGGTCTTGGCCTCACTCATCTAGATCCCTCTATAGTAACGATCTCTTGTTGAGGCTTATAAAAAGTTTTCGGTAATGAAGATCTATGCAATGTTCAGCTATCCGGTACAGGTATAGTTGGGTGACCATATAACGCTCTCAATGGCAAAAACCAGTCATATATTCCAGGTGACGTGTCGAAGAAGTACTTAAAGACAAACACTATCCCAGAATGAAGATTGATCCCATCGATATCTAGCCTCATGAGGCCAGCCCACAGAAATACCATTGAGTGCCTATCAATGATTCTATTGGATATTGAAGATACATTAGCGCTTTCAGGTGGCTTAAATACATCATCATCTGCATTTTGACCGTTTCCAGCTAGAGATAACCCGGTTATCGCCTCTAGTCCCAATGTGTATATGTTCTTGTCATCTCTAAATGGTAGTTTAAATATAACCTCGTTAACACCGTTACCCCTGTAGAACGATGCATTAACATTCATCCTCGCAGATCCGTTCACACTATTTATGGATGGTAATCTGTTAAGTGTTTTGCTATAAATATATAGCTCCAGGTCATCCGGGTTGACAATGTAATTGTTCTCGACATTGTTAACGTATATTTTAACCATTATATTCACAGGGTTAAACAACCCGGTTAGATCGCGCCATCCTCTGTAAAAAGTCGTGTTAACCAGTATTGTTAAATTATGATATATCCTCATATAGCCGCTCCACGGCGAATATATGTCCAGTGATAGATAGACCGTTAAATTAGTCAAGGAGATACTACCAATAGTACTCGTGTTTTTCACATCCACCATGTAATATACAATGACGTTGTCTGGATTGTATTCTATTGTGTAACCGAATTGTCTCCTTATATTGATCCATTGATCCAGCGTCCTCAGTATAATTACCCTGTATTTATTAGCAACAATTTGAGACGCCGTGGCCAGTGCATTAACGAAACTATTTAAGCTGTTTAAATACCCCCTTAGATTGTAATTCGCTTCATTCGAGCCAAAGACGTTTATACACGTGATATTTACACCACAATTCACGTTGTTATAACTCTTTCCATTATAATCATCGTAATTGTATAACTTAATGCCCAGCGTAGATCTACCCACTCGTCTCATGATTGTTATGCCTTCAAAAAACCATTCCTGGTAATTGCTGGCAAATTTCTCGAGAAACTCCATCGAGGCCTCTTCGCTACTTGTTCTAAGTGCTGTCAGCACAATGCTCCTCAATTCTTCTTCGAAAACCTGTTTCTCCTCTCTCCCAGTCTCCAAGGTGTTTATAATTGTGGATAGGTTGGCTGTCACGAAGTACGTAGTGGCTATGACCAATGCTATGAACATTGCTAGAGCGGCTATTATGGGTAAAACACCTCTCATTCATACCCCACCTCTATATCGTAGATGTATAGCTTAGCATCTCGAGAAGTCCTCACGAAAACATGTTTTCTCACATAGATCTCGCTCAGATTTATTCCAATGGGGCTTTTCTCGTATATGTCCTCGGATATTTTCACCCCTTGGAGCGGATCGTAGATAGTTATGTTAACCCTGATATACAGCGCTCCGATTTCTGTTGATATCTTCTCGCCCAGTGCTTGAGCGGTCCAGACTGGGCGTGATTCAACAATGTAACGTATCTCAAGAGATGGGTCTTTCACATACTGGCCACCTATATATGGGAAAAACGCCGTGTACATGGTCACCGTTGCGAAGACCAACAAGGCCATTGCTATGAATGCTGATATCATTATGATCTGCGATTTCATCGAGGCCACACCTCGACTGACATATAGTAATCGAATAGCCCGATGCGTATGTACGAATAATGCGTGAACACGTTTACGGCGATTGCTGGTTCTTGCCCAAATAAGAGACTATCTCTGTAAGTGGGAACTATGTATATGTTCCCAGAGATATCCCGCAAAATTATTAGAACAGCATTATAGAGCTTGGGATCTATTGTGATTTCCGATGTATTTCCAGGTCTGGGCGTAGTGCTTGAAAAAACCCCGCATTTCGTGTAATTTATATCACAGTTTCTAGCGGTCACATTATATATAATTGAACTAGTGTTTAATCTGACAACGAAGTATTGGTATTCGCTTGATACATTAAGCCTTCTTGCTACATAGTTTATAAATATCTTTTCAACAGTAGTGTTGTAAGTGGTTCCACTGAATATGACTAATCTATTGAAATCATATGTCGTGTTACTATAACTATTGAATCCACCGCCACTATAGTATATTATCGTCGTGTTTAATACATTGGGAATCGCGCCATCAATATTAAGGGCCACTACGAGAGATCCATTTATGTTTAGGGGAAAACCTATTCTCGATGTATTAAACCAGTACTTAACATACCTCGTGACCACTGATTCCTGGACAGCGACAACTGCTACTATGTTTGAAAAAACCGGCAATTTAAACGCAGAGGCGTTGATAATATATGTAAATAGGCCGGTTAGCTCATCGAGGACGACATTTTTTGTGAAGCCGTAAAGCCATGTGCCATTAGATAACACAAGTAAAACATGCATAGTGCCATTCTCCATTGAAACGGCTTTAATGACATCTCTATCCACCTGGAGAGAAGCGATGCCTGAATTCAATGAAACCCTGTACATATACATTGATTTCACATTTGGCGGTAAATAATGACCTAGTAATTCATCGAAATCCGTTAAATTTGAGGTGAAATTACCCTTAGAATACACATCCGTTAACATTGCCCTAACAAGCCATGCTACAGAAGAGGAGAGATCTGATAATTGCTGTTTAACGTCTATTCTATAATATGTAGTTATGAAAGCGTTGAAATACGGTATCATGAGGAGTATTATCAATCCAGCTAGGATATATTCTATTATCTCCTTCACGGGCCCCTTACCCCCCGTTTGATCAACACTATGACGATCTCGCTCTTATCCCCTTTTATATATATTGAGAAATCGACAGCCATACTACTGGAGAACACCACGTATGGCTTGATCTCAAATATCAATAAAGGTGGTCTTTCCTCTTTGACGTGTTCTGGTGTTCCAAGCCTCACATCGGGTTCAGGGTATACGAATGGCCTGATCCTGATCCACTGGTAAATGGCTGATAATTCACAATTAACGCAATTTCCATTGGAAACACCTATGACAACTATGTATGAACCATTCGAATTAAAATCGCTTCTTGTAATATTCCTCTCGATGATAAAATATACTGTATTGTTGAATAACCCTATAGCGGTGTAATTTAAAATACCAGTAGACGCTCTTAAACCCATTGAAATATGCTTGGGATTTATGAAAGCTGATTCTATCAATAGATATGACCAAATTTGATCTATTTTCCTATTAGTCGTCAAGTTATAGCGAGAAGCATGTATAGCCACACCTCTCAGGCTATTGAGCGAGCTCAAACCTATGTTCAAGGTTATGACAGAGCCACCAGCTATATAGCCTAGTTCCCCATTATACACTAAACCCTCAATGATGTGTTCATAATCTCCACTACTAAACGACACGATTATGTATACAGGGCCGTATATTCCTAATATTGGTCTATTGATTATTGGTAAACTGACTACCCCTGTTTCATTTGCTTGACTACTACCCACAAATACGAGGGAGCCATTGATATCAGTATCATACACGCTTATTTTCCAATTCTCCTGTAATCCCTCGAAGTATATATACCTGTGATCTGGTGGGGTCTCTCCATATCTACCGGCTACTAATAAGTCGAAATAAACCGAGGATTCGTTGTTACTAGATAAAACCATGAATCCTATTCTACTGGGCTCGAAGTTGCCTATTCCAACACCGATCTCTTTCCTCGCCATCGGCTGATCAGGGTTGGTATAATTACCACCATATAGTGAGATCTCCGTTAAATTCGTGGCTGGGTAAGCCCGTCCAGGCGTTTTACCCATGTATATGTACACGTACAGCCATGAATACTCGGGGTATTCCCTGTAATTCCAGGGAATTCTAAGTGATTCTATGATTTGCCAATTCCTTAGATCGCCAGCATAAATGAGGTCCCCTATGTAATTGTAAATTGCCAGGTCCATATGCGTATCGTTTATTCTCTGTATATTAAAGAGCGTGCCAAACGCTTTGCTATATAGGCATCTATCACCAGGGCAGTCAAAGAATATTATACCAAAATACGTGTTCCCATCATGTTTTAAGGGGTTAACGGCTATGATCAATTGACCTTGTTCGTGCCCGGGCGGATACGATGTTTTATTGAAATACGTATATAATAACCCAGCGTAATAATATCCCAGGCTCTCGTTGGCGTAGACCCTGAGAGCTGTATAGTTACTATGGTTTTCTATATCCATTGTCCCATAACCCCACATAGTGCTGTAATTCAATGTACCGTTCTCCATGGGATTTGCAATAACAGGTTTCAAATTAAAAACGAGCACTGAGGTTATAGATGATACATCGTACAATGCTAATCTATAATCCTGGTCTTCACTTGTTTGGGGACTTCCGTAAGCCTCCACGATAAGCCCCATTCCATTATCTATTACTTCATATTTGCTTAAACTATACAAGTTTACATAGCTAGTATTCCAATTACCGCTCTTTCTAAAACTAGCCGCTATGTTAAGGCCTGATGAGGCAATACTTAAGCTATAAGGAGTCGTGTTTCTAACCCCCCATTCTTGGTTTAAATAACTGGGATTTGACAGTGCTGAAAAGTTTATATAATACCTGAAAACACGTTCAGGATTGCTTTTTTCACTAGCTAATGGATTTCCCCAATGCATGTATATCGTTACATTACTCCTTGCTCTTAGACTTGGTATTTTAACCCAGACCTTGGCATATGTATCACTCCATGTCTCTATCCAGTAATCGAGTACATACCCATTGATATCTGTAAATCTGACATCATCTCTCCTCGGGTGATATGTTTTCCCCCGATATGTACAGTTCAACGCCGAGGGATTAAACTCCACTGGTACCGGGTACTCTACCAGGTCTACACCAGAGTTATCAGTTATTGTCACATTAACTCTACAAACCCATACTACGCCCTCTTCATAATAGGCTTCTATTGGCGAATACCCTTCTTGGCTGAATACCTTGATGAAATATCCTTCACCGATTCTCAATGCATTGTAATGCTCATATGAAAACGGTGCTAAGAGCTTATATGAGTATACCTTGTTGTCTGGCGAGGACACAACAACGTAGAGATCGTTTGTAACAGGCACCAGTGAGAATAACCTATTCAATTCAACACCGCTGCCCACATACACGTTGTAACCTTTTTTGCTATAAGCCTCTATTGGATGATTTAACACCATTGTTGTTAAATTCTCGCCTGAAAACACCATCTTCGATAGCTCAGACGCTATAAATGTGGCTATGCTATCCAAGACCCTTCTATAGTTCTCCACCATATTATATTCCAGTGTTGAAAACACATGATAGGAGATTCCTATGACCATGGCTATGATCACTAGTGTGCCGATCAAATGCGATACCGGTACATTGGCCATTATATCTCAATCCTCATGTTGTATGTAATGATCTGGACCCTTATATCTCCGCCGGTGTATTCTGGGTAAACATCTCTCATATAGGTTCTCCTCGTAATCACGCCACTTTTCTCCCTGTATATGATTGTCAGGTTCAAGCCAGTATATTCCACTATAGATGGTGCTCCAAACATACTTATAGCTATAGATGTCCTATCTCCCGTCGACTTCCTCACAATGGTGGTCAAGTTTATTATGTTGAGCCTTACGAGATAAGCTATCGTTGTACCGACTTCCGTTGGTTCTATTATGTAATACACCCTACATGTATCTAGTTCAATAATGCCCATGTTCCTTTCTTTGTCGTAATAACTAACTACCCTAGCTAAAAGCCTTGTGTCGTTGACTAATAAGTTGTCGCTCCCATATACCAATATTCGTCCACCCAACGGCAAATTAGCAATGCCGGCTTGAAACGCCATACAAGGCGTCATATACACAAGCGTGTTGTTCAAGTACACTTCCAATGCACCAATTACCCCATAACCATACCCAGCTGTGGGAGTAATGGATGTGGACATCGACCCAGCTCTCAGAGCCAGTGGGATGAACTGGGCTATTTGAATAAATGTACTCCTAAGGTAATTATACTCCATGTTTTTAAACGCATAGATAACAGATGGTATTACAACGCTGATTGCTATCAGCATCAGGGATATGAGCGCTGAGACCATTATTATCGACGCGATCGTGTCACTAATGACTCTCATCATATGATGGTCACCTCTAATAATATTGACCTCAACACTACATCAACCGGGTATGTGAATTTTTCGCTAAATATGGCATCGTTGTCTATGTAAATGGACAAAGATTTAACACCGGTTATTCTCTCAGTCAGTTCGTCACGTGTACTTACAACTAACGATCCCTGGTCTATTATACGTGGCAGTATTTTGAAAACCCATACCTCGTATACAACGCGATTCTCACTGCTCGCATTTATTTTAAATGCCCTTTTGAAAACATTTAGAACAGAGAACTCTAGCACGGTGAAACCATCTCTATAATATTCCTTGATAAACGGCACATCGCCGAGCTTGTCAACGGCTAGTTTATTACCAATATTGTATACCGCTCTCTCCTCTGAAACCAATGGATACTTAACATAGACAGCCAATTCATATTTATACTGGAAAACACGATATAAGGTACTCTCATTGTCCAGCATCAATACCACGTAAATCGCGTGATCAACCGTTTTATAACCTATACCCACTACATCGTATGGGTAATTAAACATATAATTGCCCTTATTGAGCACTATTTCCGGAAACCTAATTGCCATGGAGATCAACTGGTTTTTCACAAAGCCATATTGACTAGCGTATCTACCCGCTTCATTGAGATATAATGTGTAGAAATATACCGATAGAACTATCGAGAGCGTGATCGAAAAAAGCATTAAAATCGAGATAACCGGGGAAATAGATCTAGCCATTACATAAATCCACCACTATAACATGTTCAACGAGATCAGTGTTATTGTTGTGAATAATGTGAGGGCCAATGCATGTTTAAACCCGGCACAAATAGTTCCACTAGACACTTTTCCAGCCACTATTCCCATCACGTAGTTATTTATGACAATACTTGGAAGTACTAGTTCGGCTGCTTGGTTAAAAGCACCGACTTTAATTGGTAATGATCGCATGAACCCCACCATATATATGATAGTCACCGTGGCTATTAACGCGCCCATATATGGCACTATCATGAGCGTTCTAAGGCTTTTCCTTTTCTCTTCTTCAACTGTTTCAACACTTTCAGCAAACCAGGCGAGGTTCTCTAGTACCTCGGGCGTGCCTCCACCGACCTCTATAGAATCTAGTAGGACAAATAATAATACCCTACCTTTCCAGGACTTAACATTTTTCACCGTCGACTCTATGATTATTCTCAATGGAGTACCGAGTGTTAATAACATGGATATTTTCTTCAAGTATTTTGAGAATATGCCATAATCTCTCTTTGAAAGCTCTATAATGCTCTTTTCAGGTGTCAAACCGGTTTTCCTAACCTCCACGAGGTCTCTCAGAAACCTGGTTATCCCCTTGATCACCTTTTGCTCTTTGGAAGCCTTCTCGTAGTAGATTACAGATGGTATTGTGGCCAATAACAACGACATTGAAAGCACCACAGATGTCCTAGTATATGGTAATCTACTGCTTAACCCGAATAATGAAAGGGTTTCGCCTATCAGTTGTGTGAACATGTTCGCTCTCAGTGGATGATATGGGTTTGGGATATTGTAGAACAATATTCCGAATAGGGATAGAAAAATCGTGATCGGTATAGTTGTGCCCATGTAGACTATTATTGGTTTCCAATCCATTAAAGGCTCCTTGTACTGTATAATATCCGCTAGGTAAATCACCACACCACTTAGAAGCGGGAGTATTATATATAGAAATAGGAACATTGAAAACGGGCTAAGTCCAAAAGGCACCACCTCCGCGAACGCCACTGTTGCTAGGTATAGCACTGTGAACGATATCAATGTTAACAAGACCAATGCCAAATAGCTTTCCAGTAACCCACCAAGTCTATCAGCGATGATCTTTAGGCCTATTATCATGTCATTGAAGAAAACCCTTGCTTTCCTATTCAAATAATCGATCACGTCTCCACCACTCTCTATCGCTGCTATACACCCACTCAATGTTTCCTGGAACCTGACACTTGGAACTCTCTCCGCAACCTCGCTTAGAGCTGAAATAGGGTCTTTTCCAAGCGCCCTTGTAAACGTGATGAATTTTTTAATTATCCCGGCTGTCTTGGTCAATATGTGTCCTCTTTCGCCTAATCTCTCGAAAGCCATATATGGCGAAATACCACTCATCATTATTGTGCTTAAATAGCTGACCATATATGGTAACTCGCTGTCTATTGCCGATGCTTTGCCGGATTCTGAAATTATCGGGATAATATACATTAACGATAATGTCAACATTGGCATGGCAATTGGGATAACAATCATGAACATATTTCTCAACAAGTACATGCCAATTATGGAAACGGGGATCGAAGCTATCAATGAGACTATAAATGCTGCTGACATGTAGAATACATATGTATCTACGTGAATATTGTAGCCAGCTCTTCTTAGATGTATACCCAGGTCTGGGAACATTCTATTTATGACAATCGATATCTTGTTTAACAAGGAATAGACAAGGCTCTGTATGCCGATCTTCTCTTCTCTTTGATTTTTCAGGGCATATCACCTGATTACATGATAACTGGCTATTTCTTCGTAGATCTTTGTTGGCGCGATGTTCATGGTTGATGCCATGTCCTCTATAGCTTTCTTATATATTGTCATGGGTTCGTAGTAATAGTCAAATATGACCTTGGATACCTCCCATGGATCAATGATATTCCTCATATCCAGCCATTTCAATACAATGGCTCTTCTAACGATTTCCTCTAATACATCTTCTAAGTCAAGCCCTTTCCTAGCCGCAACATCTCTTATATGACTACTATCCTTCAAATTCACCGAATGTCTGTCTGTCCTAGGATCCCACTTTGTTATTAATCGGTATCTCTCATAGTCGTCGACCTCCTGGACCACTGTGATCCTTCTACGACTCTTCACAACGCCTTTCTCAACCCGTGTAATCACGTTTTGGACGTGCATAAACACGTTCATGAGCTTCATGTATGTCGGGGGTATGTTCATGGGCGGACTTGTCAATCTCTTAACAGCGTAATCAAGCGTATCAGCATGAATAGTACTCGCACCACTGTGTCCCGTGGCCATTGCCTGGAAGAGCACAAATGCCTCTTCCCCTCTCACTTCTCCCACTATTATGTAATCCGGCCTATACCTTAAGCTCAATTTAACGAGATCATAAAGCTTGATACTAGATGTCACGCCATGTAATCCAGCTATAAATGACTCTCTACCTGTCAATTGAACCCAGTTCAAATGAGGCAGGTTTAATTCAGGGGTATCTTCAATGGTGACTATCTTCATACCTGGCTTTATGAACATTGATAAGGCGTTAAGCATTGTGGTCTTACCTGCGCCGGTACCTCCAGCTATCATGAATGTCTTGCCATTTTCCAATAAGACCCATAGATACGCAGCTGTTAGGAGATCTATGTTACCACTCCGTATCAATTCTATGATGCTGAATGGCCTTTCACGGAATTTACGTATTGTGAAAGAGGGGCCCTTCACTGATACCTCTCTACTATACGTAGCCGCGACCCTATGTTTCTCCGGCAACATGGCGTCGAGAATTGGGTGGGCAATGCTAACGTGTTTACCCGACATATGGGCCATTTTCTGTATCAATTCATTAATGGCTTCCTCGTTCAAGAACACTATGTTTGTTGGGATGCTCTCATAGTTCCTATGCCATACATAAACAGGTAGACCTATTCCATTACAAGATATATCCTCTATGTTGGGGTCCCGTATCAAGGGGTCTATAGGGCCATATCCGAGGTAATACTTCTCTATGTAATACATGATCTTAAGTTTCTTAGCGCCCACAATGCCAAACCTATTCTTATATTTCTCAATAATTCTCCTGATCTCGGAATATACATGTGACCTGATATCACTTAACTCGCCGAGGGTTTGCGGTGGGCGTATCTCATCGAGGAATATATCGTATAGTTTAGCGACAATTTTTATCTCTTCATGTGTCAATTCCTGTTCCTCGACAAAGTAAACAGGGCCAGTAGGGGTTTCAGCTATAGTTATCTTGGAAAACGGCCTGTAAACATAGTAGGAATCTAGCACTTTCCACGAAGGATCTCTCTTAGAAATCTCGATTGAAAGACCCAGCAACATTGCGGATATTGTTTTTTGGCTATCCCAGGCCCCCTTGTTAACAACATCACTAGAAACGTTCACTTCAACACTTTGTTTAGATTTGCGAAATATGCTTAATTTAAATCTCATTGTGAAAACCCCATTTTCGTTACCTGTAAAGGGGAATTAAACATAAAACATCAACAATGATTAAATTAGGTCTATATTTTAATTTATATATAAATAATCTTTTATATTTCTCATGATTTTAATAAAATTACTTAACATGAACTACTTTTAACTTAACCGGTATTTTCAAGTCATGTATCTCGATCAACGTATTTATGTCATTAGCCATGGCCTTCTCCACTTCCTCGTACTTACATTTATCAAGAAATTTCCTCTTGATCTTAATCACTATTTCTAATTCTTCACTTGTATTATATTCAATACTGTCTATATGGCATTTATAATAATCCGCTATTTCACTTAAAAACAATTCAAGCGATCTCTTGAAAGAAGCAATACTAGTCATCGAATATTCCTTGTATTTGTCGATATCGGTTGCACTTTCGTTTAACGTAGATATCACCGGGCTCGAAAATGCATAGCCATTAAATAATCTGTTCACAGACATTTATAAAATTTGATTAAACAATTTTATTATTTAAATATATCTAAAGAACCCACCATACATCTGAACCCCTGTGAAGTTGATTAAAAACATCGAACATGGTGATCATGTTGGAAACGATCATAACTCATACGGATATCGACGGGGTCGCAGCGGCCAGTTTATACCTATATCTGCGAGATCCAGTGCATTATAAAGTCTATTTTACTGAACCTTTCTTACTGAATAAAACATTGAATAAAATCATGAATAGGTATTCTGAGAAATTAGTCTTAATAGATATAGGTATTAATCCATTAATATATCAAGATATACTTGGATATCTGAAAACCATGAGAGAACGTGGCACAGACATTGAATGGTATGATCACCACGTATGGGAAGATAAGTGGATCAATGAGATAAAAGCTATTGGTGTGAAACTAAGCATAGATAGATCCACGTGTGCAACTGGCGTAATAGCTGAATACGTCACCCCCTTAAAACCTATTTTAGATCGAGTGTTTATAGATCAAGTTGTTAAAGGGGTTTGTGCAGGGGATTTATGGACATTTGATCACTGGTTAGCACCATATTATTTGAGACTCGTCAGAAGACGCGATAGCGATGAATGGAGAAAAAGCGTGCTCGAGGTAATACGTAGTGGTAGGTACTGGGATGAAAAATTCGAGGAAAAAGTGACTGAACATGTTGATCTAGAACTCAAGGTTTTATCCAGTAATTTAAGATACGTAGTCAGAGATGTTGATGGATTGAGAATCGTCATAGCAGAGAACATAGAGCACCTGGAGAACAGCTTTACCGCGTCTTATCTATTTGGAAGACTGGACGCTGATATAGTGATTATCGCCTCAGATGATGGTAAGTTGAGCCTGAGAAGCCGTGATTTCAATGTAAGGGATATAGCTCTTAAACTAGGTGGAGGTGGGCATCCACATGCTGCTGGAGCGAAGATAGATGTACCCTGGTCCACTAGAGTATTTTCTAAACTATCTAAAAAGATCTTCTTGAGTTATGTCCTGGATAAGATATTAGGTATTTTGACAGATCGGAGGTAACAATACAACTTGACCATCTTCGGCTCTATATATACGTGATTTACCTAGTTTATGGAACACGCATACCAATGCAGACACTATAGCGTCTTTTTCATCCTTATTCAACTCCCTGTTGATATTCAAATTCAATGCCCTTATCAACTCCTCGAAAGAACTACATCCACTTGATTTTAGAGAACTACGGGGATGTGTCTCCAAAACCTCCACTCCCATAGCCATGAGAGCCTTTGAAATACCGATCGCGCGGTTAACCAACATGCTCATACCTCTCCAACCAGGGGGGAGCACTTTGAACCCGTTTCTTATAAGAACCAGGTCTATTTTCCTAAAGACAGATCCGCAAGACGGGCGATCTAAGGGGGAATCTATTGCCACGGTGTTTACATGGTTTCTAATGATATAGTTAATTATTTCTTCATCCCTGAAGAGGGTCCTTGTATCAATTATATCAAAAGCCATTGTTATAATGGCTACACCTGTTGGTCTACGCTTGCTTCCTGCGAGGTCTAAGCCGGCACAGATTACCATTTAACAATCTCTCCCCTTTCAAAGCCTATGATATTTAAGAATTCGTTGTAAAGCCCTTCTACCTCCATAATCCATTTACCAATGCCCTCGGGGTTTGTAGGATATCTTTCTAAGTATAGCTCACTGGCTTTTTTCATGTATCTTCTCACAATTCTAAGCTGGTTCAATAGACTAGGCCTACCGAGTAATTTCAATAGCGATGAAATAGCATACACTATTTTTTCACTTAAATCACCTCTACTACTTAGGTCATATATCGATTGACCATCCACGATCTTATTCCTTATGATCCATTCGAAATCGTCGTTGCTTAGTTTCTGTAAATACATTCTCAGTATATCCAGGCTTGCCTGTTTAGCACCATACGCTCTCATGTACTCTATGTTTATACCCCATAATCTGGTCTCATCTATGATCCCTATTTCAAGTGCATTGCCTATATATCGTGAGGCTATATCACTGGCTTCTAGTGAAGAACCTATCCCACCTCCGTGAACGGGATTCACGGTGTATGCTGCATCACCTATCACGACCAGGTTTCTCCACACAAGTGTTGCCAAGGGTCTACGAGTGGGCACTATCCCACCTCCTGTGTGGATCAATCTACCATTGAATCGAGGTTTCAAGTACATTTCATATTGATATCTCGGATTATACTTGCCATTCCAGATAACACCGAGGCCAACATTTACCATTAAACCATCATGGGATTTTGGGAAAAGCCACCAATAACCACCTGGCGCTATGATCGTGTTCAAATATATCAACGCATAGTCGACATCCTCCTCCTTAATAGGTTGTTTAAGCTCTATTATCTCTCTATATGCGATGTTGAAATCGGTGGTATACGGTCTCTCTGATACAGGCCACTCCCTGGGTACTTTGACACGAAGGGCCGGTTTACTCCCACTAGCATCAATGAATACCTTGCCACGTAACTCTATTGTTCCACCACCTATTTTCTTGGCCTTCACAGCCGAGATCTTGTTATCTTTTATTTCGATGTCGACTAAGCTATGTTGATCATATAGTTCAACACCTCTATCGATGGCTTCTTCGAGAAGCCATTGACCGAAACCTAGCCTATCCACGCTAATGCCTTCTCCTGGAACCACTATTTCGTATTGCTCGCTAGGACTATAGATCTTAACACCTCTGTATTTATGGGTTATGATTTGATCCGGTATTCTAAGCCCTATTTTATCAAAATGATGTACACCTATGGCATCTCCGCATGCTTTATTACCAATCATTTCACGTGACTTACTCTCAACGAGTGCTACTTTGAATCCCTTCGAAGACAGGACTATAGAGGAATATAACCCAGCAACACCTCCACCTACGATCACCACATCATAATTCAATATACTCACCCGGCACAGGATTTTAAGAACATAGACTAAGTAATTAACCTTATCCACATGAAAAATAATTTAAAAGTAAGGAACCCTGGATTTGCTAAGGCACGATCTTGAGTAACATGCCCTCAATAACCACGGGTTGATACATGCTTAGCAGTGAAATGGCATTTTCTAACCTGGATTCACTATTACTGTAAAGCGTTAAGATGGGATCTCCTTTATTCACTCTGTAACCCACTTTTACATGTAATTGAATCCCAGCGCCCTTATCATAGGGGGCTCCACATGCCTTGGCTATCGTACTTATCACTGCGTTATCTATATGAGTAACTGCCCCCTCTATCTGGGATGTAATAGTATATGTATATTTACCTATGGGTATGTCTTCTGGTTTTACATTTGGATCCCCACTTTGTGCTTCAACTATCTCTCTGAACTTTTCATATGCTTTCCCACTTAGAAAGATCTCCCTTGCAATGTTCTCACCCATGCCCTGTGGTATTTTACCACACATTTCCAGTGTCAAGCCAGCGAGTAATATAGCCTTGTCAACCAAGCTCTTACTCCCCTTTCTCTCGATCAGTGCTTTAAGGGCTTCTCGAGCTTCAAGAGCTGGTCCAATACTCATACCTATGGGTTGACCACCATACGTTATCGCTACGCGTATCGCTATCCCAAGTAACCCCGCCTCCCTCATGAATATAGATGCTAATCTCTCAGCCATGTATATGTCTTTAACCTTAGCTCCTCTCCCCGTTGGTATATCTATTACTAATCTCTCTATCCCCATGGCAAGTTTCTTCGAGAGAATGCTGGCCACCATTTGTTGTTCTGGGTCAATTGCCAATCTCCGTTCAATGCTGACAAACAAGTCGTCGGCCGGGGCCAGGTTCAAATGCCCTCCCCATACCAAGACCCCTTTAACTTTCCTAACTATTTCTACTATTTCCTCAATGCTGAGGTCGACCCTTGCTAACACCTCCATGGTATCAGCTGTACCAGCTGGGCTAGTTATGGCTCTACTACTCGTCTTGGGTATTAGTAATCCATATGAAGCCACTATGGGAACCGTGATTAATGCTACTTTACTGTTACCTGGAACACCGCCAACGCTATGTGTATCATAAGCGGTCTCCTCGAATTTAATCCTGGAGCCTGCCTCTACCATCGCCTTTATTAAATAACCTAGTTCTTCATCTGTGAGTTCTTTGTATAGTTGACTGACAAGAAAAGAGGCTATTTCAGCTTCACCATATAGGCCGTTTACCATGTCCTTTATCAACTGCACATATTCTCCTTCATTTAACCTCTCGCCTTGAATTCTCTTTTTCAAGGCATTAAAACTAGGCGGTATACCTAGTGGTCTTATACCAATAATCCCTTCCTTTGAAATACCCAGTTTATTGGCAACACTGCCTGTTATTAGGCAGTCTCCACGCGAAACCATGGTCTTTGAAATCATTACTATTGAAGAAGAATACCTCTCGCCATGTGTTAATAAAACTATGTTACCCGGCTTAATGCCCAACTCCATCGCATCATCCGAATTCAATATAATCAATGGCTGAGTGAAATCTATTTCAATAATGCGTGCATGTAAAGTTTTACTTACATACCCCATGATTCCCACTACGATGACATATATTTTTATTATAAATAAAAACAATTATCACAAAACTCATCTACTCCATGCCCAGAGATCTCTTGAGTTTCTCTAATACTTGTCTCTTATCAAGCAGTTCCTCTAATTTCATGTTTTCAAGGACGCTTCTAGCTAGATCTCTCAAAGCGGGATCAAGGTCCTTCAATATGTTTTCAATCACCTGTTTTTTATCTCTACTTGGCCTGTATATTGCCATTTCCTCACCACTTTTCAACTGTTATTAAAGGCCTTTTTATTTGCTGAATTCCATTAGCTATGTTCCCCGTTCTTGAGATCTTTTTATGTATACCCATTTGATATTGAAAAAGATTTGATATTACCCACATACATAGGATCATCAAATGAATAAATACTATGAAAATCCATAGATAATTAAGCCTTAATTAACAGGTAATAATGTATGTATATTTCATTGATATTTTGTATAAGAATATTGAGCATGGTATGTAACTTGGATTAATAAACCTCTTATCTCGTCTTCACCTCGATATAATCATTACTATATCCAAAGGCTAAATTGATACCGACCTTGAATATGGTGTGAAGACGGGTTTCAAAATACCATACTCATAGCTAGTATTTCGAAGTGTTTTTGAGAATTTCTTTTTTTAACACCCCTTAACGAGGTATTTTTTGAACGTGGTGTTATCTTTGGAGATATTCGTAGGTACTTCGGGCTGGCTCTATGACTGGAATGAGGAAGCCACATTGGAATGGTATGTAAGAGAGAGTGGGCTTAATGCCGTGGAACTAAATGCAAGTTTCTATAGGTTTCCCTTTAGAAATCAGGTTAAGAGCTGGGCTAGGAAAGGCAGGAGGCTTAGATGGAGCATCAAGGTGCATAGATCCATCACACACCTTAGAAAGATGGGTGATAGAGCTATTGATATTTGGTGGAAATTCCATGAATTATTTAAGCCAATGGATAACATTATAGATTTCTACTTATTTCAATTACCTCCTACATTTACTTGTAAAGAGGAAAACCTAGGGAAAATAAGTACATTTAACAAGGAGACGAGGCTGGATAATAGAATGGCAATAGAGTTCAGACATAGTTCTTGTTTCAATGACAGGGTTTTAGAATGGGCTATTAAAGAGGGGATAACAATAGTATCGATTGATGCCCCCATAGCGTATTGGATTGTCAAGAACAATGACTTGATATACCTTAGAATGCATGGTAGAGAGGCGTGGTATGGTTATGAATACAACGAGAAAGAACTAGAAAAAATAGCAATGGATATATTTAATCTAAAGCCAAATAAAGTGTACGTCTTCCTTAACAATGACCACTGGATGCTTGAAAACGCTAGGTATATGAAGAAAGTATTAGAAATCACTATGTCTCGAAGTGGTTCATTGTGAAAAGCGTCTATGAGATATACAGAGATATATATATCGAGCCCTCAGAACCAGCTATAAGGATTGCCGTTGAACATGGATATTTACCATATATGGTCCAGAGATATATCGACATGCTTGGCTATGACGAGGCAATAAAACTTATCAAGGCATTTAATAAACCTGTCAAGCCAGTGGTGAGGACTAATGATACCTTGATACAACCCGAGAGACTTAGGCAGAGACTCGAAAACTTGGGGTTTGAACTAAGGGAGATACCATGGGCTCCTGGCTCATTCTGGGTTTTAAAATCTCCTTTATCACCTAGCCTGGGAGCTACACATGAATACCTAAAGGGGTATTACTATGTTCACAGAGATGCTACAAGCCTTATCCCAGTACTCTTCTTACTACATGATTACTCAGGTGACGTGCTTGATGCTTGTGCAGCACCAGGAGGTAAGGCTACTTTCATAGCTCAAATACTGAGAAAAAGAATTGGACTACTATATGCAAACGATCTTGTTCTATACCGTTTGAAGTCATTGATAAGCCACTTGATGAGGATGAGATTGAACAACGTCATTGTAATGTGGAGCGATGCCGCTGAATTGCCTGAGAAACTGGGTGGAAAAATGTTTGAAAGAATATTGCTTGATGCACCATGTAGTGGGGAGGGCACAATATCTGTTGACCCTGCTAGGAAAACGAAAACCAGTTTATTCGAATTAGCAATAATGGTTAAACGCGAAATACGGTTATTGAATAATTTATTGAATTTACTGAAAGAAGGGGGCTTATTAGTATACACAACATGTAGCATAGCCCCAGAGGAGAACGAATACGTAATAGATAAAGTCCTGAAGCATAGACAAGACATCGATGTTGTAGAGCCCCCTGTAAAATTATTCAAATACTCACATGGGCTTAGAAAGTATAGGCATCTCGAATTCGATCACAGGGTTGAGAAATGTATTAGGGTGTGGCCACATATACATGGTTTATTCGGGTTCACGATATGTATTCTGGAAAAAACAGGGAGAAAATGAAAAAACCAAAAATTAAGTTCAAAGTGCTGGATACACCCTTGGAATATATAGAGAAGCTTGAGAAGATACTCACCGACATATATGAAGCCGACCTATATGATTATGTCTCGGAGAAATTGAAAATGCTGTGTTTCAACGATGTTTGCATTATATATGAGCCAATCGGCATAGAACCAGCAAAGATAACTATATATTGTGGCCCCTGGATCGCAATTATGAATAGGGGCAAAATCGCCCCATCGATACCACTAATCAATGAAATATTTAGGAAAAAAGGGGTTAGAGGGGCTATAGAGGTCTGTGAAAGAGGAATTAAAGCATTTCTATACGGCAATGATATCTTAATTGAAAGCATAGTGACTAAGTACCCCCCATGCGATCGCTTGGTCGCTGTAATAGATCATGTTGATAAGGAAATAGTGGGGTTTGCTGAATGGGACAAGGAAAACAATGTATATAGAAACATATATGACATCGGGATATTCCTTAGGCAGATCGGTTAACAGCTTAAAATAATGATCACAACATGAAGCCACATGAAGGTATGATCAGCGTTGGAAACAACATTGATGAAATATATGATTAGCCATTAACAAGCTTTAATTAGCCTATGTATCCATTGAATCTTCTGAGACAGGTGTCTTTAATGGTGTATCTGGTCGAAATCAATGGATATAAATATTATGCCTGTGAGATCTGTGGATCACTTTACGAGGATATGGATATTGCCAGGAAATGCGAAGACCTCTGTAAAAAAAGCCCTGAATTACGCGATCCCGAGTTGGCAAAGCAATCCATTGGATATATCAGTTTAAAAGAAGATCAGCAAAAGGTCTTTTTCAAGGTAATTCCAGGGAAAGGTTGTCGGCGAAGATGGTTTAAACTATGTAAAGCAGGAGTCAACATATATAGGGCATGTTAGTAAATGCCATTGCTTACCATGATACTTGGCATATGATTCAGCTAAGACGAAGCCCTGTGAATTGCTCTTCATCAATGGCCTCGGGGAACGCGTCAATCCCATGGCACTGTAGGCTGGGAAGCGAGGATAGAGAGGTGGGGTGAACCCATGTCCAAAAACCATAAACAACCTAGCTAATGGGCATGGGCGATCACTAACCTGCTACGCCGTTAATACTGCACAGAATGTTTATTAATTCGTCGTACTTTCCATCTTGGAATAATTTTAACGCATTACTAATGAGGTGTATATCGCCTTTTAAGGCAAATTTCAGGATCATGTAGAGAAGGTATTTCACTGACTCGCTATTACCACCATATAGTTCGTTTAAATCATTTATACATAACCTCGGATTCTCTATTAATATGTCCACAAAGGATTTACCATATCTAAGGTGAAAATAGAGGTCAATTCTATTAGTTAGCCCAGGTGAGATCCTATCCAACATGTTGAAAGCTACTTTAAGTTTATTGAAAATCCTTTTTAAACTACAAAGGCTGTTTTCACCATTCATGAAAATCCTCCGGAATATATATATCATAACAACAAGTAAATAATCTTTTCTATAAACAATCACATCATTATACACCGATGTAATGAGATGACAAGGTAATACCGATCAATAAATGAGAAATATCACAGTTATGTGAAACCATATGCTGTGCCGTCTCATATAATGTCTATGACTTGATCAAATGATATGATCGCGTGATTATTGGATCAAGACATGCGAAAAACCATTACTAAGAGATATTACTTCCTTGTTCTAATTTCTTTAACTCCTCTTCGATCTCCTTTTCGATCTCCTCAATGGGTTTTGGTGGTGGTGTTGTTGCCAATGTATATCCTATCCACCCTAATATGCCTGATACACCTATCACCATGATCACCAGTGTTATGCGTGTCAATATCTCCCAGAGATCTGTGAAAAACATGATGTAACTATAAGCTATAATGACTGCTAAGGAGAATATGAGCATGCCCCAGCCGATTAATTTATCTCTTTCCAAGGCATACACCCATTGTTATTTAATCCATTAATTATAATTATCGTGTTCTCGAAATTAATAAACTAATATATTTTGACTAATATATTTTTGAACATATCTTGATAAAACCGCAAGGGGTTATACATGGCTGATATCTTAGATGAGATATTTGAAAAAGCTATTAAGGCCCGAGAGGTTTTGAAGGACGTTGTCCATAAAACACCAATTATTTATAACGCCAGTTTCTCGCGCATGTCCGGTAATAACGTGTTCCTCAAGCTTGAGAACATGCAGAAAACAGGTGCTTTCAAGGTAAGAGGGGCATATTTCAAGATCTACAATGTCATGGAAAAATCCCGTGAGAAAGGTGTAATAACAGCGTCTAGTGGGAATCATGCACAAGGCGTTGCCTACGCTGCAAACGTACTCGGCATTAGAGCGACAATAGTTATGCCGGAGACAACTCCCCCATTCAAAGTAGAGGCGACAAAGAACTATGGTGCTACTGTGATTTTGCATGGAACTATTTATGATGATGCATATAAAGAGGCCCTGAGAATAGCTGAAGAGACCGAGGCTATATTTATTCATCCATTTGATGACCACGACGTGATAGCTGGACAGGGCACTATTGGATTTGAGATAGCGGAGTTCATGAATAATATTGATGCAGTCTTGATTCCGATAGGTGGTGGTGGATTGATATCTGGTGTTGGTGTGGTGCTTAAGAAATTAAATCCGTCTATAAAGGTTATTGGCGTGGAACCAGCTGTGGCGCCTAAATACTATAGTTCAAGAAGGCGTGGATCCCCTGTTTTAATCGAATCTAGGCCTAGTATAGCTGATGCCTTAGTGACCAAGGCCGTTGGCAAGATCACATATGAGATCATGGAGCGAGTGGTCGATGACGTGGTAACCGTGAACGAGGAATCAATTGCGAGAGCTATATATCTGTTAATGGAAAGAGCCAAGATCGTGGCGGAAGGTGCAGGGGCATCTCCATTGGCCGCTCTCCTCGAAGGACATTTCAAGGAGAAGAAATGGAACGTGGTTTTACTAGTAAGTGGGGGCAATATAGACTTGACAATGCTCTACAGAATAGTGACCAAGGGCCTCAGCGCCGATGGCAGGATCCCCAAGTTATCACTAATACTGAGAGATGTCCCCGGTGAATTATATAGAGTGCTCGGTGTCCTATATAAATATAGGTGTAATATAATAGAGATCCTGCACGATAGAATAGGTATGGAGATACCCACTTCTCACGCCAAGGTAGATCTAATATTTGAAGTGCCAGAGCCCGGTATTATACACATGATTAAGAGCGAGATAATAGCTCTGGGGGCTCAAATGATCTCGTAGGGAAAGCTATCTTTACGCGTTAACTCAACCTAATTCGGATATTATCTCTGCATTAACGATCTTGGCTTTCCCACCAGTAGGTATAACCATGGATATACCACAAACCTTGCATCTGGCCGGGAACGTTGCATGACTGAATACAACGTTCTCCGCGCCACAATTCTTGCAAATAACCCTGTAAAACCTACTCTTTGGCATTGGTATCAATATTTTTCGTTTTTTCATTACTTACTCACCTCGACTAATTCGGCTTTCTTAAGCCTAATTCCCTTTCTATGTAGTGTATACCCGCATTTAGAGCACCTCAGTTTTAATACAATCTTCTTAGTCACTTTTGCAAATCTCTTTTGTTCAGGTTTTCTCTTAGAGCCATATCCTTTCTTTTTCCTCTCATATCTTCTTTCACCCTCTGCAAGGGACCTTCTCTTGCCGTGTTTGTAGATCGCCACTGAGTGATCGGTATGTGCCTTACACTTTGGGCAATATGTCACTATGACTTTGGGATATCTAGCCACCATTGATCACCAATAATAATTTCGTCAAAACATGTTTTACCATAAACAGGATTTAAAAACGTTTTTACCAGCGAGTTGTCTTTAACCCCAGGACATATGCAATGTTGTTTGTAATCACATGAAGTATTAAGATCACCGTTATTGTTGTAACTATGTACAAAGGGTTATAGATAACCGGATCTAGCGATATAACTATGTAGAATAGTGTTGTAAATAGCGCGAAATCCAGCTGATCCAATATCGGTAATGGCTTGCCAGGCTCTATTCCGAGTCTTCGCTTAATGAAGGCGCCGATCAAGTCCCCAATTAACGCTGATAACCCAGCTCCAATTGATAGCATAGACACGAGTAAATCCTTGGTTAATACGCCAACACTAGCTCCAGTTACATAAGCCATTATAATGCCTATGGCAAAGCCCTCTGCTGTCTTATTTGATCCAAATATGGGTTTGCCATCGATAAACCTATTTCCCCTATCTATCAATACAACCCCCTTGATCAAGACCGGCGCCGCATTGGCGATCATGGCGGGTAAATAATACTTTATAAGCCAAATCACATAATCATATATGTTTATCAATCCACTCAACACCTTTATCTGTTATTTTAAAGTACATTTTCTTCTCTATATCAATTTTCTCATTAGGTTTCATTATTTTAGCATATCTCTCATATCCATCTATGCCGAGGTTCACTACGAGATCAAAGTAATATTCAAGCATGCCATGACCAACAGCCTCTATATACCCCTCTTCACCTGTTCTTACCTGCGCTGATGCAAATAATTTGCCATTGGTTTCTTCAACGGTCTTTATCATGATGCTTATAAGTAGTGCTTGTTTAACTATGCTTGACTCATCCATTGCACGCATTCTATAAGGCGCATTTATACTGTCAACGAAAATATACTTGATTCCGACCATGTTTAGAAATATAGCCGTATTAATAAGTTCGTCTAGATCATAGATCTCGCTGAAAAGAGTGTTTCCATATGCATCGTGTTCACGAGCTATTCTCTCGTAGTGAAGGGTGCCTTCGGTGCTTATATAGACACATATATCCTGTTTACACAGGTTTTTAGCTATAGTTAATAACATAGTTGTCTTGCCCGAGCCAGCTACACCATAAAACAATATAGAGCGATGTCTTTCTATTAACTCATCTAATTCCTGTCTACCCGTGTATGCAAAGATATAAATCACCACTTCACTAAATTAATTGTGTAATTTACTGGGATAATTAAAGTGAAATACCGTTGATAACCGGTGATCGCTGAATTTGCAGAGAAGGCCATTGGTAATAGCCGTATATGAACCACTGTGGTTTATCAATGTCATGAGGGTTTTGAGAGAACGTGATATTATATTCCATCACTATTATAGTAGCGATGAGGTTCCCTATGGTAGTGTTGTATATACTGATCACGAGTATTTCTTAAAGGAATTATCAAATAGAAACGACCTATTGATAATATACGATCCATCTAGGGATTGTAGAAAACTGGAAGAAGCCGTACTTCTCTGCAAATCGCTTTCCAATTTCTACAGCGAAGTTGTGATCGGGGTTGATCCAGGCAAAGTGATAAGCTATGCCATAGTGGGTGACGGGCTTTTCATCACATATGGCGAGGGCAGTATAGATGATTTGAACAACGCCATTGAATATGTAAAGAGATGTCTACCTTTCAAGGACCTCCTAATACGGGTTGGTAGTGGCCGGAATGGCTTGGAACTAGCCCTAGCTCTGAAGAGACTATTTAATACAAGGGTAGAATTGGTGAGCGAGGAGGAGACAACACCACGTTGGAGTATCAAAGAAGAAATAAATCTACTATCAAGGAGACTCAGGGGGCTTAAACCATATAGGTTCAAGAACATTTACGCTGCATATAGGATCGCGATGAAAAACGGTGTTGAGGTGGTCTGATGCCCGTAGTTAAGCTTTTGAAAACAGAGGCCATTAGGGCTTTCGGCCCTATGGCAATAGAAGTGGCCAAGGGTATCATAGAGGTATTGGGTAAGAGGTTTCACTCTGGTGAAAAACTAGTGGTCCATAAGACTAGAAACTACATTATAGAGGCAGTAGAGGATAGTGAATTATATATAAGCATGGCTGATGAATCTCTGATACAACCCCTGGACCCAGATGATCCATACTTCACGAGGAAAAACATTGCAAAGGAGATAATCGAAAAGGGCCACAAGGTGGTCGTAGTTATTGGGGGTACTGATGTTGGTAAGACATCGTTCACCACATTATTAGCCAATATTGCATTGACAAGAGGATTAAGACCAGCAATAATAGACGGAGATGTTGGACAAGCCGACATCGGGCCCCCGGGATTTGTCTCAATGGGCTTTCCAACTACATTAATATCATGGAACACGGAGATAAAACCACTCGTCATGAGATTCATTGGCGATATAAAGCCACAACACAACGTTCATGTTATAGTGAACGAATTATATCGATTGATCATGATTGGTAAAGCGCGCAATTTTGAACCAATAATAATAGATACTGATGGCTGGGTCAAAGATGAACATGCCATATCCTATAAACACCTATTGATCAGATCCCTGAGACCAGATGCCATAGTAATTATTGACGATGGATTACGAGATTATTTCACCAAGTTCAAGAAGGTTGGAATAGAGGTCTATAGTGTTAAATCACCAATTATTAGAAAGGTTAGGACAAGAGAAGAAAGAAGGCTACTAAGAAGTATTAGGTATAGAGAATTCTTGGAGAACGCCCCACTCGTGAAGATCGATATGAATAACGTGATAATAGAAGGGTATCCATTATTTTATGGAACACCTGTAAATACATCGGAGTTAACACAGTTTATGGAAGGCCGGATTATATATGCCTCGATACTCATGAACAACCTCCACGTATATGGAATTGTAAAATCATATAACATAGATGAGTTGAAAAAGAGATTTGGAATAGAAAGAGTGAAGATCTACCAATTAGCCAGTGAGAGGAACATCTATTGTTCAGTGGGGGTCATAGATGGGAATGAATATCCATGTATTGTGGAGAAATTCGACTTCGACTCCTATACCATGTTAATTAGAACTAAGTATAGTGATAAAATCGAAATTATAAAGTTATCTAAAATAAAACTCAGAGAAGATTATACCGAGGAAATGATAGAGGATTGATTTCATGGAGCTAGATCAATTAATGGAGTTTGCAAAAAAACTGGACAAGCAAATACTAGATGCTGGGTACTTAGATGAAGAGTATTCGGTCACAAATTTGAGTCTCAAGAACAGGGACAAGCTAATATTGTTCAAATTGAAGAAATCCGAGGAAATATTATGTTACACCAATCTCATCACAACGAGAAGAGATGTATATAAACTATTCGATAAACACTCTGATGAGGAATTATACAACTATGTCAATAAAGCTATTGATATATATCCTCCTGATATAAATGTGGTTGATTTTAGAAATTATTTCGAGGAGGTAACCCCCGATCTCTCTGTTTTGCCGTTCATAAAGTACTATAAAGAAGATGGCGGCTATTACTTGACAAGCTCCATCTACATAGCCTGTGTAGACAATATCTGCAATAGCAGTTTTCATAGAACAATGTTCTTAACACGCAATGAAGCTGTTCTAAGAGTGGTCCCAAGACATTTACACTACATAATGAATAGCTATTTAGAAAGGGACGAAGACACCCCAGTCGCTATGATCCTAGGCGTACATCCTCTTCAAGAACTTGCTGCTGCATTAAGCCCTCCTCTCGGAGTTTTCGAAGTATACGTTGGTGTAAATCTAACTAGGGATCCCAAGATATGTAGAACGCCACTGTACAATATACCGATCCCAGCTGATGCTAGCATAGTTATTGAAGGTGTCATATTAAAGAACAAGAAGGCCCCTGAAGGGCCTTTTACAGATATCCTTAGCTTGCTTGATCCTCGTAGGGAGCAACCAGTATTCAGGGCCGAGGCGATGTATTTCAATAAGAAAAAGCCATTGATATATCACGCGATCGTGCCAGGTCTCTGGGAACACAGGTTCTTAATGGGTTTCCCAAGAGAGATAGCCATATACAACTATGTCAAGAAAATCGTGCCAGGTTTAAAATCCGTGAGGCTTACAGATGGAGGTTCTGGATGGCTCCACGCTGTATTATCCATTAAACAACTAAGCCCTGGTGATGCCAGGTTGGCCGGTATAGCAGCGATCTATGCTCATCCAAGTGTTAAACATGTCGTTGTAGTTGACGATGACATTGACATTGATAATCCAGAAATGGTTGAATGGGCAATAGCCACTAGGATGAAAAGCGGCGAGGACATAATTATACTAAGGGATATCAGAGGAAGTACTCTTGACCCAAGAAGTAAGGATGGTGTAGGAGACAAGGCCATATTCATAGCTGTAAAGCCATTTGATGAACCGTGGGACAAGTACAAGAGAGTTACGGTGCCCTAGGTGTACTTAACGCGTGAACAGGAGAAAATGCTTAGAGGTGATTATGGGTGGAGTACTGCAAAAGCGATGGAGATATTAGTGAAAGTTGGGGAAGCTATGGGGGCATCTGAACTGATAGAAATAAAGCACGCACATATATCAGGTGTTTCATATGTCAATATAGGCAAATATGGCGTTCTCCTAATATATGAACTACTAAGAGGAAATGCGAAAGCAAAGGTATTTACAACAATAAACCCCGGTTGTATTGATTATTCTAGTCTATCAAGTATCATAGATAACTCACTCGAGAAAGAGCAGAGCATAATAGACCAGCTTTTCATGGAAATGGGGTTTAAACCGATATTTACTTGTATACCATATCATTATAGACCCCCTCTCCCATTTGAACACTTGGCATGGGGTGAAAGCAGCGCCGTCATATTCTCCAATACAGTGTTTGGTGGTTTCACAAATAGGGAAGGAGGGCCGATCGCAATTGCATCAGCGCTTACAGGGTATGTTTACAAAGCTGGTCTCCATATACTTGAAAATAGAATTGCAAAGGTAAACGTAGAACTAGGAATACTCACCAGCAGAACACCAGTAGGTGCTATAGGGCTCTGGATCGGCGAGAACATAGGAGATCTACCATTATTGACACAACGAGGTGGTGGATTAGATATATATAGACTCAAAGTCCTGTTAGCCGCTATGGCAGCATCTGGTTCACACGCCATGGCTGTTATCCCAGGTGTTACACCTAAGGGGACATACATGGTTGAAATTGAGGATAAGGTGGTTATCGAACCACAATATATTGAGAAATATATCGGCGAGATACCCGATTCCAGTAATAAGATCTTGGGCTATATCGGTTGTCCTCATTTACACCCAGTTGAATTATACAGGATCTATTCGTTGCTCAAGAAATATGGACCTCCTAGGAGTGGAAACAAGCTAATGATCACTATACCCCCCGAATATGTGGATAAACACAGAAATATCATCTACGCATTGAAAGCCCTTGGAACAGACATAGCCACTGGGACTTGCCCTGTTGTAGCCAAGATCAGGAGGGAATTCGATATAGTGGTCACTAATAGTGGCAAAGCCGCGTTCTATCTCAGTAAAATACATGGATTAAGGACCAGCATAATGGAGTTAGAAGAGGTTGTTAAAACTGTGGGTGGGAAAAACGTTTAGGGTAAAGGAAATAGTTCCCGGCACCTGTGAAGGCCCGCCTCTAGTCATAGATCAATATATATCTTTTTTGGGAGAGGTTGATCCCGAGAAAGGGGTTTTAAAAAGTAATAAAGGCGAAATATCGCTGAAAGGCAAGGTCTTGGTGTTCAGAGGCACAAGGGGTAGTACTGTTGGTCCTTACATAATATATGGTCTCCGATTATCTGGGAATAACCCCGTTTGCATGATCGTCAAGGAAATAGAACCTATATTAATAGCTGGATGTGTCCTCGCTAATATACCTCTTTATATTGTCGAGGAATACGATCATTTTGTTGGAGAGGCCTGTAAATCTAGGTTTTTAACCGTGAGAAATGGTGTGGTGACTCTAAGTGTCTAGAAATGGGTTTTTCATAGTGTTCGAGGGCCTAGATGGAGCTGGTAAAACAACGATAGCCAAAATGCTTACAGAGAGATTGAATGAAATGGGTTTTAAGACTATATATACCTATGAACCCACGGATTCTGATATAGTGAAACTGCTTAAGACCAGTTTCTCAGAGCTAAGAGATCCCTTTATAGATGCCCTTGTCTTCGCTCTCGATAGATTAATACATATCAAAACAGAGATCGTGCCTGCCATTGAACAAGGATACATAGTAATATGCGATAGATACTTATATAGTAGTGTCGCGTATCAATCAGCGCATGGAGCGCCTTTCGATTGGATCCTAGAGATCAATAGATACGCCATTAAGCCGAATATAGCCATCTACCTAGATGTGGATCCATCTACAGCTTTAAGAAGAAAAACTGGATATGAATCTAGGTTCCCCGAGTTCGAGAAATACGAGTTATTGGCAAAGGTTAGAGAGGCTTATTTCCGGCTAGTTTCCATGGGCTTGCTCAAGTTGATCGATGCATCTAGAGAGATTACCGAGGTATATAGGGATGTGGAAAATTACGTCCTAACCGAATTGGGGAAGAGGTCGTTATCGCTGTTTCAGCAATGATTTAAGTCTCTGTATCCTCTCTAAGACCTCTAGCCATTTTATGTACTCAGTGGGATCTATGTCTCTATTTTCACTAATTTCGTAAATAGCCTTAATAGCTGACTCCTCTAATTTGTTCAATACATATAGCATAGTGGCCCTAGCATAGATCTCCTTGGCCTCTTCATCTGTCTTAACCAAGTGTACTTTCCCGTGAATGGGGCACACTACTTCGCCGCTTTTTAGTTTAAATAATGGCAAATTGCAACCCTCGGCTGGGCATATCTCCGCTAACATTATGGCCCCGGATTTAAGCAACTCTGCCATGATCTTTGTTGGATCTTTGCTCCTTTCCATGAAAAACCACCATGTGTTTATTTAAAACACAGGGGTTGTTAAATTAAATCCCAGATAAGGCCGGGTTTGCAATTATATTGCAAACAAGGTAGAGGTGATGTGTATTGAGCAGGGTCATAGATAATGAAGCCAAGATAAAGAATGCTATATATATATTAGTCAGCATCGTTAATGACACAGCTGTTCCAAGGAACATACGGAGAGCTGCCACAGAAGCCTTGAACTATTTACGGGATGAACGTTATAGCCCAGGTGTCAGAGCAGCGAATGCTATAGGAGCCCTTGAACAAGTGAGTCAAGACCCTAACATGCCCCTCAGCACTAGGACAAGGATATGGCAGGCCATAGCGATCTTAGAGACCATTCGTGATTAGATATTAGGGAGATAACTTGAGCGATAAAATCAACGTGAGAATTCGTGGTATATTCGCAACTGCATTAACGAAGATATTGATTGACAGTGGAATGAAGATAGTGGAGGCTAGTGACAAGGTTCAAGAGAGAATGCACATAGCGTACGATACGTCGCCATGTGATGTTACCGTTAAAGACGGGGATTACCAAGACGAGTTATTAGTGATAGGGTTTTCAGAGAAGGCTAGAAATGTATATAATATATTAGTCGAGAATCTGAAATATGTTTTAAAGTGGATCTCCCCCATCGAACTTCACTCCGTTTACATAGGTATAGTCAAGGAAAAAAGAGGTGATACATGCTTAGTCGATATTGGTGAACGAGTTGGATCGCTTGCTCCTTGCAAGGAAAATATCGGCGAGAAGATAACAGTGGGGGTTAGAAGAGCCCCTCTTTACCCAGGCGAAGAATTGATCCTAACAAAGAACTTCAGAATCATAGGTAAATATGTCGCACTTCTACATGGGGAGCCTAAGATAAGTTTTTCTGAACATATAAGGGATCGTGACACGAGAGCGAGGCTCTCCACGATAGCTGCATCCAAGTTGATGAACACGGGTCTAGGTGTGCACTTCAGGAGTAGTTCTAAATATGCCAGTAAAGAGGACATCATAAATGAGTTGAATTTCTTATTCGAGGAATATAAGAGAATATTCCTGAAGGTGGAAAATGCAAACGAGCCAGCCAAGATCTATCCAGGGGAATTCATAGGTATACTGGGTTTAACAAGCCTAGCTAAGCAAATATTGGACAACATCAGGAACACGGTGTATCCAACCATACCGCGACATCATACCTATAAGGCCCTTGGTTACGCCGATCTAGTTGATATGGCTGAATGCATACTGCGCGAACAGTGTGATCGAGCGAGTGTTTGGCGTGGATTCACGAAATTCGTGTTAAGCAAGATCTCCGAGAAAAGAACAATCGAGCTCATACATATAAAGCCGAGTGGTGAAAGGGTGTATTTGAGTCCTGGCGACGTGGTCAAAATATCTCACGAAGATGGTGATGTAGAGCTTGTCATCAAACGGGTGTTCACGTCGCCAGGCATATACGATGGTATCGGTGTGGAGAAAAAACCAGGTGATGTTGACTATCTAGTGATAAATTCGAGGAAATCATTTATCATACATAATTATTACAGGGGGAGAACGTGGCTGGGGTCGTATATTAATATAAATACTCCACCAGAGATAGCGCCAGGTATTGTCAAATACCATGACCTATTGATCGACATCGTTATAAAGCCTGATGGTGACGTGAAAGTTGTTGATAAGGAGGAGATAGATAAATACTATGATCTGGGAATAATAACGAAGGAATTATACGAATTAGCCAACAATACTGTTAAAACGATTTTAGAGGATGCTATGAGTCATATTTATAATCCTTTCATCAATTCTAGATAACAATGAAAATATATAGAAGCGGGGGTGCCCGAGCCTGGTCAAAGGGGTCGGGCTTAGAACCCGATGGCGTAGGCCTGCGTGGGTTCAAATCCCACCCCCCGCATCCATATCCTTGGCTGACTCG
>JAWBBW010000005.1:70800-71119 GCA_038824035.1 Desulfurococcaceae archaeon
TCTTGCTTTGAGAGGAAGTTAACTACTTCCTCTGCTAGTGCTTTGGCAATCCGCTTGAAGTCTCGTTTACTCAGCTTGTAGTTAACCTGGTTCTCCAGCTTGTATATCTGGTATATCCTCACCAGCTCCTCGAGTGGACCAATATACCTTGTGAACACTCCCTGAGGAGTCCTGTACTGCTCGTAGACGTACAGCCTCCCCTTAACCCGCTTAACAGCAAGAGTCATGACGTTCACAATATTAGATACACCTGGCGTGGTACTTGTAGTTAACTCCCGAGGAAACTAAAAAACACTAATGAAAGTCACTTTCATCAGTC
>JAWBBW010000006.1:0-67238 GCA_038824035.1 Desulfurococcaceae archaeon
TATGAAAAACTCCTAGAGATCTCTAAAAGTGAGGGATTTGAAGGACCAGCTAAGTACATTGAGACAATCATAGAGGATTTTTTGACACAGCGATCTAAGCTGAGCGAACTGGTGGAAACCATCGTGGTTGAAAAATTAAAGAAAAGAATTGAGAGAATGATCCAAGACGAGGTGAACAAGGGCCTGAATGCCGTGGAGGCGTTGAAGAAACAAGTCCTTGATCTATATGATAAAATGGAGTCCTTGGAACAAAAAATGAATGAATTAGAGGCTACTCTAAAAGAACACTATGAAAAACCAATCCCTGCACAGATCCCCCAATACACAAGATCTTATAAAACCGGGATCGAGAGATTAAGAGACGAGAAAATAGTATTTGAAAGTAAATTACCCCCTAGGATACAAAGAGATAGATTATTTTCATACTTTGAACGCATGGGCGCGGTGGTTATAAAGCTAAGCAAAGAACGAGTTGCAATCGATAGTGAGTTTTGGAGGGAGTTTAAAAATAAACTATTAAATGAAATCAGGACAATTGATGATAACGAGATAAAGAATGTTTTGGGAACACATGGTTATGAATTATGGAAGGCGTTGTACAACGATAACGCGATCATCTATGATTCAAGGGAGAAGAAGTGGAAAATTATCTTAAGGGAATTGGCAGATAAATAATCTTCATGACAAAGGAACAACGTGTTACCGGAATTAGGGATCTTCATGAGCTCTCTCAGGGAATACGAAGAACTTCTAAACAGGGTTAAAATAGAGGAAAATGGTGCTATTTTACTCGGGAAAAATATCGTTGTAGATGGTTTTGCTAAAAGACCATACAGGGTTATAACACACGTACATATGGATCATGTGTTAGGCATCGAAGAAAGCATATTTGTATCTAGAAAAATAATAGGAAACCCTATAACACTCGAGTTAATTGAAGCTTTGGGCTATGTTCCTTCTCAATATTTAACTATCTATAGAAACAAGAAATTACCATTAGATTATAACACGCCATACAGAGTTGACAACGAAAGGATCATGTTAATTCCTTCCGACCATATACCAGGATCTGCCCAGGTATTTGTAGAGAACGACCATGTTCGACTTGGATATACCGGGGACTTTAAATTAAATGAAAAGACACAGGTAATGAGAGATCTTGATGTATTGGTCATAGAGGCCACTTATGGGAATCCAAGACATAGACGGCCTTTTAAAAGCCTGGTTCCAGATATATTTGTAGATCTTGTTAAAGAGGGGTTGAGCAATTATGACAAAATATACATATATGGCTATTATGGAAAAATACAAGAGGCCATGATGATCCTGAGATCATCTGGAATAAACGTAGATTTCATAGTGCCAGAAAAGATCTATAACATGACTAAGATATTGGAAAAATATGGATACCGCATAGGTAATTACTACAAAGAAAAAGACCATAAAGCGAATAAGAGTGAAAAGATAATAGTGTTCAAACATTTCTGTAATGCCAAGTACAGAAAACTGTCTGGAGACTCGTTACATGTGGTATTAAGTGGCCGAGAATTCAACGAGCCGTTGAGGAAAATAGATGAATATACATATTTAGTAGCGTTGAGCGATCACGCTGATTTCTCGGAATTAATTGAATACATTGATATATCCAGCCCAGCTATTGTAGTAATAGATGGATATAGAAGTACCGATCCATGGGGACTTAGAGATCATTTATTGAAAAAAGGCGTGTGCTCTGTAGTCATGCCCTCAATCAATCCATTAAATGATATCAAGAGGTGCGTTTCTTGAAGAAAATAATAGTGAGACACCACATGTTAAATGCAACTTTAATGGGTCTGGGCGGCTCTCATTATGTCATGCTCGAAACAGCTATAGCATTCGCCAAAAAAGGATATGAAGTGTTTATAGATTCTATTAACATAAACTCCCCTTGCAAATTAAGAAGACTGGCCGAATTTTTCGGACTGAACGTTGAGGAAATCAGCGGATTAGGCTTAGGAGAGCCTGAGACTGGCCCTAGTCTGGTTATAAATACTAGTGGAGATGTGTTATCGGGGACAGGTGATGTTATCTATTTACATTACCCCTCATTCTTGGATCATGAGATATATTATCCCGGATTACATGGATTCTATCAAGTCCTAGGTAAAATGTACTCTTTTATAAACACTGTGTTCTTTCCATTTCTATTACATAGGATCAAAATGTACCTAGCCAATTCCTCGTTCACTGCCGAATTCTTTAAGAAATACTTCAATATCTCACCCATAGTTATTCATCCACCCGTTAATATAGACGATATACTTCTATCCAAGCCCTTGGATAAGCATGAAAGAGAACAATACGTTCTAACAGTCATGAGGATCAGCCCCGAGAAACGCCCAGATATGATTATTAGATTGGCTAAACTAATCAAATGTCATAACTTAAAATATAAATTAATAGTTGTAGGGTCATTATCGAATTACAATAAATCTCTTTATAAGGAGATCCTTGAATACGTAATGAAAGACGATCTTAATGATATTGTTGAAATAAAAACCAATATACCTAGACACGAGCTTATAGAGCTATATAGGAAAGCTATGCTATACATTCACTTAACCCCTAGGGAACATTTCGGAATAAGCATTGTCGAAGCCATGGCTAGTGGAACACCTGCTTTAGTCCCGATAGAGTCCGGTAGCTGGATTGATATCAGTAAACAAGATCCTAATGTATCAATTCCATATAATTCACTAGAAGAAGCTGTGCATATGATTAAAAAGATCATGGATGATGATATCCTCTGGAAAAAGCTAAGCGAAAATAGCTTAAAACGGGCAAAAGAACTTAGCCGAAGAGCGTTTCATGAAAAAATATATAGTGCTCTCAAACACTTATTAGTTTAGACAATTTACACAAAATGAAGATCGACCGCGAAACTGAATCATGATGAGGAAGAGCCGTACAGATTCTATATTAGATAATTAATTAAAATTTGACAAAAATCCCGCCGGGGGGATTTGAACCCCCGACCACCCGGTTTCCACCTCCCTCACTACAGCCGGGCGCTCTGCCGCTGAGCTACGGCGGGTTATAAAAGTCCTCACATTTTTAATTATTGAAAAGGGTTATAAAAATTGTGAGGAATGAACTTCTATGAATTCTACGGATACAAGTATTGATATAGCGAATACGCTGAGATGCGATATTGAAAAAATAGATCGATTGTTGAATATGAAAGATAGCATAAGAGAATCGGCATATAGATTAGTGCGTGAAATGATAAGGTCTAGTAGCGAAGTCGTAAGTTTTATCCATAGAGAATTATATATCGAAGCATCCAAGAAAATAAATCTATTGAAAGACAACGTGAATAAATTAAAAGAGATGTTAAAAGACCATCCAGATCTATATTATTCAGGGATGATTTATAATGGATTAAGTGAATTCGTGGAGGCATATATATTTTATTCCATAGTAGTGGAATCACGGATACCCGCATGGGAGGAACTAGGTGTCCCGATTGTTCCATACTTACAGGGCCTTGGCGATGTAATAGGTGAGATAAGAAGATTAATAATCAAATTATTGAACAAGCAATTAATTGAAGAAGTGGAAAAATACCTCAGAATAATGGAGAGCATTTATGAGAACTTGAGGATACTTAATTATCCAGATGCATTGATACCGGGATTACGTCACAAAGTGGATTTGGCATCCAAACTCATAGATGAAACAAAAATATTGATCTTGAATACTAAGAACTCCCTTCGATGTGCAATATCATAAAAATAGTACACTAAGAATGCGCTATAGTTGGATCGTTTTATGGCTTAAAATATTTTTAAGTTCTCTTCTATTTAGATAATTCAAGACTATTGGGGCCCGTCGTCTAGCCTGGTTAGGACGCCGCCCTTACAAGCGAGGTCTAAGAGAGGCGGAGGCCCGGGGTTCAAGTCCCCGCGGGCCCATTTATCATCTTAACAATAACATTTATGTAATAACTGACGACCATACATATGTTTGCATTCCACATGATATAATGTAAAGCCAGGCGACGCAACCAAGCGTGCGCGATCTTCACGAACATGGTACTTCGTAACCTAGTTAATATTAGTATATTCGGAATATTACGGTAATATATAATAGAGTCATGGATATGGAAATAAGGTCTTAGATATTGGACAAAGATATCTGTGCAATAAACTTTATAAAGGTCTATAAAATCATGGCTTATTGAGTTAGGTAAGTAGATCTAAGTATATATATGTGGGTGAATATCGTATGCCAGCTACTGAGAGAAGACGTGTACAACGAACTGGTTCATCTTCATTTATAGTTACGTTGCCAAAGGACTGGGTAGATGCTATAGGATTGAAAAGCGGCGATTATGTCATAATAGAAAAACATGGTGATAAATTAGTAATAATACCACCCGCAGCCGAGGTTGCACAACTTAAGGCTATGATAAAAGTTTATCCTGGTATAGATATTCCACAAGTATTTAGAATGATCTTGGGAGCATATATAGCTGGATATGGTACTATAACCGTAGCATTTGATCCTTCAATACCAGAATTAGCCAAGTTAGTAAGCGAGATCAAGAATATGGCTAGGATAAAATTAGCTGGCATTGAAGTGGTTGAAGAGACTTACAATAGCGTTACATTCAAAGTACTACTTAATTTGCGGGAACTCCCATTGGTTAGCGCCATAAAGAGACTTCACATAATTGTTAATAACATGTTACAGGATTGTATCAATTTGATACGGACAAGTGATGTGAGTTTTGCCCATGCAGTAATACAAAGAGATGATGAAGCGGATAGATTTCACCACATGATCGTGAGAGAGCTCTCAATGACATTATTAGATGTACGAGTACAGCACGAACTCGGGATCACAAACATAGTAGAAACCTTGAGCTATAGGATAATTGCCAGGAATTTGGAAAGAATAGCTGATCACGCTGTGAACATAGCTAAAAGAGTGCTATCAGCTGGCGGTATAAAAAGCATAGAACTTGTCCACGATTTAATTGTAAAGACCGTTGAATTATTCAACAAAGCTATGAATTCACTTTATAGTTTAAGCCGAAGAGATGCTGAAGAGGTAATATATGAAGCTAAGCAAATAGTCAAAGATATAGAAGATGCCTTATATGGAAAAGTACTTTCTTCGCCAATAGATATTAAGGAAAAAATTGCCATCACGCTGATATATGATAGTTTAAGAAGAATCACTAGGTATTCTAATGGCATTGCAGAGTCTGTTCTAAATATCAAGGCCGCTAAGGTTTCAGAGATAGATGTTAAATAAAAACCAAGTTTTTAACCTTTTTAATCCTGCATAAAAAATAATATTTTCATGCTGGACCCCGGTGCCCATGCAACGTCCCCGAGTACCGGGGAAGAATGAGCATGGGACGGGTCACTCCCGGCTACACTCTTGAATAATATCCTTCTCTAATCCTAGGCCATGCATTTGTTCTTTAATCTAAGACAACTAGTTAAGATTAAAAAGGAGGAATAATATCATAAAAATCATAAGATTGAAAGCCGGGGTGGCCGAGCGGTCTAAGGCGGCGGGCTGCAGGGCTTTTGAAACCAGGGGCTCAGAAACCCGTTTAATCGCGGGTTCGAATCCCGCCCCCGGCTTATTTTACTACTCAAACAATACCTGATAAGTTAAGTAAGCTACGTGTGAGTAAAAATTAGCCTGAATCGATGGTTTTATTGATCTGGCATTTTAATTTTCCCAATACTGCATCCAATTGATCTAAGGGGACTTTGATTACGTACAAATATCTCTTTGTCCTAGCCTTGATCTTGGCCAGGTTCTTCTTTGTGTTTTTTACAACCCTACACTCAATAGCCCTCTCGGTTATCTTAATAAACTCATCAATGTTCTTAATCTCTACTGGCATCAAACCACCTATGCTTCTCTGAGCTAATACAATGTAATAAATTAAAATATTATCAGCTATTATAATTTTAATGAGCCTTTTAAATCAGCATCTTTCACAAACTCACTCATAGACCCTATTTACTTGTTCTATGCCTGAATAATGCTAGCATAGACTTTTACCCCCTTATTTTAAATTCTGATCTAAAATGGATGTTTAATACTTGGTGCAGTGTGTTATCGTATCGATAAGCTAAGAGCCGTTATAATTATCTGTCGCTATATAGATCTTTGTTCAGTGTTTTTACTAATGCCATTAAGGTTGCGAGTTTCGAAAGCTCGGCCCTATCAATAACATTCATTGTCAAAATAGATATAAATCCTCCTTTTTCCCCAATGTCCTTGGTTCCGAACACGTGATCCACGATCTCTTCTAGCTCTTTAAATTCCCTCATCTCTATGAGTTTGTAAAATTTTCTCGGTATCGGGAATGAAGGTGAAAAACCCATGGATTCTAAGCCGTCTTTACTAATAATATAAGATGCTGTGATATCGAATATGTCTTCTCCTATAATGTGAAATCCGGCCTCTATTCCCACAGAATAATCACATTCGTGATCAAACGCTTTCAACGCACGTAACTGAGCACCCTTTATAATGGTGTCTAACCCGATTGGCTGTGGTGGTAAACCAGTCTCCACTTTATATGGCTTTATTTTTTTGACTTTAAAGTACAAATTAAATGCGTTCACTACACCTTTTATTTTAGCTGGATTAGAACTACCTATGCATACTGTGATATCCAATGCATTTCACCAAAATTAATTATCAACAAATACTCAATTATCCGGCTTTGGAGGCGTTACATTGAATTGTCCCTGGTATTTACCACTATATGGCTTATATACCGGGCTACTTGTTCTAAGGAAAACTATATGCAAGAATCTTTGAAGCGGGTAGATTCTCACCGGTACATTACCTCCTATTATTTCTATTGTTATATTTCCCTTAAAGCCAGCGTCGATCACTGTCGGAGGTATCATTAAATTCAATCGCGCAAAAGTACTTCTAAGGTTCACTAAGCCTACTAGATCTTCTGGCATCTCAATCCATTCAAGGGTTGTAGCTAACACGTGTTCACGTGGATATATAACAAATCCTTCTTCTTCGCCTACATCTTTACATTCCATGAAATCATGTATATTCACCTTTTTTGAATCCAATATCTGACCTATGTCTCTGAATCTGCAAAAGCTGTGACCAAATCTTAGATCAACACCGTTTTCTCTAATGGTATCTTCAAATATGGGTTTTATGACCAATAGTTTTTTCTCAAGGTAAACCTTTATATCCCAATCGCTGAGGATCACTGCGATGCACCTGGCACCTTCCCATGAATTATTTAAATGAACTATTTAAACCATAGTCCCCATAAGGATTCCTAGATGCATGGTATAGGCATTTCACCATGTTTTCACCGTTTACTAATTCTGGGCATCTTTTTATAACAGGTTTACATGTGCCTGCTAAATAGTCATCAATGCTACATATATGGTCTCGAACTCTATTATCATACATGACACAGCGTGGACCAGTATATTTAAACAAGGCACTATGAATTGATAACAACTGTTTCCACAGATCCCATGCAATCATTCTTATCTCCCATTGAGCCCTCGAACACATTCGTAATGGAAGAAACACTTCCACCAATTCCCTCGCGTTCATGGATACTATTAGCCTTGTCTTAATAGCCTGTGGCAATAGGTACCTGGCATCTTCGAAGGAGGCGCCCGTTGCCAATGCCATATAGTATTGTATGAGTGATTCTACAAGTGATCTAAGGAATTCTACACGACGTGTACTTATAATAAAAGGTGGAATAATAAATCCTTCTGATAAAATATCGAGCAATGAATTGAAATCATATATTTCACGTAATTTAACAAGTATGTTAATATGTTTGCTATATTCTGGTGTAAACTTCTCGCCAAACAATTCATAGACCCTGCTTAAAAGGTCTCTTAGATATTTATCGCTATATCTTTGACTATATTGAGTATAACTAGCATGCCTATGTCTAACCAATTGATGGCTACAAGCCCTACTACATATGACCTCGAAGACGTAGATACTGTGTTCTAGAGGGCTTCCGTGCCCTCTGCGTAATAACTCCTTTATCCACTTTTCGATATCCTCATCACTCATTGAATCAAATATTTTATTGAAATCCCTTGGCGAAATTGTCAGTTTCGCTGATGAGGCTATTAATTTCTCAGCGCTCTGTAAATAAGCTACAAGATTTACACTGGGCATGTATTTCTTCTTGGTACTCATATCACTCACCCCTCGGGTTTCTCTGCATACAAATCCCCTGTGATCTATTTTTATTCCTTTTTGGAATATACATGATCAGGGATGATCTCTAGAAAGGATAGGAGGCCGAGGATTTGATCACGATTTTCTTAAACCCGAGGCCTTGGAGAAATTTTGCTACGTTATTCAACGTGCTTTCGGGTGGAAAACAGTTTTCTTCACACCACAACTGATCTCTTGGAGTAACCACTGGTTTTCCCAATAACGGATTAATTATCACTATTGTTCTATTAACGTGATCTCCCAGGACTTTCACGACCTCATTTATATATTTAGACAGCGTTTCTGGCGCTAATTTCTTATGAACAGGTATTCGAAGCTCTAATGGCAAATCATATTTTCCTATCAATTTTAATGACTTCAAGAAATTTTCCCAATAACGCTCAACGAGCGTAGCAGTCAATCCATATAGTTCATAAGGAGGTATCTTGATGTCCGTGGCAACATGGTGTATTAGATCTTTCTTTATCATTTCACTAAATGCTGTGTAGAGTGTCAAGTTAGAATTTATACTTATTTTCAAATTCATCGTGTTCACCAAGTATTCCAACAGTCTCTTTAAATTTGTATATTGAAGCAAAGGTTCCCCACCTGTTATATGTAGGAAATCTATTAGAGTCAAGCTAGCCGATAGATCTTCAATTAGTTTCGATAAATTGAGTTGTCTACATATTTCTTTGTCGTTATCGGCTAATCTCCAGTTGTGGCAAAAAGGGCACTTAAGATTGCATCCACACAACCATAAAGTGAAACTTGTATATCCATGAATATCGACAAGGCTTAGATTGCGCCAACCAGCTCCATAAATTACTATTTCATCGATGTTCATTCTATTCTCCTATTCAAGGTAACTACGATGATCTCGATGTAACAAAGAAACTCGTTAAAGACGGTAATGATGGCGTTTCCAGAACTCCTTTTTCCTTTGTGGGTTCCAGTTCCTCAGTGGACGATAATAACCTATTATCCTACTCCATATATCCACGTTATTGCTTCCACATGATGGACAGCTCATATATAGGCCAGTAAAGGTTTTACTACATGTGTTGCAGAAAGTTATCGCAGGCGTATAGCTCCAGTATACTAAGTCTGTTTGCATTAATTTCTTAGTGAGACTGACAAGTGATTCTTCATCTGGTTCTTCACCAAGGAATATGTGCATCATGACGCCGCCTGTGAAGTACTTTTGCACTCTCTGCTCTATCTCGATTCTATCGGGTAGCTCTATTTCTGCATAATACGGGGCTATTGACGTTGAATACACTGGGTTCTCTGGATCAGGTAGATATTCACCGAGCTCTGGGTATAGTTTTAAATCCATCATGGCCAATTTAGGTGATGCCGATTCTCCTGGCACTTCTTCAACATTCCATGGAACGCCAGTCTCCATCATCCATTTTCTCGCCGTATTAGTAGAGTACTCCACAATCTTCCTCATTAACTCGGCCGCTCTAAGCCAGTCCTTTCTAGAGCCATTGAGCCATAGTTTTGGTTCACCCATGAGTATTGCCGATGCCTCCGGCAAACCAATCAAGCCTATCGTGTTGAAGTGGAATGCCGGGAACTCCGGCATGTACTCGAGTATCATTGCATAGAAATTCGGGTAGTTCTTCATTATGCTAATATACCGGTTTCTGAACCACTCCACTGATTCCCTCACTAATTTGAGCACATCGTCGTATAGCTCCCAGAACCTCGACTCCTCCTTCCTAGCTTCGAGAGCTAGCCTGGGGAGATTAACATCCACCACGTTCACGCTACCAGTTATATCGGGCATAGCCCATAATCCACCGAATCTTTGCCTTTCGAGGATTTTCCAGTATTTTTCCCCGAGATCGTCTAGATCTCTTTTAGAGGGCCCTAAGCTGTACTTGACCGCGTTCTTGTTAACTACATATTGTAGTTCTTTACGATCAATAGAGATCCTGCAACACATGGCAAAAGTCGCATCAGGGTCAACTAGTCTCGTGTTCAACCAGTAGAAGCTACCCCGCTTAGCCGCTGTTTTAAATACTAATTCATATATCTCTGGGTCTTCCCAAATCCATTTCGAAGTTATCATTAATGTTGGTATTGGAAATGTGAAGGGTTGGCCTACAGCATCTCCTCTCAAATAATTCTCTATCAGTGCCTTTAAAAAGATCTTCGCTTCCTCTTCATAATTTCCCAGGGGATCTGCCTCCTCGCCAGCATAAATTGCCCTATCGCCTTGTAACATTTTGCCGGGGGCATTCATTGTTATGGTGAAATTCGTGAAAGGTGTTTGAAGCCCAATTCTCGTAGGATAGTTCAAGTTAAACAAGAGCCTCTGTACTTGCTGGATTATTGATTTGTAATCAGGTTTATCATTTCTAATGAAGGGGCCAGCATACCATTCCACGCTGGAGAGAGCTTGGGCACCTGTGAAATAATGTTGCATGGTTATTAGGAAATTAGCGATATGATCGACAAACGTATCGAAATGCCGAGCCGGTCTGGACACTATTGTTATAGTGCGTAAACCCTTTCTTAGCAACCTAGCTATGCTATGTCCCGTACAATATGGGATATACACAGAGTATGGAAGTTTATGTATATATATGATACCTTCTTTATGGGCTTTCAATATATGTGATGGTATTAATTTCAATGCATCCATTTCCATGTACTTGTCTAAAAGATAGCTGAAAAACCCTGTAGGACCTATATACCTGTTTGCATTTTCATTTACATCTAAACTATTCCAACTAGCGTAATCAACCAACGGATCTCTAAAACCATGTGCTGCATCGAGAACATTAACCATCACATCACCTATGTCCCCTATCTTATACCTAAAAGGTCGTTTTTAAAGCGTTTTGAACCATTGAAATCTGCCACTTGATCAAATGAGTATACCTAAAACCTCCTCTGCTCTCGCTATGATCCTGGACACGACTATTAATGTGGACAACGGCTCATCGTATATGGAGTAACAATATAAAGATTTCTCCATTATCTCTTCGCTGAAATCCCCATGAGGAAATCCCCCAATCCCTATTGGTAATTTTTCTTCGATAGCCTGTTTAACTATATCTCCAATGCTTTTTCTCGCACACATTTCACGCAATAAGATAAACCCTGGGGTATCAAGTTCTTTTAACAATTTATCAATGGTCATAGTTCTAACATATAGTAACGGTTTCTCGGAATCTGGTGGTACTTTGCCCTTATTCAATAGTTGTTCCATTAATCCGACAAATCTATTATAATTCCGTGGAATGCGTGTAGTGGGGTCTATGAATATAACATTATTATCAATTGTGTGTATAAACACGTTTAAATACCCTTTTTTGTTAAGAGGGCTTTCTAGCGCCTCCAGCAAACTTGCATGCACTATATCTGGACGTCCTCGTTTATGCTTGTTTTCAAGGTTCTTCATCGCGTGGTAATGTATGCTCACATCAAGGAGGATCTCCGTTGGTTTTTTACGCCTTTTCCTCGCACTCTTCAAAACAGCCGGGTGATTGGAAATAGATTGAGGGACTAGTTCTAGTGCTGATTCAAGCAATATTATCGATAATTTACTAATAATTCTTTTCTTATGGTGATTCATAGTTATCACGTAATTTAAGTAATTAAAGCAGTAACAATATATGAAAAACGACTATAATGTAATTAATTTCAGCTAATTTTATCACGACACGGGGTTATACCGTGAACAAGAGATCTGGGGATATGATCAGCGAGATAGCCAAAGAGAGGATTTTAATACTCTATAAAATGTCTATTGATCGTGTAAAGAAGGGTGAAAAGGACCTAGCTAGAAGATATATCAAAATACTTTTAAAAATAGCCGGTAAGGCACATATAAGGCCTCCCAAATACATAAGGAGGGGTTATTGTAGGAAATGTTTAATACCCCTAATACCAGGATTAACAGCCAGTGTTAGGATCAAGAGCGAGGGCAAAGGTTCCAGGGTCATTTATAGGTGCCTAGAATGTGGGTGGATAAGAAGATATATGATAAAGACATCAAAGACAAGGTCATTAAGAGAATTGCGGGAAAAGTAGACGTGCAACTAGGTAAAAGAGGTATTACCGAGGGTTTTATAAACGAACTTAAAACAAGGCTTAAGAAAGAAAAAGTTGTAAAAATACGTGTATTAAGATCTTTCAGAAAGACTAGCCAAATCGATATATTAGACATAGCTAAAATTTTGGCAAGAAAGACTGGAAGCAGGATCTACGAGATAAGGGGCTTCACAATTATACTTATAAGAGACACAAAAGGTAATAGTGTTAGACACGAGAGCTGATTTTAAGGCGATATCTATGGTTACAGCCCTAGAAGTCCCAGCAGATAAGTTAATAGAGAAATTAGTTATGTATTTAAAAAACAATGTACCAGAGGTCAAGCCACTAACATGGGCGATGTTTGTTAAGACTGGTTGTTTCAAGGAAAGGCCACCTCAAGATCCAGACTGGTGGTATTACAGAGCTGCAAGCATACTTAGGAAATTATATAAAGCCGGCAAACCTCTCGGCCTCTCTGATCTGAGGAGAGAATACGGAGGCAGAAAAAACCGCGGAGTAGCCCCCGAGAGAACATATAGAGCGCCTGGTAATGCCATAAGGAAAATACTTCAGCAATTAGAACAAGCACAGCTTGTCAGAAAAACCAACAAGGGGCGTGTACTTTCATCGCAAGGAAGAGCACTATTAGACCGGCTAGCAACAGAGATCATGATTGAATTGGCAAGGACGAATAAGGAACTAGCCAAATACCTGCCACAATCCATGAAGACAATAGTTACACAAGGTGTAAGTCATGAGCGATGAATATGATGAAGAATTAGAGGCATTGAGAAGGAAAAAACTCGCAGAACTACAGAAAAGAGTTGAAGAAGAAAAAGCCCGTAGACAACAAATAGAAGCCATTCTAAGGCGAATCTTAACACCTGAGGCTCGGGAAAGGCTTAATAATATAAGACTCGTTAAGCCCGAACTCGCCGATCTACTGGAGGAACAGCTGATCGTTCTAGCTCAAAATAGGCGTATTCCTATACCAGTTACAGATGAATTTTTAAAACAACTTTTGTCAGAATTATATGAGCAAACGTATAGAGAGCCAAAGATAAAATTCAAGAGAAAGTGATAATGAAACGGTGACGATTATGGCTAGGTTCAAGCATGTCGCGAGAAAACTTAGATTGGCATCAGCTTTCAATAGCAATAGACCTATACCAATATGGGTCACCATGAAAACTAGATTAAAGGTTCGAAGAGGGTTCAGGTTAAGAAATTGGAGGAGAGTGAAAATAAAGAACGTATAGTGATAGGTGATCTAAATGAGTGGCCCATCTCAAATAGAAAAATCGATCCATATCATACCACTAAGGAGAGTGTATTTCGGTAGAAGAAGGAATAGAGCGGATAGAGCCTTAAGACTGTTGAAAAGGTATATACAACGACATTTCAAAGGCGTGGAAAAAATAAGAATAGACCCGATGCTAAACACCTATATTTGGTCGAGAGGTAGAGAGAAGCCCCCTAGAAAGGTAGTAGTTGAAATAAGGTTTAACAAGGAATCCAAAGAAGCCCGTGTTTTCTTTATTAGGCCGAACAAAGCTGCAATAAGTGGTAAACAATAATATCGTTAACGATATCAGGTGATCTCGTTGGAGATCATTAGAATGAGTTTTTTCGGGAACCCTAATATAGGTATCTATAGCTTTGCCAATGATCACTTACTTCTCATACCCCCTGGACTAGGTAGTGATGACATAGAGGAAATGATATCTGTGCTTAAAACAGAATTTGTTGAAACAAGAATCGCTGGCACCATTTTGAATGGAGTATTTATAACAGGTAATAACAGGGCTATTATATTGCCCCGCATAGCTTTGGAAAATGAAATAGAAGTTCTAAGGAACAGAATTAACCAATTAAAACTGGACATATTTGTTTATGTATCCAATAGTAAATATACTGCATTGGGAAATCTACTTTTATGTAATAATAAGGGATGCTTGGCTAGCTTACTATTGGAGGACTCCGAGATACGGAACCTAGCAGATGTTTTAGGAGTCGAAGTAATTAAACACAGGCTGGTTAATATCGATGTACCAGGTAGTGTTGCCGTGGTTAATGATTATGGCGGGGTCATTCATCCAGGAGCAAGCGAGCACGATATAAAGATCGTGAAAGAGATCTTAAAGGTCTCAGTTGAAAGAGCTACTATAAATGCTGGAATATCATTTGTTAAAAGTGGATTAGTAGTTAATAATAAAGGGATATTAGTTGGCGGTAATACCACAGGCCCTGAAACACTTAGGATTAAAAGAGGGTTTGAAGGTGATGTTCATGGGTGAGATCAAGATATATAGGATATCTGGATACATGTTAATAAGTCATGATCGATTACCTAGGTGGCAGAAATTCGTAAAAGAAATACGAGCATTAAACGAGAAACATGCCATTGAAAAACTTTATTCTATATTGGGTAGTTTACACAAATTGAAGAGATATCATATAAAAATAGTGGAAATTCGTGAAATATCGACAGAAGAGGTAACAGATCCTAATGTACTAGAGATCATGAAAATTAACTGGGTAGTTAAGAGATGAATGAGGAAAACAGTGATCATAAAACCAAAACTAAGATAAATATAGAAGATTTAATAATAAGAGCGAACGAGCTTAAAAGTCACATAGATATATTGAGCAATGTCTTAAATACTTATATCAATAGGTACCGGGAATTTCAATTAACAATGGAAACTCTCAGAAACTTGCCCGAAGACGGGGGTAGGGGATACGTTGTATTAGATAGGTTATCCACAGCCCTTATACCAGCCATGGTAGATAAGGAATGGACAAGTAATATATTGGTAAATCTAGGACTAAACTATTACTTAAAGACTAGTAGGGATAAAGCCATCGAGCTCATAGGTAAAAAGATCAGCGAGACTGAGAAAATAATGAACGATATACAAACAAAGTACAAGGCATTGCTCGAAGAATACACCAACATACAGAGAACTCTGTCAAAAATATATGAAACATTAAAACAGGAGAAACAATAGGGAGATATGAGCGCAGGGCTACCGAATTGATACAGCGTGGAGTCTGGTGTTCACGAAATTAAAAGAAGTTTTCAAGAAATTCATAGAAAACGCCAGTGCACTATTAACCTCTAAGGGCAAATTAGTAGAGCTGGCAGAAGAACTGAAATTAGAGCTCGTATCACATGATTTAGCATATGATGTAGCCGAGGAAATAATTAGTGAGATCATCCATGAAATAAGAAGTGATAACATTAGGAACAAGGAGCAATTAGTCAAAAAAATGAGAGAAATGATAATCAAATATTTTAACGAAGCTGGAACGTTAGATTTACTGGATATGGCCAAGTCGAGAAAAATACTTAAAATAGTGTTTTTAGGAGTAAACGGTGTTGGAAAAACAACGACAATAGCTAAAGTCGGAGTCTTTCTAAAAGACCACGGTTTGAGGCCATTGATGATAGCGGCTGATACCTTTAGAGCTGGCGCTCAAGAGCAATTGAAAAAACACTCTGAAAAATCAGGCATACCAGTATTTCTAGGAAAATATGGCGCTGACCCAGCCTCTGTGGCATATGATGGCATAGCGTATGGGTTAAATAGAGGTTTTAACGTATTTTTAATAGATACTGCTGGCAGGATGCACACCGATATTGATCTGATCAATGAGCTTAGAAAAATTGTTCGAGTAGTAAAACCTGATCTAAAGGTATTAATAGTAGATGCCTTGACAGGGAACGATGCCATTGAACAGGCGCGGTTTTTCCACGATGCAGTAGGCGTGGACGCTGTTATTATCACCAAAGTAGATGCTTATGAAGAAGGCGGTGTTCCTTTAAGCATCGCATACGTGCTGAGAAAACCCATAATCTTCATCGGTGTGGGTCAAGATTATAAGGATTTAAAGATATTTAACCCATTTGAGTACGTTGAAAAGATAATTCCAGGGTTAAAAGAATAATACTGGGGTTAACCTTGAACTTGAGAGAACTAATTGAGATGTGGAGAAAGATCTTAATGATCGCATCAAAGCCCACCAAAGAAGAGTACTTAGTACTTTTGAGAATCGCATTGCTTGGATTAGCAATTGTTGGAGGCTTGGCATTTATAATAAGATTGATATTTTACACACTGATTTTCCCTTACCAGGGGTAATGTAAAATGAGTCAAAAAGAAACAGATACGTCAATATACGTCGTGAGGACAACTACCGGCAGAGAATTAGATGTGGCGTTAATAGTGGAGAGACGTGTTTCTGAAATGAGTGAAAAAGAGAGTACAACAGGGGTTAAAAGTATTTCAGTAATACCAGGTATTCGTGGATTCGTATTTATAGAGACAAGCAAACCCAGTGAATTATATAAATTGCTTTCAGATATGAAGTACATCAAGGGATCGAAATTCCTAAAGATCTCTATTAATGAGTTATTAGGCATGATCAAGCCTAAGTCAACCATAGAAGATCTAAAAGTAGGTGACGAAGTCGAAATCGTTCGGGGACCATTTAAAGGGATGAGAGCTAGAATTGTAGAAATAAATAAAGATAAAAACATGGTGACTGTGAATATTTTAGAAGCTACGTTTACAATACCAATAACTATCCCGGGTGATTATGTTAAAAAGACACAGAGGTGAGAACCATGGTCAAGAAAACTGTTAAATTCATGATAGAGGGAGGCAAGGCTACACCAGGTCCACCCATAGGCCCCACATTATCACCATATAAAGTAAATGTACAAGAAGTTGTGAAGGCAATTAACGATGCAACAAAGGATTTTGAAGGACTACCTGTGCCTGTGGAAGTCACGATTGATACTGATACAAAGAGGTTTGAAGTTAAGGTAGGCATACCTACTACTACAGCGCTGTTGATGAAGGCTTGTGGAGCTAAACAATTGACTGGTGACCCAGCACATAATAAAATAGGAAATGTAACATTGGAAGAAGTCGTAAAAATAGCTATTATAAAAAAGGAGCAACTAACCGCTAAAACATTAAAAGCAGCCGTTAAAACTATTTTAGGAACTGCTCGTTCAATAGGTATTACAGTAGAAGGAAAAGACCCAAAAGAAGTTCAAAAATTAATTGATCAAGGTCATTATGATGAATTGTTCACTAAATATGAAAAAGAATGGTTAGGTGGTTAAAGATATGCCTGAATATACTAAACAAATGCTCGTAGAAGCCATATCGAAAGCTATTCAATTAGGAGGTAATAAGAGAAATTTCAAGCAAAGCGTTGAAATGATTATCATCTTGCGAGATCTCGATATAAAATCACAGGCAGGTAAAATAAGGGAATCAGTATTACTTCCAAAAGGCAGAGGAAAAGATCTTAAAATATGTGTTGTTACCGAAGGTGAAGCTGTCGAAGAGATAAAAGCCGCTGGTGCTTTAATGGTCTTAACCCCTAATGACTTGCAGAATATGAATAAGAAACAGGCAAAGAAGATCGCCGCGTCGTGTGACTGGTTATTAGTTAAACAATCATTAATGGGCCTCGTAGGACGAGTATTAGGCCCTGCACTGGGGCCGAGGGGTAAGATTCCGGTGCCATTGCCTCCTTCAGCAAATCTCAAAGCATTAATAAACAGATATAAAAACACGATCTTGGTTCGTATAAAAGATCAGCCGCAAATATCGGTCTCTATTGGAACAGAGGACATGTCAGCGGAAGATCTTGCAGAGAACGCGCTTGCAGTACTGTCTACATTGAGAACGAGACTACCTAGCGGCGAGGCAAACATTAATCACATAGTATTTAAGACCACGATGGGTACTCCAGTAGAGGTTTAAACTGGTGGTCACCATGGGTTTGGCTATCAGTAAGAAGGGTGTGCCCCGTTGGAAAGTGGAACTGGTAAACGAATTGGTATTTTTGATTTCAAAATACAAAACCTTTTTAATAGCAGATTTAACGAATACACCTGCTAAATATGTACAAATATTGAGAAAAAAATTAAATAACATAGCTGAAATACGCGTGGTAAAACCTAAATTAGCCTTAATAGCACTACGTAAAAGCGGTATCAAGATAGATCAGCTAGAGCAATATTTCACGGGTCAAATAATGATGATATTCACAGATATGAATCCGTTCGAACTAGCTGATATGATCAACAAGATCGTTCTTTACGATTATTATAAGCCCGGCGAGATAACTGACAAGGAAATAGTAATACCGGAAGGAAATACCGGTTTGCCCCCAGGTCCAGTACTGAGTGTGTTTGGTAGATTAAAGATTCCCACAAAGGTGCAGGGAAATGTCATATATGTGGCCAAGGACACTGTTGTAGCTAAACCAGGGGATATTATCTCGAATGACTTATCTAGTTTGCTGCAAAAACTTGGATTAGCCCTCAAGGAGGTTAAGCTCAAGTTAAAATGCGCCTATGATATAGTGGATAAACTGGTAATACCCAGTGAGAAGTTGGTATTCAATATCAAGGAATATGAGGAGGAAATATCAAAAGCCTTCATAGATGCAGTAAAAATTGCTGTTGAATTAGCTATACCTGAACCATATATATTACCACTTGTGATCAAAAGAGCGCATTTACAGGCATTAGCACTCGTTGTTGGAACAGGCTTTATTGCTCCAGATACAATTGAGCACTTAATTATAACAGCGATTTCAAAGGCACTAGCACTTGCAAGTGCTGTATCCAAACATGCACCAGAATTAGGCCTTGAGATAAAGACGTTACAACCCGCTCAACAAGACATTCAACCAGAGAAGGGTGGTGAGAAAAAAGAGGAGAAAAAGGAGGAAGAAAGCAAAGAGCTAAGTGAAGAAACGCTTGCAGAAGGCTTTGCAGCATTGTTCGGCTAATGAGATCGAAAATATTTAAAGCCTTTTATTAAATCCTAAACCCTGATTAAACCGCGACATATAGGGTGATGAAACATCGAGTACATATATGCATCCCTATTGCTCTATAAGGCAGGTAAGGAAATAACAGAGGAGAACTTAAAAAGGGTATTAGAAGCCGCTGGAGTCCAAGTTGATGATATAAGAGTGAAATCACTTGTCGCCGCGATAAAGAATATCGATATCGCTAAGGTATTAGAACAAGCCATAGCTACTCCAGTAGCCACCGCACCAGTAGCAACAGCCCCTGTTGCTCAACCAGAGAAGGGTGGTGAGAAAAAAGAGGAGAAAAAGGAGGAAGAAAGCAAAGAGCTAAGTGAAGAAACGCTTGCAGAAGGCTTTGCAGCATTGTTCGGCTAAATGTTTGGCTCAAACATCAATTATCTAAAGCATTTAATTTCATGTTTTTAATAAAAGCAACATTATTTAATTCCACGCATATAGATGGATGATTTTGGGTTATATTTCATGGCCAATGGCGGTAATATCAATAAAGGCGTGAATACAAGGGAAGTGGATTTCAGTTACTTGGAGAAACTGGGTTTTAAAAAATATCGTTGTAGAAAGTGTGGTAAATTCTTCTGGAGTCTCCTACCAAGGGATATTTGTCCAGACAGGCCATGCAGTAAATACGAATTCCTATACAAAGGCTATAAAAAAGTATTGCCCTTGGATATCCGAGAGACGAGAACCAAGTTCATAGAGTTCCTTAGATCCCGGGGACATGGGGTCGTAGATCCATACCCCGTACTGGCTAGGTGGAGAAACGATCTATACCTAACCATAGCATCAATCATAGTATTCCAACCAGCTGTTACTGAGGGATGGGTGGATCCACCTTATAATCCACTCGTGATAATACAGCCGTCTATAAGGTTAACAGATATAGATAACGTAGGATTAACTTTCGGAAGACATTTAACAAGTTTTGAAATGGGAGGAATGCATGCTTTCAATAAACCGGGTAAATTCGTATACTGGACGGAGGGAATATTCGAAAACACCATAGATTTCTTCGTGAAAGAGATTGGAATAGATCTCGAGGACCTAGTCTTTAAAGAGGGGTGGTGGGAAGGCGGTGGTAATGCTGGACCAGCTCCAGAGGTATTAATAGATGGGATGGAGGTTGCGACACTTGTTCATATGATGTATAAAGTAGTTGATGGCAATTACATAATTAACCCAGTGTTGGTTGTAGATTGTGGTTATGGAATGGAAAGAATATCCTGGTTAACGAAAAGAGTGCCCACAGGATTTCATGCTGTATATGAGGGGCTTATAAATAAATACAAGGATATATTAGGCGTAGAAGAGCCTCCATATGATATCTTAAAGCACTTTGTTTATGTCCTCAGTGATGTTGAAATATCCAGTATGGATGAATACCTTAGATTGATCAAAACAAGTGATTTTAATGAATATCTCAAAGAACTTGAATCAATAGTATACTTATATAGTAGTCTTGACCATGTCAGAACAATTAGCTTGATGCTATCAGATGGAATTGTTCCCTCCAATACTGGAGAAGGATATCTAGCAAGATTGGTTATTAGAAGGTTGTTGAGGAATATATTGAAGCTCGGCATAGAGCCTTCGAAATTAGCTGATGTGGTACAAACATTGATAGATGAGCAGATAAAGTATTGGAAAGGAGATTATATTTATGGTAAATTCGAAAAACACTCTGATTACATTCATGATGTGATCTCCATAGAGGTGAATAAGTTCCTGGATTCGATATATAAGGGCATCGAAGTTTTAGATAAATTACTGAGGAAAAAGAAAATCATAGTGCTAGACGATCTAATAGAAATATATGATTCACATGGCATACCGCCCGAATTCATTGCTGAAAGAGCCAGAATACATGGATTAAACATAGAGATACCTAGTGATTTCTACTCACTAGTTGCTAGTAGACATTCTTCGCCCCGTGTTTTAACCAAGGAGAAAGAACAGGAATATCCACAAGACCTGGTCGAGTGGGCTAAATCGTTTCCACCGACTAAAAGGGTTTTCCACGAAGATCCGTACATAACGGCCATAGAATCTATAGTGCTAGGGGTGAAGGAGAATTACATCGTGCTGGATAAAACTATTATGTATCCATGGGCTGGTGGACAAGACCATGACGAGGGCTTTATACAACACGATGACAGTGTTTACGCGGTAAAGCGGGTGGATAAGATAGGGGATGTTATCATACACGTTATCGATCGAAGCCCACAATTTAAACCAGGTGATATAGTAAAGGTGAAAATAAATTGGGAGAGAAGATATAAATTGATGAAACACCATACAGCGACACACATAGTGTTGGCTGCTGCTAGACATGTACTTGGAGATCACGTGTGGCAAGCCGGGGCTCAGAAAACTGTTGAAAAAGCCCGTTTAGATATAACACATCATAAATCACTATCCTTAAGGGAGATAAAAGAAATCGAAAAAATAGCCAACAGCATAGTAGAGAGCAGAATTGATCTCAAGTTCAAGAACATGGATAAATATGAAGCGGAGTTTAAACACGGCCTGAGGATATATCAAGGAGGCGCTGTATATTCCCCTATATTAAGAATAGTGGAAATACCTGGATGGGATGCTCAAGCTTGTTTTGGTACGCATGTTTACAATACCTCTGAAGTAGGGGGTATAAAGATCATTAACGTTGAGAAAATACAGGATGGTGTTATGAGACTAGAGTTCATAGCCTCCACTAGATTAGTTGACTACATAAACTCGATGAACGAGGAAAGAGAAAAGATCATGGAAATACTTGGAGTTAAAGATTCAACCGATCTCATGTCAGCAATTAAACGCATCCACTCAAGCCTGGAAAACATGAGGTCTCTAGTAGAACAATACCGTGACAGCCTTAAACAAATAATAATAAGTACCAGAGAGGAGAAAGCCATTAATATTTGCGGCGTGAAAGCCCTATTATTAGAAATTCCATTAAATGATGAAAAATTGATCAAAGATATCCTTGAATATTTCTCTATCAAGAGAAACATGTTAATCACAATTATATATAGTGGAAATATAGTTGAAATTGCGATAAACCCCGAGGAAGCCAAAAGAAAATGTATAGATCTGAGAAATATTGTTAAAAAACTAGAAGAAGTCGGATGCAAAGGTGGCGGAAAACAGGATCATGTTATTATACGTTTTGAAAGACCTGTTGAAAATAAGAAAATAATTGAAAGCATAGCTGAAACCGTGTGCACCTCCAAATGCCCTGATGGGAAAAAATAAAAATCTCGTAAATTTCTAATTCATTAAGGGGCCCGTCGCCTAGCCAGGATAGGGCGCCGGCCTTCTAAGCCGGAGGCCCGGGGTTCGAATCCCCGCGGGCCCGTTAATTATTTTTTACATAGCCAAGATTCCTCACTCAAAACATATCCAAATACAACAATATCGAGAATGCATATCACTGATCCACAATTAGCTTTATTTAAAGAGTTGTTGTATTATATTCCATGAATGAGTGTGTTAAGTTAGTGGCGGTATAAATGGCTAGGTTCAGGGTCTTAATAGTAGGGGGTGGCAAAGTAACTGAGTCTTTACTTCATGATCAATCTTTCAGAGATCTGGCTAGCGAGATAATAATTATCGAAAAAGACCCCAAGAGAAAACCCGTTCTCGAGAAGCTTGGAGACGTGCTAGTGATAGAAGGGGATGCCACTGATATTTCTATTTACGAGGAAATAAATATGAAGGATATCTTTGCTGTACTAGCATTAACTAATAGCGATGAAATAAATCTCATGGTACTAGCAATAGCTAAATCATATGAAGTTCCGCTTAGAATCGGTAGATTTACCGAGGCAAAAATAGCCGAACTGGTTAGGCAGTTACAACTGGGCATAGCCATAGTACAGCCGATCACCATAGCTGGTATCGTCAAGCAAACGCTCTCCTCATTAACCGATGTGAATACATTAGGGGATATTAATGGTAAAAAACTATATGTTGTTACCATAGGTGAGACCGACATAGCCGCTGGTACTAGAATTGGTGAGTTACGACTAGAAGAGGTTGGTGCCAAGATTATAATGATGTTTGATGGTACAGGTTTTAAAGTGCCGAGTCCCGATGACACTCTATATCCAGGTGTATTGCTATTTATATTGGCTAGCAACGAGGAATTCCTAAGTAGGATAAAGGGCTAGTTTCGGATATCACGAGATAATATCTATGGATATCTCGGTAAATGAAAGCCTTTGATCCTTGAATTCTCTCAGAGCTTGCATTAAATTCTCCACCACATCTACGATATCAACGATTCTTACCGGCACATTAATTGGAAATATCTTTAAAGCCATAACTACTGAGGAATCAGTATATTTCTTCACCATTATTTTTTTCTCTGTTTTAATAAGCGGATGTCTAAATCTCTCCAAGATATCCAAAACAGTATTTATGATATTCATGCATAAATCATTGCAAGTATATTTTATCTTCAATCTTAACTTTATGTGAGGCGATGACGTGGTTAGGATTGAATTGCAAAAGACCTCATTTCTAACCATATATTCGTTTCCAAATACGTCTTGAATGACCACGTGTTGAGATGTTGTCCTAGCTACTTTGCCATGAAGTACCTTTCGATATCCAGGTAAGATTATTTCATGGAACTTACCACGAACTTTAATATCCAATTGAATTGCAAGACCAAGTAGGTAAGATTTGAGAGGGATATAGAGTAATGCAAGCATGATTATGGCCAACACGCTTAAGAGACCTATAATACCCCAATATTGTGGGAGAAATATTAATATCGCCGATGATATTAATATGACCACAATAGAGATATCAATAATTTTAACCACTATATCCCGTATACTAGCTGAGATCGTGCCCTTTGAAAGTAGTGTATCTAGAAGTCTCTTAGCTAAAATACGAATAAGTACCAATGCCAATGTTATGAATACTAAGGAAATCACGCCTTCATATATACCAGGCAGAGTTGTTCACCCCCTGCTACCAAGTGAATTTTTTCCTAAGCATTATAAATAACGTTATTTCAGGGTTATCAATCGAAATAACTATGACTCTGTTATTTCGATAACAACATGTCGCCTTATAGATCTACATGTTAACAAACCCACGCAGATCATAAAAAGTAGCCTCATTTATATATACATTGATCCATTCCCCAAAATTGAGTTGTATATTATTTTCCACCACAACGGGTATGTAATTCTCAAGTCTACAAACCCATGTAGTGTTTTTCTCAGTTACATAACATTTTACTGACCTATGAATATATCGCCCATGAACCTTGAGGCCTATTTCGACTATGACATCGAGTGCTCGTTTGATTCTTTCCTTCTTAATCCTAGTGGAGATCTGGGGCATAGACGCTGAAAGTGTTAATGGCCTAATACTATATCCTGCTAGGTGAACCCGTTCGAATTCCAATTCCCTGATAATCTTTAACGTCTCCTCAAAATCCTCCTCTGTTTCAAAAGGATGGCCTATAATTATGTCTGTCGCGATACTAATACCTGGTATTTTATTTCGGATCTCCTTTACTAAGCGACGGTAATCATCCACCGTGTAATTTCTCCTCATGATTTTTAATAATTTATCGCTACCTGATTGCAATGGAATGTGGAGAAATTTATATATCGTATTAGAATTCTTGATCACCTCTAGTAACTCGTCGAGCATGAACATCATGTGTTCTGGATTTATCATTCCAATTCTGATCATATAATTTCCTTTAACACTGTTCACTATTTCACTTAGTAATTTCGGCAACATCCTTTTTCTATATAGATCTATTCCATAACTACCAAGATCCATGCCCGTTAGTTCTATTTCAACAGCTCCTTTCTCAACAGCTTCCTTTATTGATCTAACAATGGCCCCCGTGCTATGACTTACTAGGACCCTTCTCGCATACCTAGCTATACAGAAACTACAATTGTTTAAACAACCTTCTTGGATGGGTATGGGTAAAACCCTATTACATGGATCAATGTATACGCCGATGAGATCCCTCTCCCTAATACCATCGAGTAGTAAAAGCCTCTCATTTGTCTCAACGACGATATCTATTTTATTGGCATTTTGAGGAGAGATGAGACTGGCTTCAGGGGCGATCTTAGCTATTAAATATGGCTCTACTTTGGCCATACAACCGGCGATCACTAGTTTTTTATTATTCACGATGCAATGCTCTCTTAATTTCTTTATCCTATTTATCATATTGTACTCAGTATCAAGCCTTACTATGCAGGTATTAATTACTATGACATCGGCTTTCTCTAAACTATCGACTACTTCGTGGTGTTTTTTATGCAAAACATATTTCATTAATATCTCATCGCTCTTATTTAGCGCACAGCCATATGTTTCTATGTATACTCTCATCTAGATCGCCATAAGTATAAAATACTGAATGCTCTTCTTTTATTTTTAGTAAAAATAAGGAGGATTAAATATGAGTACCAGACGCATTAAGGATTACAGTTACGAAGAACTTATCGAGAGAGCGTTCACTAAACTAGCTGGTAGAAAAGGTAGCGAGGAGGTTTTCGAAATGCCCAAGGTGGTTCTTTTAACTATGGGCGGTAAGACAGTAATACACAATTTCAGGGAAATAGCTAGAGTGCTTAACAGGGATGAGGAATTATTAAAGAGGTATTTGATGAAGGAATTAAATGTTCCGGGAAACATTAACGAGGCTGGTCAACTGGAACTTAAGGGAAAGTTCCGGGAAACAGCGATCCAGCAATTGCTAGATAGATTTGTAAATAAATATGTAAAATGTTCTACATGTGGCTCAATACATACTAGGATATCGAAAAAAGGAAAAGTGTTCATACTTAAATGTGACGCGTGTGGTGCGGAGACATCTTTCCAGGCATTTTAACAACATCCTTGATATTAAGGTTCAAACTATGAGTTCTATTAAGGTATATGTAAAAGTACATGAAATAGGAGATAACAAAATAGTTGCTATCTGTGATGCCATCATACTGGGCACAGTGTTAAGAGATAATGAAAAAAATATATCATTCTATGTTGACCCCCAGTTTTTCAAGGGAGAACTAATGGACCTTGATGATGTAGAGAATATATTGAGCTCCGCTAGTAGTGCTAACCTAGTAGGTAAAGCCATTGTTGAATTCGCAGTTAAAAAAGGATACATACATCCAGAAGCTATTTTAATCATTGATAAAACACCTTTAGCTATGTTTACGCGAGTGTGAATAAAATGAGTTTTTGTATAAGATGTGGTCGTGACGTGGAATTTAAAGACCTTGTACATGGTTACTGCGTAGATTGTTTCTTGAAATACGTTGGCATATTCAGATCAAAGCCGATTATCAAAATAACCATGTGTCCAAAGTGTAATTCCATATTTTATGGAAACACCTGGATTAATCATGATCAGGAAAAAGTATTTAAAGAAATTGTGAGGAACAAGATACCGAAATTTCTAAACGAACGCGTCAAGCTGGTTGATCTCGTATTCGCAAATGATATTTATCATCATATGGATTTTGGTCAGAACACTGTTGATGTCTCGCTAAAGCTAAATGTAAATGAGACACATCTGATAGAGGTATCAGATAAGGTCGTTATAACGATAGATCCAAAACTCTGTAGAAAATGCTTCATGAGATCTGCTGGAACACATAAAGCCCTTGTACAAATAAGATTCGAGGACACAGACGTAGCTAATGAATTACTTGACAAAGTGAATTCTTTCATAAACAGGGCATTAAATGAATTAAAGCTAGAGAGTAGTATAGTTGATATCGAACAGCCAAGAGAAGGAATGGATATAAAATTTAACGACATAGGCTCGGCTAGAAGGTTTGCATACTATATTTCAAACAAACTGGGTGCTAAAATAATCGAATCCTTTAAGACAACGAAATTCGATAGTAAACGCGGTAAAAGAACCGGCATATTGACACTTTCCATAAGAATACCATTATTTAAAAAAGGTGATCTAATTGTCTATAAAGACAGGGTTGGCATAATAATGCATGTCCGCGAAAACAAAATCCAGACATGGTTTCCTGAATTAAATAGGATCGATGAATTATCGATTAGTCATTACTGGGATGGTATTTTGAAGAAATTAATAAATATCGAAGAGTTAGAAGAATATGTCGCATTAAACATAGATGATAAAAACATAATACTTTCCAGTACAAAAACAGGCGAAATTAAACAAATTCCATTAAAACCATCTGTTACTGTAATACAGCCAGGGGATAGAGTTATATTAATTCCCTTAAATAATAAAGAACTCATAATACCGAGTAACATGGTGAAAAGCTATGAGCAAAAAAGCATCAAAGGAAGAAACACCCTCTGAAATACCATTACCTAATCCAAGTGAAAATACTATTATATGTGGTGTAATAAGGCATCTTGGCGGCGATTACCTATTAGTACGATGTATGGATGGCATAGATAGAAAAGCTAGGATACCAGGTAAAATAAGAAAGAAAATCTGGATCATAGAAGGCGACTTTATACTGGCCGGGTTATGGGATTCAGGCTCGGATAAATGCGATGTCATTTATAAATACAGCAGAAGCGAGATCAATAAATTGATCGATAAAAAGATCATACCCAAGGAATTTGTCGACGCCATAAGCGGGTTATTATGAACGATATAGATAGAATTCCATTTAAACAAGACGAAGAACGTGTCAAAGACAAGGACCTTTTCGAAACTGTAGAGGAAGTGTTTGACACCGCTACTGTGATGACAATAATAGAGTTGATACGTAGACGAGTGATCAAGAAATTGAATGGGGTGATCAACAGTGGGAAAGAGGCACGGATATATCTCGGTTACGATCTCAACAATAAACCTATAGCTGTGAAAATATATTTGACAAGTACATCGGAATTTAAAAAAGGAATGCACAAGTATATCAAGGGAGATCCAAGGTTTAATGGTATAAAACTGAGCAATACAAAACTACTAGTCTATACATGGGCTAAAAAGGAATTCAGGAACCTAAAAAGAATGTATGAAGCAGGTGTAAAAGTCCCCAAACCTATCGCGTGTCTGAATAATGTGCTTGTAATGGAATTCCTTGGTGAAAATAATACAAGATATCCATTATTGATTGAAGCATATGGAGATCTCGAAGAAGACGAGTTAGAACGAATATATAGCCTAGTCATAGATGAAATAGAGAAAATTGCGTGCAAAGCGAGGTTAGTTCACGGTGATATATCCGAATACAATATAGTTGTGAAACCCAGTCCTGAAATAGACATATTTCTCATAGATGTTGGGCAGGCGATCGATCTATCGCATCCTAGTGCATGGGAGCTCTTATTGAGAGATATCAGGAATATTAATCGCTTTTTCAGTAAAAAAACCAATATAATTGTCTTGGACGAAGACAAAATCGTGGAGAGGGTTAAACCATGTTTAGAGAAGAGAAAGGAAAGTTGATCATGGGCGTTACAAGGTTCTATGAAAAACTGCCATTAGAACGCATAGGAGTCCTGCTAGGCGAGAACGGTAAGGTTAAAAGAGAAATAGAGGAAAAAACGCGCACACTTATAACAGTAGATTCTGACACAGGCAGTGTGATAATAGAGCCAGCATTTACAGATACTACTGCATTGGAACTGATAAAGGCAAGGGATATCGTAAAGGCTATAGCACATGGATTTAGCCCTGAAAAGGCATTTAGATTGATCGACGAGGATCAGATTATTGAGGTTATAGATGTTAGGCAATATGTTGGCGATAAGCCAAATCACATTAGGAGAGTGCTCGGAAGAATAATAGGTGAAGAAGGTAAAACCAGGAGAATATTGGAGGAGGCCACGGGGACATATATATCAGTATACGAGCCGTATGTAGCTATAATAGGGGATTATGAATCATTGGAGATCGTTAAAAGGGCCATAGAAATGTTAATTGAAGGCCGGGCTCATTCAACGGTATACAGGTACATTGAGCGAGAATCTTTTTCCTTGAAGAGAAGGAAGATGACTGAATTATGGAGAAGAGAGATCAGGTGAAAAACACATACTTATAACCCCTTAACTACAAATAAGATCCTTGTCACCGATGAAGAAAGAACCCGGGTTAGAAAGACTGAATAAAAGTGTTGAAAAGGCCCGCATCAAGAGGTTTTATCGTAGAAAGCATTACAAGGTTTACCAAGAAATCCTCTGAACCATTAAAACTTCGACCTGGCTAACACCAGGTATTTGCGATAACGTAGTCTCAAGTTGTTCCGTACCGCCTTCTGTTTCCTCCGGCATTAAGAATAATATTTTGAGCGCCTTTAACCCAAATGCTATTGGTTCCTCTTCCCACGCTTTAATAGAGTATCCCTGAGGAAGTGATTTTTCAATTCTATTTAATAACTCATCATGCTTTATCTCTATATCCTCGGGGAATATCCTAACAATAACTGCTACATGAGCCATTCAATTCCACCTCATGGTCCTTTAAATCCACAGGCAGGGCAATTATATTCGACTGACAACTTCCTACATCTTTTACATCTCCTTATAATTGTTTTTCCACAATTTGGACATGGAAATTCAACTCCGTATTCATTCGGAGTAATCAATTTTTGGCAACTACTACAAATAGGCGGTGATGCCGCATCTTCTATCCTTATTTCCTCTCTATGGCTAAGTACATAACTATTCATGATCTCGTCACCATTTTTAACACAGCTTTTATTTTCATCATATTAGGGCTTAATAAAAAATTTCTTCTGAATAAAAAGAGGGCGTTACTATATATGAAACAGGTCATAGTAGTAAGAACTGACATCAAGATGAGTAAAGGTAAGTTAGCCGTTCAAGTAGCGCATGCTGCAGTAATTGCAGCGTTCAATGCCTATTTCAATCACATCGAATGGTTTAATACATGGTGGACTAGTGGCCAGAAAAAAATAGTTGTAAAGGTTAATAGTGAGAAAGAACTGCTAGAAATTTATGAATTAGCCCGCCGAATGAATCTGCCAACAGCGATCATAAGTGATGCTGGCTTAACCGAATTACCACCAGGAACATTAACGGCCGTAGCTATTGGACCAGCCCCCGATGAGAAAGTCGACGAGATCACGGGAAATCTGAAGTTAATATAAGAAATGGGAGTTGGCATGCTATACCCACATCCATTAGACTATATCGTTGGAATGAAATATCATCTCACCGATCTAGGAGTTAAAAAGGAATTCAGAATTTCGAGTGAAACATTTCAAGTAGAGGAATTAATAGATCTCACTAAATACGGGTTTACAGTCAATAAAACTGGTTATGCTGTTCTAAAAGTGGTGAAGAAAAATACCGATACCTTTGAAACAATGAGGAAGCTTTCCAAGATATTGGATATACCTTCTTCGAATATATTATTCATGGGCTTAAAAGATAAAAATGCCCTATCTATATCCTATTTCTTCATTAATCATCAATTCATAGATCAAAGGATGTTCCCAGTTATTAATAAAGATTTTTCCATAAGTCTTCTTGGGTTCATAAAGAGAAAGCCTAGAAAAAGCATGCATATTGCTAACAAGTTTGTGATCAAACTTCCTGAAATGAGTGAAAACGAGAAAGACATATTAAAGAGGATATCTAAACTGATGATCTCAATAGGCTTACCCTCTTATTATGGATATCAGAGATTTGGAACAATTAGATATAATACGCATTTATTAGGTAAATATGTGATCTTGGGTCGGGAAGATCTCTTTTCCATGGAACTGCTGAAATCGATGTATATAAGTGAAGAAAGATTTTCAAGAAGAATGTGCGGTGATTTCGAAGATCTCTTTTATGAAAAAATATACACAAGTCGTTTACATATCATGTCAGATAAAGTACTTGGATTCTCGAAGAACATTTATATAGATGCTTATGCAAGCTATTTATATAACCTATTGATCAACATGGTCATTAAAACAACCGGCTATACCTTGTTGAATAGGCCTCTCCCTATGCCAGGTTGTCTGAATTACATGAAGTATTATGAAAAAATATGCAAGAAGGAGGGATTAACCACGTATCATTTAACCTTAATGCCATGTTTTATGAGAAATGGGCTTTTCTATCCCTTTGATGTAAAAATATATGAAACCAATGAAGGTGTCTTTTACACGTTTTATCTCAAACCCGGTATGTACGCGACAGTAGTTTTAAGGGAGATTTTTAAGGAATATTTAAGGCTTAACTGAATTATTCAAAAACTATTTGTGTCTTAATGCCCAAGAGTTTTTCTATCAACATCTCATAGCTTTCACGATTTCTCTCCAGTAATTTCCGATCTCTCCTAGAGACCCTTATGTTTAGGATCTCCATGCCCCCCGGTATCCATACTCTATTTATGCCTAAAAGTGATGCTGGGGAGATTATTTTCTCTATTAATTTTCTCGTATCCCCCGTGGATTCGATCACCTTTACTTTCTTGCCTAATTCCCTGGTTAAATTCCTTTCGAGAATGTTTATCTCGTTCATTTCAAAACCATTTTTTATAATGACGAATATCTCGTCTTCTGTTATTATGGATTTAATGTATTCACCTTTCTTAGATAGGAATTTCAATTCATCCTCTAGATCCATAAGAGTCCGTATTACTGGTATCTCATCTTCATCTACGATTTTACTTTCTATTTTCCTTTGACAACTTGGGCAAAAAACACCACTTTTAACACATATTTTATCCAATATGTGTTTCAAGGTTATTGATCACCGCTTATTTTTAGTCAAATGACATGTGTTGTGATACTACTACAAGATACCCGAATCCATAAACAGATTAAAAAGCTTGGTTAAAAGTAAAATCAAGTTTTTAATACCCTTTGCCTAAGAATCTAAATAGAGATTGATGACATCGAGTGGGCCCGTAGCTCAGCCAGGCAGAGCGGCGGACCCTGTCAGAGGGGCCGATGCTCCAGACCACTACGGGTCAAAAGACCTTGTGAAAAGGGATGACCTGGGTCTGGAGGGAGTGACCCGTAGGTCGGGGGTTCGAATCCCCCCGGGCCCACTCTAAAATATGGGTTTCTCTAGCGATATGTCTGATTCAGCTTGTATTATATTCCCATGGTTTAATGTATTTTAAACCCTAATCATCGTATTAATGTAATGTTGATTGAATGGGCCCGTCGTCTAGCCTGGTTAGGACGCCGCCCTGACACGGCGGAGGTCCGGGGTTCAAGTCCCCGCGGGCCCATTTTAATAATTCTATTTAAAGGACATTTTTAGAAAAGTCTTCACGGGTTGGTGATTAAATGACATCAAAGAGAACTAGAATACCGCTCAAAGCCGGTGAATTGGAAAAGAAAGACCACGGCAAAGGTATGTGTAGAATTGATCCAGAAATAATGGAAAAATATGGGATCCATGAAGGCGATCTACTGACAGTGGATTGTGAGAATGAAGTTGCCGTATTAGCTAGCATTGGTAAAGAAGAGGATCGCGGCTCGGGGGTTATAAGATTAGACCCGTTTACATTGAAAAACATCGGCGCAGAGATAGGTGATATTGTATATGTTGAAAAAACAGAGAAAAAATATGCCAAGGTAGTCAAGTTAGCACCTACAAATTACCATGCACCTACAGATGTCAACATAATTTCCAAGATCAAACATAGTTTAATAGGGAGGCCTGTCCTAGAGGACAGCGAGGTACATGTAATAATAGAAGGCATTTTAATACCTTTCAAAGTGATCTCCACAAAACCCTCAGGGCCGGTGATCATAGATGAGAACACCGAGTTATTTATCTTCGAAGAACCGGTGACAGAATTCCCACGTGTCACTTTCGAGGATATCGGTGGATTAAATCCTGTGATAGACAAAATATTGGAAATGATAGAACTGCCGCTTAAATATAGAAAAGTCTTTAGAAAATTAGGTGTAGATCCCCCCAAAGGCATTTTACTATATGGACCACCGGGATGTGGCAAAACATTAATAGCCAAGGCCCTAGCCAACGAGGTCAATGCATATTTTATATCCATAAATGGACCAGAGATCATGAGTAAATTCTACGGGGAATCCGAACAACGATTGAGAGAGATATTTAAACTGGCCAAGAAAAAAGCCAAGAAAAACCCAGCCATAATATTCATAGATGAGATCGATGCGATCGCCCCTAAACGAGATGAGGTGATCGGAGAAGTGGAGAGGCGTGTTGTGGCCCAGTTATTGGCACTAATGGACGGGCTTGAAAACAGAGGCAATGTAATAGTCATAGCCGCGACTAATAGGCCAAACGCCTTGGACCCAGCGTTGAGAAGGCCTGGAAGGTTTGACAGAGAAATAGAAATACCTATGCCTGATAAAAATGGCAGATTAGAGATATTGAAAATACATACAAGGCGTTTAAGAGAAATGGGCGTATTATCGGATGATGTTGACCTAGAGAAATTAGCTGAGATAACTCACGGCTTTACAGGCGCAGATCTCGCCGCGCTTATTAAAGAGGCCGTTATGAGAAGTGTCAAAAGAATTGTGAATGGGGAGAAAAATATAGACCAAGAGAAGCTATTTTCTAGCATACAGGTTACTTTCGAGGATTTCATGGCTGCATTTAGAAGTATCATTCCCAGCGGGCTAAGGGAAATACACATAGAGATACCTGAGACTACGTGGAATGATATAGGTGGCTTGGAAGAAGTTAAACAAATATTAAGAGAGAGCATAGAATATCCACTTAAAAATCCGGAATTATACGAGAGATATGGAATACGGCCTCCTAAAGGGGTTTTACTATATGGACCACCCGGATGTGGTAAGACATTGCTAGCTAAAGCGGTTGCCCATGAAAGTGGGGCCAATTTCATCGCGATTAAGGGGCCTGAAATTATGAGTAAATGGGTTGGTGAATCGGAAAGAGCTATAAGAGAGATATTTAAGAAAGCTAGACTATATGCGCCTACTATAGTGTTCTTCGACGAGATCGATGCAATAGCATCTATAAGAGGATTTGATGGCGATAGTGGTGTTTTAGAAAGAGTTGTTACTCAATTGATAACGGAGATCGATGGTATTCAAAAACTAGAAAACGTGATAATACTAGCTGCTACCAATCGCCCAGACCTAGTTGACCCAGCCTTATTGCGGCCAGGTAGATTTGATAAACTAGTATATGTTCCACCGCCTGATCAAAATGCTCGCTTAGAGATATTGAGGATACATACAAGGGCTCTGCCTTTGGCCAATGATGTAGACTTGGTAGAATTAGCCAAGTTAACAGAGGGCTATACAGGAGCCGATCTCGAGGCATTGATCAGAGAAGCTGTAATGCTAGCCCTCAGGGAGTCGCCAGTAAGAGGTGGGTTGATCGCTAAATATCATTTCCAAAAGGCATTAGAAGTTGTAAAACCAAGCATAAATGAAAACATGATCAGATTCTATGTAGAATGGGGGGTAAAAGCCCGCCAATCTCTTCCACGGGGTGGATTAAAACCAGGCATATACTTGTAGGGGGTGTTGGTGGCCAAGTTTAATCTGGGTTATTGGAAGGCTACACCGGTTTTCAGAGCTATATTGGAGATAGCTATCTCGAAACCTGAAGGAGTATCAGAGAGCGAATTAGAGGAGATCCTTAGAAAAAACTATGATATAGAAATCACAAAGCCCGAGCTTTATCATACTTTAATTAAACTCGAGCTGCATGGTTTCCTACGAGTTGAACATGTGGGCAAGGAATTAATGATACGGCTATCTCCCTCATTTACTCAGCTATTGCAGTAATCTAGCTATTTCACTCAACCATATTATTCGCTGGATAATTTTAATCATTATTCATTGAAATAATACAAATATATTACCCTGAGTTCTAATTGTAAAAAGCAGAATAGTGGTGTTGTTCTTGGGGGTTGATCTAAAAGATCTGATACCACCTGAGGTAAGACTCGTAGTTGAAGACCTGAGATCGTTAAGAGGCAATGTGATCGCAATAGATGGATATAATGCACTATACCAATTCCTAACTGCAATAAGGCAACCAGATGGGACACCCTTGATGGATAGTCAAGGTAGGATAACAAGCCATCTAAGTGGGCTTTTCTACAGGACCATAAATCTCGTTGAAAATGGCATAAAACCAGTATACGTATTTGATGGTAAACCACCTGAGTTGAAAGCGAAGGAAATAGAGCGACGGCGTGTCAGACGTGAAGAGGCGTTGAAGAAATATGAAGAGGCCATTGAAATAGGTGATCTCGAGGAGGCTAGAAAATACGCCATGATGGCTGCTAAGTTAAGTGATGAAATGGTGAAAGAGGCCAAGAAATTGCTCAACGCCATGGGCATGCCATGGGTACAAGCCCCTGCTGAAGGTGAAGCACAGGCTGCCTACATGGTTAAAAAAGGCGATGCACATGCATCGGCCTCACAGGATTACGATAGTCTATTATTCGGATCACCTAGGTTAATAAGAAACTTAACCATTAGCGGCAAGAGAAAACTCCCGAGAAAAGAGGAATACGTAGAGATAAAGCCAGAGATCATTGAATTGAACAGGTTGCTAGAAAAACTTGGAATAACATATGAGAACCTAGTGGACATAGGCATTTTGCTGGGAACAGATTATAATCCTGATGGATTCGAAGGCATAGGCCCTAAGAAGGCTTATCAATTAATCAAAGTATATGGTGGTGTAGAAAAGATTCCAAAACCGCTGCTAAAATCCCATGTGGAGATCGACGTCATTGCTATTAAAAAATATTTCATGAACCCCCCTGTTACTGATAACTATAAATTAGAATGGCATCAACCAGATGAAAAGGCTATTGTAGATACGCTTGTCAAAGAACATGATTTTAACATCGACCGGGTTAAAAATGGTATAGAGCGCTTGCTCAAAGCTTATAGGGACCATATAAAAGGAGAGCAAAAAGGCCTTGCCAAGTGGTTTTCAAAGACTAGATAGATTCCTCTTTCCAACCGTATATGCCAATTAATGGGACAAAGACACATTCTATGCTCCATCTTTTATAAATATTTGAACCCCGCTTATCAATGATTAACAATCTTTGAAGATGTCTATCACCAACAGGTATAACTAACCTGCCATTATCAGCTAATTGCTCTATCAATGGCCTTGGAACATTTGGTGCAGCCGCTGTCACTATGATCTTATCAAAGGGAGCTTTTTCAGGATAACCCAGTGTTCCGTCGCCTACTAGGACCGTTACGAATTCACTATAACCCGCTTTCATGAGATTCTTCTTAGCGAATTCTGCTAATTCGCTTATGCGTTCTATCGTATATACATGTCCTTTCTTGCTTGGATCATATTTCGCTACAATCTCCGCTAAAACAGCTGCCTGGTATCCTGATCCAGTCCCAATTTCGAGTACTTTATCGCCTGGATTAGGGTCTAATTCCTCTGTCATAATGGCAACCATGTGAATAGCGCTAATCGTTTGCCCATATCCGAGAGGTAGTGGTGAGTCTATGTACGCGAATTCCCTTAATCTCTCTGGCACGAATAATTCGCGAGGAACAGCTAATAAGGCATTTATTACCTTGGGGCTTTTTAGGTAACCATATCTAACTAGCGTCTCGATAACCATTTTTCTTTGAGTGACGAAGTCCATGTAATAAAACCCTGCTTAAATCTAACCTAAAAGTGGCTTAAATTTGATGCCGAGAGGTGTAATATAATGATAAAAGAAGTGATCAAAGCTAAAGGGCATCCAAATATAAGGGCATTACATAAGACTACGATAGAAATAACCAAGGATGATGAAATCTCGCCGAAAGGGGATTGTATAATAGCGACATCCGCTGACAAGGCGGCCAATGAGCTGGCCAGAGAACTGCGCGAATCACTTAAGAGTTCTGAATCTATTTTATTAGTTATAATAGAAGTTGAAGGTTTCAGGGATCTCATCATTGCCCAAGGCCATCCAAACCTAATAATGAGTGATAACAGAAAGATCATAATTAGGAGGAGCGAGTTCATAGAACCGGCAACTATAGGGATTAGGGCTAATAAAGCCGCGGCGGATATAAAAAGAGAGCTAATATCCTTAATGAGACGCCGCGATGTCGATGTAACAATAAAATTAATTTCACTGAGGCTTAATGAGATCGATCCTGAATATATAAGTACCGGGCGAATGATCTAATACCCTTCTCGCTCCAACGATCTTCCAATTAGCGAAAATGCTAGTTATGTCCTTCAATACAATGTTCAATTCGCTTGACAATACATATAAATGAAGTATACCGCCGGGTTTTAAGATCGATTTATATACTTCGTGAAAATTCAGACTAGATATAGGTATATTAGCGATTATTCTATCGACCCTCATGTTTTGCAATACTTGATCAACATTACGTGTATCCATGTTTAATGGTATAATAGTGCCTTTAAGCCTTTTCTTATTTAATTTAATGTTTTCCACCAGGAGATCATACGCTACTGGGTTCATGTCATTAGCTATCACAAGGGATGATTTCTCAGCTATGTGAATAGAAAATCCGCCAATACCTGCAAATAAGTCTGCCACTACTTCGCCGTTTTTAACCATACACGCTATCCTATGATGTTCTTCGCTCAATCTGGGATTGAAATAGACTTCTCTCAATCTTACTTTAAATAGAAATCCATATTCTTTTACCACTACCTCCTCTACTGGCTCGCCCCATAATAACTCTAACAATGGAATTCTATACTCACCTATAGTTCCTTTCTTGATGAAAATAGACCTTATATTTGGATATATGTTTAAAATATTTTTCACTAATATATTTGGATCAATATTATTAAGTGCGTTGGCTCTAATTATTACGATGTCTTTAAGTACATCGAGTGATGGGATCTTTGGATTAAGAGTCATTCTTGATAGGGGTGGACACTCTTCGATGCCTATTTCATGGAATTGAATAATATCGCTTGGAACATGAGATACCGGGATCAATACTTTATCTCCTTTGCTAGCGATTTTTCTGCTTCTATCTATGATGTTCATCTTTCTCAATAATTCAATGATCTTGCCGGCTGATTTTTTTTCAACACTTATACAGAGAGACACGTTGTCCCCTATAAAATGACTTTAAAAAGCATGATTATTTTCTGCCTTATAATTATAATAGAATAACTGGGATTATAACCAGTGGCGTTAAGGCATGTTTAAATCTGTGCTTATAATTTACAAGCCCACGGATAAGTGCTTTGAAATAGCTCGAAGTGTTGGTAATGAATTTAGGAAACATGGTATTCATATAACTGTGTATACCGTCAATGATATACATCGCCTGGAAAACGAAAACTATGATCTAATACTCAGCATAGGTGGGGATGGAACATTTCTCAAGGTCTCTAGATTGCTACAAAGACCTTTAGAGAACCCATTGATTCTTCCATATCCATGTGGTCGTAGAAACACATTTTATGAATTGCCACCGCTTGGCATCTCCGATATCGTTGAAAACGTGTTGAATGGGGTATTTCATGTAGAGTTTTATCCAAGATTAAAGGCCTGTATTGAAAATTCATGTATGTATTTCTTAAATGAAATTGCCATAATAAATGCCAATCTAGGCAAGATCGCAAGATATGATATAAAAATACAGTCACATAGCATGAACAGTTGTTTTAGCTTCGAAGGAGATGGAGTTTTAATTAGTTCTGCACCTGGCTCCGCTGCATACAATCTATCCGCTGATGGACCTTTAGTTGATTTTGTGAGCAACGTGATGATCTTCACTCCATTAAATCCGCTACAAAGGGATTTACCATCAATAGTTATCCCCTCTATTCTCTCGAAAATAGAGATCCTGCCAAAAGAAACCTCACATGTGTTTGTAGATGGAGAAATCGTAGATAAGTTGAAAAAGGATACTAAAATACTGGTAACCGGTGGATCAAATTACATAAGAGTAATAAGGTTTGAGTACTTGAGAAACCTTGTTAAAGACATAATAGAAACAAGAAGGGCTGTGATTTGACTGAGCACGCGATAATATTGGATACAGGAGCGTTGCTAGCAAAGTATTACAGATTAATACCCAGATTCCGCGTTAAGCTATTTACAACACCAAGTGCCGTCGAAGAGGTTAAAGATATTGAAAACAAAGAGGCATTAATACAGGCCATTGAACTCGAATTGATAACCATAGAATCCCCTGCTAAGAAGTACGTAGAAAAGGTTGTGAAACTGGCCAGAAATATCGGCGAGATAACAAGGTTGTCCAACACAGACATAGAGATCGCGGCCTTAGCTCTTATGCTTAATGATAAGGAATACAAGGCAATAGTGATAACAGATGATTACGACCTACAGAACCTCTTATTACACGTGGGCATAGGCTTCAAGCCGTTAAAGACACGTGGGATCGAGGGGGCCCGTGTCTACATAGAACATTGTCCCACCTGTGGCTATGTGCCTGGATCTCCAGGCGAAAGAACTTGCCCTCTTTGCAATACTCCATTGAAGAGGATTATGGCTTAACCAATAATGAAATGAAATACCCTGGCATATCATTTGCAAGAGGAGAAAATCTATAACTAACGATGCCTTTATACGAAATCTTCTCAGCATATGGAACATGTTCACTCGCTTCAATTGATTGAAAACCCAGTGTTTCCACCGCGTACAATATGTTTTCCTCGTTTTCCTTGAAGGTCAAAGTACACGTGGAGTAAACAAGTAATCCACCTGGTTTTAGAATGTGCCATGCTGTTCTTATGAATTGTTTTTGATACTTTGATAAATTCTCTATATCCTTAATAGATCGCACGATCTCAATTAATGGCCTCACGCCGAGATTACTACATGGAGGGTCTATCAAGACCTTGTCGGCTTTCTCTTTAAGATCGAAATCCATGTGTATATACCTAGAATCATATGGTATTGCGAAAACATTTATATTCAAGGAAAGGGTCTCAAGGGTTTTAATGAGTTCTTCTATTTTCTTCCTATTCCTATCAAATGCTATGATCCGTGAATGCCCTCTAGTCAATTGTACGATATGACTGGTCTTGCCTCCTGGGGCCGCGTTCATGTCCACTATCAAATCATTATATGATGGCTTCAGCACGTGTGTTGTTAAAATACTGGGCAAACTTTGCATATAGATATAACCATTTCTATATACCTTAGTCTCGCTTATCTTGGGGGCTTTATAGGGCGATGATATATTGACACCTATGAGCCCTTTACTCATCATGCTTAGTTTACGAGATGAGACGATGGCCTTTAAACAGGAGATCTTTAAGCCGGTGGTGGTCATAGCTACTATTATATCTCCTTCGTTGAAGAAAGATGATTTTACAACGCCCGGTTTATAGAGATTAGCACCAAGTATTAGAGAAACGGCTGTTTTTGCATCTACGATCACATATTTATCAGTATCACATGAGATGGGGTGAGGGCCTTCAACTTCAAAATATATAGCGTCATCTATGTATTCATCTGGATACGCTTCTATGCCTTCATTCTCCAACATTTTCAATAACTCAGGCCTAGATGCTTTGAGCGTGTTTATCCTGGCATATAATCTTCGAGGAGGTTTTTTCAACTGGTCTAGCAAATAACTAGTCATACTTCCATAGATCCTACTAAATTCGAGAAATATATCACTGCTCCACATATGTCTTCATTTACCCATATACGTATTTAAAGCCATTTAGATATTCGGTAAATCAGAGATTTGAAAACACGGGTGATCTATATGTCATCCTCCATGTCGACAAAAATATCTGAAAAAGAACTTGATGAAGCGCTAATGGAGAAACAAGAGAAAAAACTCGACGAGAAGCAAAAATGGGTTAATAGAATATTGAAAAGTGCAAAACAATACCATAAAATATGCCCCTATTTCGATAAAAGAACTAAAATGTGTTTCATAACTATGGGAGCTAAATGCGAGAGAGAAGGTAAATTCGAAGTTTGTCAAGTCTTTAAATCTTTCCTTGAGAGAAAGTATGAAGAATATAAGGTTAAAAATAAACCATTGCCTCTTGATTTTGCCGATGTCGTAATATCTGGTGTATAATCATTAATAATAGTAAAAATTTTTATTATTTAATCGAGGATGATTACATGCCAGAACTTAAACATAATATAGAGACTAAAAAGTACTTCGTAAACCCACATAAGGGTATAAACATAGAGTATGATAGGCAAAGCGATATATTATATATACATTTTGACATTGATACAGAGGAAGCTGATGAAGAAGTTTTAAGTGAGGATGGTGAGGTGGCTTTTAGAATTAGGAAAGGCGAAGTGGTATCCATAATGATTTTAAACCTCAGCAATAAGATAGGCGGATATATAATATAGGGCTAGGTAATAATTCATAAAATTCTTGTTGTTTTGCTTTGATTTTGATCATATCATAATGTTTTCCATTAAGATAATGACCATTTTATATTTATTTGAGAGAAAGCAATCCTTATTATAATTAGGTGTATCTTGTAATGAGATATCCTATGATCATAAGATCGGTTTGGTTCGACGAAAATACCAGAGAAGTGTGTTGGCTTAATACACTTAAACTACCGTTTTCAGAAGAGGTGATCTGCTCTAAGGATCCCGTCAGAGTTGCTAACGCGATAAAGAACATGGAAATTCGAGGGGCCCCTGCCATAGGTGTTGCTGCTGCTCTAGCTATCGCAGCATATGCAATAGAACTATCTCATAAACCCCCAGATGATTTTTACTCTGAGATCAATCGTGCAATCCATACACTTCTCCACACAAGGCCTACTGCATATAACTTGTTTTACGCCATAGCCAGGGTACAAAGAGTGATCGAAGTTGGTATTAAGAACAACTATCCGATAGAATTAATAGTTGATAAAACAGTAAACGAAGCGCTAAATATCATGAGAGAAGATATAGAGTCAAATATTAAGATCGGCGAGTATGGGTCACAACTGATCCCAGATAACGCCACTATATTGACTCATTGTAATGCTGGGGCATTGGCAACTTCAGCCTATGGAACTGCGCTGGCTGTTATAAGAATGGCTTGGTATAGCGGCAAGAAGATCAAGGTGATTGCAACAGAGACCCGACCTCTTCTACAAGGTGCTAGACTCACTGTCTATGAATTAATGAAAGAGGGTATACCTGTTAAATTAATAACGGACAACATGGCAGGCTATTTAATGAGAAGAAAGTTAATAGATCTCGTAATAGTTGGCGCCGATAGAATTACTAAAGATGGATATGTAGTGAATAAGATCGGGACGTATATGCATGCGTTGGCGGCTAAGAGAAACAACATTCCGTTTTATGTAGCTGCACCCACTAGCACAATTGACATTGAGAGAACGATTGATCAGATCATAATAGAGGAAAGGGATCCCAACGAGGTCAAATACATCGTGGATAAGTTAATAACACTTAAAGAAGTTGATGCCATTAACTATGCATTTGACATAACAGATCCCGATCTAGTCACGGCCATCATCACCGAGAAAGGCGTAATAAGACCACCTTATGCAGAGAATATCGAGAAGTTGATGAAAACCAGGTAGTAAAGCGTGTTATATTTTAGGCCCATAATTAGTTAATTAACATGGTGATGAGCGCCCTATCCATGGACTCGTGTTAGGATGAAGTCGCCGAACCCTGGCTGAGCTTAAAACACGTTAAAGATTCTTTTCTCCTTTAACATTTCTTTTAAACTCAGAGCATTATCCAACATTTTCACGTTGTTAAACATAACAAACCCCTCCTTGAACTCCTCTTCTCTTAACATGTTGATTAAATTACCTAGGTCTTCATGTGTATAATTATAACGATAATTAACCTCATCTTTGCCCAAACCATGTAGCCTTGTGTAGAAAATTCCACCCGGTTTGTTCAAAGGTCTGTGTCTAAAAACATCAACAACATGTATTATTTCATATTTACTGAGTATATCTTTTAGCTTCGCGCTTTTTGCCCACTCCCCTCTTGGTTCCCATCCATAGCATATGTTTTTATCTCTAAATGAACGTGTTCTTTCAAAAAACTCCATAACCCATTTAACCACTTGTTCATTATATGGCATATTTGGCGGTGTTTGAAACACCACGATCTTGGCATTCAATACCCTGGCGATCTCCATGGTTTCCTCTAACGCATTCATGTTCTCCTTGCTGGGTTTTAAAAACCCATAATTACTTAGATCTCCGGGTAGTTTTCTTTTCATTCTTTTCCAAGTAAGTGATGTGGAAGGATGTGTAATGGCTTGAAAGGCCTTCATTGTAAATATGAATCCAGGTGGTGCATTTTTTCTGAGCTCATTTGCCCACTCCTTGCTAGGTAGTTCGTAAAAAGTATTCTGCAATTCGACGACATTGAATAATTTGTAGTATTTATTCCTCGCACATGGAAACCCGCAACAACCAATATATACATTCTTCAAATCAACGCGTCACCGCTATACCTTCACGTCTTAACATAAGTGAAATAAAAGTATGGTAATATCGAAATCTTGTTTTGCTATTATGACTGAGTGATAATCATGACACTATGTGCTTAATTTAACTATTTCAGCGTTTTTCACCGGTTCTAGTTTCTTGAGTTCGCCAACTATGACCTCTGGGTTTGTGCTTTCGCTTTTGCTTAGATCAATTATCATTTCACACTCACCCATTTCCTCTCTTTTAAGTACGATACATTTTGTCGACACAATGTCAATGTTTAATCCAGCTAAGAACCTCGTTAACTCTGCTAATACACCAATCCTGTCCTCGACGTATACCCTTAACTTAGCGAGTTTCGCCGCGACAGGCAAAGGTACGAGTCTTATCTCGCGAGAATTCTTATTGGCGATCATAAGCATGTACATACCCTCTCTTATGTCAAAAAGCTCTCTTATTGCGATGGGAATCGTTATTCTACCTTTTGAATCGACTTTTACGGTCTCCTCTATCGTGGACACGAAACCACCTGTTATTCGTAGTGGTGGCATCATTATCCCACTCTGTTTTTCCCCTTAATATTATTTTCCTTGAACTTCTTCATTATATCTCGAAAGGTATTACAGCAAGCACCTTTACATTGTAATCCAGTAGTCTATCTTTCCACAAGGTGCCAAGCCCCATTACTGCTATAATATCCACTATTTCTGCTCTCGATTTACTGATCACTTGTAACGCCGATTCTAAAGTCCTGCCAGTGTAAACTATATCTGTTAACACTAAGACTTTGTCCCGTCTACCGATAAGATCTTTATCTAAGTATAATGTCTCCACATCCTTAGGACTACGCATCAGCGTACCACTGTAGTATTGTATCCCAGGGTAACTCTTTCTCTTCATGAGAATGGTGGATGCGTTAAATTCTAATGCCAGTACAGTGGCTAATGGTAAGACGCTTTCCGTGACTGCTATTATCCTGGTAATTTCTTTATCAGCCAACTCCAACAATATTATTACCGAGAGTAAGCGTATAATATATGGGTCTTTCAATACTCTCAATAGATCTATTATTGGGGTTTTCTCGCGTTCAACGATATCTCTGAGTATATCGCTTATGTTAATAGACAGGGCTATTCTAGCTAATATATGTGATGCCTGTTCGAAACTAGGTATTACACTTCCTCTAACATATCTACATAACATCGATTCTGGAATACCTGTTAACTCGTATAGATCTCTGTATGATAGATTTGGCTTTAATAATCTAAGCACTTCACACGCCATTAATCGCATCCGCATTTTATCCGCTTTGCTCTTGGAATGCACTTTTCTCAATTTCTCTGCAAACGCTCTGATATCGTTTTCGCTGGGTCGTCGGACAACTAATACCCTACCTCTCTTTACCCTAAACAAGTAAATCTCCCCGATATAGTTAGTTTTAATTAAGAATTTAAAGATATTATTTTACGGCGATGAGCGGGGTTTTAAGTGCTGATAACATTTATTAATCCATGAGGAAAAACCCACGCGGCGAGCTTCTACCTTGGTGAGATATTTTGTGCAAACACGATGACACATTCGAGAAATTAGGGGTGGAAAAGAAAATTATTCATAGAATTTTCGATGAAGCCGTTGTTTCTGGGAAGGAATATGTGAAAATATGTCGAAAATGTGGCGATATAAATATATGCGTATATGCAAATATCACATCTGAAGATATTGAGCCATGTATTAAAACGCTTGCATTATCCGTTCTAATGTCTAGTGAAAAGGAACTAGACAGCTTCATGCTGGCACTCTTTAAGTACTCACATATTATAATCAGTAAGAAGGGGTTTGTTGAATTCTATATACCGAGGGAATATGCTATTGGTGTATATTATGGTACATGTAAAGATACATCAATGGATTGGGATGTTTTCGAACTCCTAGAATACGAAGACATAGCACACTTAATTGGCGATGAAAATGATAATATTGAAAACTAGAAAATGGCTAACGGATAGCGAGTTCAAGGAGATATTGAAAATAGCTGATTACATAGGGTATGAAAATGGGTATAAAAGATTTGTATTGAATATGGAAAAGGCGTTTAGAAACCTATACACGGTTGAGGATGTATTAGAGTTAATTAAATATTACCAACTTGATACAGAGAACTCCATTGAGGATATTAGAAAAGAGTTAGAAGAGTTTAGCGTAGACATGGAGTGGGATTCTATAAAAGGCGTTGTAAAAATCAGAGCCCCTAAGCAAATGTACACTTTGCTGAAATCCCTTATCCACCCTATTGGTGGGAAGCTTATATCCAGTACTGAAACCTATATTTTATTTGAACTCTTTCCCTATAGATTACATGAACTTGAAAAAATATTGAGAAACCATAAAATACCCGTCAAAGACCCCGTTGGATTATTAAGTGAAAAGAAGCTGGCATTCGCTCCGAGATTGAAAGACATCGTGTTGAGGGATTATCAGAAAGAGGCTCTTGATAAATGGGTTGAAAATCAGTTCAAGGGGATTATCGCGTTGCCAACAGGGTCAGGTAAAACTATTATAGGAGTGGCAGCGATCGTGAAAACATCGGCCAGAACTCTGATCATAGTATATACAAAAGAGCAAATGTTTCAATGGAAAGATTTCATACTAAGGAACACTGATATACCTCAATCCTCAATAGGCCTATTTCACAGTGAGGAAAAGAAATTAGCTCCTATAACCATCACCACATATCAGAGTGGGTTTAGGAACATCAACATGCTATCACCATTTTTCGACTTATTAATTGTAGACGAAGTCCACCATTTACCTGCTGATAAATTTAAACATATAGCAATGCACAGTATTGCCAAATACAGAATGGGTTTATCGGCAACACCTATTAGGGAAGATGGTAAACATGAAGAGTTGTTCCCATTATTGGGCGGTGTTGTATATTATAAAACCCCTAGTGAACTGTCGGAAGCTGGATATTTAGCACCATATCGTATAGAGACTGTCAGAGTTAATTTACTGAAAGAGGAATTTAAGCTATACCAAGAATTGAGGAAGAAATTTCACTCAATAGCTGGGAATAAGGATTTTAAGCAAATAGTTGAAGCCGCTTTAAGAGGCGATGAAAGGGCTAGAGAAGCCTTAAAGATCCATAGTCAGATAAGGATGTTGTTATCCAGGTCAACGGCCAAGATAAATAAGGCAATTGAACTAGCCAGGATGGAGTATCACAGAAACAGTAAGATAATAATTTTTACACAGTATATTGATCAAGCCAAGGAGATAGCTGAGAAACTTGGCGCACTCCTACTTACAGGTGAAACACCTAGTTATGAAAGGAAAAAAGTGCTAGAAGAGTTCAAGAAATTGGATCGTGGCATATTAGTTGTAACAACTGTGGGAGATGAAGGCCTCGATATACCAGATGCAAATGTAGGTATAATAGTCTCAGGCACAGGATCGAGGAGACAATTTACACAGAGATTAGGGAGATTGTTAAGACCTAAACCAAATGGCGGTGAGGCTGTCCTATATGAAATAGTTCTAGCTAGAACATCTGAGGAGTTTCAAGCACGTAGAAGGAAAAATATTGATATGCAATTATATTTTGATGAAGGTTCTACTTGATTCAAACATGGATATGAAATCTATCACAAAATAGTGAGCGAAATCGCTGATCTTGCGTGAACATGCCTTATTTATATATAGGATTGGTTTTTTATCGATCATAGTCACATATACCAAAGGTATAACTGTGGTTTGATATAAACAAATAGCTATAACCCTTGTGTTCTTTCTCCAAAACTCCTCGAGTACATTATATGGTATATGTGATGTCGTGTATCCAAATACATTTGGAGGTATTATAGTTGAGTAATTTACTACTAAAACGTTATCACAATCTATTGAATCCCTGTTTTCCACTTTGATCTCAAATCTGTCCTCACAATGATATCCATGTTTTTCTATATTACTGAATACTTCATTTAGAAATGATATATCTAATTTAACATAGTCAAGCCAGGAATCGCGGCTAACAATATAATGCGGAGTTATTTGTAAATATCCACTGATCTTATCTAATATCCCAGAATCTTCGAGTATAATGTTGAATGGCGATAATGCTATTGTATATGGACGCCCTGCGATAAACACATCCACTGAACCGGGGGCCTTTAAAACGCCTATCCATTCCACAGTATTAATCAACGATTTTAATAGTTTTATAAATATATTGTATGAGAGATTGAAGGCCTCTATTATAACCCAGCCCGCTTGAACTCGAGGCAATTTTCCATCCATTACCAAAGAGATCATCATTGAAATGTAAAGATGCTGGGAAAAAGTTGGATGTTGTATGTTAAGCTCGTTATTCTTCTTTTACCTTTAGTTTTATTTCAATTATACTAACTCTTGTTTCCTTGCCTTGTGGATTTGTTAGTGTTTGGCTACCAATTTTTATGTCCTCTACATCTACTTTTCCAGGTAGGAACCTGTTTCTTATTATTTCCACTGTGTCTACAGCCTTGCTAATGGCTCTACCACGTGCCTTTATATATATTTCCTTTACTCCCTGATGCACTAGGGTTAATACTGCTATAACATAATTCATTACGGGTTTCTTACCAACTAACACGGTATTTGCACTTTGTGGTTGCGCCATAGTTCCAACCCCGTGTTTTATTATTTTATACTGATTTTACATTGAAATGAAAAATTGAAAATAAAAACTTTTCTGTCTATTCTGCTTTAATTGTAGAGTGTTATGTTTTCCTATATTTTAAAACATTTCACCATTGCGTAATGAACTAATGGGATTATAATTGAACACTGTAGACCCGGTATACAGAAACATGTGCCCTCTCTGTGGAGGCGATATATTGGCAAGCGAGCTGAGGACTACTGGCTCGTGCCTTAGGTGTTTCAACGTTAGAAAAGACAACATGGTTATAACAATGGCTTATAGCGATTTATTTAGGAAAGAAGAAGAGGAATTTGTAGAATTCTTTAAAAAAGCAACAAATGGCTTAGTGCCATGGGGGGCTCAAAGGACATGGGTTAAGAGGATATTGAGTGGTGAAAACACCGTATTGATCGCCCCTACGGGCATGGGTAAAACCACGTTGTTGTTAATATATGCGTTATACATCGCTATTCATAATAAGAAGGTGCTCTATCTCGCACCTACAAAAGCCCTGGCCAAACAAATCTACCAAAAACTATTTGTGTATGGAAATAATTGTGGGGCAAACAATCTCAAGATCTTATTTTACGATTCCTCGTTATCGAAGAAAAAGAGAGAGTATTTGTTGAAACAAATCGAAGAAGGTGATTTTAAAATACTGGTTTCGACAAATAGCTTCCTAGCTAGGAGATTTGATTTATTGAGCAGAAACGCCATAGATGTAATACTCGTAGATGATGTTGATAGCTTGATAAGGAGTGAGAAAAACACTGTTAAGCTATTAAAGCTAATGGGTTATGATGAGGAAATAATACAGTTAGCGAAGAAAAGGATGAATATCTTGTGGAAACTACTGGTTTCGCAAACTATGGGTAACAAGGACTGTACTTCGTTGATTAAAGAACTCCTTGAAATAGATAATAGAATCAACAATTATATCATAAATAAGAAAAAGGTACAAGTTATAATAGCATCAGCCACTGGGAGAACGAGAGGGATTATTGGCAAAGTTTTACGAGATCTGCTTAGAATAGATATCTCTGGTATAACAATATATGGAAGAGATGTCACGGATTCGTACATATTAATTGATTTAAAAGATATTGAACAATTCTTAGTCAACGTTATCAAATCATTGGGGAAGGGGGGGATAATATACATATCGCCCAGACATCCATATAGAGATTTCTTCCTCAAAGCGCTGAACAAGGTCATGGAGATCTTAAGTAAAAATGGCTTTAGAATAGATACTGCAACACCACATAATGTGATCAGGTTGATAAACGGAGAACTAGACTTGTTAATTGGCTCGTCTAGTTACTATGGATCGAGTGTTAGAGGTATTGATGCCCCAGAAAACATTAGATACGTGGTTTTCGTGGGAACACCGTTGTTCAATATCAAGGTTGAAGCATTTCTAGCAAATCCGAACATGTTGATAAGAACAATGATGGAGATAGCCAATATTGAAAAGCAAAACGATATTCGTATAAGTGCTAATCATTTGCGCAAAATAATATATAACATGAGCCCCAGCGAGTTAAAGATTATGAAGTTGTGTTTAATGGGTAAAATACCAATAGATTCAATTATACAGAATGATTACCTCTATTCAAAATTCCAAGAGATAAGTAAGTACTATGAGGAAGTATTAGCCAAGATCAAGACCATTTTAACTCATTATAAGGTGTTAAGAATTGGAACAATAACACTGGCCATGATTACAGATAATGAATATGTCGCCCTTTTACCTGATGTCATGACGTATATACAAGCCAGTGGAAGGTCCAGTAGATTATATGGAAATAAGATGACGCATGGCCTCTCCATTGTATTTGAGTGTAAAGAGTTGGCAAATCTTATCCACGGGCTTGAAACTAAGTTGAAAACCATAAACCGAGATATATCATTCTTAGAATTCGATAAGCTAAACATTGAGAAAGAATTGAAAACAATTGATGATTCACGAAAGATGAATGAAGGAAACGAGCTTAAGTATAAATCAATCCTCGTGGTAGTTGAATCTCCTACAAAGGCTAAAACTATTGCCAGGTTCTTTGGTAAACCAGTGACTAGGAGAATGGGGGATGTGAGTGTATACGAAATACCGGCTAAGATAAATGATGAAATAATAGAGTTTAATATAGTAGCGACAAAGGGGCATATATTTGACTTAACCACAGATAACAATGGTATTTACGGTGTTAAGATAACTCATAATATCATTTATCCCATTTACGAAACAATAAAGAAATGTAGAATGTGTGGTACACAGTTCACAACAGGCGATACATGTCCTAAATGTAAAAGCAGTGTATATATTGATTCAAAAAGCATTATATATGTATTGAGAAAACTAGCCAATGAAGTCGATGAGGTCTATATAGCAACAGACCCTGATATTGAGGGTGAGAAAATAGCTTATGATGTATATGTATCTATTTCATCGATAAATAAAAACATATGGAGAATAGAACTACATGAGATAACTCCACAGGAGTTTCTACGTGCACTAGGAAAGAAAAGGGAAATAGATCTGAACTTAGTAGAAGCTGAAATCTATCGTAGAGTATTGGATAGATTAATTGGATTTAGTATAAGCAATGAAATTCAACGCCGATATAAAAAGCGCTATCTCGGCGCAGGAAGAGTTCAAACACCAGTTCTGGGTATTATAATTGAGAGATATGATGAATATGTGAGGAACAAGGGTAAGAAAGCAATCATTGAGCTAGGGGAACCTTTAAATATTAGGCTCGGCTTTTTCATAGATGATTTAAATAGTGATATTATAAAGAACTCGAGAACCATTTTATTAGAAAAAATATGTGAACGAGAAGTAGAGATCTCTCCTAAGCCGCCTTACTCAACCGATGAGTTATTAGCCGATGCCAGCAAGTTGAATATACCAGTTGATAAAGCTATGAAGATCGCGCAAGAATTGTTCGAGGCCGGCCTAATTACATATCATAGGACAGACAGCAAGTATATTAGTTCAACTGGAATATCGATTGCCATGAAATACCTTGTGTTGAAAGGGCTTGATCTCTATGCTAAGCCGAGTCACTGGGATTCGCCAGGAACACATGAAGCGATAAGACCAACTTATCCATATGATGTAGAGGACTTAATCAAGAATATTGCAGAGGGCAATATCAATATCACTATACCTCTCTCTAACCTACACCTCAAGATATATGATATGATATTTAAGAGGTTTATAGCTAGTCAGATGAAGCCATTTAAAGCCATTGAAACAACTTTCAGGGTTAAAATAGATAATATAGAAATAGGGGAGTTCACTGTTTTCACGTCTATTATAGAAGATGGTTTCAATATCATGATCCCTTGTAGAGTTGTAAAAACACTACATCAAGTAGATAGGTATACAGCAGTGGTTTCCTCAATAAAAGTGATTAAAACGAGTAAGATTCAATTATATAGTGAGGGCGAGATTGTATCCTTAATGAAAAAATTGGGCATAGGTAGGCCAAGTACGTATTCAAAGATAATATCAAGTATAAAGAGACATGGATATGTAATCGTCTCAAAGAAAAAATCAAAACTGATACCAACAAAAACCGGAAAAGAGATATATAAATATGTAACAAGCATTTATGGAGAATTAGTTTCAATTGAAATGACTAGGAGAATGGAAATAATAATAGATGAAATTATTTCACGGAGTAAGAATTGTCATCAAGCAGTAATTGAAATACTTAATGATCTAATGAAATATGGGCTAATAGCCAGTTATCCATTAGAGAAAACCATTATCAATACTTCCTACGTATTTTAATAAGAATATATGGACGTATTTTCCCCTTGAATTTATCGCTACCAATGCTAACATTCATTAACTCAACACTATCGCCTATTCTAGTTAGAAGTAAGTTATATAAATCAACAGTCTTAGAAATATATGGACCAATACCCTTTAACGCTATTTCTGAAAAACCCTCTTGAAATGCAAGAATGATTTCGATCACATAATCTCTCAATGGTTTCTTTCCCACATTTATAATTCTCGTCTTCTCGGATATATTCACTTTAAACACCCATTGGAACAATTTAAAGGGTTTTACTTAAAATAATTCCATTATAAATATATTAAAAAATTAAAACATTAACGCGATGTGATAAGAACATGTTGAAACTGGGGAGTTAGAGGGCTTCTTTTCCACTCGACAGCGTTTTTTCTACGTTCTGATCTTAATGGATATCCATGATAACTCCCCGGTTCCAGGGCATTTTTTCGCTTGGATAATTATAGTCTAGCATTCCCCCCTCTTTTTCTAGTGGAAGGTAATAATAGTTTTAGGAAAGATTACCTTAAATGGTTTGTATAATTTGCCAATTATTTATTATTATTTCAATATCATTGAAATTTAATTGTTTTCTATCCTGCTTTATTATTTCATAAGAAATAAAGGGGTGGGAGTTTTAATCTCTCCATAATCATGAGTAAAGGAGAATTAAATTATAAAAACCGGGGAGTTTGCCCCCTTCTTTACGACTGGAGAAAAAGAAATAAGAGGGATAAAATAATAGCAAAAACCGGGGCCGGGTGTATCCCCCACGTCCCCGATAAATGAGGGGATGAGGAAACTCCACGCACCCCGCGGTAACGCGGCCCCGTAAGGGGCACGGGTAGCACCCGTGGCAACGGCACAGAAACGGTACGGCCACCACCATATGTCGATGAAACGGGCCAGCCCCTGGTAACAGGGGTTTTAAACCGTTGAGTATGGTGGTGGAGGCGTTGAAACGGCCGTCCCGCGTGGTGTAAGGCCCGGGCCCGGGATGAGGTACCGCGCAACCGGTATGGGCCGCTTAGACAAATGGGTCAACAGAACGTGGGTTACTACCCGGCCCCTCATTTTTCGGATATGTCTATTTCTCTACATGGATCTATTTCCCAATATTCATTTATTATGTTTAACAAGTCTTCATAGCTTTTTACAGTTGAATATTCCCTGAGTAATTCATTGTTTAATTCATGGAAAACTGTTAGCCATTTATATAATTTAATCACTTTTTCATATTCTTCTCTAAAGCCAGTTATATAAAGGCTTGCCGCCACAGCCTCTATGCTTGATAAGATGCATGGTTTTCCATAATTAATTGGGTTTGCCGGGAGTAGTGGTGGTATTTTCACATGTACACCTCTTATATTTGTAAATTTATGGCTACTTAATTTTCTCCAACTAGCATCTACAACGATTATTCCACTGTTCTCCACATAAACCCTATCCCATGGTCCCAGGTAACTTGTACTAAATGGGTTAAGGATAATCGGTTTACCTCTTATTTCCCTTGGTTTGATAATTCTAGCTAAATTCTTTCTAACCATTTTTAATGCAGTATTTTTTAATGGATCGTCTTCCCAGAATGGAATTACCATTATATTTATTCTCATCTCTTACATATCCACCGTTTATGTTTTGATTAATTAACCGGGCTTAATATTTATTACTCATTATTTACAATATGAAATATGGTTGGAGAATATGGCGAAAGCATCGGCAATAATACTTGTCCAAACAGAGATAGGTTCGGAGTCGAAAGTCCTCGACGAGTTATTTAAAATACCTGAGGTCAAAGAGGCCTATATAGTCTATGGGACATATGACTTGGTCTTGAAAATAGAGGCAGAAGCTCTGGAAAAGATAAGGGAGATTGTTACCAATAAGATAAGGAAATTACCAGATATAAGAACAACTGTAACCATGATTGTAGTTGAAGAGAGGGTGAAGTGAAATCATTCTAAAAGGCCTTCATTGATGTGAATTGGCGTTTTTTCTATTTCTATCAATCCCACTCACTAACTTGTTGTTACAATAACTTCTTTCCCCCAAACCACAATAGTGTGTTCAAATTGTGAAACAAAACCCCTAGATCTTTCGATAAGAACAGGGTATTTAACAAGTCCATTACTCTTCTCAATATAATACAAAGCTGTTCTAATATTATCAACTGAATCTAATACACCTATGTACCACCTATCTGTGAAAGGGAGGGTTTTCCTAGCATTGTAAATATTATCGTATAGTGAACGAGCTTGCGGAGGCAATACTGCCTTCTTCTTAATGTCCCTTAATGCGTATATAGATATTAACGAACTCTCTTTAACTAACCCGATTCCGGTAGTGGCGAAGGGTTCAATGGCATAGACCCCTGTCTTCAATCTATCCCTTGCAAGGACATCCTTATGATTAGGTATGACCATGCCCGAATGTATTATATACCTATCCATACTATGTCCACTCAGGTTCTTGATCACCTTAAACCCAGCGGCTCTTATAGTATCTTCGATTATCTTACCAATTTCGTAGACCTTAATGCCGGGTTTTATCAATTCAAGTGCTTTTTCCAATGCTGTTCGAGACGCTTCTACTAAACCCTCTAAAACTGGATTAAAGGAAACTGTGATAGCGGTATCAGCTATATATCCATCGACATGGACACCTATATCCACTTTTACAACAGAGTTATCTGGGATCACGGATTCATCGTTAAATAACGGTGTATAATGAGCAGCCACTTCATTGATGCCTATGTTAACCGGGAACGCCGGTTCACCACCTTGCTCCTTTATCTTATTTTCAATGTTAATGGCTATGTCTAATAGCCTCACACCAGGCTTGATTAGTTTTTCTAAGTATTTTACAATCTCTCTCGCTATCTTGCCAGCTCTAATCAATGCCTTTATGCTGTATTCATCGAGGATATTCATTAAAACACACCGTGTTAAATTTAAATCATTAATAAAAATATTTTAAGAAAATTGAGAAAAAGGTGTGAGCTTGGGTGTAATCAAGTACCTTGGTCATAGTTTCTTCGAGATAACTCTTACAGGGCTTGATGACGAAGTTAAGAACATAGCCATTGATCCATGGGTTGAAAACCCTCTTTCACCCGTCAAGATCGAGCATTACAGGGACAGGAAGTTGGACTACATATTCATAACTCATGACCATGAAGACCACTTCGGTAATGCGATAGAGTTGGCTAGATTAACAGGTGCAACTATAGTTGGCACATACGAGATATCCCTATATGTAACGGAGAAAGGATTAAACTCCATTGGTGGAAATATAGGTGGTCCATTAAAAATACCGGGAATTGAGGCAATACTTACACCAGCCCTTCATAGTAGTAAATTAGGTGTGCCAGTAGGTGTTGTGATAAAGGGTAATGATCTGTCTATTTACCATGCTGGTGATACAGGTCTGTTTTGTGAAATGGAGTTGATTGGTGAATTATATCAACCTGAGATAGCGCTACTCCCAATAGGAGGTCACTTCACAATGGGGATTAGAGAGGCGGCTAAGGCAGTGGAGTTATTGAAACCGAAAATAGCGATACCTATGCATTATAATACATTCCCAGTGATCCAGGCCGATCCTTTATTATTCAAAGAAATTGTGGAGAAAAAGACGAACACCAAAGTTGTGATTATAAGGCCTGGGGAAGTTTTCACATATCCTGCTTGATTTGTTTTTAACTAAATTAGTTTTAATACTTCTACAAGGAGATAAGCCATGGAGCCCATTTCCAAAGCGGAGTTATTGGCTAGGAACACTGTTGAGGTTGTTACAAAGGAGGAGTTAATCCGGCTGTTTTCAGAAACAAAGAGGCCAAAGGGATATATAGGATTTGAGCCAAGCGGGCTTGTTCATGTGGGATGGCTTGTGTGGATGTTGAAGGTAAAGGACATGGTTGATGCAGGCATCGATTTCTATATACTCGAGGCAACTTGGCATGCATATATAAATGACAAACTAGGAGGCAACATGGAGTTGATCAGAAAAGCGGCAAGGTATGTCAGGGTAGTTCTAGATGCACTAGGCGTTCCTGAATCAAGGGTTCACTATGTAGATGCAGAGGAATTAGTACGTGATCTTGAATACTGGGGGTTGTTGATAAGACTAGCTAAGAGTACTAGCCTAGCCAGGGTTAAGAGGGCATTAACTATAATGGGCAGATCGATGGGGGAGGCTGAAACAGATTTCTCCAAGCTTATATATCCACTAATGCAGGTTACCGACATATTCTATTTAGATCTCGATATAGCACTGGGGGGTATTGATCAGCGAAAGGCGCATATGCTTGCAAGGGACCTAGCCGAGAAATTTGGATTCAAGAAACCAATATCTATCCATACACCTATAATCACAGGGTTAATGGGGCCTGGTAAGAGAATGGATACATCAATTGAATTAGATGAAATCATGTCCGAGGTTAAGATGAGCAAAAGCAAGCCTGAAACAGCTATATTTGTCCATGAAGATCCAGCGAGTGTTGAGTCAAAAATCCTAAAAGCATATTGCCCGCCTAGAACTGTTGAATATAATCCGATAATCGAAATAAACAAGTACATATTGTTTCAACAACCGGGATTTGTACTCCATGTGGAGAGACCATCTCAATATGGTGGGCCAATAGATATTTATAGTTATGAGGAACTCGAAAAAATGTACCTCCGCGGTGAGATCCATCCACTGGATTTGAAGAGAGCTACTTCGAATGCATTGAATAAACTACTCGATAAAATAAGGCATAGAATCTATAGTGATCAATTGGCTAGGAAGCTGTTAGAAGAGTTATCAGAGGTCAAGATCACTCGTTAAGAGGTATTTGATTTTATTTAAAACCCCTATGAAATAATGATTATAATGCTGAAATGGGCCGGTAGCTCAGCCCGGAAGAGCGCCGCCCTTGCATGGCTAACTACTCATACCGAGGTCGCAGGAGAGGCGGAGGTCCCGGGTTCAAATCCCGGCCGGTCCATTTATTTTTTCTATTTAAATCCTTGTTGCCTATTACTTTCCTATTGATAGCGGCTTCGAGTGGATAAGATGAATGGTGACACAGTCTCGTTAATAACGCAATTAATATGGATCGCATTGTTTGTGCTAATCATAACTGGCCTTAATCAACGCATACAGATGAAGCTTTGGATCTGGGATATCAGGTCAAAGATGAATGTTATTAAAAACATACTAGAAGAGGATAAATCAAAGGTTAAGTCGATGTTGAAAAATCTTGGTATTCAAACACCCGAGGTGTTGATAAATAGGCTTCTGGAGTTTTTCACAATAAATCCTGTTGAAATAGAGCCGACCGATATAATAAGGCGTCTAAACCATTTATTGAGGACAACTGAGATATCCGTTAAGAAACTCGTAGAGGATACTATTCCACATATTGGTAAATATGAAAGAAGCCTTGTTGAATCATCTATTTCCATAGTCTCTGTAATCAATAACGTTTACAAAGTGGTAAGGCATTACTTGATAACAGGGGAAAGGGAAAACAACTGGATCTTGATAATGCAATTACAGTTCTTAATGCCCCAGATAATTAGGATGATCAATATATACCATGAATCGTTGGATGCTTTTATGACCGGTAAACCCATAGGTGATGGGGCCGGCCCACTAGTTGTCTATAACCTAGTCGAGAACAGTAGTATAATTTCGAGAAAAGTTATTAACGACACAAGTATCATAGAGATATGGTATAAAAACAGGCGCATATTCGTGATAAAAGCCGAGGGTCCTGGAAGCAATGTGGGCCATCCAGGAGTAGTGCTGAGTCAGTTAGTAGAGGATCTAAAGGGCAACGTAGACTTGATAATAACCATTGATGCGGCGTTGAAATTAGAAGGGGAAGAAACCGGTTCATTAGCAGAGGGCGTGGGTGCGGCGATTGGCGATCCTGGCCCAGAGAAAATAGCCATAGAGAGGGCGGCATCTAAATACAATATCCCTCTCAGAGCCCTTGTCGTAAAGATGGATTTAAGAGAGGCCATCACAACCATGCGGAAAGACATATATGATGCCTGTTGGAAAGCATATAAATACGTCGAGAAATTGATCGAGGAAAGCACGGGGCCCAATTCTACTATAATCATAGCTGGAATCGGAAATACCATGGGTATACCGGGGTGATCACGTGTCAGTACAGGATAATACAAGTTTAATCAACATGTTGATATTCATTATATTGATCTTCGTGCTCGTATACATGGCCTTGGAATCCAGGGTTAGAAAGCAGAGAAAACAGGAATTCATAACCTTGGAATTTTTAACATGTATAAAATGCGGCTACAACGTAGAAAAGAACTTTGAACCAGGTGATTTTATTGGGTTGATCAAGGGCAAATGCCCTAAATGTGGAGGCGATCTCAAAGTCAAGGGTATTTACGCCGTTGAAAAAGACAAGGTTTTAAAACCCCTTTACCAGTAAGATATTCCTCTGACGGCGCCCGACCCGGCCATAGTAGCCGGGCAACACCCGGTCTCATATCGAACCCGGAAGTTAAGCCGGCTACGTCAGGGTGGCAGTGAGGTCCGCGAGGCCTCGCAGCCGCCCTGAGCTGGGATCGGGCGCCGTCATGATATCTGTGTTTTCTTTCCCAGAGATCGCTCAAATTATTCAGCCTTTGCTGTTACAACACATAGTGGCCGTTATTTTTAACAATCTCAGAGAATTTATTGATAATCAAGGGATATTTTATGGCCAGGACAAAGATACTTGCCACCATAGGGCCCAGCTCGGCATCTTACGAAATAGTGAAGAAAATGATGAAAAGAGGTGTTGCCGGGTTCAGAATAAACTGTGCCCACGGCGAGCCAGCTCTATGGAACGAATATTTTAAAATAGTTAGAGATGTTTCATCGGAACTCGATGTTACTGTTTCGACAATAATAGATGTGCCCGGGCCCCAGATCAGATCTGGTGATTTCAATAAATTCGAAGTAAAGAAGGGAGACGTGGTTAAACTAATATACTCGTTCAAGGAGGAATCGGAGAAACATATACCTATTCCTGTCAAAGAGTTTTTTACAACGGTATCACATGGTGATGTAGTTCTGTATGGAGATGGTGAACTACTTCTTAGAATAGTGAATATTGATGAAAACATTGTAGAAGCCATGGCATTGAATGATGCAGTTGTTAATCCAAGGAAAAAGCTCGTCATACAGGGCAAAGATATTGAGATATCGTTTCCAAGTGAAAGAGATAAAAGCATATTGGAATACGCAACGTCCATAAAGGCATCATATGTGGCATTAAGTTATGTAAGAACCCCTGGCGATGTATTATTGGCCAGGGACTTCATGGCTAGGACTGGATGGGTACCTGGGATAATATCTAAAATAGAAACGCGTGGATCAATTCAACACATTGAAGGTATTATATCCTCGTCTGATGGGATATTGATCGCAAGAGGCGATCTTGGGCTTCACTTGCCGCTTGAAAATCTTCCCATACTTCAAAGGGAGATAATAAACAAGGCCATGAGGGCTGGCAAGCCGACAATAATAGCAACTGAGATATTAGAATCTATGATCTCCAGTCCTAGGCCTAGTAGAAGCGATGTCGTGGATATATACAATATAGTCCATCAATTAGCCGATGCGATATTGTTGACAAATGAGACGGCCATAGGTAAATATCCAGTTGAAACAGTGGAGTGGGCTAAGAAAATCATAGAAACAGCTGAGAACTCTATTCCAAACGCTATCATAGAGGAATCAAGGAGACACATCATCGTAAATTCTTTGAGAGAGAAATACGTCCAGGGGTTAATATTATTCGCAGAGAGTATTGGGGGCATAATAGTTGGGTATACCAAGACAGGGAGACTACCCCTTTTAATATCGAAGTTGCGTCCACAGGTAAGTATATACATAGGTTCTACTCAAAAACAAGTGTTGGAGAGGCTTTCAATATATTATGGCATCTCTCTCATAGATCTATCGAGATATGGCCATGATGATATAGAATATGAAGATGGTGTTGAAATGGTATTTAACGTGTTAAAGACAAAGGGGTTAATTAAACCAGGAGACATAGTTGTAAGGTCCTATACAAAATACCAACAAGATATTCATGAGATAAGAGTTGAAAAAATATATTAAAAGCCGCCGGCGGGATTTGAACCCGCGTCCACCGGCTTTCCCGACTTCGGTTTCAATTATTGCTCGCTACGAGGCCGGCGCTCTACCGGGCTGAGCTACGGCGGCCAGGTCTTCTGGATTTTAAAAATTAAGTCTTTCACTTTAAATAATTTATTTCGTAAGCCTTGAGCGCGTATTCTGCCATTTCCTTGATCACTGCATAGGGGTCCTTCGACTTCACTATGGCAGATGCCACTAATACACCGCTTGTTCCCAGTTTAATGGCAATATATACATCTTCACCTGTCGTTATACCGGCACCAGTTAAAACAGTGATATCAGGGTTTATTCTTTTTATTAAATTAAGGGTACGCGTGATCACTTCTGGCTTAGCCTTACTCACACTGATACCTGTCCCTATTAACTCGGGTGGTTCTATAGCGATCATATGAGGTTCTAATACAGCTATTGCACCACTTATCTCAGGTACATCCGCGCATGCCAATACCTTTAAGCCGAGGCTCTTGGCTTTTTTAATTAAATAATTGATATCAGTTAATTTCAATCTGTGCTCGCTGTGATTTATTATGACACCGTGAACACCTAGTTCCTTTAAACCCTCCAATGGTATATAGCCAGTTATAGCACCGGGTTCTAATGGATCAGCATGTTGAGCGAAAACTTTGATATCAGTGTTTTTAACAACTTCTAGAACTCTGTAAATCTCTGTGAAAGGGGGTGCCAAGATCACCTCTATTCCTGTTTCTTCCCAAACCTTTACAGCGGCGTTTGCTATTTTAACGGCATTTTCACCGAAACTGTTTGGATAATAAGCCTTATAATTAATAGCCAATATTGGTCTTTTCGCTAAAACACCCACAATATGTCACCCTTTATTACATCGCTATTGTGTATAAGCAGGTTATTGGCCAGATAACAACTCTGTATGTCTCCTAATCACCTTGATCTCTTCTGATTTTATGAACCGGTCCTTTATTTTCTCCAATACCATTGGAAGAGTTGTGTATTCCATTTCCTCGGGGCCAAGTCTATGCGGCATGAATGGTCCATGACGTCTCATATAATCCGCTATGAATTGCGCCAATTTCCTAGTCTCATCAAATGCTACATCGTCAAATAGGTCAACTGGCCCTATTAATTTGCCGTGAGAGATATTCCATCCCAACGCTATTAACCTGGGCGGGCCATCGAATCGAGTTGTCTTAGCATATCTCAATGGCACTGGCATTAATGGTCCATAATGGCTTCCTCTCATCCACCCGGCCACTAGGTGGGGGAAGGCGAAGGCCTCTAAAATCTCTCCTACAGCTGGTAGACCATGCTGTGCCCTAACTATTGCTACTGGATCATCCTTGCCCACGTATCTACCTGCGATCAGGTTTAATCTCTCCACACTAACCACGGCCGTGAGTAAGTTGTCGCTTTTCCTATAAACCCTTCTTATAACATATCTGCCAGTAGTGCCTATTAATGCCAATATATCGTACATTTCTTCAGGTGCTTTCATCAACACGCTTTTTCCCTCGAATACGTCGTATATCTCAAATACAAAGCCATCATGCATTTTGGGGTCTATGACGAGGCCAGCTGTGTTAAATGGGTCGGCGAACACTCTGAACAATGGTAGATTAAATGCTCCAGGTTCGGTCTTATCAGCGTGGAATGTTATCACTGGTTCCGACTCCCTCTCCTCCATCTCTAATTCAGCTACACCGGGTCCCATTCCCTTAACATTACCGGAGAATGTATCTGACAATAGATCTTGACCAGCTGCATATAACTTTAATTCCTTGGCAACTCTTGTGGCTGCTTTGAAAGCATCCCATGCAAGACCATGTATATCTGGGTGATCAGGGCCCTTATTATGAGTCATTATCAACTGTATATCGTCTCCAGCATAAGTGACATAGAAATCTATTATTATGCCCTTTTGCTTGGCTTCAGCTAAGATCTTTGTCACAGTAGCCAATTGATCTGGATGAGGCATGTGATGGCCTGATATACTACCTAGATCAGCTTTTATCACGGATAAAGTTACTTTTGTACCCACCATTCTACACCTCAGCTAGTAATATTCAAGATGAATTTAATAAATTTTAAATCATTATGTAACCTTCAAGATCTTGAATATTTGTAAAGGAGAAGGATTATATCGATTAGATGACCATTTTAAGAGTATTTGTGCTCATGAATTTTTTGAACATGCCTTAATCAGCGAGGTAATATTCTTCTCTTAGTTTTTGTTCTCTATCAGCAACAGAGTCGAGCTTATTTATTCGAGGACGCCCAGTCTCAGGATCTCTTCTAACAGTTATATTTAGTTGTTTCAACAGGATGTTCAAACCCTTTCTCAGATCCAACGGCGTGCTGGCATACCCCATGATGGCGGGAGTGCCAGTGAAAACTATTAACTTATCACTTATGTAATTTTGTACCATTAAATCGTGTTCTACCACTATGGATGCTTTTTGTCTATCCTCTATAATTCTCCTTATAATCTTTGATATTGATATCCGCTCCTCCACATCTAGGTATGCCGATGGCTCATCTAATAGATAGATATCGGCATCCTGTGAAAGTGTGTAGGCAATCGCCAGTTTCTGCAATTCACCACCACTGAGATCTCCGATTTTTCTATCAAACATCTTATCTAGTCTCAGTTTTCTAATTAATTCGTTGTACAACCAAGTAGATGGATTTACAGTGTCAGGGGAGGCTTTTTTAAGATTCCCGATCACCGTTTCCTCGGTGAAAAACCTAGGCGATATTTCCTGTGGTTTTATACTAACCTTATCAGTGGATATGAGCACTGCACCTTCTTTAGGTTTCAATTCATTGCTTAATAGTTTTATGAAGGTTGTTTTACCTATACCATTGGGGCCCAGTATTCCTATTACTTCACTTGACAATATTTCGCCTGGTTCAGCTACTAGTTTGAAATCAGAGGATGGGTACTGGAATTCGAGTCTCTCCCATTTTAATACGGGGAAGCCTTGTTTCCCTGATTTCTCCTTTTCTCTTATCGTTATATTGAACTTTAATTCCTCTTCGCGTATACGCATATTTTCAGCGGGCAAATATCCTTTCAAGTAATGATTTATCCCTGAACGAGCGCTATAGGGCTTTGATACTATTCCAAACACGCCAGGCTCACCGTACACAACTGAAATGTGATCACTAATGTAATCGAGTACCATTAAATCATGTTCCACCACTATTACATAGTTTTTCTCGTAATCGCTAAATTCTCTTATAACATTAGCTATCCTCAGCCTTTCACGTATATCCAGGTAGCTACATGGCTCATCGAAGAAATATGCATTGGCGTTCTTAACTAAGGTGGCTGTAATTAGGAATTTCTGCAGTTCTCCTCCACTTAATTCACTTATTTTCCTTTCCAAGATGTTTTTAAGTCCTAAGCTTTGTACAATATCATTCATTAATCCCCTTTCGTCGATTTTACGTAAAATTTCTATTACAGTGCCCTTCAGCACTCTCCTTGTAAGTTCCACGTACTGAGGCTTAACTATTGCCTTAATCTCGTTGTTGGAAAGTTTGATCAGATATGTCTGTAATTCTGTGCCTCTAAATGCCCTTATTATTTCATCCCATCCGGGTGGATCATCATATTTTCCTAGATTCGGCCTTAATTGACCAGATAATATCCTTATACTAGTGGTTTTCCCGGCGCCATTTTTACCTATTATGCCAAGTATACTGCCTCTGCGAGGCGCTGGCAAATTATATAGTTTGAACATGTTTTCCCCATATCGGTGTATTAATAGTTTCTCGTATTCGTCTGGTACATTCACTATTGATATAGCATTAAATGGACATTTCTTAATACAAATACCACATCCCATGCAGACATTCTCGAATATGATAGCATGTGATCTATCGCTGGATAGGTCTACGGCTTTGACCTTTTTACCTCTATTAATAGGGCAGAATTTCATGCACTCTAGATTGCACTTGTCTGGTTTGCAATAATCTCTATCTATAACGGCGATTCTGACCATTATGGATCACCGGTGGTGGCTATGGCTTTATTGAGACATCACTGGTAAACACAATGAACTATCATTAATTTAATAGGTTTTATTGTTTTAATAGGCCTCTTAACAGTATTATATCACGAAGATGATGTATGGTGACGGCACTGATAGATGAAGAGAATCCAGGTTCTGAGCATTTAAAAATACCCGGTATCAATTACTAAAAATAACCTTTGTACTAATCGGATTCATATTCACCTACTTCTTCCTGAGCGAATTCTTCGAGAAACACTTCGTAATATTCCTGCAACATCTCCCTTTCCTCGGGCGATAACTTTGCTTCTCTAGCCTCTGTCGCCTTCGCTGTTGAAACTCTTTTACTTGACTCGACTTGGTATTTCATACCATAAGTTGTGCCACCACTTTTTGTCTCATAACCACATTTAGAACATTTCAAATATATGTTCCCCTCTTTCTTAAATGGTACTAATAAGGAGCCACATCTAGGGCAAAACCTAACCATTTTTACACCATTATGACTTTAATTCAACACTTTTTGAATTAATGGTTTCTTACTAGGTTATAAAGATTACGTCCACGCTTTGTCAACAGGATATCGAGGACCAATGATAGATTTACTTAAATACCTTTTCTAAGGAATCTATGATTAGGTCTACAAGGTGTAAGGGAGTCATGAAATGGGTACTTGAAGAGGAATGGGAAGAGGAATGGGAAGAAGAGGAGTGGGAAGAGGAAGAATGGGAGGAAGAGGAGTGGTGAGCTAGATCATCTGAAAAAGAAGATCAATGTTTTTTACCAAATGCATCGGATCAAGTCCTATAGTTAAATGGTTTCCCAGTTCTAAGGGACTACATTTATTTATGATCAGTGGTTTTTTGTCAACGCTTACCAGGTAATAACTATCGCTTTCTTCATAGGATCTCTCCAATAGATCCAACATCTTTGAAACCTGGTTGATCCCTGTTATTAGCATTGCTAATAAAAGACCTTTGTTCTTTATCCTTGAAAGGTTTTTTGAATATATCTTGTAATGAATACTGTTTTGTATTATTTGTAAAACACTATGAACGATCTTCGTTGGTAATATAGCCATAGGTTCTACAGGGTTTAGGCCTCGCTTCGAAACCTCTTCGTGCAGATCTTTGCACAGTTTATTACATAAATATATATAAATATTAACATCTACTATATTTAATAGCTTTACTTTTACCAATCCTGGAAAATATGAATATTCAAAAACCTGCTCATCAAAAGCCAACCCAGCGTCACTGGACATTCTTAGCCGGCCTTAGCTTCTTCTCTTTTCTCCGATATGGCTTTTAAATGAGTTATATAGCCTGCGATTTTATTTCTTAATCTCTTTGATTGAATATTGATCAGCCTTGAAACAATGACCTTATTGGTATTGAAATCTCTTTTGAATAAATCCGGGTATTTATCCAATAGTTCCTTTGCAACTCTTTTCACTAGTTTTATCCGGACTTTACCCATAATTAATCACTTTAGCGTTTAATTGTTCTCTACAGGAACTATTTTCATGGGTGTAAGGCTTTTTAAACTAAAACTAATGTCAAGCCGTGAAAGACGATGCAGTGATCAATTGTTTAAAAACACATCTCTTGGTCCACTTATGTTTAAAATTCCAAATCACTTTATATTCACCGAGAGGCGGGGTTCATGGAGTATAAGGTTAAAGACCTTTCATTGGCGGAAACAGGCGTACTAAAAATACAATGGGCTGAAAGAAATATGCCAGTCCTAGCATTGTTGGGCAAAAAATACAGAGATCTTGGCATTCTAAGAGGCGTAAGGATAGGTGCCGTTCTGCATGTAACTAAGGAGACAGCCGTTCTTGTCAAAGTTTTGAAAGATGTAGGTGCAGAGGTGTTCCTAGCTGGAAGTAATCCACTATCAACCCAGGATGATGTAGCGGCGGCGCTTGTTAATTATGGAATTAACGTGTATGCGTGGAGAGGTCAAACCACTGATGAATATTATTGGTGTCTTAGGAAAATCGTGGAAAAGGGGCCCGATATAGTAATAGACGATGGCGGCGATCTTCACGCTTTGATTCATCAGGAATATCTAGAAAAAGCAATCAGCATAATAGGAGGCACAGAAGAGACTACAACGGGGATTATGAGGCTCAAGGCATTGGAGAGGGATGGCTTACTCAAATACCCTGTGATAGCGGTAAACAATGCGCTTACCAAGTATATGTTTGATAATAGATATGGAACTGGGCAGAGTAGTTTCGATGGAATACTCAGAGCCACTAATATACTAATCGCGGGCAAGGTAGTGGTCATTGCAGGGTATGGCTGGGTAGGTAGAGGCCTAGCGATAAGGGCAAGGGGGCTTGGAGCTAGGCGTGTTATAGTGGTGGAAGTCAACCCTATAAGAGCATTAGAAGCCGTGTATGATGGATTCGAAGTTATGCCAATGAATAAAGCCGCTGAAATTGGGGATATATTCATAACGGCGACAGGTAATATCGCTGTAATAAGGAAAGAGCATTTCGAAAAAATGAAAGATGGGGCAATACTTGCTAATGCAGGGCATTTCAACGTGGAGATATGGATACCTGACCTAGAGCAGATCTCTATCAAAAAACAGCAAATCCTGCCATACGTAACGGAATATGAGCTGAAAAATGGAAAGAGATTATATCTACTAGCTGAAGGTAGACTAGTAAACCTCGTCGCAGCGGAAGGTCATCCAAGCGAAGTAATGGATATGAGTTTCGCAAACCAGTTCCTCGCAGTGAAATACCTTTGGGAGAATAAGGGAAAAGTGCCAATTAGGGTGATAAGTCAACCCATCGAACTAGATGAAATGGTTGCTAGGCTGAAACTAGAAAGCATGGGTATTGAACTAGAGAACCTGACTCCACAGCAGATAGAATACCTATCTTCATGGAAACACGGCACATAGAGCATTCTTGTTAAGCGTTTTATATGTTTTCAATGGAGAGGAATCACAGGAAACATATGATTTCTTAACATCCTTGTATGTGTTGCATAGATATTTGATGATTATTTCAGGGCTATGCACATCAAGTAAATTGGTGGAACCTGTAGGGTATAGCTCTGCTTTTATTGCTATAAA